>JAISHO010000043.1 GCA_031262485.1 Propionibacteriaceae bacterium
AAAGAGCCGCCCTGCGGGCGGCTCTTTGCGAACTTTGTGTGGGGGGAACTCTTGTATTCTCCCCTGTGCTCTCGGCCTGCGTCGGGGTGACAGGATTTGAACCTGCGACCTCTTCGTCCCGAACGAAGCGCGCTACCAAGCTGCGCCACACCCCGTGGGCTGAGAACAACCGGCCACCACACTTGAGACCCCTCGAATCGCTAACGATTCTCGGAAGATCCCTGGGGTGGGAGCCGGGGATCAGTTTAGCTCAAGAATCTCTCGGGACCAACATGAGGAGGCTGGCCTCGGGGCGGCAGCAGAAACGATAGGGGGCGTACGGCGACGTGCCGAGACCGGCGGAGACCTGGAGGAATGAACGCTTGAGGCCGACCCGGTGGTGGTGCAAACCCTTGACCCGGCCTCGGTCGAGATCGCAATTCGTCACCAGCGCTCCATAGCCGGGCAGGCAGACCTGGCCGCCGTGGGTGTGGCCCGCCACGATGAGATCTAGACCATCGTCCGTCATCGCGTCGAGAACGCGCAGGTAGGGGGAGTGGGTGACTCCGATGGCGAGATCAGCCGACGAGTCGGGTTGGCCAGCCACCATCTCGTAGTGGGCACGGTTGATATGAGCGTCGCCGCAGCCGCGGAACTCGATCGTCGTGCCCGCCACCGTCGTCTCGAAACGGCGCTCCTCGAGATCGACCCAACCGCCCTCTTCGAACAGCGTCTTCAACGCTCCCGTCGGCAACGTCGGGCGTCGAGTCACCGTGCTTCGCGACTTGAGGTAACGCAGCGGATTGACCGGGATGGGCTCGAAGAAATCATTCGAACCGAACACGAAGAAACCTGGCACCCCCCAAAACGGTTCGAACATCCGCGACAGGTCAGGCAACGACTTCGGCGAAGAGATGAAATCACCGGTCGCGATGACGAGATCAGGCGACCACTCAGCCAACTGACGAACCCAGGCGATCTTCTTCTTCTGACCGGGCATGAGGTGGGTGTCCGACAGGTGGAGGATCTTGATCGGAGGATGCCCTTGAGGGAGAACCGGCACACGCTCCGTTCGCAGCGCGAACCAGGTGCGCTCGATGAGCGAGGCGTAGGCCGCGACCCCCGCTCCTGCGCCGGCGAGTCCCACTAACGTCTTCATGACGGCCTTCATATCGTCCTTTCATCGCCGCTACATAAGCGGCAGGGAAGTTGGGAACAAGCTCACAGCGTTCGTCCCAAACGAGACGACCGTTGTGCCCAGCTCAAACGTCGAGCACGGTAGATTCGGCTAGTTATTGGTCGTCGTATTCGTATTGGCCGTGGGCGCGGGGCGTGGGCCTTGAGAGAAGACGAGCGTGCAGGTTCCACCCCATTGCATCTCACAGGAACCCACCTCGATGAACTGGCCCTGCGGAATGGAATCGTTGTAAACGTGACTGTCCTCGACCCTGAAGCCGGCCGCCTCCAACGCGGCCCGGGCATCGGTCTCCGACATCCCATCGGTCTTCGGGGGGGTCGTCCGCTTTCCGTTGAGGATGTCCTTGCCAGCTTGACCCAAGGTGAAATCAGCGTCAGCGCGGGTGGCCAAAGCCTCCGTCATCGCCGCCCGCCAGATCGGCCCGGCGTCCGAAGCGCCCGTCCCGTAGATCATCGTTCCACTGCCTGGCAGCCGGAGATACTCCATCGAGCGATCCTCACGGCCGATATCGCGCCACCACTGCTGGTAGAAGGGGTTGGAATCACCGGTCACCATCGCCACGCCGACAAGATTGGCGGAATAACCGACGAAGGAGACAGCCTGAGCGTTATCCGTCGTCCCCGTCTTTCCCGCTAACTGGTAGCCGGAGATCCTCAGACTCGTCGCCGTTCCGCTATTGAACGGGCCTTGCAGGAGGCTGTTCATCGCCTCAGCCAACCCTTGCGAGATAACTCGTTGGCAGTTCGCCCCCTGCGTCGGAACCGTCGAGCCGTCACGCGCCGTGATCTCCTTGACGATGATCGGTTCGCATCGAATCCCCCCCGAGGCGAAGGTCGCATAGGCCTCTGCCATCGACAACGGTGTGACCTCCGGAGCTCCGAGCACGAAGGCGGCGACGCCCTGATAGATGTAGGAAAGCGCGTTCGAGTCATTGACCCAGTCGGGAAGCACGGCATCGTCGCTCATCGCGACCGCTTTGAAAGCGGCTTCGGGGTTGGACAACGTCACGCCGAGCGTCTCCGCCATCTGCGCTGCACGGCAAGGCGTGACCTGATCTTTCAACTCCAACTGAACAAAATAGGTGTTAACAGAATTAGCGACGGCCTGTTGCATCGTCATCGTCGAACCGGTCAACGGCGAATTCTCCACCGGCCAAGGATCACCTCCATTGATGCCGACCGAATTGCCATCGCAGTCCTTGAAGGTTCCGGTGAACGTCTTCTTCGCCGGCGAATTGATGCGGAAGGTCGAAGGGATCCCAGCGTCGAGAGCAGCAGCCGCCACGAAAGGCTTCATCGTCGACCCTGGCTGATACCCGCTGAAGAAACCCTCATCAGCGGTGAGGAAAGGATTGACCCAGGTCTCGCCCGCCGCTTGATCATCGCCCTGCTTGACCCGGTTCTGAGCCATGGCGACGATGAGACCGGTGCCGGGCTCCAACTCGACCATCGTGGAGACCACGGGATCAGTCGCGCTGATCCGGTCGGAGACGGCTTTCTGAGCCGCCTCCTGAGCAGTGGGGTCGATATAGGTCTGAATCTTGAAACCGCTTCGGTTGACTGAATCCATACGGGAGTCGGGGTCGGCGCCGAGGGCCTCATTGTTCTTCAACTCCGCGACGACATAGTCGCAGATGAAGGGATAACGGCTCTCCGTACACCCGGAGTACTTCTCGGTGACACGCGAGGGGTCGTAGCCCTCCAACTTGGCCGCCTCCGCCTCCGCTTCGGTGATGTAATCCAACTCGAGCATGCGGTTGATGACGACGTTGCGGCGCTCGATCGCTTCCTCGGGCATGTCGATGGGATTGCGCCCGGGGGTCTGAACGATGCCGGCCAGCATGGCGGCTTGGGCAAGGTTCAATTCGAGGGCGTGGATCCCGAAATAGTGCATCGCCGCAGCTTCGACCCCATAGGCTCCGTCCCCGTAGTAGGCGATATTGAGGTAACCGTTGAAGATCTCATCTTTCGACATCCGGTTCTCCAGGGCGATGGCGTAGCGCATCTCCCTCACCTTCCGGGCCAAGGTGTTCTCTTGCGCGGCGATAACACCCGCTTCGTCGCCGTGGGAGACTGCCGTCTCGATAAGGACCTGTTTGACGTACTGCTGCGTCAGGGTCGACCCACCCTGGGTGTCGCCGCCGGCGGCGTTGTTGAGGAAAGCGCGCAAGGTGCCGCGCAAATCGATCGGCCCATGCTCATAGAAGCGGTAATCCTCGATCGCCAACTGGGCGTCTTTCATCACCTGGGCGATCTCGTCGAGGCCGACGATGACACGGTTCTCCTCGAAAAATTGGGCCAATTCTTCCCCGTTGGCGAGATAGACCGTCGTCGGCTCGAAAGCCGGGGGGGTCTCCAGTTCGATAGGGAGCGCCGTCAGCGACTTCGACGCCTCGGTGCCAGAGACACCGAGGAAGGCGACCGCTGGGACCGCGAGACCGGCCGTGAGGACGCCAGCGAGGACGCTCACGGCCAAAAACATCGCGAGGGAGTAGCTTTTGCCGTCACGAGGAGATCGAGCCATGGGTCCTAGGCTAGTTCATCACCCCAGCCTCGTTCGAGCCGCCCGCGTCGGCGAACGTCTCTTCGCGGGTGATCTCCGGGTCATCCCTGAGAATGAGAAACACAGGCTATCAACGGAACATGCTCTGATTCTCACCGATCCGGGCCCGCAGCCGCTGCTCGTTGAACACCGTGAAGCTCTTCGTGCCGACATGGATCCAGCCCCGGGTCGCGAATTCGGTGAGGGCTTTGTTGACCGCTTCGCGGCTGGATCCGACCATGTGGGCGATGTCGGCCTGAGTCAACTCATGGCGCACATGGACGCCGTCGGCGCGTCTCTCCCCGAAACGGTCCATGAGCATGAGAAGAATGTCGGCCACCCGGCCCGGAACATCGTGGACGATGAGCGAACTCATCATGCCGTGGGCGATCCGCAACCGCCGTCCCAGATACTTCAACAGGGCGCGGGACAGGGAGGGATAATCGTGGAGAAGCCGTTCGACCTCGGCCCGGGGAACAAAAAGGAGCTTCGCCGGCGTGATCGCGGTGGCGCTATTGGACCGGGGCCCAGGGTCGACGATCGTCACTTCTCCGAAGACCTGCCCGGGGCCGTAGATGGCGATGATGTTCTCGTGACCGGCTTGGTTCCAGTCCCCCGGCAAGGGGCGTGAGAGTTTGATCTCTCCTTCGACGATGAGGAAAGCCGCCTCCGGCTCGTCTCCTAGATGGAAGAGCACCTCCCCTTTGGCCACTTGTCGGCTGTCGGACGCGGCGACAAGCGCGTGCCGGGCGTCAGGGTCGACCTCTCGTAGCATCGGGTTGATACGAAATGGTGGCGGTATCACACGCACCCCCCTCTTTTGACAATCACAAATCACAAATTGCGACTCATGATAGTACTCGGCCGTTCAAGCACCTGGGTGGGATCATTTTGGGTGGGGTCTCGGTAGGATCGCTCCGGGAGGAGACCCATGAGCACTGAGACCCTCACCCGTCGGCGCCGACGGGCCGGCGAGATCATCGCCCGGTTGGCCGAAACCTATCCCGATGTCCACTGCGAACTCGATTTCGAGGATAGTTTCCAGTTGCTCGTCGCGACGATCCTCTCCGCCCAGTCGACCGATCGGCGCGTCAACCTCGTCACGCCGCAGTTGTTCTCCCGCTATCCCGACGCCGCCGACCTAGCCGGGGCCGAACCCGGCGATCTTGAGACGATCATCCACTCCGTCGGCTTCTTCCGGGCCAAATCGGAGACCTTGCGTCGGTTGGGAACGGAACTGACGACCCGCTTCGGCGGAGCGGTGCCACGCACCTTGGAGGAACTCGTCACCTTGCCCGGGGTCGGGCGCAAGACCGCCAACGTCGTCCTCGGTGAGGCCTTCGGCGTTCCTGGCATCACCGTCGACACCCACGTGCTGCGCCTGTCCGCCCGTTTCGGCTGGACGAAATCGTCGAACCCTCTCGTCGTCGAGAAAGATCTAGCGTGTCTTTGGCCCCAGGAGACATGGACACGATCGAGCCAACTCGTCATCTGGCACGGACGACGCTGTTGCCATGCCCGTGCGCCTCAATGCGGAGGTTGCCCCGTGGGTGACTTGTGCCCATCGCGGGGAGCTTTCTGACCACCAAAACCGATCAGCGATCCTGGGCGAACCTGCCTCAGACGAAGAGCGTTCGCCCTCCCACCTGAGACGTCAGTGCTGTTCGACGACCGCCGGAACCGATTCGACCTCAGCGGCGACGCGATCCTTTCCTTGGGCGACTCCCGTCTTGAGAGCGGAGATGGCCTGGTGGACGGTTTCCGGAGTCTTCTCCGGGCCGGTGATCTTCTGGAAGAAATTCTTTCCGATGATCGCGACGATGGCGGCGAGGATGAGCAGAAGGACGATCATCGTCGCGGTGCCGACGAAGCCACAGGCCCAGCCCGACCACGAAGTGACCGAGGCGTAGAGCCAGGAGAACCCGATCGACCCGAAGATCCACAACAGGGTGCTCACCGAGATGATGAAGTAGAGCGCCACGGCGAACATGCCGCTACCGACTCCCGCCTTGGTGACGGTCGGCTTCAACTCCGCCTTCGCCAGCGCGATCTCATCGGCGATGATCATCTTGACGTCGTCGGTGATATTCGTGATGAGATCTCCGATTTCGGAGGGGTTGGCCATGACTGCTCCTAGTTCTTCGTCGGCACGGCGTCGCGACGCCGTCATCCAGGGCGTCCCCGGACCCTTCAGGAGACAGCCTAATACGCTCCTCCGAAAAGTGCGGTGCCGACCCGTGAGGGTGAACTAGGCGAACGCCACGCTGTCGAGGGAGTCGACAGGTGATCCTCGCCCGGATCGCCCGTCGGGATCACAAGGTGATCGTCAAACCATCGGCGCTCGGAGTCGTCGCCTCGCTCAACTCACGTTGATCGACCAGCGCCTTCCAGCAGGTGAGCTGGAACGGCAATTGAAGGGGCTCCGGGGGACGCGCGTATTCGTCGTAGAGGGCCCCGACCTCATCGGCCAGGGCCTGACGGGCCTCCTCGTCGAGCCGGTCGGCGCCCTGGGCCTGCTGAGCGCTCGTCTGAAGGGCTTCTTTCGTCGACGGCACCCAGATGCGGAACGCTTTCTGCTCGAGGCGAGGGAAATAGGTGGAATCGGCCACGGTGGTGACCGAATCGAAGCCGACGGCGCCGCGCATCGCCTCCGGAAGACGATCCTGGACGAGACGGCGCAGCCGTTTGACCCACGGCACGGTGTCGTCCCGGCTGAAATACGCCAAAGCGAGATGGCCCTCCGGCTTGAGGACCCGGGCCCACTCGCCCAAGGCCAATCCGGGGGCGACGGTGTGGAAATTCTGCACCGAGATGACCGCGTCGAAACAACGAGGATCGAAGGGAAGCGCCTCCGGCCTAGCCACGACGGCATGGACGAGGGGCAGGCGTTGAATCAGCGACGCGATGGCATCGGCATGGCGATCGGCCACGGTCACCCCATAGCCGCCTTGAAGCAGAAGACGGGCATAGGCCGGCTGGGCTCCGATGAGCAGGACAGACGCCCGGCTCTCCCCGAGGAGCCAGCGCAACGCTTCGGGAGGGAAGGCCGGGCGGGAGGTCATAGCGGCAGTCTAGGGGTTTCTCAACGGTGTTCCGGTGGTTGGCGAGCCGGGGTGTCGGCCGATATTGGGGCGTCATAGCCGGACTCTGCGCGGATCGCGTCGCTCGTGCCGTCCATCCACAGCCACCCCGTGCTCCTCGAAGTTATCCACCGGTCTGCCGGGCTGGCGCACGAACGCGACAGCGGTGGTCATAGTCCCCGTCATGAAGACCACATCGATTCCCTCCCTCCTCGTCAGCGAGGATCCCTCCCTCATCCATGCCTGCAACGCCTCCGCCGCCGCCTCAGGATCGTCCCTTCGCACGCTGAGCCGTCGCGATGAGATCGACGCCTTGTGGCGCACCGCTCCGTCCGTCCTCGTCGGCGCCGATCTCGCCTCCGCCGTCGCCGCCTGGGAACTGCCCCGTCGCGGGGAGATCTCTTTGCTCGCCAGCGAGGAGACCACCCAGCAAGCCTGCGCCTGGTCGATGGCCTTGGGCGCTCCTGTCATCACGGTGCCCGATGGCGCCCGCTGGTTGTCACGGGCTCTCGCCGGTGGACGCACTATCGATACGGGGGTTGTCGTCGCTGTGACGTCGGGGACCGGCGGCATCGGCGCCTCGACCGTGGCGGTCGGCTTGGCGGTGTTGGGCGCCAGAGCGGGGTCGCGGTGCGCCCTCGTCGACCTCGACTGGCTCGGTGGCGGCATCGATCTTCTCTTCGGCGCCGAAGGAGCGACCGGGTGGCGCTGGGACAAGTTGCGCTCTGCCTCCGGACAGATCGCCGATATCGCCCCCATGCTCCCCACCGCCGAAGGGGTGACGTTCGTGTCGATGGAACGGCAGGGGAGCGTGGCTCCGCCCCCGGAAGCGGTCATGGCGGTCGTCGATTGTCTGGCGCGCGGCTTCGACCTCGTCATCATCGACGGCGGCAGGTTGGGAGCGACTTGGGCAGCCGACAATGTCGGCGTGGCGACGATGACACTTGTCGTCACCGGGCAGAGCGTGAGACAGGTCGCCGCGACCAGGGCGGCTCTCGACCACTATCCCGATTCACACCGGGAACTGGTGGTGCGAACCCGACGGCATGGCGCCATCCCGGTCGACGCTGTGGCCGAGACGATCGGTCTTCCGATCATCGCGACGGTTCCGGAGACGATCGGGCTGGCCGGTTTGGCTGATCAGGGGATCGCGCCGGGCGCGGGCGGGCCGCGTGCCTGGGAGCAGGCCTGCCGCAAACTTCTCGCCGCCGTGTCGCCGTCGAGTCGGGAGGGCTGACGGATGTTGAATGCGGAGATCATCAACGAGGTCAAGGCCGAACTAGCTCTGCTGGGCCGGGCGCCGACCGCCCTCGACATCGCCGCCGCGCTCCGTTCCTGCGGGCAGGTCGTCTCCGATCACACCGTCCTCCTCGTCCAAGAGACAGTGCGCCGTGATTCGGTCGGCGCCGGGGCGCTCGACCCCCTCCTCGCCCTGCCGGGAGTGACGGACATCCTCGTCAACGGTCCCCGCGACGTCTACATCGACCGGGGAGCCGGGTTGGAACGGGCCGAGGTCCATTTCGCCGACGACGAGGAGGTGCGCAAATTGGCAACACGCCTAGCCGCCAGTGCCGGGCGGCGACTCGACGACGGCTCGCCCTATGTAGACACCCGTTTGGCCTCGGGGGTGCGCGTCCACGCGGTCCTCGGCACGATCGCCTCGCCGGGCACCTGCTTGTCGTTGCGCGTGCCCTCCTCGCGCCGCCTCACCCTCGACGATTGGGTCTCCTGCGGCAGCCTGCCGGCCTCGGGTCGGGCGCTTCTCAGCCGGATCGTCGAGCGACGACGCGCCTTCCTCGTCTCCGGGGGCACCGGCTCGGGCAAGACGACCCTCCTCAACTCCCTCCTCGGACTCGTCCCGCCCTCGGAACGGATCGTCATCGTCGAGGATTCCCGGGAAATGAACCCCGGCCATCCCCACGTGGTGCGCCTCGAGGCCCGGCCCGTCAACGCCGAAGGCGTCGGACTCGTCACCCTGGCCGACCTCGTCCGCCAATCGTTGCGGATGCGCCCCGATCGCCTCGTCATCGGAGAGGTGCGGGGGGCGGAGTTGTGCGATCTCCTCATGGCGCTCAACACCGGCCACGAGGGTGGCTGCGGCACCGTCCACGCCAACTCCGTCGAAGACGTCCCCGCCCGGCTCGAATCCCTCGCCGCCCTCGGCGGCTTCGGTCGCGACGCCGTCCACGCCCAAGTGGCGGCCGCGCTCTCCCTCGTCATCCACGTCGCCCGGCGGGGCAGCCGCCGTCTCGTCACCCAGATCGGCGTCCTGCGCCGGGGCGACGATGGGCACGTCGTCGCCGAGACCGCTTGGGGCTATGACGGTGACCGATGCTTCGACGGTCCGGCGGCGGATCGTCTCCGGGAGCTTGTCGCATGATGGCTCTCGCGGTGCTTTTCTCCGGCCTGGCCGCCTGGCTCTGGGGACGGCCGAGGGTAGACGGCCGAGCCCGGTTGGCGGATGGCCCGATCGTCGCTTCGGGCAAAGACTGGCGTCGGCACGCCGGATGGCTCGTGCCTGCGGCGCTCGTCATCGTCGTGCTCGGGTGGATCATCCCCTTCGGCTCGGTGGCCGTGGCCGCTGTCGTCGTCTCCGCCACGACTCTCTGGATGGTCGCCGCCCACCGGCGCGATCAGCGTTCGATCAAACGAACCAAGGAGGTCGCCCGGGCCTGCCAGGTGCTCGAATCTCTCCTCGTGCTCGGCCATGTGCCCTCTCAGGCGATCGCGATCGCCGCCGAAGAATGCCCGATCCTCGCCCGGGCCGCCGCTGCCCAAAGGATCGGCGGTGACCTCGCCGAGGTGTTGAGCGTCGACGCCCGCCGCCCCGGCGCCCACGCCCTAGGCGACCTCGCCCAAGCCCTGCGCGTCTCCGAACGCACCGGAGCGCCCCTGCACAGCATTCTCGAACGGGTCCGCCTCAACGTCGACGAGGAAGCCGATCTCGCCACCGTCGTGGCCGGCGAACTGGCCAGTTCGAAGGCGACGATCCGGATGCTCGCCGTCCTCCCCCTCCTCGGCATCGGGGCGGCCTTCGCGATCGGCGCCGACCCCCTCGGATTCTTCACCGGCAACGGTTTCGGCCGGCTCTGCCTCATCGGCGGGGTCGGTCTCCTCGCCGTGGGCGTCATCTGGAGCGACCGGATGGCCATTCGTGCCGTTCGCCCACCTCAAAGAAAGAGCAAACAGAACCACGGGAGTCGGGATAAGCAGAGTGGAGGGAAACGATGAGTATGACATGGCCGTTCTTAGCGGCACTGAGCGCCGGATTCGCCGTTGGCGCTGCGCTCGGACCAGACGCCCGTGGCCGTCTCTCCACGAGAACGCTCGTAGATCCAGGGGATCGGCTCCCGGAGTGGCTCTCTCCCGTCCCCGGAGCGATGCCGCCGACGCAGCGATGGATCTTTTCAGCATTTGTTTGTCTCGGCCTCGTCATGGGAGTCGGAGACATGCTGGGGTGGTTGCTCGTGATCGCCATTCCCCTCGCCCTCGTCGGGTGCTGGGTGGGGCTGGGGCGATTGACCCTCCACGACCACAAAGGCGATGATCTCGTCATCCGAAGACGGGCGCCGATCGTCTTCGACCTCCTGGTCTGTTGTCTCAAGGCCGGATTGCCGTTGAGAACGGCGGTGGAGACTGTCGTCACGGCGATGCCGGGACCGGTCGCCGACCGTCTCGATCGTGTGCTCCGAGGCGTCACCGTCGGTTTATCAGACTCCGAAGCTTGGTTGGCGCTGAGCGATGACCGAGTGCTGGGATCACTCGCCAGAGATGTCGCGAGAGCGGCCCAATGGGGCACCGCTGTCAGCGACGTCTTCACCGAACACGCTGCGGAATTGCGCCGTGATCATCGGGTGGGGATTCTCACTCGGGCACGTTCGGTCGGCGTCAGCAGCGTCATCCCCCTGAGCGTCTGCTTCCTTCCGTCCTTCGTCCTCCTCGGCATCGCCCCGGTCATCGCCGGGGGACTGCTCTCGACCTTGTTCGGCTGATGCCACCTCCGGGTTTTCCACAGGTCGCGCATTCTTATCATGCTTATCCCCACCTCAAGAAGAAAACGCAGATGGACCTCAGAATCCGCATAGTTCCAATGAGTCCAGATGGACATCGCCCCTACAGAACATGAGGAGAAATCATGAAAGATCTGATGTTGGCCAACTCGAATCTCCCGTCGCTTTCGAAGCTCAAGCGGCGCCGGGCTGAGCGTGGCATGACGACAGCTGAATACGCGGTTGGAACGATCGGCGTCACCACATTGGGTGGAATTCTCATCGCAATTCTTCGGAACGAAGAATTCCGAGCGCTCATTTTCGATGTGATCAAGAAACTTTTCGAATTCATCATGTCATTCTTCAATGGCGGAATCGTCTGATAATGCAACCTGAGGTGGGGGTGAGGGTATCGCACCGAGCCCCCACTCAGGAAAACAGTAAAAGAGGTATTTCATGCGATCTCACTGTGGCCGTTCTTCGATGTCGGCGCGAGATTCCAGCGCATCGTCTAGTGAGAATCCCCAAAATATACGGGCCGAACGTGGCATGGTGACCGCCGAACTCGCCATCGGGGCTTTCGTCATCGCTGTTCTCGTGATGGGGCTTGCCGGGCTCTTCGGCGCGATCTTGGCGCAGGTGCGATGCTCCGACGCGGCCAGTGAGATCGCCCGGCAAGCCGCTCGGGGTGATGAGGCGGCGGTCCACCAGATCGAGGAGGGATTGCCCGACTCGGCGGTGGTGAACGTGGCGGAGTCCGATGGCGTCGTCACCGCCGAGGTCGTCGTCTCTCTCACACCGTGGGGCGAATGGTTGCCGTCTATCACCGTCGGCGGCGAGGCGAGCGTTCGAACGGAGGCGTCATGATCCGCCGCATGCGGGGGAGCGGAACTATCCTCACCCTCATCGTGAGCGGGTTCATCGTCCTTGTCAGCGCGATCATCCTCGCCGTCTGCCTTGGGGTCATCGCGTTGCACGAGGCGCGCTCCGGTGCTGATCTGGCGGCGATCTCAGCCGCTCAGGCCGCCGTCGACTCGAATCTCACCGCTTCCGAATCGATGGTCTGCGCCGAGGCCGGAATCGGCGCCCCGCCCCCGTTGAGCATCGAATCATGCTCGATGACGATCGTCGGCGTCCACGTGGCCGTCACCGTGACGGTGGCCGCACCCTTCCCCTGGCGGATTCCGGGGCTGCCTGTCGAGGTCGCCGCGACGAGCCACGCCGGCAACCTGCCATGAGAGGATGCCCCCTGTGACGAACTTCGACGCCTTCTCGCAGGCGGACATCGCCCGCTTGAGAGAATCACTGCTCGCCGCCGACTACGAGATCGACGCCGTCATGGAGGCGGTCGGTCCCAGCGGCCAAGCCGGCTTGGCTCGCAACCACACGATCGCCGCCTCGCATGTTCTGGGAGACCGCAGCGATCCACTCGCCCGGCTCATCCGTCTCTTCGTCCTCCAACAACCCCAACCACGGGCCAGAATCGCCGAGATCGTCGATCTGCCCGCCCTCCTCGAGGCTGGTCTCCTTGAGGAGGCGAGAGCGGAGGACCCATCCCAATCTCACCGTGGCGCCGGGAGCCTCGCGCTTTCCACAGATCCGACGGACGACCTCGTCCGGGCCACGATCGACATCCGGCCGTATTCCGACGACGGCGAGGGGGTGAGCGGCTGGGCCGTCTCCGATCATGTCGCCGCCCTCGACACCGCAGCGATCCAGTTCGATCCCAACCATGTGCTCGGCATCTCTGCGGCATCGATCTCGCTGGCGCACCTGACGAGCCGGCGGCCGGTCGTCCGGGCGCTCGATCTCGGCACCGGTTGCGGCATCCAATGCCTCCACCTCGCTGGGCACAGCGAGAAGATCGTCGCCACCGACCTCAATCCTCGAGCCCTCGCCATGGCCAGGTTGACCTGCGGGCTCAACGGCATCGATGTCGAGCGACGGCTCGGATCACTGTTCGACCCGGTTGAGGGGGAGTCCTTCGATCTCATTGTCACCAATCCGCCATTCGTCATCTCCCCGCCCCGGGCGGATCGTCTCATCTACCGCGAATCCTCGCAGCAGGGCGACGATCTCATGCGCCAGGTCGTCAACCAGGGCAGCGAGCGGCTCTCACCAGGTGGCACTCTCGTCGTGGTGGGGAACTGGGCCCACACAGCGGGGCAGACCTGGCAGGAACGGGTCGACGGGTGGGTCCCGGCCGGCTACGACGTCATCGCCATCGAGCGGGAACTGCTCGATGTCTATGAATACGCCGAGGTCTGGTTGGCCGACGCCGGCTGGTCCGGGACACCGCACTACCGCCGCCGGTATGAGGAGTGGCTCAGATATTTCGACCAGCTCGGCATCGAATCGGTCGGTTTGGGGTGGATCCTCGTCCAGCGCAACGAACGACGTGAACCGGGGCGTCGTCATCTCCCCTGGGCGCATCCCGTCGATCGCCCAGCCGACGAGTTGATGGCCTGCTTCGACGCCATCGGGCCGAGCCGCTGGAGCGATGAGGAACTCCTAGCCCGGCATTGGATCCTGGCCGCCGACACCGTTCAAGAGACCCTCGGGCCTCCCGGGGGAGCGGATCCGGCCCATGTCGTGCTCCGACGCCAGCATGGGTTGAAACGCGCCATCGAAGTCGGCACCGCTCTCGGCGGCGTGCTCGGCGCCTGCGACGGCGAACTGGCCCTCCGCCAGATCATCGACGCGGTGGCATCCCTCACCGATGTCGACGCCCACGCTCTGCGCGGTGAGATCCTCCTCGATGTTCGCTCCCTCATCGCCGACACCTGGTTGAGCGAGGCGAGATGACAGAGCGAGGCTTTGGTCATGAGTGATTGACTTTCTCCCGGATCACGGTCGATCCGAGTGGTCCCAAGTTGGAGGAACACGGTGCCGAGGGTGAATGATTCTGAGGTAAGGTCACCAAGACGCCCGCACCGGCGCCACGGGAGGATAGGGAGAATATGGCCAAGGCATCGCCGAAGCGCTATCTCGTCATCGTCGAATCCCCGACTAAGGCGAGCAAGATCGCGTCCTACTTGGGGCCGGGCTATGTCGTCGAGTCGAGCCGGGGGCACGTCCGTGATCTGCCGACCTCGGCCTCCGACATCCCCGCGAAGTACAAAGCGGAGAAGTGGGCCCGCACCGGCGTCAACATCGATCGTGACTTCGAGCCGCTCTACGTCGTCCCGACGGAGAAGAAAGCGACGATCCGCTCCCTCAAGGAGAAGCTGAAAGACGCCGACGAACTCCTCCTCGCCACCGACGGTGACCGCGAAGGGGAAGCGATCGCCTGGCACCTGCTCCAGGAGCTCAAACCCTCCGTTCCCGCCAAACGGATGGTGTTCCACGAGATCACCCCGCAGGCCATCACCGAAGCGGTGTCGAACCCGCGCGATCTCGACGCCGATCTCGTCGACGCCCAGGAGACTCGCCGCATCCTCGACCGCCTCTACGGCTACGAGGTGTCCCCGGTGTTGTGGAAGAAGGTCATGCCCCGGTTGTCGGCTGGGCGCGTCCAATCCGTCGCGACGCGCCTCATCGTCGATCGTGAACGAGAGCGGATGCGCTTCACCACCGCCGCCTACTGGGATCTCACCGCCACGCTGACGGCCGAGGGCGACACCACCGAATTCCCCGCCCGATTGACCGAGGTGGCCGGGCGGAAAATCGCCCAAGGACGCGATTTCACCGCCGATGGCGTCGTGGCCGGGAACGCCCTCGTCCTCGACGAGACCACGGCCACCGGATTGGCCGAACAGCTCAAGGCCGGACGTTTCGTCACTAGCTCAGTCGAGGCCCGCCCCTACACTCGCCGGCCCTACGCCCCTTTCCGCACCACCACCTTGCAGCAAGAAGCTGGCAGAAAACTCGGATTCACTGCTCAGCGGACGATGTCGGTAGCCCAAAGCCTCTATGAGGGTGGCTGGATCACCTACATGAGAACCGACTCCGTCACCCTCTCCGACCAGGCCATCCGGGCTGCCCGCAGCCAGGTCTCCGATCTCTATGGCCCGGCCTACTTGCCGGAGAAACCGAGGATCTACACCTCGAAGGTGAAGAACGCTCAAGAGGCGCACGAGGCCATCCGGCCAGCCGGCGACGTCTTCCGCACCCCCGCCCAATCTGGTTTGAGCGGCGACGAGCGCAAACTCTACGAACTCATTTGGATGCGCACGATCGCCTCCCAGATGGCCGACGCCAAGGGCGAACAGGTCTCGATCCAGATCGCCGCCACGACCGCGCGACCGGTCACCGTCGAGGGAACCGATGCCACCGAGTGCCGTCTCACCGCCTCGGGACGCACCGTCACCTTCCCCGGCTTCCTCAAGGCCTATGTCGAATCCCACGACGATCCCACCGAAGCCGGAGACGACGCCCAGACACGTCTGCCCGCGCTTTCAACCGGTCAGAACCTCGATCCGGTCGATGTCGCCGCCGCCGGCCATGAGACTCGCCCTCCGGCCCGCTACACCGAGCCCAGCCTCGTCGCCAAACTCGAGGAACTCGAGATCGGACGCCCGTCGACCTACGCCTCGATCATCCGCACCATCACCGCCCGTGACTACGTCTTCAAGAAAGGCTCCGCCCTCGTTCCGACGTGGCTCGCCTTCGCCGTCACCCGTCTCCTCGAAGAGCAATTCCCCCAACTGGTCGACTACGCCTTCACCGCAACGATGGAGGAAGACCTCGACGAGATCGCCCGCGGCGACGCGAAGCGCCTCGACATTCTCAACACGTTTTATTTCGGAGCCGGGGATTCCCAAGGGCTCCACAAACTCGTCAACGAATTGGGCGAGATCGATCCGAGGGTCCTCTCCAGTTTCCCCATCGCCGATTCCGGGATCACCGTCCGGGTCGGAAAATACGGCACCTACGTCGAGGACGCCGAGGGACGCCGCGCCAATGTGCCAGCGGATCTCCCTCCCGACGAGTTGACGGCCGATCACGCCCGTGAACTTCTCGACACCCCGGTGGCCCAAGACCGTGAGATCGGGGTCGCTCCCGACACGGGGTATCCCATCGTCGTCAAATCCGGCCGCTTCGGCCCCTATGTCACCGAAGTCCTCCCGGAAGGGGCGCCGAAGGGAGTGAAACCGCGCACCGGCTCACTCTTCTCCTCGATGCAGCCGGAGACGGTCACCCTAGACGACGCTCTGCGTTTGCTCAGCTTGCCTCGCACCGTCGGCCATGACGCCGAGGGCGTCGCGATCACTGCGCAAAACGGTCCTTACGGCCCTTACCTCAAGAAGGGGACCGATTCACGTCCTCTGCCGGATGAGGAGTCGATCTTCACCGTCACACTCGAGGAGGCCGAAGCGATCTACGCCGCCCCGAAGCAGCGTCGTCGTGCCGCTGCCGCCGCTCCCTTGCGGGAATTGGGCGCCGATTCGGCCACCGGGTCCCCGATCGTCGTGAAATCCGGCCGCTTCGGCCCCTACGTCACCGATGGGACGACGAACGCCACCCTGCGCAAGACCGATGCCCCTGAGACGATCACCAAGGAACGGGCAGAAGAGCTCCTCGCCGAGAAACGAGCCAAACCCCCGACGACCCGCTCCAGCAGTCGCACCACGAAGAGCAAGACGACTGGGCGAACGACGAAGAAGAAAGCATGACCCGCGGGCACTTTCTCGTCTTCGAAGGAGGGGATGGCGCCGGGAAGACCACCCAAACCACGATCCTGGCCGAGTGGCTCGCCCGAACTGGCCGCGAGGTCGTCGTCACTCAGGAGCCCGGCGGCACCGCCCTCGGCACGGCTTTGCGCGGCCTCCTGCTCGACCCCGACGGCGCCGTCGCCCCAGCCGCCGAAGCTCTCCTTTACGCCGCTGACAAGGCGCAACATGTCAAAGAGGTCATCGAACCGGCGATCGCCGCAGGCAAAATCGTGGTCTGCGACCGCTACGTCGAATCGATGATCGCTTATCAGGGGGCCCGCAGCGTCCTCGACCTCGCCGACGTCGAGCGGATCGCCACCTGGGCGGTCGGAGGGTTGACGCCCGACCTCACCATCCTCCTTGACGTGCCCGTCGCCGAAGCCTTCGCCGGCAAGGGGGAACTCGATCGCATGGAGGCGGCTGGAACCCTCTTCCACGAGCGGGTCCGCGACCACTTCCTCGCCTTGGCCGACCGCGATCCCCAGCGCCACCTCGTCGTCGCCCGCCAGAGCATCGAAGAGACGGCTCAAGTGATCCACGACGCGGTGGAATCGATCCTCGCCTAAGATCGATCGTTTTTCCTAGTCGGCGACGACTTGGGTGCCGGCGAGCAGATCAGCGACGGAGCGACGATCGATCCGGGCGATCGGCACGAGGCAGCTGACGACGATGAGGGTGATGATGAGCCCGAGGCAGGGGACCGACCAGTGCCACCAGGCCATATAGCGCGGATCGATGGCGATGACGATGAGGGCGTGGGCGACGGCCCAAGGGAGCAGGGAAGCCACGACTCGGGCGATGATCCGCCCCCGCCCCGGCGGGACAATGGAGCCGACGGTGATGATGCGCAAGCCCTCGCGGTTCTTGCCAAGGCTGGTGTGGGCCATAATGCCTTGTCGAGCGACCCATATCCCGATCGGGACCTCGATGAAGAGCCACCCCACGACGATCTCGACCGCCAACGGCAGGGGCCCAGCGATCGCCGGGAAGAGGACGTGGACGACGAGCCCGGCAAGGATGATGTAGACGACGAGTGGGGCGGCGTCGAAGAGGGCGGCGCGAATCCTGGCCTGGTTCGTCGCCCGGCGCCGAGCCTGAAGCGCCATCACATCCGCTCAGGGGCGACGATGCCGAGCAGATCGAGACCGGTGGCGAGGACACGCTGAGTCGCGCGGCACAACACGAGACGAGAACGGCGCACCTCGCCTTCCGCCTTGAGCACGGGGCATTTCTCGTAGAACGAGGACAGCGTCGTCGCGACCTCGAAGAGATAGCCGCACAACTTGTGGGGCTGAAGGCCATCTGCCACCTCGGCGACCGTGTCGGAGAAGCGGGTGAGAAGGAGAGCCAATTCCTGTTCTGCCGGTTCGGCCAAGACGGTGATCGTCGCCGTCGCGTCGTCGACGACATCACCTTCTGCCGCGGCTTTGCGCAGAATCTGGTTGACCCGGGCGTGGGCGTATTGCAGATAAGGGCCGGTGTCGCCCGTCGTCGCGACCATACGGTCGATATCGAAGACGTAATCCTTGTGCAAGGCGTTGGAGAGATCGGCGTACTTGACGGCCGCCATCGCGATGTCAGGCGCGGCCACCTCCTCGGCCGCGTCGAGCAAGGTGTCGAGGGTGACAGCCTTGCCATCACGAGTTTTGAACATCTTCCCGTCCGGCCCGAGCACGGAGCCGAAGCCGACATGCTCGGCGCTGACACCGTCGGGCAGCCACCCGGCCATCCGGGCGACGGCGAAGACCTGGTGGAAATGATGGGCCTGGGGCGAGCCGACGACATAGACGAGCCGCCGAGCCGCCAGATCGTCGACCCGATGGCGGATCGCCGCCAGATCGGTGGCCGCGTAGCCATAGCCGCCGTCGGATTTGCGGATGATGAGCGGAGCGTCGTCCCCAGGGATGAAGACACACAACGCACCTTGATCGATGACGGCGATGCCGGCCGCCTCAAGATCGGTGGCCACCTTCGGCAGGGCGTCGTTGTAGATCGACTCGCCAGCCAGGTCGTCGTCGGTCAGCAAGACCCCGAGCCGAGCGTAGGCGGCGTTGAAGCCCGCTTTGGAGACGTCGATGAGCGACTTCCAGATCGCCCTGGTCTGCTCATCGCCCGATTGCAGGGCGACGACCCGGCGGCGGGCCGCCTCGGCGAAGGCCTCGTCGGAACGGAAATGCTGCTGAGCCCGTTGGTACAACTCGACCGAGGTCGCCAAGGTCAACGTCGAGGCGTCGATGCCCTCAAAGAGGATCTGTTCGACGAGCATGCCAAACTGGGTGCCCCAATCTCCGATGTGGTTCTGTGGGATGACGGTGTCGCCGACGGCGCGCAACACCCTCACGAGGCAGTCGCCGATGATCGTCGAGCGAAGGTTGCCCACGTGCATCGGTTTGGCGACGTTGGGAGCGGAATAGTCGACGACGACCCGGGCCGGCTCGCTCGTCTGGGCGATCCCAGCATGGATATCGGCCAATTGTTCCGTCACCACGGTGGCGAGCACGGAGGATCGCACCCGGATGTTGATGAACCCGGGGCCGGCCACCTCGAGCGGTTCCGTCAGATCGGACAGATCGACGCGTTCCACGAGAGCCTCGGCGATCTGGCGGGGGGCCATCCCCGCGGCCACCCACTCGGGACGCTCCCCGGCCTCATCGGCCCCGTCCTTGGCCAAGGCGGCCAAGCGCAGAGCGACGTTCGACTGGTAGTGCCCGAACTGAGGACGAGTGGCCGGACGCAACTCCGGATCAAGAACGCTGACCGCCTGGATCCGTTCGGCCAGCAACGCGGGAATCGATGCCATGGGGGAGATTCTCTCACGCCTGCCGCCGATGAGGCGCGAGGACCGACGGCGGCCCCGGCGACGCGCCACGAGACCTCGAGACGTCGCGACACTGGCCATCTGTGGATAGGGCCGGGAAGGGCTGTGGATGGAGCCTGAGTGTCCTGCCGGGCAGTGTCCGATGAGGCGGATACAGTGTCCGACGATGACCGATTCGCTCTTCGACGCCCCCGCCGCTCCCTTCTTCGGAGCCTCCACCGACGATCTCCTCGCTGGGCTCAACCCGCCCCAGCGCGAGGCGGTCGTCCATGTCGGCGCGCCGTTGCTCGTCGTGGCCGGCGCCGGTTCCGGCAAGACACGGGTCTTGACCAGGCGGATCGCCTACCTCGTGGCCGCCCGCGGGGTCCACCCGGCCTCGATCCTCGCCATCACCTTCACGAACAAGGCCGCCGCCGAGATGCGGACACGTGTCGAGGAGACGGTCGGTCGCCGGGCCCGCCTCATGTGGGTGTCGACCTTCCACAGCGCCTGCGTGCGCATCCTGCGCGCCGAGATCAACCGTTTCGGCTGGACGCGCGCCTTCTCGATCTACGACGACGCCGACGCGAAACGTTTGCTGGCCCGCGTCGTCGGCGACCTCGACATCGACGCCAAACGGTTCAAACCTAAACAGATCCGCCACTGGATCTCCGATCAGAAGAACAATCTCATCGATTTCGAGACGGCCGTCTCGCGCAACGCGGAGCATCCCCAGCACGCTGTCTACGCCGATGTCTACCGCGAGTATCAGCGACGTCTCCAGCAGGCCAACGCGCTCGACTTCGACGATCTCATCATGACGACGGTCAACCTCTTCCAAGCCTTCCCCGACGTCCGCGAGGCCTACCGGAGGCGATTCCGCCACATCCTCGTCGACGAATACCAAGACACCAACCACGCCCAGTATTCCCTCGTGCGAGAACTCTGCTCGGAGGCGATCGGGCGCGGCGTGGGCACGATCGAACCGCCCGAACTCATGGTGGTCGGCGATTCCGATCAATCGATCTACGCTTTCCGCGGCGCCACCATCGAGAACATCCTCGATTTCGACCGGGATTTCCCCGGTGCGCGCACCATCGTGTTGGAGCAGAACTATCGCTCCACCCAGACGGTCCTCTCGGCCGCCAACGCCGTCATCCAGAACAACGCCGGTCGCCCGGAGAAGCGGTTGTGGACGGAAGCGGGAGACGGGCCCCTCATCGTCGGCTATGTCGCCGACACCGAGCACGACGAGGCCCGGTTCATCGCCACCGAGATCACCGACTTGGCCGAGAAAAAGGAGAGCCGCTACGGCGACACCGCGGTGTTCTACCGGACCAACGCTCAATCCCGCACTCTCGAAGAGGCCTTCATCCGGGTCGGGGTGCCCTACAAGGTGATCGGCGGCGTGCGGTTTTACGAACGTAAAGAGATCCGTGACGCGATCGCCTACCTGCGCGCCATCGCCAATCCGGCCGACGACGTCTCCGCCCACCGCATCCTCAACGAGCCGAAACGAGGGATCGGTGCGACGACGCAGGAAGTCATCGACGGTTTCGCGCTCCAGCAGGGGATCAGTTTCAGCCAAGCCCTGGAGCGAGCCGATGAGATCACCGGATTGTCGAGCCGGGCGATCAAACCCGTCACCGCCTTCGCCTCGATGATGGCCGCCCATCGGGCGATGGTCGAGGCGGGGGAGCCGGCCGACGCCGTCCTCGTCAGCATTCTCGACGCCTCCGGGCTGCTCGAGGATCTTCGTCATTCCGACGATCCCCAAGACGAGACCCGCCTGGAGAACCTGGCCGAACTCGCCTCCGTCGCTCGCGAGTTCGTCGCCGCCGCCCACACGATCGATCTGCCCAGCGACGACGACGTCGACCCCGACAACGACGCTATCCTCGACGACGGTTTCCCCGAAGGAGCCCTCTTCACCCCACCGGTCACGGAGGGCGCATCGGCCGATCCGGGCGAGGGCAGTGGCGCGGCCGATCTGGCGGACGCCATGCTCGTCGGCGCTCCGGAGCCGGATGACTCTCTGCCCGCCTTCCTTGAGCGGATCGCGCTCGTGGCCGATTCCGATCAAATCCCCGACGGGGAGGAGAAAGCCGACGTCGTCACCCTCATGACCCTCCACACCGCCAAGGGGCTGGAATTCGACACCGTCTTCCTCACCGGGGTCGAAGACGGCCTCTTCCCTCACGAACGAGCGCTGACGGAACCGAAGGAACTCGAGGAGGAACGACGCCTCGCCTACGTCGGAATCACGCGATCGCGCAACCGTCTCTACGTCTCCCGGGCTCTCGTGCGCACCCTGTGGGGCGCCCCGAGCCACAACCCGGCCAGCCGTTTCCTCAGCGAGATCCCCTCCCATCTCATCGACTGGCGTCGTCTGGGCGGATCGACCACCTGGGCCGACGAAGCCGTTTCCGGACGCGTCTGGGGCGAGGAGCGGCGCGGGTCCGGCGAGCGTCGTTCGTCCGGCTCCAGCGGCGGCTCTCCCACGTTCTCCACCCGCGCTCCCGCCCGGCGCAAGACTCCCGCCGTGGCCGCGTTGGCGGTCGGCGACCGCGTGCTCCACGAGCAGTTCGGCCTCGGGGAGGTCGTCGCCGTCAGCGGATCCGAGAGCGCGCCGCGCGCCGACATCGATTTTGGTTCCAGCGGCGTCAAACGCCTCTCACTCGCCCATGCCCCCCTCGAGAAACTCTAAGAGCGAAGGCGACCCGATGGCGACAGCATCATCTCCCCGCAACGGTCCGGCCGGCCCGGCGAGGGCGTCATGACCGAGCGGAACAGTCGAACCGCGACGATGCCCTGGTGGGCGGCCGTCATCGGCGGAGTCGTCTCCGTCGCGGCCGGAGGGTGGGCCTTGGCCAGCGCCCCCATCGTCATCGGGCAAGTCTCCGCCGGTTCCACGATCGCTGGGGACTACCTCAGCTTGGGCACTCGGATCTGGCTTCTCGCCCACGGCGGTCCGATCGTCGTCGGCGGGCTGCCCGTCAGCCTCGCACCGCTCGGCTTGACCGCCTTCATCGGGCTCGCCCTCCACGGGATCGCAGGTTATAGCGCCAAACAAGCTGTGCTAGCCGGGGGCGACGCCGGTCCGAAGACGATGTCACCAGGGCTCGTCACCCTCGTCGTCACCGCCCTGTCGACCGTCTTGTACGCCGCGATCGTCACCGGCGTCGTCGTCCTCACCAATGCGTCGACCTCCCCGCCACGAGCGATCAGTGGGGCACTCGTCCTCGCGCTCGTCTCCGCTTTCCTCGGCGCCCGTCGGGCCGCCTCCTACATCCCCCCGCTCCCGGGCATCGCCTGGGCCGGGCCGGTCACCCGGTCGGTCGTGGCGATGGTCCTCGTCGCCGCCCTGGGCGGGATCAGCGCCATCATCGCGGCTCTGCTCGCCCACCATGACGCCGTCGTCATGACCGCCATCGGGCTCGATCCTGGAACCGCCGGCCATCTCGCTCTCGGGCTCGGCGAGATCGCCTATCTCCTGACCGCCGTGATCTGGGCCGTCGCCTGGATCTTCGGCATCGGCTTCACCCTGGGGGACGGCTCGATCGTCTCACCGATCGCCCTGTCGATCGGGGTGCTCCCACCCGTGCCGATCCTCGCCGCGATCCCGACCACCCCGTCGAGCTGGCTCGGTCTGCTCTGGTTGGCTTGGCCGATCGCCGCCGGGATCGTCGGCGCCCTCGTGCTGACCCGGGCGTTGCGCACGACGAGAATCGACCTGCTCACCCTCGCCTGTGGAATCTGTGGCATCGCCGCCGGGCTCGTCATCGCGGTGGTGGGGTGGATCAGCCGGGGGGACGTCGGTTCCGGACGCCTCACCGGGCTCGGCCCACCGCTGGGCCCTCTCTTCCTCATCGCCCCCTCCGCCCTCGGCCTCGTCGCCGCTCTCACCGGGCTCGCCGTCAGCCTCGTGAGGCGCCATCGGGCCGCCGGCGCGGACAAGAAGACTTAGGATCGAACCATCTCGACAGTGACGGCGCCCCTGGCGCCACAAGGAGGATTCGTGCCAGACCGCACCCCGATACGACGAGCGCTCGTCAGCGTCTACGACAAAACCGGCCTCGACACCCTGGCCGCCGCCTTCCGCGAGCACGGCGTCTCCGTCGTCTCGACCGGGCGCACGGCCGACGTCTTGCGCCAAGCCGGGGTCGATGTCACCGTCGTCTCCGATCTGACCGGCTTTCCGGAATGCCTCGACGGGAGAGTCAAAACTCTTCACCCCACGATCCACGCCGGTCTCCTGGCCGACCAACGCCGCGACAGCCATCGTCGTCAACTCACCGATCTCGGCATCGAGCCCTTCGATCTCGTCGTCGCCAACCTCTACCCCTTCGCCGCCACCATCGCCGCCGGGGCGACGATTGACGAGGCGATCGAACAGATCGACATCGGGGGGCCGACGATGATCCGGGCGGCGGCCAAAAACAACGCCTCGCTCGCCGTCATCACCGATCCCGCCCGCTACGACGATCTCGTCGTCGCGCTTGAGGCCGGCGGATTCACCGAAGCCGAACGGGCCCGCCTGGCCCGGGACGCCTTCATCCACACCGCCACCTACGACACCGCTGTGGCCACGTGGATGAGCGAGACCTTCCCCTCGGACGATTCTCCGATGCCTCCCTGGGCGGGACGCGCCTGGGAGAAGGCCACGGATCTGCGCTACGGGGAGAACTCACACCAAGCCGCCGCGCTCTACCGGGCCCCTTCCGGAGGCGGGTTGGCGGCCGCCCGACAGCACGGCGGCAAAGAGATGTCGTATAATAACTATGTCGACACCGACGCGGCGATGCGGGCGGTGGCCGATTTCATGGTTCCGGCCGTCGCCATCATCAAACACAGCAATCCTTGCGGCATCGCCGTGGGGGCCGACATCGCCGAAGCGCATCGCCTGGCCCACGCCACCGACCCCGTCTCCGCTTTCGGCGGGGTCATCGCCGCCAACCGACCGGTCACCCTCGCGCTGGCCGAACAGATCGCCCCCGTCTTCACCGAAGTCGTCGTCGCCCCAAGCTACGAGCCGGAGGCCCTCGCCCTGCTTCAGCAGAAGAAGAATCTCCGTCTCCTCGAAGCGGAGCTGCCGACCGGCGCAGCGGCGCAGTCGCGCGAGATCTTCGGCGGGATGCTCCTCCAACAGCCCGATCTCATCGATCAGATCGGGGACGACCCCGCCCATTGGGAGCTCAAAGCCGGCCCCGACGCCGGTGAACTCGCTTTGGCGGATCTCACCTTCGCCTGGCGGGCCGTCCGCTCCGTCAAATCGAACGCCATCCTCCTGGCCCACGACGGCGCCGCCGTCGGCATCGGCATGGGGCAGGTCAACCGGGTCGATTCCTGCCGTTTGGCCGTCGAGCGAGCGGGGGAGCGGGCGGCCGGTTCCGTCGCCGCCTCGGACGCCTTCTTCCCCTTCGCCGACGGGCCGGCCATCCTCATCGCCGCCGGCGTCAGCGCCATCGTCGAACCAGGCGGGTCGATCCGCGACGAGGAGACGATCGCCATCTGCCAGGAAGCCAACGTCAGCCTCTATTTCACCGGTGTCAGACATTTCTTCCACTGAAGTGAGCGACGTGCCACGCCTCGACGAGTAGTCTGATGGCGGCGGTGGCGACCATGGGGGTCGTTCCCTGAGGGTTCACGCCGCTCGCTACCATCGCACCGTAAGCGCCGTTGGTCGACGTTGGTCCACCCGGTCTTGCCCAGGAGAAGAAAGAGAGTCCCCATGACAGCGACGAAGATGGACGGCAAGGCCGTCGCGGCCTCGATCAAATCCGATCTGGCCGTCGAAGTGGCCGACCTCAAGAAGCAGGGGATCTCCTGTGGTTTGGCGACCGTCCTCGTCGGAGACGATCCGGGCTCCCACTCCTATGTCGCCGGCAAGCACCGTGACTGCGCCGAGGTCGGGATCGAATCGATCAGAGTCGATCTGCCCGCCACGACGACGGCCGACGAGTTGGCCGCCGCCTTGACCAGCCTCAACGAGGATCCGGCCTGCACCGGCTATATCGTGCAGCTTCCCCTGCCCTCGCACCTTGACGACAACTGGGCCTTGTCGCTCGTCGATCCGGACAAGGACGCCGACGGGCTGCACCCGGTCAACCTCGGCCGTCTCGTCCTCGGCATCCCCGCCACCTTGCCCTGCACGCCCAAGGGCATCATCGAATTCTTGCGCCGCTACGACGTCGAGTTGGCCGGGGCGGAAGTCTGCGTCGTCGGCCGTGGCACCACCGTGGGCCGTCCGCTCGGCCTCCTGCTGACACGTAAATCGGAGAATGCGACGGTGACGCTGTGCCACACCGGCACGCGTGATCTCGCCGAGCACACCCGTCGGGCCGACATCGTCATCTCCGCCGCCGGATCGCCCGGCATCATCACCGGCGACATGCTCAAACCCGGCGCCGTCGCCGTCGACGTCGGCATCACCCGGGGCGAGAACGGCTTGGTCGGCGATCTCGACCCGTCGGTCTGGGACGTCGCCTCGCTCGTCGCTCCGGTGCCCGGCGGCGTCGGCCCTCTGACCCGGGCCATGTTGCTCGTCAACGTCGTCGAATTGGCCCGCCGCAAAGCCGGTCTCACCGCCTGAGGAACACCCCACGCCATGGCCCACACCCCACTCGTCGACCAGCCCGGTCTCCTCGGCAAAATCCGCCGTCAATGGCCCTGGGTCGTCATGGTGTCGGTCATGGCGGTGGGTCTCCTCCTCATCACGACGCAATATTGGCGCCGTGGCGCCCTCCTCATCGGCGGGGGAGTCCTCCTCGGGGGGCTGCTGCGGGCCGTCCTCACCGACGCCGGCATCCTCACGGTGCGCGATCACAAGATCGTCGACGTCGTGCTCTACGGGCTCATCGGAACGGCGATCATCGTCGTCGCCTTCGTCGTGCCCCGCCCCTGAAGCCGGTCGTTCGTCGGCGGGGGCGCGAGCATTTCACCACACTGCCACGTCGTCTTCGTCGTGCCGCACCCCTGAAGTCGACCGTTCACCGGCGAGGACGAGCACTTTCCCACGCCGCCACGTCGCGTTCGAGGCGCGCCTCGAACGGAGGACAAGAGATCTTTGGACTATAAACCCAATCGCTCCCCGGGGAGGTGGATCCGGGGAGCGATTGTGGGTGTTGTGTTGGGAGGTGATCCGGCCCCAGCGAGGGGTCAGATCAAACGTAACTCTTCGACCGCCGCCTTCTCATCGAGCAATTCAGCGACCGATGTGTTGATCTTATCTTGGGAGAAAGGATCAATGTCAAGCCCTTGAACGATCTCATAGGACCCGTTGGCGCAGGTGACGGGGAAGGACGAGATGATCCCTTCGGCGACCCCATAGGAGCCGTCCGAGGCCACCGCCATCGACGTCCAATCGCCCTCGGGGGTGCCGAGCAGCCAGTCGCGCATGCAGCTGATCGTCGCGTTGGCGGCTGAGGCAGCCGAACTCGACCCACGGGCCTCGATGATGGCCGCGCCGCGCTTCGCCACCGTCGGAATGAAGGTGTCGGCGATCCAGGCGTCGTCGTCGATCGCGTCACGGGCCGGTTTGCCGTCGACGAGAGCGTGATAGAGGTCGGGATACTGGGTCGAGGAGTGGTTGCCCCAGATCGTCATCTGGGTGATGGCCGACACCGGCACGCCGAGCTTCTTGGACACCTGGTTGATCGAGCGGTCGTGGTCGAGCCGGGTGAGGGCGGCGAACTGGCTGGCCGGGATTTCGGGAGCGTTCCGCAGGGCGATGAGCGCGTTCGTGTTGGCCGGGTTGCCGGTGACGAGCACATGGACGCCGTCGGCGGCGACCTCGTTGAGCGCTTTGCCCTGGGCGGTGAAGATGGCGCCGTTGGCGCTGAGCAGATCGCCCCGCTCCATGCCGGCCGCCCGCGGCCGGGCGCCCACGAGGAAAGCGGCGTCGACGCCGTCGAACACCTTCGTCGGATCGTCTCCGATCTCCACCTTGCTCAAGAGCGGGAAAGCGCAGTCGTCGAGTTCCATGACGACGCCTTCAAGGGCCTTGAGGGCCGGTGTGATCTCGAGGAGACGCAACTCGACCGGGCGGTCCGGGCCGAGCAGAGCTCCGCTCGCGATACGGAACAACAAGCTATAACAAATCTGACCGGCGGCTCCGGTGACGGCCACCTTCAGCGGTGCGGGGCTCATAGGCACTCCTTCTCGTGAAAACCTGCACCGAACCTAGCACCGTTTCGGTGGTGACAAGCAGAGAGTCACGACACGCCGGTCGCCCCGGGAAATAGATAGACCGCTAGGCTGACCCTGGACTATCGGCGAGACGAAGGAGGGAGTCATGTCCGAGAGCACCCCCCCACACAGAGGCGATCCCACAGGTTCGGGGGATCCGACGCAGGCCGCCGGCGACGGCACCGTGTTCCGCCGAGCCTTCACCCCGAAGACGGATGAGAGCCTCGACTACCGGATCGACGAGGACCTCGACGATCGCCGAGCCCGCCTCCGTGAACAAGCTTCCAGCGCTGGGACCGCCGCCGAAGCTGGCGCCGCGACGTCGCCGGCCGCTCCTGGAGCCCCCTCACAGCGTCCTCGCGGTGTCCCCTCGCCCAGCGCCTCCCCGGCAAGCGATGCTCCCCGCCATGCCGCGCGGACGACCGCCGCTTCGGATCTCAGTTCGTTGCCCGCTCCCCAGCCCGGCCAGCGCTCGACTTCCCGTTCCCGGACGAGTCGGCCCGTCACGACCGACGCCCTCGTCACCGACGAGGTGACGGTCGCCTCCTCGACCACCGCTTCCGCCAGCGCCCGGGCCGCCGAGCGGGGACGGAAGCGGGCGAGCGGAGAGACCGAACGATCCTCCCGCCGCTTCGATGGCCGGGCCTCGGCCACCGCCGAACGCACCGGCGAGGAGAGTCGGCGTCGGGGGGCGACCAAGCCCAGCGAGCAGTCGGCGGAGGAGACGCGTCCGGCCCGAGCGATCGACGCCTCCGGCGGCGGCGACACCGGCTCCGGCCGGCCACGCTGGCTCATCCCTCTCATCATCGTCGTCGTCATCGCGATCGTCGCCAGCTTGATCATCATGGTGGTCTCCAACCGCGACAGCGATGGCCCGAAGCCAGGTCCGTCGACCGATGTCGGCATGTTCTACGTCGAGCCCGGCACGACCCCCGGCGCGGTCGAGGCGGCCGGGGAGGTCTCGCTTCAAACGTGCACCTCCGCGCAGCGGGCGTCGAACTTCTCCGGCTCGGTCAAGAACCCGACCGACGTGACACAGAACTACAACATCTTCATCACCGTGACGACGACCGGGGGAGCGACTGTCTCGATGCTCCAGGTCAATGTCCCGAAAGTCGCACCGGGAGCGACGGTGCCCTTCACCGGCAGCACCGAACTCGGCTCACCGGGGGCGACGTGCTCGTTCGAGGCCGAGCGCTACCCGTCGGAGTGAGTGGGCCACGTGCCATCATCTTTGGCCAAGTAGGTTGACAGTTCGTGGAGTCGAGACGATCGACACGAAAAGAAAGGTCACGACTCGGTCACAGCTCAACCTGAGGGAAGACAGAGCTACGCGCAGGGGATAGATTGGCCATCGGAGCTGTGGTCACATGACGATCATGGCCCCCAGAAACACCCCCCTTTGATTGGAGCTTTCCCCGTGAGGAAGAAATTCGCCGCCGTCGCGTTGGCGGCCGCCTCCGCCCTCTTCATCTCTGGTTGCGCCGAGCCCCCCGCCGACGACGCCACCACCGCTGCTAGCGGAGATGCCACCACCTCCTCGTCCAGCGACTTCATGGCCTGCATGATCTCGGATTCGGGCGGCTTCGACGACAAGTCCTTCAACCAATCCGGTTACGAGGGCTTGGAACGGGCCGAGAGCGAACTCGGCATCACCATCAAGACGGCTGAATCCCAGGAAGCCACCGACTTCGGGCCCAACCTCCAGTCGATGGAGACCCAGGGCTGCGGCTTGACGATCACCGTCGGTTTCCTCCTCGCGGAAGCGACCAAGGCTCAGGCCGAGGCGTCGCCCGATAGCCACTTCGCCATCATCGACGACAACTCGATCGTTCTTCCCAACGTCAAGCCCCTCGTCTTCAAGACGTCCGACGCCTCCTTCTTGGCCGGTTACCTCGCAGCTGGTTATTCGAAGACGGGCACCGTCGCCACCTTCGGCGGCCAGAACATCCCCTCGGTCTCGATTTTCATGGACGGCTTCGTCGACGGCGTGGCCAAGTACAACGAAGACAACGGCGCCAGCGTTCAGGTGCTCGGCTGGGACAAGGCGGCTCAAAACGGCACGTTCACCGGCGACTTCTCCGATCAGTCGAAGGGCCAGAACACGACGACGAACTTCATCGATCAGGGCGCTGACGTCATCATGCCGGTGGCCGGCCCGGTCGGCCTCGGCGCCGCCGCCGCCGCCCAGGAGTCGGGCAAGGCCTCGATCATTTGGGTCGACGCCGACGGCTACGAGACGAATCCGCAGTACCAGGCCGTCATGCTCACCTCCGTCATGAAGGAGATCGGCCAGGCCGTCTTCGACACGATCGAAGGGGCCGAAGCCGGCGAGTTCTCGAGCGATCCCTACATCGGGACGTTGGAGAACGGCGGTGTCGGGCTCGCCCCCTACCACGACTTCGATTCCCAGATCCCCGACGATCTCAAGACGAAGGTCGAAGACCTCAAGGCGCAGATCATCAGCGGCGACCTCAAGGTCACCTCGCCCAACGATCCTCAGTGATCCCATCGTGGTCGTGCCCCTCGTGGTGTGACCACTTCTCGTGAGACATCATCACGGTGGGGCCGGGGCGACGGTTTCCGTCATCCGGTCCCACCGGTGTCTCCGAGCATCGTCCCCCAACACAACGGTGTGTCACTCAATGGTGAGTAAAGGAGCGCTTCCTTGAAGCTCGAACTTCGCGGCGTCACCAAGAAATTCGGTGATTTCGTCGCCAACGACGCCATCGACCTCGTCATCGAACCCGGTCAGATCCATGCGCTGCTCGGCGAGAACGGCGCCGGCAAATCCACCCTCATGAACGTCTTGTTCGGCCTCTACGAGGCGGACGCTGGAGAGATCCTCATCGACGACGTTCCCGTTCAATTCGACGGCCCCCGCCAGGCGATGGAAGCCGGGATCGGCATGGTGCACCAGCACTTCATGCTCATCCCCGTGTTCACCGTGGCGGAGAACGTCGTCATGGGCAACGAGCCGATCAAGATGCTCGACCTCATCGACACGAATCAAGCCCGGCGCACCGTCACAGAGATCTCGGATCGGTTCGGCTTCGACGTCGACCCCGACGCTCTCATCGAAGATCTTCCCGTCGGCGTCCAACAACGCGTCGAGATCATCAAAGCGCTCTCCCGGCAGGCGTCGATCCTCATCCTCGACGAGCCGACCGCCGTGCTCACCCCCCAAGAGACCGACGAACTCATGGAGATCATGCGCCAGCTCAAGAAGGCCGGCACCTCGATCGTCTTCATCACCCACAAGTTACGTGAAGTCAAGGAAGTCGCCGACACCATCACGGTGATCCGGCGTGGAAAAGTCGTCGGCACCGCCAGTCCGAAGGCTTCCCAGAACGAATTGGCCCAGCTCATGGTCGGTCACTCCGTCGCGTTGACCGTCGAGAAGAAACCTCCCGAGCTCAAGGGACCCGCGCTCGACGTCCATCATCTCTGCCTGCTCGACCCCGACGGTCGCCCCCTGCTCGACGACGTCTCCCTGACGGTGGAGCGAGGCGAGATCCTCGCTGTCGCCGGGGTTCAAGGCAACGGGCAGACGGAGCTGGCCGAGACGCTCGTCGGCCTACGACGTCCGACGGCCGGTTCGATCAAGCTCGACAACCATGAACTGGCTGGCTTGTCGGTTCACGATGTCTTGGCCGCCGGAGTCGGCTTCGTCGCCGAGGACCGCTCGACCGACGGGATGATCGCCGACTTCACGGTGGCGGAGAATCTCGTCCTCGACCAGATCGACGAGGCGCCTTTCTCCAAAGCCGGAGCCCTCGATCTGGCCGCGATCGCCGAGCACGCCCGGCATCAGATCGAAGAGTTCGACGTGCGGACGCAAAGCGCCGACGTCCCCATCTCCACCTTGTCGGGGGGAAATCAGCAAAAGGTCGTCTTGGCCCGGGAACTGTCGCGCGAGCTCCGTCTGCTCATCGCTTCCCAACCGACCCGTGGCGTCGATGTCGGCTCCATCGAATTCATCCACCAGCGCATCGTCGCCGAACGGGACGTCGGCACCCCCGTCATCATCGTCTCGACCGAACTTGACGAAGTCCTCGCCCTGGCCGACAAGATCGCTGTCATGTATCGAGGTCGCGTCGTCGACGTCGTCCCTCCCACCACCTCGCGCGGTGTGCTCGGCCTCATGATGGCCGGTGCGAGCTATGAGGACGCTCTCAAAGAAGAAGCGGCCGCCGCCAAGAAGACCGCCGCCAAGAAGGCTGTCCAGAAGGGAGACGATCATGAGTGAGACGACGACAGCTCCCGCGCCCACGGTCGACCAAGCCCACAACGACGACCACAAAACCCCCGGGGGAGCCCGGGCCACCCTCATCAAGATCATCGACGGTTCGACCATCACCTCGATCCTCGCGGTCGTCGTCGCCCTCATCGTCGGCGCCCTGCTCATCGCCGCCGCCGATCCCCAGGTGCAACAGACCGCCACCTATCTCTTCGCCCGCCCCGGCGATTTCTTCTCCACCGTCGGCACGACCGTCGCCGACGCCTACTCCGCGCTCTTCCAGGGCGCCGTCTTCAACATCGACACCTCGTACACCGTCGGGGATTTCCTCAGACCGCTGACGAACACGATCGCCATGAGCGTTCCCCTCATCTTCGCCGGCCTCGGCCTGGCGGTCGGATTCCGCTCCGGTCTGTTCAACATCGGCGGCCAGGGTCAGATCATCCTCGGCGCCGTCCTGTGCGGCTACATTGGCTTCACCTTCGAGATGCCGGCCGTCCTCCACGTATTGTGCTGCTTCCTCGGAGCCTTGATCGGCGGGGCGCTGTGGGGGTTCATCCCCGGTTTCCTCAAAGCCCGCACCGGCGCCAATGAGGTCATCGTGACGATCATGCTCAACTCGATCGCCGCGTTCTTCCTCGGCTGGCTGCTCACCCTCGACGCCTTCCAGCGCCCTGATTCGAACAACCCGGTCAGCCCCCCGGTGCTCGAATCAGCCCGCTATCCCGCCTTCTTCGGCACCTCGATCAATCTCGGCTTCGTCCTCGCCATCGCCGCGGCCATCGCCGTCTGGTGGCTCCTCGAACGCTCCACCTTGGGCTTCCGTTTGCGGGCCGTCGGCTCCAACCCCGACGCCGCCCGGACCGCCGGCATGTCGGTTCCGTCGGTGACGATCTGGGCCATGACGATCGCCGGCGGCTTGTGCGGACTCGCCGCCACCTCCCAATTGCTCACGTCGCCGTTCCAGCAGCTCAATGGCGACATCGCCGGCACCTTCGGCTTCGACGCCATCACGGTGGCTCTGCTCGGGCGAAGCCGCCCGCTGGGAACAGTGCTCGCCGGACTCCTCTTCGGCGGGCTCCAAGCCGGTGGCTACCTCATGCAATCGGCCACGGGGACACCGATCGACGTCATCCTCGTCCTCAAATCGGTCATTGTCCTTCTCATCGCCGCCCCGCCGCTGGTGCGGGCGATCTTCCACCTGCCCGACCCGGAACGCCGAAAGAAGCACCACCGGGCCTCCACCGCCGCTGCTGCCCGATCGGAGGCGACCGCATGAGCACCACGACCCTTGACCCCACTCTTCCGGGCGACCTCGAGGCCGCTGAGCCGCGACAGAAGATCGCCTGGAAGACGCCGATCATCATGACGATCCTCGGCCTCATCTCGCTCGTCGCCTTCGCCTTGACGACCGGCGGCGACATCGCCAGCCAGGTGACGATCGCCACCGGCACCCCCGGATTGGAATCCTTCACCGTCAGCCTGCCCTCCCAGGCCACGATCGCCGGCTTGTCCGCGGTCCAGATCATCCTGGCCGCGTTCGTCTTCTGGCGTTCCGGATCACGCCGTCACGTCGGATGGTGGCCCCCGTTCGTCTTCGGCATCTGCTTTGTCCTCGCCTTCCTCCTGTGGGCGGTGGCGGGCAAAGGCCAGGCCCTCCAGTTCACCAGCTTGTTGTCCGGCGCTTTGTTCCTCTCCGTCCCGCTCGTTTTCGGCGCGCTGGCCGGTTGCGTCTGTGAGCATGTCGGCGTCGTCAACGTCGCCATTGAAGGCCAGTTGTTGGCCGGGGCTTTCCTCGCCGCCGTCGTCGGGGCGTTGACCGGCAGCCCGTGGATCGGGCTCATCTGCGCCCCCATCGCCGGCGCCTGCGTCGGGGCGCTCCTCGCCCTGTTCGCCGTGCGGTACTGGGTCGACCACATCATCGTCGGCGTCGTGCTCAACGTGCTCGTCACCGGGGTGACGAGCTACCTGTTCTCGACGGTGTTGTCGGAACACACCGAGATCTTCTCCAAGCCGGCTCAGCTGCCGGTCTGGGAGATCCCGCTGCTGTGCGATATCCCTGTCCTCGGCCCCGTGCTCTTCGAACAAAACGTTGTCGTCTACATCATGTACATCGCCGTCATCCTCCTGCAGATCCTCCTCTTCAAGAGCCGGTGGGGATTGCGGATGCGGGCCTGCGGCGAGCATCCCAAGGCCGCCGACACCGTCGGCATCAAGGTCAACCTGACGCGCATCCGCAACACCATCCTCGGTGGGGCGATCGCCGGGTTGGGCGGGGCGTACTTCACCGTCGCCGCCGGGTTGGCCTTTGGCAAGGATATGAGCGCCGGGCGCGGTTATATCGCGCTGGCCGCCATGATCCTCGGCGGATGGTCGCCCAAGGGCGCCCTGCTGGCCGCTCTCCTCTTCGGCTTCGCCGACAACTTGCAGAACGCTCTTGGCGTCGTCGGCGTGGCGATTCCCTCGCAGTTCATGCTCATGGCCCCCTACCTCGTCACCATTTTCGCCGTCGCCGGATTCGTCGGCCGGGTGCGCGCGCCCGCCGCCGAAGGCACCGCTTACAAAGGATCCTGATATGACCACCTCCGAGACAACCGCCGGTTGCGACAAGCCCTCGGCTGGAGTCGACTGGAACGGCTTGCTGGCCGCCGCCCGTCAAGCCGCCACCCGGGCCCACGCCCCTTATTCGAACTATCCGGTCGGCGCGGCCGCGCTGACGGAGTCGGGCAAACTCGTCACGGGGTGCAACGTCGAGAACGCCTCGTTGGGGCTGACACTGTGCGCCGAATGCGGCCTCGTCTCCCAACTCGTCCTCAGCGGGGGAGGGCGGCTGGCCGCGTTCACCTGTGTCAACGCCGCCGGCGAGGTCATCACTCCGTGCGGGCGGTGCCGCCAGCTTCTCCTCGACCACGGCGGCTTGTCCATGCGCGTCCTCTCCCCGGCCGGCGAGGTCACCTTGGCCGATCTCCTTCCCCAAGCTTGGGTCAACACGGAGCGCTGACATGGCTGAACCTTTCAACGCCGTCGACGTCATCGGCCACAAACGCGACGGGCTACGTCTGACCGACGCCGAGATCGACTGGGTCATCGACGCTTACACCCGTGGCGTCGTCGCCGACGAGCAGATGGCCGCTCTCGCCATGGCGATCTTCCTGCGCGACATGGAACGCTCCGAGATCGCCCGCTGGACGGCCGCGATGATCGCCTCGGGCGAACGGATGGATTTCTCCGGTTTGAGCCGCCCGACCGCCGACAAGCATTCGACTGGGGGAGTGGGGGACAAGATCACCCTTCCGCTAGCGCCGCTCGTCGCGGTGTTCGGTGTGGCTGTGCCGCAACTCTCCGGACGCGGCCTCGGGCACACCGGCGGCACCCTCGACAAGCTCGAGTCGATCCCCGGCTGGCGCGCTGAATTGACGCCTGAGGAGATGATGCGCCAACTGGAGACGGTCGGCGCCGTCGTCTGCCAGGCGGGAGCCGGGCTCGCCCCGGCCGACCGCAAGCTGTATGCCTTGCGCGATGTCACCGCCACCGTCGAGTCGATCCCCCTCATCGCCTCCTCGATCATGAGCAAGAAGATCGCCGAGGGCACCGCTTCGCTCGTCCTCGACGTCAAATGCGGTAGCGGGGCCTTCATGAAAGACGCCGCCACCGCCCGCGCCTTGGCCGAGGCCATGGTCGGATTGGGATCCGACCACGGGGTTCGCACGGTCGCCCTCCTCACCGAGATGGACACCCCCCTCGGGTTGACCGCCGGCAACGCCCTCGAGGTCGCCGAATCGGTCGAGGTCCTCGCCGGCGGTGGGCCCGGCGATGTCGTCGCCCTGACGATCGCCCTCGCCCGGGAGATGCTCGACGGAGCCGCCTGGGACGCCGAACGTCGCGGCGACACCGGCTTGGCCGGCCGGTTGCGAGAGGCCGACCCGGCCGCCGCCCTGAACGATGGTCGGGCCATGGACGTGTGGCGGGCCATGATCTCCGCCCAGGGCGGTGATCCCGACGCGCCCCTGCCGCAGGCCACGGCCACCGAGACCATCACCGCCGAGACATCGGGGGTGGTCTCACGGGTCGACGCGCTCCAGGTCGGTGTGGCGGCTTGGCGTCTCGGTGCGGGGCGGGCGCGCAAGGAGGATCCTGTCCAAGCGGGGGCGGGGGTCGTTTTGCACGCCAAGCCGGGCGACGTCGTCGCCGTGGGGGCGCCGTTGGCGACCCTCCACACCGACGAACCAGACCGTTTCACCGGGGCCAAGACGGCTTTGGTCGGGGCGTGGACGATCGACGACTCCGCCCCGACGACAGCAACCACCGCAGCCGACGCTGTGGTGCTCGACCGAATCGCTCTTGATTAGGGTGAAAGAGATTCACATTCCGGATTTCGCGCCTCATCCCCGACATCCGATCGGGCGGGGCGCCCCAACGGTGGCTCCGTGATTCACGGGCCGATGATCCACTGACTGAACAATCGTCTCCGCCGGGTCGAGCCGACACGAGGGGCGATCGAGTGAAAGGAACCCCATGACTGAGGTCACCCTGACCAACGCCGAGTTGGCGCAGATGATCGACCACACGCTGCTCAAGCCGGAGGCCACCGCCGCTGACGCGGACGCTTTGGCCGCCGAGGGAGCGAGGCTGGGGGTGTATTCGGTGTGCGTCTCCCCGTCGCTGCTGCCCTTCTTCGACCCACATGGGCTCAAGGTGGCGGCGGTGTGCGGGTTCCCCTCGGGCGCCCACCCGAGCGCGATCAAAGCGGCCGAGGCGGCCGTGGCGATCGATTCCGGCGCCTCCGAGATCGACATGGTGATCGACCTCGGCGCTCTCAAAGCGGGGGGGTGGGAGCGCGTCGAGGCCGATATCGCGACGGTGCGCTCTTTCACGCCGTCGCCGGCGGTGCTCAAAGTCATCATCGAATCAGCTCTCCTCACCGATGAGGAGATCGTGCGCGCCTGCCAGGTCTCCGAGGCCGCCGGGGCGGATTTCGTCAAGACGTCGACCGGGTTCCATCCGGCCGGGGGAGCGTCGACGCACGCCGTCGCCCTCATGCGCTCCACGGTCGGCGACCGGCTGGGCGTCAAGGCCAGCGGTGGCATCCGCACACGCGAGCAGGCCCTCGCCATGATCGCCGCCGGGGCCAATCGTCTCGGGCTTTCCGCCACCGCTGCGGTGCTGGGGGAGGACGCATGATCGCCTCCGATCTGGCTCGCAGCGCCGAGGAATGGATCGCCCACGATCCCAGTGAGACGGATCGGGCGGAGTTGAGATCGCTCGTCGAGCGAGCCGACCATGATGAGGCGGCGGCCGGTGAATTGGCCGATCGGATGTCCGGTGACCTCCAGTTCGGCACCGCCGGTTTGCGGGGCGCGATGGCGGCCGGCCCGAACCGGATGAACCGGGCTGTCGTCATCCGGGCCGCCCGAGGGCTGGCCGATTACCTCCTGGCCGCGGCGCCTGACTGGCAGGGCGATCGTCGCCCGCCCCGGGTCGTCATCGGCAACGACGCCCGTCATCATTCGCGTGAGTTCGCGGTCGACTCGGCTGCGGTCATGACGGCGGCCGGGGTAGAGGTCCTGCTCCTGCCTGACCAGGTTCCGACTCCGGTGCTTGCGTTCTCAGTCCGTCATCTCGAGGCGGACGCCGGAGTCATGGTGACGGCGTCGCACAACCCGGCCAACGACAACGGATACAAGGTTTATCTCGGGGGGAGGAGTGTCACCGATCCTGAGCGCGGAGCTCAGATCGTTCCCCCGTATGACGGTCAGATCGCCGCCTGTATCAAGGCCGCTCCGCCCGCCGACGAGATCGATCGGGCTGTCTCCGGTTGGGTCGATCTCGGCCCCGAGCTGATCGAGGCTTATATCTCCGCCATCGTCGGAGCCCCCGGATCGCCGGGGGAGACGCCCGAGGCCCCGGCGGCGGCGTTGAAGATCGTCCACACCGCGATGCACGGTGTCGGTTCCCCGATCGCGCTGGAGGCGTTGCGCCGATCCGGGTTCACCGATATCACGACCGTGGCGGCCCAAGAGAAGCCCGATCCTGATTTCCCGACAGTCGCGTTCCCCAATCCAGAGGAGAAGGGCGCGATCGATCTGGCGCTGGCCGAGGCGGTGCGAGTCGGCGCCGACATCGTCATCGCCAATGATCCTGACGCCGATCGTTGCGCCGTCGCCATCCTCGACCCGAGAGCGGGGGAGAGCGGTGCTTGGCGCATGCTCCACGGCGACGAGTTGGGGTCTCTCTTGGGCGAGGCGATCGCCTCAGCGGAGTCGGCATCGCGACAGTCGGCCTCTTCGTCATCGGGTGATGGGGGAGCGGGGGTCATCGTCAACTCCGTCGTTTCCTCGCGTCTGCTCGCCCGGATCGCCGCCGCCCATGGTCTGCCGTATCAGCGCACATTGACGGGGTTCAAGTGGATGGGGCGTGTGCCCGGCATGCGCTACGCCTACGAGGAAGCGATCGGCTATTGCGTCCGCCCTGACCTCGTCCACGACAAGGATGGTCTCTCGGCCGCAGTCGAAATCGCCCGTTTGGCGGCCCGCCTCAAAGCCGCTGGCTCCACGATGTCCGGGCAACTCGACGATCTGGCGCGCCGCCACGGCCTTCACCTGACGAGCCAGCTGGCGGTGCGCTTCGCCAGCCTCGACGGCATCACTTCGACGATGAGGCGCCTCCATGACGCGCCTCCGTCAACGTTGGCGGGCCGACCGATCACCAGCGTCGTCGATCTCTCCGAAGGTTATGACGGCTTGCCGCCGACCGACGGCGTCGCTCTCATGACAGCCGACGATGACCGCGTCATCATCCGTCCTTCCGGCACCGAGCCCAAGGTCAAGTGCTACCTCGAGGTGATCCTCCCCGTCGCCGAGGACGCGTCCTTCGACGATCTCACGGCGATCCGCCGCACGGCGCGGGAGCGCCTCGACGCCATTACTGAGGATCTCCAAGCGAATATTTTCGCTTGATTTTCGTTTTGTGCCAAACCCATTTTCTGAGGGACAACCACGCACCTACTCATTTGCAAAAATATAGTTGCCAATATATATTGATGTTGTGCTGCTCTGAGCGGGCTAGGGCTGGTTTTGTCGACCCTTGTCGCTTTGAGTCGTATATGGCTAAGGGAAGCTATTTTATGAAATATTCTTCCCCATATCATTAAATGAGCTAGTTTCTGCTATCCCCTCCGTAGCAGAATTATCAATTGACGTTGACATCTTTTGCGATGAGGGTGACAGTTCTTTTGTAATTAATTATTTTCACAGTTTTTGGAATTTCTGTAAGTTCTGAGTAATTTTCATAACTGGAAATCACTCGAAGAATATCCTCTGATTTGGGAATATTAATTGAAAATGTCATTCATATGATAAATATGAAGCCTCGTTGTAGGTGTCTCACGTTGTAATCTATATTTTGGGAGGAACCCACAATGCGGAAAATAAGACGATCATTACTTGCATTGGCCGTAGCTTTTGCTATATCGTTAGCAGGGTTATTTGCATCTTCGGGAGTTGCTCATGCCGGAACTATTAGTGAGAATTTTCAGAATGCCTTCGCCTCGTACATGAAGAAGCACAAAAGAATTGGGTCAGGGGATATTTCGATTACAAATCTTCAATGTCCAGCAGTTCCCATGTGGTTCGTTCAGAATTACACAAATTTCACTTATGGCAATGGACATGGGAAAGACGTTGTCAAGAATCTGGTCAACAAGAACCCTGGCAGAGGGCTTAGTGTTACGACAACTCCGAAAGCTCCTGCTGTGTATAGCGTTGCAGGTCGTGTAAAGGGATGGGGAGCTAGCGGCACAAAAGCGGAGGGCCATACCGGAGTCGTCCTCGAAGTTAATGGGAATAAAGCTACGGTCCTTCACACAAGTGTGAGTAGCGAAAACACAGAGAAATTATCAAAAATTGAAGTTTTCCCGTTCCCCTTCGCTGGAGTCACATTTGTCAATCTTGGTTCCGGCTACACGGACAAGTCAAATCTCGACGGAGGAGCCTTTACCTGTAGTGGGAAACAATTCCCAGCCGGTCAACCTTCGACCCTTGGACACTGGGGGACTCTCAAAGTTGGTCAACAACTGGTTTCTCCCAACCGTCTGTATCGAATGGTCATGCAGCCAGACGGAAACCTTGTGATCTCCTCAAGCTGTGGGCCGATCTGGTCTTCAGGGACCAGCGGTTCAGGCGGCGATCGTGCCGTATTCCAAGCAGATGGAAATTTCGGGATTTACGCGGGTACAAAGTCAGTGTTCCACACCGCAACTAATGGGCTTAGTGCGACTCGACTTGGCTTGCAAAACGATGGAAATCTTGGAATCTATACCTCCAGCGGACGAGCAGTTTGGGGTGCTCTCAATGGTTATCTGGGCCACCGCCTTGGCGCAGGTTACAGCTTGTACGCAGGAGAGAAGATGTACTCAGCCGATCGTCGTTTCTCCTTATCACTTGAAAACGGCAGCCTTGTCACACGGCAGGGAACAAAAGTGATATGGTCTTCGAATACTAATGGCTCTGGTGGCAATCGTGCCATTCTCCAGGGAGATAGTAATTTTGGGATCTACGCAGGTTCAAAATCAGTATGGCACGTTGGGACGAACGGAACTGGAGCAACATATGCCGTACTACAAAATGACGGCAACCTTGGAATCTATACTCCTGGAAATAAGGCAGTCTGGGGAGCCTTCAACGGTCGCATGTATTAATTAATCTCTTTATTATTGGGGGTGTTGCTCGGTAATTTCGAGCAACACCCCCAATAAACTCACAACGTTGGAGTCTGAGATGGGCTTGTCCCGATGATCGTGGATTTTGAGGGGGGTGCGGTCCCTCGTCTGACCTGTCGGTTGTGACAGGCTCAGGCGTTAAGACCAATCAACGTTCTGAAAGGACGAGGGACCGCCATGAAGAAAAACTATCAGCCTGCACCGACACCGACACCCGCGACCTATGGGGATGTCGTCATCCCCGCCGAAGACATCACCCGAATGCTTGAAGACGGATTGCTGGCGATGGCCGCCAGCGTCGGATTGAAAATCATGACCCAGCTGATGGACGACGACGTTGCTAACCTGGCCGGACCGAAAGGCAAACACGACCCCACCCGATCGGCCGTCAGACACGGCTATGA
>JAISHO010000010.1 GCA_031262485.1 Propionibacteriaceae bacterium
CCGGAGCAGAAGAGCTCCCCGAAGAACCGCGTCCATCTCGACATCGAGGTCGACGATCTCCCTGCTCAAGCCGAGCGCGCCGTCAGCCTCGGCGCGCGCCGCCTCCATGACCACGTCGACGAGGAGGGCGGCGGGTTCATCGTCTTCCAGGATCCCGAGGAGAACGAGTTCTGCCTGGTCGCCCAACCACAGGGCACCTGGTCGGTTCTCCTTGACAGCGTCGTCAACCATCCGTCAGCGGGCACGACGGAGGTGACCGCGATCTAGTGGTCGGTCGCTCGATCCGAGCAACCGTCACCTCGGCGCTTGATCGGTGGGGGCCCGTCGCCAGGGCCGAGTCTCTTGTTCGTGTTCTCGACAATGGCTTTGTCTTAGCTCATTTCTTGTACGGCCCCTCGCCGTAGCGCTCGATCCGAGCATCCGTCGCCTCGGCGCTCGATCAGCGCGCCCTCTAAACTCGGCCCATGCACGATCACGCCCCAGCCCCCGCACCCGAGCCGACCCCCGTTCCTGCCGTTCCGCTCACCCTCCACTTCGTCCGACACGGCAAGACGGTTTTCAATACGACGGGACGCGTCCAAGGGTCGTCCGATTCTCCACTGACGGCCGAGGGGCGCGAGGTCGTCCGCCGCACCGCCCGCATGCTCGCCGACATCCCCTTCGTCGCCGCCTACACAAGCCCGCTCGGGCGCACCCTGCAAACCTCCGAATTGCTCCTCGCCCAGCACCCCGAGGACGTCCCCCTCACCCCCGTCGACGATCTGCGCGAACTCGGTTTCGGCGTTTACGAGGGCGGCCCCGAACCCACCATCGAGGAGATCCGCGACGCCGGCGGCGACTTCTTCACCGCCATCAAAACCGGTGACCACAGCGCGGTCGTCACCCCGCCTGAAGGCGAGGAGTTGGACGATTTCCTCACCCGGTTGCGGCGCGGCGTCGCCACCATCGTCGAACGTCATCCTGAGGGCGGCGACGTCCTCGTCGTCAGCCACGGCGGGGCGATCGCGGCCTGGCTCATGCTGGCCGAGCGCGACGGAGCCCCCGGCCCGACCGCCGATCCCACGACATTGTTGCCCAACGCTTCCGTCTCCATCGTCCGCTATGACGGCGGCGACGTGCCAGAGATCCTCGTCGTCGGAGCGACGGAGGCGGAGGACGTCGAGCGGGCCCGGCGCGCCTGACCCACGCCTGATGATCCCCATGAGACGCCAGCGCGGGGTCTTCTTCTTGCTGGTGAGACCTGCCGGTTGGCCAGGGGAAAGAGAGACGAGGGATGTGTCATCGAACTCCCTCCGTCCCGTCGCGCACCCGGAACTAAAACAACTGGGTTGACGTTCGACTCGGACGGTGAAGGGCGACGGAACGAGGCCAACCGTGGTCACCCCCAGGCGCTGTCGAAGGCGTCCACTAGAATCAACATCAACGGGATGCTTGTTTTGTGGAGGGAAGTGAGACGCCTATGAGCGACGGACGCCCTGAGAAAGACGGCACAACACAGCGACGGAGCTTCTTCGGTCGACTCACTCCCGGCTCGACGACGAACTTCCTCGACACGCTGCGAGCCGAGAACACCGGCGCCGCCTTCCTCCTCGCGGGCGCCGTCATCGCCATCGTCTGGGCCAACTCCCCCTGGAGCGGCTCCTATCACGCCTTGTCAGAGTGGGAAATCGGTCCCGAGGCGGCCCATCTGCGCCTCTCTCTCGCCGAATGGGCTAAAGACGGACTGCTGACGATTTTCTTCTTCGTCGTCGGGCTCGAACTCAAACGCGAGATGGTGACCGGCCAGCTGCGTCGCTTCTCCACCGCCATCGTCCCCGTCGTCGCGGCCGTCGGCGGCATGGCGGCCCCCGCGCTCATTTACACCATCATCAACACCCTCTCCTCCCACGGGTCGTATCACGGCTGGGCCGTGCCCGTCGCCACCGACATCGCCTTCGCCGTCGCCGTCCTCTCCGCTTTCGGCAGCAAACTCCCCACAGCGCTGCGCGCCTTCCTCTTGACGTTGGCCGTGGCCGACGACCTCCTCGGCATCGTCGTCATCGCCGTCTTCTACTCCTCCGGGTTGGCGCCGCTGTGGCTGCTCGGCTCCTTCGCCGCCGTCGCCGGCTACGCCGTCCTCGTGCGCGTGCGCAACCCACCCGTCATCGTGCTCGGGCTCCTCGCCGTCCTCGCCTGGTACTGCATGCACGCCTCCGGGGTCCACGCCACCATCGCCGGCGTCCTTATCGGCTTCGCCACCCCCGCCCTCGAACTCGCGAACCAGAAGCACCCCCGCTCCCTAGCCGAACACTACGAACACGTCTGGCGCCCCATCTCCGCCGGCCTCGCCGTGCCGCTCTTCGCCTTCTTCGCCGCCGGAGTCAGCCTCGCCCCCTCCGACCTCGCCAACGCCGCCACCGACCCCGTCGCCCAAGGCGTCGTCGCCGGCCTCGTCCTCGGCAAACCCCTCGGCATCATCGCCGCCACCGCGCTCCTCGTCACCCTCACCAAGGCCCAACTCGACGACACCGTCCGCTGGCCCGACCTCACCGCCGTCGCCTGCGTCGGCGGTATCGGCTTCACCGTCTCCCTCCTCATCGGCGAACTCGCCTACCCCGCCGACTCCCCTCACGAAGGAGCCCTCAAAGCCGCCATCCTCATCGGCTCCCTCACCTCCGCCATCATCGGCGCCGTGCTCCTGAGCGTCCGCTCCCGCAAGGTAGTAGTGACGGCCGACGAGGGTTGACGACGTTCTCGACTAGCAGTTCCCTGGAAACGCAGCACGTCCTGTGGTAGCGTCTCCTCGTTCGGGCCTATAGCTCAGACGGTTAGAGCGCATCCCTGATAAGGATGAGGTCGGTGGTTCAAGTCCACCTAGGCCCACGAAATAGATGGGAGACCCGTGCTTGCATAGCAAGCCAGGTCTCTTTCGTCATATCAGACGGGGGCCGAGCCCCCGATCCCCGCGATGGGTGGGGTCGCTTTCGCTTCGCTCGGCTAGTTATATTGGTCGATGGCGGTTTGTACCCCACGCTTGTGAGTACCAGATTGGGGGCCGAGCCCCGAACCCCTCAGACGATTGAGGCGGGAGAAGCGGGAGCTTGCGCAGGAACGGCCAGGTTCGAGGGGACTCTTCATCTCAAGCCAGGCCACAACTGGATCGGGGGGTCATCAACTCATTCTTGAGGATGGATGGGAACACGCGCGCGAACCTGTGCTCGAACCTGGCTGTACACGTCGATGTTCAGTTCCGGCGCGACCCAGAGGGAGAACGCGACGGCGAAATCAACCCGTTCGCCGCATAATCCGCCAGCCTGTTCGTAGCACTTGACTCGTACTTTCATGTTCGATCCCTGCCCGGATGCGAAGGTGCTCTGTAAATCCCACGATTGACGTTGCAGAGTTGTCGCTCCGCGCTTCGTGGCGTCTGAACTGAGTCCTGTCGGGGTGTCGAGCTTCGGAATAGCCCCATCCGGCTTGACGAAGGATAGTGCCGCCTTCCGGTACTGCCGATGCCGCCAGTTGACGGGGGTGAGCCATGCGAGGGTCGCTTCGATACGTTTTGCTCCGCGTACGTTGAGGCCGTCCGGCAGCGGGAAGAGCAGCTCTTGTTCCTCGTTTGCGCCGATCGACCCGACGAAGAGCACAACGGCTTCATTCGGTGCACAGCCGTCCGCGTAGTCGCGCGTCGCTGCACCGTTCCCGAAAGAGTTCTCACCAGGGATTGGGTCGTGTTCCGATGGGTTGGGAGATGCTGCTCCATGCGCCAGCAGTGCTTTGATCGCGGACGCTCGTTGTCGTGTGCTGATGGGCATCCCAGCTGTGATGGCGGAGACAACGTCGTGGAGGCGCGCTGCTTTTCTTGCGATGAGTGCTGCTGCCGGGCTCGTCCCAGAGATGTATGTCTCTCCTGACAGGCTCGGCGTCGCGACACGGATGCCTGGCCCGCGCGCCGTGAGACCAGTGAACGTGATGGCGTCCTGGGCGGTGATGCTGTTCCGAACGAACACGCGGCCCCCGTTGGCTGCGAGGTCTGGTTTGATGCTTCGACGGTATCCGCTGCCGGTTGGGGATATGGGGCTGATGGCTGGAAGCCCATCGGTGGGATCGAAAGCGTATCCCTGTGGATCGACGGTTGAAGCGTCGCTGTGAATCGCGCCGACGGTGATAGCGTTCACCGATTCGGCGGGGGCGAGGATCCGGCGCATGTTCTGCTGACGGGCGATCGCGTCGAGGATCGCATGTCGTCGGTCGTCGCCTTCGAGACGGGCGATCTCAGTGGAGGATGCCGGGCTGAGAACGAGATTCGGGTGATTGCCTGCTGAGACGATGATGAGCACGCCGTATTGGTAGCTGAGCCAGTCGATGATGCGTGCCCACGATGACAAGATGGTTTCGAATGGTGAGGCCGGGTCGCCCACCGAAATGTTGACGATCGCGATCGTCTTGCCTGCTGCTGGCTGCGTGTCGGTCCCGTCAAACAGTTCCCGGAACGTCCGCCACATCAGATCCGGCACGAGTTCCTTGGACGGAAGCTCCTCGATCCTGCTCTCGGTATCGTCGGCAGGGGTCAGAATCGGGCGAACGAGCACCGGTCGCGCAGCGGGGGGCTCGGAGAGGCTGCGGTCTCCCCAGACGGCCACCGACGACATCCACGTGCCATGTCGACGTTCATCGGCGGGCGCCCGTTCGAGCAGGTCGTCGGGGTCGTAAACCTCCACACGATCTCGCAGCAGCGGGTGGTTCGCCACAGGGGCTCCGTCAAGCAGGCAGAGAACTGGGTCACCAGTGGGTAGCTCGCCGTTGACCGGTTCTTGTGTTTCGGTTGGCGGGCCGACGATTGGCAGAGCCTGTCCGGATACGCGCAGATACATGACGTTCGCTGAACGGACGACGCGAACAGCATCGTGGTTCCCGGACGCGAGATCGCGTAGCATCTGATTCGGCACTGTGCACTTGAGCCCGTGATAACCGATTTGGTCGATGATCGCGGATGCGATGACCTGGCCGCCCGCCTGTTCGACTAGAGCGGTTACTTCCTGTTGGCTTTGTCGCCGCTTCTGATCACTTTGGCGATACCACAACTCGATTTCAATACTCTGGGGGCGGTCATCAATGTGCCCTGCAAAGTACTCGTCCCAGTCGATGGCCCGCAGCCGATCTTGCGGCCCCCACGGTCGGAGATCTTTCAAGTGGTCGAAGAGATCCCGAAGCTCCGAGTAACCGTGAGGAAAACCATTTGCTCTCCCACGCCACAGCGAAAGTAGGTTGTTGAACGCCGTCTGGTTCGCGCACACCGCATGCAAGCAAGAACCGATGTACGGGTTTCGTGCTTTCTCGCTGACGAGTTCGAACTCATCGGTGGGCGTGATCGCGCTCTCAGCCTCGACGAGGGTTTCGATGCCAAGTTTGTCGGCCACCTTAGACAAATCGGTCTGTTCGTCGAGTGCTTCGAACACGAGCACGAGTTGGGGGTCAGCAGCATGGATTGATTCAGAGATCTTGATCTGATCGCCAATTGCGGCCATCGCCTCATCGAAACGTGCGTCAATCCGCCGCGAGCGCTTCTCAGGATCGTTGAACCGCACTCTCCCCCCGCCACCGCGACGCCCTGGAATCGTGCGCGACGAGGCAACGTGTCCCATAATGACGGGCCGCTCAGTTGAGGTCCGATTCTCCGGAGGCATTACTCCTCGCTAACGTGGGCGCGACTGGACCACTGCTTGAGCAGTTGCTCCACGACCGCCGTCGAGTCGGGCTCCGGCCCGGAGAGGATGGAGCGCCGCTGCATGTCCAGAGCGAACTCTTCGAGTTCAGCGAAGCTGACTTCGCCGAGACGGTCGGCAATCGTCCGGGGAGAGAGCCCCAGGCTCACCCCGCTCCGTGAAGACCATGCTTGCAACCACTCGACCTTTCCGGCCCGTGTGGGGTTCGGCAAATCGAGTCGAAGTTGCATGCGCCGCCAAACCGCGCGATCGAGAAGCTCGGCATGGTTGGTGGCTGCGATGACGATGACATGGCTTGGAAGACGGTCCACCTGCAGTAGCAATGAACTAACAACCCGTTTGATCTCTCCGGTCTCGTGAGTGTCGCCACGTTCTTTGGCGACAACATCGAACTCATCGAAGAAGAGCACGCACGGCCGGACCCTCACTGCGTCAAATAATGTCTCCATACGAGATGCGGTCTCACCGAGGAAACTGCCGATGAGGCCTTCGTAGCGAACGCTCAACAACGGAACGGCCAATTCGGTCGCTACCGCCTCAGCTAGTGAGGTCTTACCGCCGCCGGGCGGCCCGACGAACAGGAGGCGATGACGAGGCTCGACGCCATGACTGCGCAGAAGATCGCGGCGGTGATGCTCTTCGATGAGCTGACTGACTGCTTGGCGCACCTCAGCGGGAAGAACCAACTCCGACAGTCGCCGCTCGGGTTCATGTTCGTAAAACAGCCCGCGAGCAGCGTCATTTCGCGCGAGTGACGTGACGTTGGTGGTCGGGGTGGGCCGCCGTGTGCGTAGCGCATCGGTCAGCTGCGAGGCAAGTACGTTGTGTTTCTTATTCTCTTCCTCGGCGATGAGAGCCTCAGCCGAACGCCGAAAGGCAAGGTCATCGCCTCCGGCGCCAGACTGGACGAGAGCTAGGAGCAGGTCTCCGCGTGCCATGCCTCACTCTCCTCTGCGTTCGTTCGGTCGGCATCCTTGGTCCATCGTACCGAGCGCCAATGGGAGATCTTCCGTGTGCCGCGCTGTCGGAAGGGTTGTTTGTCGTCGCCATAACCGTGTGCTCTCCCTTAGTGAGACGTTGGGGCACATTCGGTGACGCGGAGGGGAGCCAGCTGCTGCTCGTGAGATCTATGAAAGTTGGTTTCAGATTTATCTACAAAGTAGTTGCTGGAAGTCATAACGGAGTTCAGGAAGCTTCTGTTCGGCGGATTGGCCTAGGATCTGATCTAGACTCCAAGTCTTGAGAATCTGATATCTGGGTAACCAAATGGCGACTTTGCGAATTCCAAAACAGTCATCGAAGTCAAGGAGGGTATATCCCAAAAGCTGAAATAACATATCTCGAATATGCGTATTTGTAATCTTCGCCATCGTTTTGCATTCGATAAGCGTATCGTCTATAGCCCAGTCGGCGTCGGCGCCTTCTACCAAGTAGCTTCCAGGAAAAGTCGGATTGTGTTCGAATGAGGATCCAGACTCAATTTCTGAGCACCATATGTCAATTTGAGGTTGAGACGCTTCTCTCAGCGATGATAAATCAGAAATCGATAACGAGTCGATTGTCGCGAGGAGTTGTGTCCCGTTCTCTGACTGGCGCAGCCTGTCGCCTAATGAGCCACGAATAATTCTAGGGATGCCCGCCCTATAGATACTCTCGCACCAAGCGAGGATAATCGCAAGCTCATCAAGGGAACTCTGATTCCCTGAATTCGAGCTATCTATAGATATGTTAATGGCATCAATGAGAATTTTCACCATGTGGCTGCCACCTTCGAAATAATCAGAGAAGAGATCAAGGCGGGACAGTCCTTCGTATGCTGTAGTTTCTAAGATTTCGAATTCCTCAATTTCCATCCTCGTTCTATAATCGAAGGCTGTTCCAATTAATGACGAGTGGGTGCGCCTATTATCGACCGAATCCGGAATTGGTATTACGATATTGCGAGTAGTTATATCATCAAAGTTGAACTCTAAGGCGATATCTTTCCCAGCATTACCTCGACCACCAGCAAGAGATAACCTTGAGGCGCTTTCAGAGAGAAATTGCTTAACGGGTGATTCTTTATTCTTAAGCTGTGAAGTTAGTGACATTGCTAGGCTCATATCTCTGGAGGCGGGTGTATACAATAATTCTATTAATCTGTGGCGCTCGGGGTGAGTAACAACTGTAGTTATTGACGCTACCATAGTTGTCTCGTACTGGTAAGAGAGCGGCCTCCACGGTGAGGATGTGGTCATCCTCGTCGTTCACCAGACGCACTGGATCTTGGAATCGACTCATCGGCCTAGTCGAATCGGCTCATTTTCGGGTAATTTTGAGCCGATTTCGGGCTCTCAATAAGCCGATTCGAGGAGGACGAGCGTGACGACCGACCGGCAACGAGTCATCCTTACCGTTCTTGAAGGCAGTGAAGAGTCCCTTGGTTCGAGTGTGCTCTTGGACCGTCTCGACGGGGCTGTCAGCGCACCCACGATCAAGCGAGACCTCTCCCACCTGATCGACGACGGGCTTGTCGTCGTCTCAGGTCATGGCCGTGCCACGCGCTACACGGTCTCGCCGTCTTTCCGTTATCTCAAACGAATAGACGTCGCTGGCTATTTCGAGAGGGAAGTGGACGACCGGCAGGCGCAGACGGGGTTCAATTGGGATCTTCTTGAAGAGCTTCCCGACGTCACACTGTTCTCTCCTGAGGAAAACGATTATCTGGCTTCACTGCAGCGGGGGTTCACTGAGCGCATCGCGACGCTCTCCGGGGCCGGACTTCGTAAAGAGCAGGAACGATTCGCTGTCGATCTGAGCTGGAAATCCTCCCAGATCGAGGGGAACACCTATTCGCTGTTGGAGACGGAGCGTCTTCTTCGTGAGAAGCGGACGGCCGACGGCAAAACACAGGAAGAGGCGATCATGCTCCTCAACCATAAGCAGGCGATCGACCTCGTCTTGGAGCATCCCGATTATCTGGCCCCCTTGACCCTTGCCGGTGTCGAGGATATCCACCGGCTTCTCGTCCAAGATCTCGACGTCGACTTCGGTGTGAGGAGCCGCCGTGTCGGTGTGACGGGGACCGCCTATCTCCCTCTGGATAATTCATTCCAGATCACCGACGCTCTCAAAGCGACCTGCATCATCATCAATGATCGTGAAAGCGTCTTCGACAAGGCTCTCCTCGCCCTCGCTCTGCTCTCCTACATTCAATCTTTCATGGACGGCAACAAAAGAACGGCTCGAATCGTCAGCAATGCCCTTCTCCTCGCAGGTCACTCCTGCCCGCTCTCGTTCAGGACCGTCGACTCCCTCTATTACAAAGAGGCCATGTTGATCTTCTACGAGCAGAACATCCTCAGTCCAGTGAAGCAAATTTTCATCGAACAGTTTGAATTCGCCGTCCGAACCTACTTCTGAGCGCATTCGGCGGCGCCTCCCGGAGCTGACAGTGGCCGATGGCTACAACGCGTCCCAGTCGATATCGTCGACGTTTGTCGTTCCAGAGTCGTCTTTCTCACGTAAACGGACGATAAATAAGGGGTCTGTCAGCATCTCCCAGGTTGCTCGGTCGATGGCGAACGCGAAGTGTGGCATGTCGATACCACGGAAATGTTTGACGAACCGGCTCCTGATAGTCATGCCCATGCGGATAGCGACGTTCATGGAGGCGATGTTGGTGTCTCGGATCTGGGAGAACACCTCGGAGGCTCCCAGTTCAGTGAAAGCCCACGTGCGGCAGGCGCGGGCCGCTTCGGTGGCGTATCCCTGATGCCAGTGGGCGCGGTTGAAGAGGTAGCCGATCTCCAGGACTCGATGGCCGTCGATGTCCTGCCAGGTGATCCCGCATTGGCCGATCAGGGCGCCGCTTTCTCGGAGGATCACTTTCCATAGTCCGAAGCCGTCATCGTGGTATCGGTCGATTTGCCTGGTCAACCAGGCGAGAACCTCGGAGTCAGAATAGGGGCCCTCGTAAGCCGTCATGACTTCTGGGTCCTGCATCATCGCTTGCAGCGCGGGCAGGTCATTCAAGGTCATCTCAGCGAGGATGAGCCTGTCAGTCGAAGGCGGCATGGCGCCATTCTCGCAGCTACCTATAGTGTCGGCGGTATGAGCCTTTCTCTTCGTCAGGTCGCGATCGACACCACGGATCCGCAGCGTTTGGCCACCTGGTGGGCTGAGCAGACGGGCGGGGTCGTCTACGCCGACATCGGCGACTTCATCATGGTCGGCATCGGCGACAAGGAGACCGGGTTCACCTTGTGTTTCCAGCGGGTCGAGGAGCCGACCCCGGGCAAGAACCGCATCCACCTCGACTACACCAGCGACGATGTGGGTGCCGAGGCAGCGAGACTCGTCGCCGCTGGAGCGACGCACGTCGCCGACCATGTCAATGGTGGCTTCGCCTGGACGGTCCTAGCCGATCCGGACGGCAATCAGTTCTGTGTTCTCCCTCTCGAGTGACTCAGAAGGGGTTGTGAAGAGACTGGCATCGATCCCCCTTAACCGCTACTGTGGCGGCTTCTGCCGAACAAACAGTGGAGTTTGAATGAAGATCACGTCGTCCGCGATCACGTTGACCGTTCCTGACGCTGCCGCATCGGGAGTCTTTCTGGCCGAGCACTTCGGCTTTCGAGTCGAGATGGAAGCGGATGGGTTCGTGTCCCTGGCGCGAGACGACTCGGGGATGAACGTCGTGTTCCTCAGCCAGGGTCTGCCGACGATGCCTTCGGAGCAGCGCGACCTTCACGCCACCGGCGTCATCATCGCCTTCGTCGTCGACGATCTGGAGGGTGAGCTGGCTCGGTTGGAATCGGAGGGCGTCGCGATCACCATGCCTCTGACCGTCGAGGAGTGGGGCGAGCGGGCCTTCCAAGTGCGCGATCCGAACGGCGTCATCATCCAACTGGTGGATTGGAACGGGTGAGCGCCTCGCCGGTGCAGTGTGAGCGGCGTCGGCCACCTCGATTCTCCTGAGCGTAGATTCCGGGAATCGGCTCATCGACCTCGTCAAATCGGCTCATTTTCGGGCAAATGTGAGCCGATTCCGGACCCTTGATGAGCCGATTCCAAGGGAATGGGCCTGATTCTCATTGTGGCCACGTGACCGCTTCCTTCTGCTGCCACCCGATGTGGACCGCAGTGCGGACCGAATCGGACTCGCCCCTGCTTTGCGCGCCTCGCACAGGAACGGTTGCGGTGCGTCGAATGTTCGAGAATTCACCCCAAGGCAATCAACTGGTCGAGTAATGTGGAATCGAGAGGGCGATCGGCATAGATGCGCCGAGCGACGCCGCTGGTGAGTTCGTCGTCTGCCGGGACTTCGCCGCTCCATACGTGGGTGAGCCCGATCTTGTCGAGGACCCTCCATGACGCCGGGTTGCGTTCGAGCACTCTGGCGGTCACGGGAACCTCTGCGGCTTGCTCATGGGCGGCACGAAGCCCGGCTTCGGCTAGTTCAGTTCCGAGCCCCATGCCCCAGACCGCAGGACTCAACCGGTAGCCGAGATTCCAGGCGGCTGAGACTGTTCGGCACGGCGATACGCCACCCATGCCGATCACGCTGCCTGGAGGTAGACCGGCATGAGAATCCTTGAGATGAACAACCCACCAACCGAGCCCCACGGTCTCCCATGCCGATCTCTGGTCAGTGAGATAGTCGATGAGCCATGATGACTCAGTCGGACAGGCTCGGGGTAGGTGCGTCCATGTTCGAGGATCGCTCATCACCGTCCAAAGAGCAGAAACCGTTGCTTGGTCGCTAGGGTCGGGGCGTTTGAGCTCAAGACGAGCAGTGCCATCTCTCATAGGGGGACTATTGCACGGCTGAGCGGTTTTACCACTCGGCAGCTACAGTACGCCCGGCGGTTCCATCGGGTTTATTCAATTCGGAACGTGGTGCGTTCCAAATTGAACCGGTACCAGTACCGACCATTCATGGCGATCGAAAACCACGACAAGCAGGAATACTACGAGCTTAAGACTGTTCGCAACGGTTGAACGTAGGTGGTGCTTTAAAGCGAACATCGGAAAACGTTCCGGTGCACTGACTTGAAGGATCATGACGCGGACAGTGAGGGGACGCGAGCTGACGCGACTGCGGTGGCACACTGAAGTCATGCCGACGAGACGACGACATCAAGAGACGGAGACGCGGAATCAAACCGATGACCTGGCCTCGGCGCGCACAGTTTGGCCCGACGAAACTCCATCCGCTCAGATCGAGGGCGCAGCCCATTTCGGCGACACGGTTATGCGCAATCAGGAAGACGCGCAACTGCGAGCCCGACGAGAAGCCATGAAGCAATTGGCGGGCAAGTGGACCGGAACATTCGGGCCGACCTTTCTCGACGAGCTACGGGAGGGCAAGCTGTGACAGCGCCGGTCGGTGGCCGCCGTTACCGTCGAGAATCGAGCATCATAGGTGTAAGAAGAAACTCGTACAGAACGGTCACTTCACTCGTATGAACCCGATTGCGACCGCAGTGCGGTCGCAATCGAGCTGCTTCCGGAACTGCGCGCAGCGATCGCGGATCGATCCGGTGTCGAAGCTCTCGGCTGTCGGAGCTCCCCACTAACGTGGTGTCAGCGACTTTGACGGCACGACGGCGCGGGAACGCGGGAGATGAGCACGACGATGGCACCTGTCAGCAAAGAGGCCCAGCGCGCTGAACTGCACAAGACGATCTGGCGGATCGCCAACGATCTGCGCGGGTCGGTCGACGGCTGGGATTTCAAGTCGTACGTGCTGGGGATTCTGTTCTACCGGTTCATCTCGGAAAATATCGCGGCGAATATCGACAGCCTCGAGCATGAGGCGGGCGACGCATCCTTCGACTATGCGCTCTTGCCTGACGATGAGGCCGAGTTCGTTCGCGACGACGTCGTCGAAGACAAGGGTTTCTTCATTCTGCCGAGTGAGTTGTTCGCCAATGTCCGACGGCGGGCGCCGCAGGATGTCAACCTCAATGAGACGCTCGAGCGGGTCTTCAAGAACATCGAGGGGTCGGCGCTCGGCACGGCCAGTGAGGACGACATCAAAGGGCTTTTCGACGACCTCGACGTCAACAGCAACAAACTCGGCGCCACGGTCGAGCAGCGCAACAAGAAGCTCGTTAAACTCCTCGACGCGATCGGCGATCTGCCCCTCGGCAACTTTCAAGACAACTCCATCGATCTGTTTGGTGACGCCTACGAATACCTCATGCAGATGTATGCGGCCAACGCCGGCAAATCCGGCGGAGAGTATTACACGCCGCAGGAAGTCTCCGAACTGCTCGCGCGCATCACCGTCGTCGGCAAAACCACCGTCAAGAACGTCTACGACCCGGCCTGTGGGAGCGGCTCACTCCTCCTCAAGTTCGTCAAGGTGCTCGGCAAGGAGAAGGTGCGTCAGGGGTTCTTCGGCCAAGAGATCAATCTGACGACATACAACCTCGCCCGAATCAACATGTTCCTTCATGACGTCGGCTACGAGAAATTCCACCTCGGCCACGGCGACACCCTCATCGACCCGGCCCACTGGGATGACGAGCCCTTCGAGGCGATCGTCTCCAATCCACCGTATTCGATCAAGTGGGAGGGCGACGCCAACCCACTGCTCATCAACGACGAACGCTTCGCCCCCGCCGGTGTGCTAGCCCCGAAGTCGAAAGCCGATCTCGCCTTCACCATGCACATGCTCAGCTGGCTCGCCGTCACCGGGACGGCTGCGATCGTCGAATTCCCTGGTGTGCTCTACCGCGGCGGCGCGGAGCGGAAGATCCGCCAATACCTCATCGACAACAACTACGTTGATGCGGTCATCCAGTTGCCCGCCGACCTCTTCTTCGGTACGACGATCGCGACCTGCATCCTCGTCCTCAAGAAATCCAAGAAGACGAACGACGTGCTCTTCATCGACGCTTCCGCCGAGTTCAAACGCGTCGGCAACAAGAACAAGCTCCTCGAGGAAAACCAGACCAAGATCCTCGACGCCTTCACCACAAGGGAGAACATCGACCATTTCGCCAAGCGCGTCAGCAACCATGACATCGCCGCGAACGACTACAACATCGCCGTCTCCAGCTACGTCGAAACCGAAGACACCCGCGAAGAAGTCGACATCACCGCCCTCAACGCCGAGATCGCCCGCATCGTCGCCCGTCAAGCGGAGTTACGCGCCCAGATCGACGGGATCGTCGCGGATCTGGAGGGGGAAGGATGAGCGTCAAGCAACGTGGGTTAATTTTGCCGCAGGCTGTGGCAAAAACATCTGACGGCAATATCGCACGAGGAGATACGGGAGGGATTATTGATGAGCGAGGTTACAGGTCTTGATGCTTATGGCGGCATGCTGGCCGACATCGTCGACATTCTGGATCGGGCTAAGAGTGCCGCAGCGCGTAGTGTCAACGCTGTTATGACGGCTACCTACTGGAATATTGGACGGCGGATCGTTGAGGACGAACAATCCGGCAATCCCCGTGCCGCCTACGGCAAGTCCTTGCTGGAGAGATTATCCGCTGATTTGACCTGTCGCTTCGGACGCGGTTTCAGCCGGCAGAACCTTCAACAGATGAGGCAGTTCTACCTCGCATGGCCTCCAGAGCAGATTTGCCAGACACCGTCTGGCAAATCCCCCGATGTTGCGGGGTCGACAATTTCTGTGATCCATGCCGACAGAACGGGTGCACAAAGTGTTGCTTTTCCCCTGCCGTGGTCGGCCTATGTCAAGCTATTGTCTGTGTCGTCGCATGATGCGAGACGGTTCTACGAAGCCGAGGCTTTGCGTAACGGCTGGACCGTGAGACAGCTAGACAGGCAAATCAACTCCATGTTCTATGAACGAACAGCCTTGTCGAAAAATAAAGCCGCGATGCTTATCAGCGGCGAACAACCTGAGCCCGAGGATACGGTCACTCCAGGAGAGTCAATCAAGGATCCGTTCGTCTTGGAATTCCTCAATTTGAAGGACGAATACTCTGAGACCGATTTGGAAGATGCTCTCATCACGCATCTGGCCGATTTCCTACTTGAACTGGGAGACGACTTCACCTTCGTGGGAAGGCAACGCAGGCTACGTTTGGACGACACCTGGTTCAGGGTCGACCTGGTTTTGTTCCACCGGACCTTGCGCTGTCTCTTATTGGTCGACTTGAAGACTGGCCGCTACTCGTATCAAGACGCTGGACAGATGCATCTTTACTTGAACTATGCCCGTGAGAATTGGATGAAACATGGTGAGAATCCCCCTGTCGGTTTGATCCTCGTCGCATCGAAAGGGGCAGATGAGGCGCACTATTCCCTTGATGGTCTCTCCAATGTTCTCGCCGCAGAATATAAACTCGTGCTCCCTGATGAGCTAGCTCTTGTAGATGAGCTGGCTCGCACTCGAGAGGAACTTCACTCCCGCGCTTCTCTTGGAACCCATCCACGCGCGCTCAGTAATGCTGAAATTGTGACCAGCTTGGAAGTGGGTGAACCGCATGAATCAGATCGATGAATACGCGATCGATCCACGGTTGTTCCGGGAGGCTCTGATCGAGCAGCGCGCCTCGCGCCTCAAAGGGGGGCTGTATCACCTGACGCAGGTGCAGATGGCTTACAACTCTAACCGGATCGAGGGGTCTCGCCTGACTGAGGAGCAGACGCGGTATATCTACGAGACTCACGCGGTCGAGGGGCCGGCACTTGTCGACGACATCATCGAGACGAATAATCACTTTCGGCTCTTCGACTCCATGCTGGACTCGGTCGGCCAGCCCTTGGATTCTCGCCGTGTCAAGGAGTATCACCGCATCCTCAAAACTGGCACCGCCGATGCTGCCAAAGACTGGTTCGCTGTCGGGGATTGGAAGAAGGTCCCCAACGTGGTGGGGGGAAGAGAGACGACGCCTCCCGACGAGGTGGACGCGGCGATGACGCGACTCCTGGATACCGCTCCCGCCCCCGGGTCGATGACATTCGACGACATCTGCGACTTTCACCATGCCTTTGAGACGATCCATCCCTTCCAAGACGGTAACGGGAGAGTCGGGAGAATCATCCTCTTCCAGCAGTGCTTGGCGGCGGGAATCATGCCCTTCGTCATTCTCGACAACGAGAAGATGTTCTACTACCGAGGCCTGTCGGAATATGACAGCCAACCTGGATTTCTGCGAGACACGTTCCGCCATTTTCAGGATCTGTACTACGCCGCTTTCGAGAAGTTCGTCCCCAGAGCGGAAGGGTGATGGAAATGAGTCATGTCGTGACCGCAGTCTCAATTCGCTACGCAGTGCGTAGCGAATTGGGCCGAGGGGGTAGTCAGACTCCAAGTAGCCCGTTTGACAAGGTCATTCGTGGGGATAGCGCCGACTACGGCGAGCGGATTGCTATGACGCTGTCGCAGCAACTGACGGGTGCACACAGACGAGGCTGCGACCGCGCAGAACCTGCTCTCTCAATTCGCTACGCACTGCGTAGCGAATTGAGCCGTGGGTACCTCCAGTCGGGCGAGACGGCAACCTGTCGGAAGTTCCGACGGGTTCACTCCGAGGGAACCACGCAGGTCACACGAGAGTTGGTCGACGAGTTCGACCCAGTATTCAGGGAGCCGAACCGGCCGAAGATGAGGTGCTTCTACTTGTCTGTTCAAAAACGCGACGCACTGCGTCGCGAATTCGGCACTGAGCGCCGCCAGGTGTCGAATGTTCCTGTTGACAAGGTAATTCGAGGGGATCGTGCCGGTGGCGGAGGGCAGATTGCTGTGGCGACGTCGCATCAAACGAACGAGCATCATGGCTGGAGCTTCGCCCATGCTGGACCGGCCTTCCCAATTCGCTACGCACTGCGTAGCGAATTGAAGGTGAAGCGATTCCGAGGGTCGAGGGAACTGGTGGGGGAGGTCGTTTCACGGCTTCCGGTTCCGATTCGGGAGGCGGTGCCCGCTGCATCGGCATGGTCTCGATACCACGTGCTGATGCGAGTCGAGGACCTGAGTGGGGGTGCGATCCATGGTTGAGATGCCGACCTGGGAAGAATTCATCATCCCGACTCTGCGAGTCATGAGTGACGGCGTTGTTCGCAATCGGAGGGACTTGTGTCCGCTCGTCGCAGAGGCAGTCGGGATTGACGACGACCAGATGAGGATCACTCTCTCCTCCGGACAGCGTCTCTATGAGAACCGGATCGGTTGGGGATTGTCCCTCATGGCGAATGTGGGCGGTCTTGAACGCCCGTCGCGCGGGCACTACCAGATCACCGAGGCGGGCAAGCAACTCATTGAACTATTCCCGGAGGGAGTGAGGGATCAGGACATCAAAGCGCTCGGCGAGGACCCGAATTCTCCGATCCGGTTGTATGTCCCAACGACGAGAACGAAACAGAACAACGCCGACTCCGCAGCGGTGGTCGAAGAATCGGCTATGACGCCGATCGAACAGGTGCAGAGCGGCATCGAACGGATTCACGCTGAAGTCGCCGCCGAGCTATTGACGCGGTTACAAGGGAAAGACCCAGGTTTCTTCGAGCAAGCCGTCGTCGACCTGCTGCTCGCTATGGGGTACGGCGGCACCGCTGGAGCCGGAAGCGTCACCCAGCTCAGCAACGACGGCGGAATCGATGGCGTCATTGACCAGGACATCCTCGGTCTCAACCGCGTGTACATCCAAGCCAAGCGCTACCAGGACGACAACACAGTCGGGCGCCCCGACCTGCAGGCGTTCGTCGGCGCGCTCAGCGGCAAAGCCGACCGAGGCGTGTTCATCACGACGAGCCGATTCTCCGATAACGCCCGTGCTTATGCCGAGAACGTGCCGACGCGGATCATCCTTATCGACGGTAAGCGGCTCACCAACCTCATGATCCGCTACAGCGTGGGGGTGCAAGTCAAAGAGACCTACAAAGTCGTCGAGATTGATGAGGACTTCTTCGCATGAGCCGTATTGATGAATTGATCCAGGAATTGTGTCCTGATGGGGTTCAGTTTGTCGCTCTTGAATCTATAGCAAGGACCGTTCCGGGGCTCTCTGGAAAGACGAAAGCCGATTTTTCTGACGGCAACGCTCGCTATGTCACGTATAAAAGCGCATTCTCGAACCTAACCGTGGATGATGCCGCTCCTGATTTCGTCAAGGTCGGAGAAGGTGAACGTCAGAACTCGCTTCATCTCGGTGATGTAGTGATCACGGGTTCATCCGAAAACATTGACGAAGTTGGGATGTCGTCAGTCGTTGTTCGAGAACCGGTTGAACCGCTGTATTTGAATAGCTTCTGCTTTGCCTTGCGCTTTCATCATCAGACGCTCATCCCGGAGTTCTGTAAATACCTATTCCGAGGGGAAAACGTTCGGAATCAGATACGCAAATCGGCAAGCGGGGTCACTCGAATCAACATATCAAAGCCTCGCTTTATGAAAGTGCGAATCCCCGTGCCGCCTCTCGAAGTGCAACGCGAGATCGTGCGAGTATTGGATACGTTCACAGCGCTGGAAGCGGAGCTGGAAGCGGAGCTGGAAGCCCGGCGGGTTCAGTATGCCCATTATCGACAGCTCATGCTGGACGAGGTGGAGGCAGCCAGAAAGCCACTATCGGACCTTGGTAAGTGGTTCGGAGGAATGACCCCGTCCAAGTCGAATTCCCTTTATTGGGAAGGTGGGACAATCCCCTGGCTTGCATCGATGGACGTGAGTGACACTACATCGGAGGAGATACGAGGTCGCATCACTGAAGCAGCGCTCCAAGAGACCTCGCTCAGTATCGTTCCCTCGCCATCTGTTGCTGTAGTAATGCGTTCGAACATCCTTCGCCGTCGCCTCCCCATTGGCTTGATAAACGTTGACACCACAGTGAATCAAGATATGAGGGCGCTCGTTCCAAAGGATGGAATTAATGCTGATTATGTGTATCAGGCCCTTCGTGCGGATAGTGAGAGGATACGACTGAGTTGTGTGAGGACGGACGGCTCAATGGCGGCCGTTGACTCAAAATTATTCTTTTCATGGGAAATTCCCCTCCCATCTCTCAAAGAACAAGAAAGTGTTGCGAATGCTCTTCGGAAATTTGAAACATTAGTTAACGACCTCTCCATAGGCCTCCCCGCTGAGCTTGTGGCTCGGCGGAAGCAATATGAGCATTACCGCGACCGTCTTCTCACGTTCAAAGAGCTGTCGGCATGATCCCCCCGTTCTATACCCCGGATCCCCGTTGGGCGGGGGAGATCGCCAGGATCGCTGAGGCGCTCGCTCTCGTCGGGGCGGATGAGACGAATGAGGAGCCCGCTCCGCAAGCTTTGGAGTTGCGGAAGTCGCATCGGGTGAGCGCGGTGCATTCCTCGGCGGCGATCGAGGGGAACACCTTGTCGCGCGAGCAGGTTGCCTCGTTGGCTGAGGGGAAGGTGGTGTTCGCTCCTCCGCGAGAGGTGCTGGAGATCACGGGGGCATTGACGGCCTATGAGGCGATGGACTCCTTCGATCCTTTCGCGGTGACGGATTTCCTTCGAGCGCATGGTTTGCTCACTGCAGGGCTTGTTCGTGAGTCCGGGCAGTTCCGCACGGTCGATGTCGAGATCGTCAACGCCGCTGGCGAGGTGTTGCACACCGGGTCGCGGCATGCGAAAGTGCCGCGTCTCATCGCTGAGGCGTTGGAGTGGGCGGCGACGAGCGACGACCATCCGCTCGTCGTCTCAAGCGGGCTGCACTTCCTCATCGAGCACATTCACCCCTTCCGCGACGGCAATGGGCGGATCGGCCGTCTGTGGCAGACACTCCTGCTCAGCCGTTGGAATCCCCTGTTCGCGTGGATGCCGACGGAGACGATCATCCGTAGCCGTCAACGCGGCTACTATCAGGCGCTCCAGGATTCACGGGAGCCGGAGATCGACGCCGCCCTCTTCATCGAATTCATGCTTGAGGTCATCGGTGAAACCGTCTCCGGCTACGTCTCATCCCTCTCATCGGCGGGCGACGTCGGCGCCACAGCGGATCGAAGAGAAGTGAGGCCATGATGAACGAGCCCCGGGCCAGCCTGTTCGATCCGATCGCGATCTCGTCGCAGAGCACCGTCGTCGCGGAATATGTGCCGCAGCCGTCGCAGGATCAGGCGTACCAGTCGGAGGCGGCGCTCGAGCGGGAGATGATCCGGCTGCTCGAAGAGCAGGCCTACGACTACCTCCCCATCACGAGCGAGGCGGACCTCGTCGTCAACCTGCGCGCCCAACTCGAGCGGCTCAACGGCATCACCTTCTCCACCCGGGAGTGGGAGACGTTCTTCGCGACGAAGATCGCCAGCAGCAACGACGGCATCGAAGAGAAGACGGTGCGCGTCCAGGAGGATCACGTGCAGATCCTCAAACGCGACGACGGGACGACGAAGAACATCACCCTCATCGACAAGGCGAATATCCACAACAATCAGCTTCAGGTCATCAACCAATATGAGGTCGGCCAGGGGGATGGCGCCCGCGACACCGACGCTGGCCGACCTGAACCGGTGACGGTTCGCCCTCACTCACCCGAGTCGGACGGCCGGGGGAGCAGTGGTGGGGAGCAGGAGGGAGCGAGAATCGACGGTGGCAGCGCCGGCCGGGGTGGCGCACGTCACGCCAACCGGTACGACGTGACGATCCTCGTCAACGGCCTCCCCCTCGTGCACGTCGAGCTGAAGCGACGCGGCGTCGACATCCGGGAAGCTTTCAACCAGATCGACCGCTACCAGCGCGACAGTTTCTGGGCCGGCTCCGGCCTCTTCGAATACGTCCAGCTGTTCGTCATCAGCAACGGCACGATGACGAAGTATTACTCGAACACCACCCGCACGAGGCATCTGGGCGAGCAGAAGAGAACCGCCGGTTCGGGCGGCGGCGCAGGGCGGAGCGCGGACACGGGCACGGACACCGGCTCAGGAACAGGCGCAGGCGCCGGCCGGGGCCGCAAGTCGAGCCACTCGTTCGAGTTCACGAGTTGGTGGGCCGACGCCACCAATGAACCGATCCAAGAGCTGACGGCGTTCACCCGAACCTTCTTCGCCAAGCACACCCTGCTCAACATCCTCACGAAATACTGCGTCCTCACCGCCGATCACGACCTCCTCGTCATGCGCCCCTACCAGATCGTCGCCTCCGAACGCATCTTGCAGAGGATCGTCATCGCGACCAACCACAAGACTCTCGGCAGCGTCGAGGCGGGCGGCTACATCTGGCACACCACCGGCTCCGGCAAGACGCTGACCTCGTTCAAAGCGGCCCAGTTGGCGAGCCGGCTGCCCAGCGTCAGCAAGGTGCTCTTCGTCGTCGACCGCAAAGACCTCGACTATCAGACGATGCGGGAATACGACCGCTTCGAGAAGGGCGCCGCCAACTCGAACGCCTCGACGGCGATCCTCAAGAAGCAACTCGAAGATCCGAACGCGCGGATCATCATCACGACGATCCAGAAGCTCTCCGGCTTCGTCAAAGCCAACAAAGGCCACCCCGTCTTCGCGGAGCACGCCGTCATCATCTTCGACGAATGCCACCGCTCACAGTTCGGCGACATGCACACCGACATCACCCGCGCCTTCAAGCGCTACAACCTCTTCGGCTTCACCGGCACACCGATCTTCGCCGCCAACGCGACGAGCGGCAAGAAGCCCCAGCTGCGCACCACCGAGCAGGCCTTCGGCACGAAACTCCACACCTACACGATCGTCGACGCCATCCGCGATAAGAACGTCCTGCCCTTCCGAATCGACTACATCAACACCATCAAACACGGCCACCCCGACGACAAGCAGGTTCAGGCCATCGACCGGGAGCGCGCCCTGCTCGACCCCCGGCGCATCAGCGAGATCGTCGCCTACACCCTCGAACACTTCGACCAGAAAACCAAACGCACATCGTCGTACGAGCACAGCGTCGTCGCGAACGTCGCGGCATCCGTGCGAACGCACCGCCGCGAAGAAGCCATCAAAGCGAGCAAACGCGTCCGCGGCTTCAACGCGCTCTTCGCCACCGCCTCGATCGACGCCGCCCGCAGCTATTACAGCAACTTCCAACTCCAGATGCGGAAGCTGCCGCCCGACAAACAACTCAAAATCGGCCTCATCTACTCCTACGGCGCCAACGACGCCACCGACGACAGCCTCATCGACGACGAGGCCTTCGACACCGACGCGCTCAGCGACGACGCCCGCCAGTTCCTCGAAGATGCCATCCAGGACTACAACGACATCTTCAAAACCGCCTATGACACGAGCGCCGACCGGTTCCAGAACTACTACAAAGACCTCTCCCAGCGGCTCAAGAACCGGGAGATCGACCTCGTCATCGTCGTCAACATGTTCCTCACCGGCTTCGACGCCACCACCCTCAACACGCTGTTCGTCGACAAGAATCTGCGCGCCCACGGGCTGCTCCAGGCCTACTCGCGCACCAACCGCATCCTCAACTCCGTCAAGACCTACGGCAACATCGTCGCTTTCCGTGATCTCGAGCAGGAGACCAACGCCGCCCTCGAACTCTTCGGCAACAAAGACGCCCGCGGTGTCGTCCTCCTCAAACCCTACGACGAGTACTACCGCGACTACACCCACAAAGTCGCCGAACTCCTCGCCAGCGTCGCCCCCGGCGAGACGCCACTCGGCGAACAGGCGCAGAAGGACTTCATCGCCCTCTACGGCGCCATCCTCCGTCTGCAGAACATCTTGTCGTCCTTCGATGACTTCATCGGGCAGGACCCCTTGACGGAGCGGCAGAAGCAGGACTACCAGAGCACCTACGTGGAATTGCACGAGCAGTTCACCCGCAGCCGCGACAGCGAGAAAGAACGTATCAACGATGATGTGGTCTTCGAGATCGAACTCGTCAAGCAAGTCGAAATCAACGTCGACTACATCCTCATGCTCGTCGAGAAGATGCGCGCCGAACGCGGCGACGGGGACGACAAGGAGATTCGCGCCGAGATCGTCCGCGCCGTCGACGCCAGCCCCAGCCTGCGCAGCAAACGCGACCTCGTCGAAGACTTCGTCGACTCCGTCACCGTCGGCGCCGCCGTCGACGACCAATGGCAAGCCTTCATCGACGCCCGCCGCGAAGCCGAACTGACAACGATCATCGATGAGCTCCACCTCAAACCGGAACCGACCCGCGCGTTCGTCGACGCCGCCTTCCGCGACGGCCACCTCAGCACCGCCGGCACGATGATCACGACGATCCTGCCGCCCGTCTCGCGCTTCAACCGCGCCGCCGGCCACAGCGTCAAGAAACAACAAGCGATTGACGCGTTGACGCGGTTCTTCGACCGTTTCTTCAGTCTCGGAGCCGGATCCGGGGAGTGACGGAGACGGGGGTGAAGGGCAGGTCCTCAGGCGGATGGCCAACACGAGCATGGATGGAGGGCGTCGGAACGGGGGGATCAGGGATCAGTCGTGGTCTATCGCGTCTCACCTGTCGCATGAGTGGCGCCCATCGGTGCGCCCAGCCGCATCGTCGTCTTTGCCGGGAGGGCGTATTTCCCAGATGAGCGAAATGAATTCGAAATGCGACTAATCACCTGAAGAGGGTCGGTGTAATAGAATTCCTCTCACGCGACAGTGCGCGCGGTTCCGGGTTTCCCCGGCGGAGGAGGAGTCATGAGCTATCCCTATGGTCAGCCGTCTGGCCAGCCACGCCCCAACGAGCCGACGACGGATGAGCTCTACGGTCAACCGGGGCCGTCCCAGTATTCGCTCTACGAGCCGGGCGCGTCTGGTTCGTCCGGCGCCCCGTCGAACCCGGCTCAGCCTTACGCCGCCTACGGCGCGACCAGCCAGCAACAAGGCGCGATGTATCCGACGGCCTACGGGCAGAATCCCCCGAACACCAGCGTCAACGTCTATATGGCGGCGCAGCAGTACCCCGTCGCTTATGGGGCGCAGAAGTCGAAGGTCGCCGCCGGCCTCCTCGGCATCTTCCTCGGCGGCCTCGGCGTCCACAATTTCTATCTCGGCAACACCGGCAAGGGCGTTGCCCAACTCCTCATCACCCTGCTGAGCCTTGGCTTCCTCGCCTGGGTCTCAGTGATCTGGGGTCTCATCGAGGGGATCCTCATCCTCGTCGCCCAACCCGGCTCTCCGTGGGGCACCGACGCCGCCGGGCGGCCACTGGCGAACTGACCGACGAGAACAGACGAGCGTCGCCACAGGACGGACCTGCCGATGAGGCGGGATCAGACCACTAACCCCACGTTCCCAGGGCCTCGTGGGCGTCGTCGAGGCCGCGGATCGCCCGGAGGCTTTCGGCGACGTACGATGCGAACAAACGCGCGCCGGTGATGCCGAAGTGGGTCGTGTCCGCTCGGCCGGATTGGGCGTGGAGGAAGGGGAAGAGGTCGAGGCTGCGGGCCGGGCCGAGCCAGGTGTAGAGCCAGCGGCTGAACGAGGTGAGGTCGATGACGGGGACGACGATATCGCGCCCGAGAGCGCGGACCGCGCCGGGATACGGACCATGGGAATAGACAAGGGCGCCATCACCGTCGTCGAAGATGCGGCGTTCGAGGCTGGTCACGAGCACGGGGTGAGCTTTCCTGGCCCGGGTGTCGGAGATGAACCGTTCGAGGTTGGCGCGGTAGCCGCCGTCGGCGCGCAACTCGGCGTCTTTCTGGTCGTTGTGTCCGAATTGGAGGAGCACCCAGTCGCCGGGGCGGAGATCGTCGCGGGTGGCGCGCCACCGGCCCTCGGTTTGAAAGGTGGATGTCGTCGCGCCGCCGAAGGAACGATTGACGACGGTCTCATCGACGAACTCGTGCAGGACGCCTCCCCAGCCGATCGGGCCGGATCCGTCGAGCGGGCCAGGAGCAACGGTGGAGTCTCCAGCGAGATGGATGCGCGCCTCCGTTGTTCGACCCAGCGCCGGGTCGCCGTCACGGCGCAGAGTCGTCACCGGAGACAACGTCGACAACGGCGACTGGTCGGTGTCGGCTGGGGTCGTCGTCGGCGAGGAGAGGCTCCCGGGCAATGAGGACGCGCTGCGCCCTTTGCCCTTGAGACGGTGCTCCGGCATGACCGACATCGTCAACAAGCTCGAGAGCGACGAAGCGTCCCAGCCCGAGCCCGAGCCCGAGGCGGGTGAACGGTGAGAAGCGTCGTCAGAGGTGGGGGCGGAGGAGGTCTTGCTGGCGTCCTCGGCCTCGGCGGGCGTCGTGCCCTCGGTGGGAGCCATGTCCCCCGAAGGCGCTGTGCCCTCGGTGGGAGCGTCGTCGTCGGGGCCCTGCGATCGCCCGTCGTTCACCGTCGAATCCGTCATGTTTCTTCCTTCCCGATGGAAGAAGGCGGGGCTGCCCGGCTCCGTCCCTCTTCGGCCGCGCCGCCCGTCGCCGGTCATGCGCGCACTGCGGCGGTGACCAGGCGGTGTCTCCGGCTCCTTGGCAAGGGCGATTCCTGGGTTCGGCCCCAGGGGAGGATGGTGCGTCCCGTCTTCGGCGCCGGGCGCATGGCCACAAGCAAGAGTATAAGTGTTTTATTTTTACTCTTGCTATTCAAGGGCGATCTCGCGCTCGGCGTGCCTTCTTCAGCGATAGTGGCGCGCGGCGGCCGGGGGGAGGAGGAGAAAACCTATCGGTCCGGCGAGCCTTCTTCAGCGACGCAGGGCGCTGGCGGCTTCGAGGGTGGTGAGGGCCAGCGCGATGCCGGCCCGGAGCATCGCGGTCGTCTCGTCCGGGGTGACCGGCCCGGAGGTTGAAAACAGTGGCTGCAGGCACGGGATCTCATGGGAGAGAGCGGCCAGCCCGGAGGCGTGGGGCGCCTCGATGTGGGGGCGGACCCGGAGATTGAGCAACCGACGGTTGCGAGCCCAGAGCGAGACAAGGGTGGGATCATGGCGCGGCGAAGGGACCGTGGGATGAGCGGCGGCGATCCGGCTGGACGATCCGGCGATGAGCGAGGCCCCGGCGCAACAATCGACGAAGATCTCCTTCGTGTGCGTGAGGGCATCGGCGTCAGGCGCTTCGATGACGACCGTCGCCCCCGCGTGGTCGGCGGAATCCGTTCCAATCTCCACTATTGACCGTTGCTTGAGTGTGATCGAGCAGCCGGGCGACAGGCGTCCCTGGGCTCGAACGATGGCGTCACGGAGCAGGGCGAAGGATTCGGCGGCCGACAAGGCGGTTCGATCGAACGTCAGCGTCCCCGGAGGAAGACCGATGGTCTCACCCCGCTGGTGGCTCTCGATGGCGACATCCCACTGCCCCCAGGCCGGGATCGCCGGAGTGTCGCACCCGACCGAGGCGGGGCACACGCTGATGAGGGCGTCGAGGCCCTCGGCGGCGGCGACGCCGAGGAGGATGCCGGCGGTCCGACCGGGATCGAGGGCGGGCACGCTGAGCAGAGAGACGCGCATTCCGGCTTGCTGAACGAGGGGTGCGGCAAGGAGATAGGCGAACAACGAGGCCCCCGCCGCGAGGTGGCGCCCCTCGCCCGACCCATCTGCCGGGATGTCGTAAGAGGTGACGAGCCCGACATGCGGCCCATCCTCGCCGACAGTGGCGCGCAAACCATCGGCGTAGTCGCCGAGCCCCGGCTGACAGGGGCGACGGTTCATTCTCAACGCCAGCATGATCGTGTCGCGGCTGAGTCGTTCGTGGTGAGGCGAATGGGATTTCTCGAGGATCATCTCACTGGCGGCGCCTGCGAACAACGCCAGATCAGCATGGCTTCGGGAAATGGCGTCGCGCCAGATCTTGCGTCGCTCTTCTTCCAGATCCCGGGCGGCCGCACTGGCTTGTCCGGCGGATGCCACACGTGTTTTCGTCGTGTGTTTTCCGTTCCTCAAGGTATGCCGAACGCTGCGGGGATGGCCCGCGAGCGCGGTGATCGACGGGCCGGCGAGGGCCGCCATCTTCGGGGCCGTCGGGGCGACGCTCTGGTGCGGACGGGCCGATCCCACTCGAATGGCGCCGGCGGTCGTCGCCTTCGCCGCCGGGTGAGATGTCATGGTCGAGGGGGCTGATCCCGTGGCCACTGCAGACACCGTTGATCCTTGCCAGGCCTTCATATCAACAACACTCATAGCGTTCCCTATCCTCCGGAAGGACGGCGCAGTCCCCACCAGATCACGATGACTCCCCCACCCGCCTCCACACCGGTGGTGATGTCCCTCGCCCGATGGAACTTCAGCCCACGCCCTGACGGTGAGCTCGAAGGTTCGCCGGACTCGTGTCCGTCCCCTGTAATCCCCATTTCCTGTGCCAAAAACCTACGGCGCAATAGAACAAATGTCAAGGTTAAATGGCCGTGTCGCACGAGAGGGAGGGGGTGTGAGAGGCTCACTGAGCGTTCACGCCTGGCATGAGGGAGACAGGCCGAACGGGGCCGGTCGAGCGAAGCCGACTGGGGGTAGCTGCCGACTCACCGAGCTATCATCAGCGCCATGAATGAAGCGGTGATTTATCTGGCGGGCGGGTGTTTCTGGGGCGTCGAGCGCTACGTCACGGCGATTCCCGGAGTGCTGAAAGCCCGGGTCGGCTACGCCAACGGGATGACGGAGAACCCCACCTACGAGGACGTGTGCGCGGGAAAGACGGGGCACGCCGAGACGGTCGAGGTGACCTACGACCCGGCGGAGTTGCCCCTGCGCGACCTGCTCTACCTCTTCTTCGAGATCATCGACCCGACGTCGCTCAATCGGCAAGGCCCCGATGTCGGAACCCAATATCGCACCGGTGTGTATTACCCCGACGGGCCCCACGCGGCCGAGGACGCGGCGGCGATCGACGCCGAGTTGGCCGAACTGGCCCAGCGCTACCGGGCGCCCATCGTCGTCGAACATGGTCCCGTGACATCGTTCTTCCCGGCCGAGGACTACCACCAGCGCTACCTCGAGAAGAACCCCGGTGGCTACTGCCATATCCCCGCCCTCTCGATCGAGGAGGTCACGGCCAAAGCGGCCCACCTGGCGGCGATCCGAGCCTTGACACCCCAGCAATGGTCCATCACCCAGCGCGAAGACACCGAGGCGCCCTTCACCAACGAGTACGACGAGGAGTTCCGTCCCGGGATCTACGTCGACATCGTCTCCGGCGAGCCCCTCTTCGTCTCGAGCGACAAATACGATTCCGGCTGCGGCTGGCCCGCTTTCACCCGCCCGATCGACGACGCCCGCTTGACGACGCGAGCCGATCACAAGCTCTCACGCCTTCGCACCGAGGTGCGCGCCCTCGGTTCCGGCAGCCATCTCGGGCACGTCTTCACCGACGGCCCGGCCGATCGTGGTGGTTTGCGCTATTGCATCAACTCCGCCGCTCTGCGCTTCGTCCCCCGCGCCGAGATGGAGCGAGAAGGGTACGGGGAGCTTCTCTCGCTCGTCGAAGGATAAGTGGATCTCATAGTGGTCATCACACGAGCGTGATCATGTCCGCGAAGGGAAGTCGGGAGCGGAGTGGGATCTGAAGCGGAGCGGGGTAAAGAAAGCCAGGGCGTCCCGAGGGGGCAGACAACGAAGGGCGTGGGAAAACTCTCCCCACGCCCTTCTCAATGATCCGATCAGACCCAGAGCCACGTGGCTCCAACGGTGGTGTCGCCGAGAAGAACGACGACGTTGTAGGCGAGAACGCCCGCGGCGGCGGTGATCTGAGCGATACCGCAGCCGAGATTGCCGAGACCTCCCCCCAAGGTCTGGACTATTCCACCAATCATTGGCTACCCCTTTTTAGTTGTTTACCCCGAATGCGCCGATGAATCCCATGACGGCGCTGAACACACTTCTCTCCCCCAAGAGAGGTGTGGTTGAAAACATCCCCCAATGTTTCCGATGAGGCTGAACTCCGATCACTTACCCCAAGGTGTTCATGGCCTCTACTACAAGAGTAGACCCTTCGACGATCTGCGGCAAATTTCGCAGGATTTTGTTGACGGAATGTTGAAATGAATCGGGCTCGACCTTGTCACTCCGGCGAGGGCGAGGGCGAGGGCGAGGGCGAGGGCGAGGGCGAGGGCGAGGGCGAAGGCGAAGGCGAAGGCGAAGGCGAAGGCGAGGGCGGCCCTGTCAGTACGGAATCGTGAGGCGGGTTCGCCGACGGAGTCGTAGAGTCGGTCCATGACTGATCTCACCCTCGTGCGTCACGGCGAGACGACCTGGGCCAAATCCGGCCGCCACACGTCCGTCACCGATCTCGAGTTGACGGAGACCGGGCGCGCTCGAGCGCTTTCCTTGCGTGAGACCGTGGATCCGGCCGATTTCGATCTCGTCCTGGTCAGCCCACGGCGGCGGGCCCGGCAGACGGCCGAGTTGGCCGGCTTCACCGACTACGAGGTCGACGACGATCTCGCTGAGTGGTTCTACGGTGACTTCGAGGGGAAGACGAAAGAGGAGATCCAGGCCATCGTCCCCGGATGGACGATCTGGACGACGCCGATCCCCGGAGGTGAGACGGCCGACGAGGTCGTCGCCCGGCTCAGCCGCGTCGCCGCCCGGGTGCGCGGATCCGGCGCCCGCCACGCCATCTGCTTCGCCCACGGCCATTCGCTCCGAGTGCTCGCCCTCGCCTGGCTCGGTCTGCCGATCCGCTACGGCGATCTCCTCGACCTCGGCACCGCCAGCGTCTCCCTCCTCGACGACGACGAGACCCCGCTGCTGCGCCACTGGAACATGACGCGCGGACCGCTCTTCCCCGCCACCTGAGAGAGGGATCGTTCACCCCCCACCGGGCGATCACGCCCGATCGCGGCTGAGAGCTACTCGCAACCGCCGTAGAGATCGCACTGACCCTCGGCCGAGCGGGTCAATATCGGGCGGCCGGAGAGGGTGTAGATGTCGCAGACGAGCCGACGGTCGCCGGCGGCCCACCCTTCGGCGTCGGGCACCTGCGCCCCATGGAAGACATTGATGTAGGTGTAATACCGTCCCACGTAATCGGTGGCGGCCTGGTCGCAGATCGGATCGGTGTAGGCGCTGAGGGCGGCCTGGTCATACACCGGCACATCGTCGTCGCTGATGAGCGAGGTGGCCGTCACTTGGGCGTCATGAGGCTGATCACAAGGGACTTCCTGCACACCGGTGGCCCCGGGCGGGTTCGAGTTGAGGATGAAACACGCGCCCACCGGCAGATCGAGGGCGGAGACATAGGTGATGACAGGCTCCGGCGGCGTCGTCTCCGTCGTCGGCGCGACGCTGACCGGGGCCGTCGTCTCACCCCCACTCCCCGGCGTCGGCCCGGGATCGTCGCTCTCCCGAAGGAGGACCAAAGCGGCGATCCCGATGCCGAAGACGAGGACCCCAAGAACGATGACGAGGATCGTTCCGGCGGAGAGCCGTGCTCTCACCTCAGCCTTTGCCCTTGAGGGATTCGGTCAGCGAGTTGGAGGAATCGTAGGTCTCGACGTAGCAGAGAATCTCGCGATCCCCGTTGTCCCAGGAATCCTGGCTCGGCATGTAGTAACCGGGGTAGACGTTGAACTGGTCGTAACCGGCGCCGACATACTCGAAGACGGCGTTGTAACACACCTCGTCCGCCTTCATCTCCACCATGATGTCGGTGTACGTCGGGATCTCGCTCTCGGAGATCTCGTAGACGTCCGTCACCTCGGCGTTGTGCGGCTCGCTGCACTCCGTGACAGGAAGCGAGCTTTGTGCTTCTTCGGAGAACTCATTGATGAAGCAGTACCCCTCCTCGAAATCGAAGAGCGAGACGTTGCGAGCTCCTCCGCTAGAGCCACGCAAAGCGGCCACGATGATGAGAACGACGATGAGGACGAGGACAGCGGCCACAGCGATGATGGCGTAGAGCTTCTTCTTCGACGCGTCAGTCGCAGGCTGCTGCGGTTGCTGATAAGGGAACCCGGGCGCCGCTCCGTTCGGGTTGACCGGCGGATAGATCGGATTGCCGTTGTCGTCGAGTTGATAAGGCTGCCCGACTTGCCCGGAGGTCCAGCTGGCGGCGACTTGGCCGTTCGCTCCAGCGGGCGCCTGCCCCGGATAACCGGCCACGCCAGGGTTCTGGGCGTTCGGATCGGCAGGAGCTTGCCCGAAATAGGAGGGCTGCCCGGGCTGGGCGGCCAGGCCGGGTTGCGGCTGGCCGAACGGAGCCGAGGGGCCCGCAGCCGTGGGATCCGTCGGAGCGCCGGGAACACCTGCCCCGGGAACGCTGGGATTCGGATTTCCCATCTGGGCGGCGTAGGCCCCCTGGGGCATCTGCCCGGGGAAAGCGCCCGGAGTCGAACCCGCGGCGACGGACGGAGCGCCTGGCTGGGCGGCGTCGCCTGACCCGACCGAAGGAGCCGCGCCCGGCTGACCAACGGTGGGCGATTGATACGAGGACGCCGGAGTCGCGTTGATCGGCCCACCGACCGGCATCGACGGAGACGCCCCTGGGGCCTGCGCCCCGGAATCTCCACCCGAGACACCCATGTCGGCGGGAGCCGAAGGAGCGTTCGACGTCGAACCGACGTTCGGTCCGCTCGGCGAGGCGCCGGTCGAGCCGGTGATCAACGAAGGTGAGGACACCGACCGTGGCGGCGTGGCCGCCGGGGCGTCCACCCCCTCGATCGAGGCCGCCAGTTCATCGGCGGCGCGATCCAAAGGCGACGTCGGGTCGGGGCCGGATTCGCCCTTCGATGATTCACTGTTGTTTGTTGACGGGTCTCCCCCCAAGGATCCCGCCCAAGAATTCTGAGTCATAGCTGGAGTCTAACCGCTCCCACCGACACGGCGCGATCGTCCCGTCGAATACGGGGAGACTGGCTGATCAGCGGCTCACAGTAAGGGTTGTGGTCTTAGACCGTGCGATCGTCCCGTCGAATGCGATCGTCCCGTCGAACAGGGGGAGATCCTCGACCGTGCCGAGAGGGCTCAGCGACCGGAGTCACGTAAGGAGCCGGTCAATTCCTCTGATGAGGCGACGTAACACTTGATCGACCGGTTGTTGGCCGCCCAGGATTCGGCGTCGGGGTAGATGTATCCGTAGGTGATCGTCTCGGTCGGCTCGGGGCCGATGTAATCGAAGGTGGCCTGGCGGCAGAGTTCGGCGCCGAACTGCTCGAGGGCCCCCGAATCATATTCCGGAATGGTGGTTTCGTCGACGGGCTGAGTGCGGGTGACTTCAGCGTTGTGCGGTTCTGTGCAGTCGACGACGGGGAACTGGTCGGAGACAGGCTGGGATTCGTCGAGTGTGAAGCAGGCGCCGGCCGCCAAATCGGCCCAGGGCAGGGAGTCGTTTTGCGTGGGGACGGGGGGTGTCGGGGTCGTCACCGGGGCTGTCGACGGATCCGGCCCCGGGGCTGGTGCGTCATCCCGGTTGTTCCACCAAGTGACAATGATGAACCCAAGGACGAGCGCGATGAGGATCATGAGGATGATGGGCAGCACACGCCGACGCGGCTTCCTGGAGGCCGATGCGAACGTCGGGCTGAGGAAAGGAACATCAGATTCCGTGGCGTTCGTCTTGGTGGTGTCTTCGTTCCAGGCGTCGGAATCATCCCACTCGTCATCGTCGTCGCCCGCCGGTTGGAGGTTGTAGCGCTCTGCCCGGATCTCGCCGAAGGCCGGGGCCGGCGGGACGACGATCGGTTCGTCGGGCTCCCAGCGACCGGCCGACACGAGCGGAGTGGAAAGTCCCGATGTGGATGGTGTGCTGATGCTGTCGTCAGCTGGATAGAGCAACGGAGCAGGCTTAGTGTTCTTTTTCCCGACGAGGGCTTCCAACTCCTCGACAACCGGGTCTGACAAGGGATCATGACGATCGTCCTGGGCGGAAGTCGGCGACGTGGGGAACGATTCTGGGGGGGTGGGAGAGTCGAGCGGATCCGTCAGATCAAGCGGTTTCCAGGCGATGGGATCGGAGTTTTCGGGCGCGTCAAAACGCCGCCCTGTCGCAGGAGCGATCGGAGCGGCGAGAAGGGAGAAGTCCTCTTCCGTTTGCTTCCACGGCACCGCAGCCCGTCGCGGCACGGCCGTGAACTCATTCGACTCCGGGTCATACTCCGAACCGAGTGAACCATCGCCAAATGAGCCAGAGGGATAGCTCATAATCTCTAGTGTAAACCCACATTCGAATCGCTAGCGAACTCGGTTTTATCGATGCTAAAGAGGTTCGCTTGAGACACGCGAACACGTCTCCCTTCTCGGGGTGGGGGGATGGTCTGTTCCCGGCGGGCTCACCCGAGTCGCTCGGAGGCCTCCAACCACTCTTCTTCCAAAACGGACATCGCCCGCTCGGCCTCGGCGAGATCGGCCAGCAGCGGAGTGAGACCGGCGTAATCGGATTGATCGTGGGCCGCGATGCGCTCATGGAGATCGGCCACGACGGCCGTTTGACGATCGAGTTTACGTTCGATTGCCGCCACTTCCTTACGCAAAGATCGTTCTTCCGCGCTGGTGAGAAGGGGGACGGACGGTGTCGCGTCGCCGCCGGACGGAGAACGTCCCGACGAGGAACGGCTGGATCCGGTCGAGGCCCCGAGGGTGGGATCCGTGGCGGCGGAGGACGCTGCCTTTCCGGTCGGGGCTTGCCCGGCGCCCGCGCCGGCGCCCCGTGGGCGCTGTGCAGAGGTGGGATGCCCGGATCCCGCTCGCGCGGCCGCCGCGCTGAGGGCGAGGTATTCGTCGATGCCGCCGGGCAGATGGCGCACGTGCCCGTCGATGATCGCGTACTGATCGTCGGTGGCGCGTTCCATGAGGTAGCGGTCGTGGCTGACGACGATGAGCGTGCCGGGCCAGGTGTCGAGGAGGTCTTCGAGGGCGACGAGCATGTCGGTGTCGAGATCGTTCGACGGCTCGTCGAGGATGAGGACGTTGGGCTCGTCGAGCAGGGTGAGGGTGAGTTGGAGACGGCGGCGTTGCCCGCCGGAGAGGTCGCGCACCGGGGTGGCGAGGTGGGCATGGGTGAAGCCGAGCCGTTCGAGGATCTGCGACGGGCTCATCTCCTGGCCCCCGATGTCGCCCCCGCGGCCATCCCAGGCCGGGCCACGTCGTACGCCGGTCGTATAGGTGGTGCGTAACCCAGCGATGACGTCCGCGACACGTTCGTCTTCGATCGGGGCGAGTTCCTCGGCTTGTTGGGTGAGGACGGCGGTCTGAACCGTTTTGCCTCGTTTGACCCGTCCGCGCGTCGGCGCCAGTTCCCCGGTGACGAGCTTGAGGAGAGTCGACTTGCCCGCTCCGTTGGCGCCGAGCAAGCCGATCCTCTCGCCCGGGCCGATCGACCAGGTCAGACCCTCGATGATGGGCTCCGACTCGCTCTCGTACCAGAAACTGACATCGCGGAAATCGATGACGTCCTTGCCGAGGCGAGCGCTCGCGAGACGGTTGAGTTCGACCTTGTCACGCGGCGGTGGCTCGTCGGCGATGAGGGTGGCGGCGGCGTCGATACGGAACTTCGGTTTCGACGTTCGGGCGGGCGCTCCCCGCTGGAGCCAAGCCAATTCCTTGCGCAAGATCGTGCGTCGCTTCGACTCCGCCTTGGCGGCCTGACGATCGCGCTCGACGCGCTGGAGGATGTACGCCGCGTATCCGCCCTCGAAGGGTTCGACGAGGCCGTCGTGCACCTCCCAGGTCGTCCGGCAGACGGCGTCGAGGAACCAGCGGTCGTGCGTGACGACGGCGACCGCCCCGGTGTCGGCCGCCCAGCGTTCATGGAGATGCCTAGCCAGCCAGGTGATGCCGGTGATGTCGAGGTGGTTCGTCGGCTCGTCGAGGAAGAGGACGTCGTGGTCTCCGACGAGCGCGGCGGCCAAGGCGACCCGTCGGCGTTGCCCGCCCGAGAGCGTGGCGACGGGAGCGTCCCAGTCAAGGTCGGACACCAGCCCGGCGATGACATCGCGGACGCGGGCGTTGGAGGCCCACACGTGCTCGGGCGTCTCCCCGACGATGGCGGACCCGACGGTCGCCGCGTCATCGGCCATGTCGTCTTGGGCGACGAAAGCGACGTCGAGGTCGCGTCGCCACGTCACCCGGCCATCGTCCGGGGTGATCCGGCGGGCCAGGAGTCCGAGCAAGGTCGACTTGCCGTCGCCGTTGCGGCCGACGATGCCGATCCGGTCGCCGTCCTCGATGCCGAGGGAGACGGAGTCGAAGACCCGCCGGTTCGGATAGGACATGCCGACGGACTCCATGCCAAGCAGGTGAGCCACACCGGCAGTGTAGAGGGTGTCCGATGTCGGACGAGCGGGGCGGCGTCCGTCGCGACACGCCAAGGCCGAGGCCCCCCAGACCCGTGCCAGCCGGGAGGCGGATCTCCGCGCCGACAAGGCGGGAGGACCACAGATCCGGGCAAGAGGTTGACATGGTTTCGCTAACCTCTACCTCGTGTTGCAAAATCAGCGCTGAAGGATCATACTTTCAAGAGATGGCGAGATTACTCACAATAGTGTTGCCAGATGGGGAAGATCGGGATTACGCTGCCTTCAGGTGTGCCCTATGAGCGTCAGTGACGGCGTCTTGTGGGGGGTGGCCATCAGCAGCGACTTCATGCGTGAAGACAACGGGATGGGAAGAGGTATATGGAAGTGTCATGGTTTCGGGCGGCAGCCGCCACAGCGGCGGTCGCCTGTATGTGGTCAGCGGGGCTGAGCGGCTCCGCGTTCGCGGCGCCAGCTGCGGATGAGTCGCCGTCTCCGGTCGGCGAGGTGCGCGAGCTGTATCTCAACGGCGCTTGGAATGAGACAGACGATACCGCGCCGTTGCGCCCAGGCAAGGGGATCGTGCTCGATTCCAATCCCGCTGATCCGTCGAACGCCGGGATCGCTTGCACCAGTTCTTTCCTCGCCCATGACGCGGCCGGGGATCTTTTCATGCTGACGGCCGGGCACTGCGCCCCCAATGGCTCGACGGTCACGATCGGTCGTTCGAGCGGGACGCCCGTCGGAACTGTCAGCGCCAATGGATTCTGGGGCAACGACGTCGTCGTCGCTGACGCCGCCCGCGTCCAGTTCACCAAGCCCGGCGAATACGGCACCGTCGCCACGGTCGAGTACAAGCCGGAGATCTTCGTCGGCACGGGCACGATCCTGCCGGTCGCCGGCGCGGTCACCGTCGCCGTCGGCGACACCGTCTGCACCCGCGGCGCCCGCACGGACACCGAAGCCTGCGGCACCGTCGCCTCCGTCGGGCAATCGGGCCAGTTCACCTCGCCCAAGGGCGACGGCTCGATCGTCACCATCGAAGGCCTCATCGACGTCACGCTCAACGCCCGTTCGCTCAGCCAGGGAGGCGATTCCGGCGCCCCGGTCTACCGCAAGAACGCCGACGGCACTGTCGCCGCGGTCGGCCTTGTCACCGGCGGGCTCGACTCGACGATGTCGGTCACGCCGATCGATCGCGTCCTCGCCGCCACCGGCACCGAGTTGTTGACGATGACCGCCGCCACCGAGTACTACACCCCGACGACGCGCACGCCTCCCACGCCCGTGGCCGAGCCCGCCGCCGAGCCGGTCGTCGTCGAAGCCCCGGCCGTCGAGCAGGTGAGCGAACTCACCCCGATCGACATGCCGACCTTCGAGACGACGATCCCCTCGTACGTCGAGCCGTCTTTCGAACCCGAACCTGAGCCCGAGCCCGTCGTCGCGCCGACGACCGAGACCCCGGCTCCGGCTCCCGCGCCGACGACGCAGCCTCCCGCCCCGGCTCCCACGACGGAGGCTCCTGCCCCCGCTCCCGCGCCGACCACGGCCGCTCCGACGACGGAGGCTCCGGCCCCCGCCCCGGCTCCGGTCGCTTCGAATCCGTGGAACGTGTGGAACCCGATCGCCCGGATGCAAGCCAACATCCGTCAGACGGTCTACGGCTGGCTGTCGAACTTCGTGCCGGTCTCGGCCTTCGGCTGGCTGGCCTGGATGTCCGGCTGGTGAGGCTGACGACCACCCATCCCTGATCATCGATCAGCCCCGGCCGTTCGTTTCGGCCGGGGCTGATCGCCGTCTTCGTCGCGGTGACGGGGTTTCCGGCCATGGTCTCGCCGGCTGGCGGCCGTGGATCGCCTCGACGGCCTAGCGGAGGCCGAGTGAACGGTCATGGTTCCACCCCGATCCCACCCTGATTCACTGCCGGATAACGGTGGATACGCTTGTGGCGATGGCGGCGCGACCGCGATACTGACCCTGTGACATTAGCGTTCAAGGCGACCCGTCGCGCGCTCGCCGTCCTGTGGATCAGTCTGTTCGCCCTCGTTTGCGCCCTGCCGCTCCTGCTGGCCGGGGCCGCTCCGGCTCACGCCGAGCCGCCGCTGACGACGATGTCGGGGTCGATCGTCGACAATGCCGGCGTTCTCGACAGCGAGGATCGCAGCGATATCCAAGCCGCGCTCAACCGCTTGGCCGACGACACCGATTATCAGCTCTTCGTCGTCTACGTCACCAGCTTCGACGGGATGGACGGCCACGATTGGGCTATCGCGACAGCCGAGAATCTTCACCTCGGCGCCCACGACCTCCTCCTCGCCGTCGCGACGCAGGACCGTCTCTACGGTCTCGACGCGGCGAAGGATTCGGGCTTGTCGGACAGCGTGTTGAACTCGATGATGAACGCCATCGTCGACGAGTTGCGCGACAGCGACTGGGCGGAAGCTGCCATCGCTGGTGCCAACAACTTGCGTGGCCGTCTTGACAGTGGTGGCGCCGGCTTCGCCGTCGCCGGAGTCGGAGTCGCCGCGGTCGCGGGCGGGGCCGGTTACCTGGCCTGGCGCAACAAGCGTAAGAAGTCGGGCCAGACGGCCTCGGCTCAGCCGGACGAGTTGGCCGCCATGCCGACAGCCGAACTCGACTCCAAGGCCAGTTCGGCCCTCCTCGAGATCGACGACGCCGTCAAGACCTCGGAGGAAGAGCTCGGGTTCGCCCAGGCCGAATTCGGTTTGGAGGCGACGACGGATTACCAGAACGCCCTAGCTGGAGCTAAGACGCAGTTGCAGAAAGCCTTCACGCTTCGCCAGCAACTCGACGACGCTTTCCCGGAGACGGAGCCGCAGAAGAGGGCCATGCTCTCCCAGATCCTCCAGCTGACCGGCCATGCGGCCGACGCGCTCGACGCCCAGAAGGAATCGTTCGAGAAGCTGCGCTCCTTGACCGACCGGGCCGGGTCCGTCCTCGACGAGACGGAGCAACGGGCCAACGAGATCAACGCCCGGATCGACGTCTCCCGGCAGGCCCTCGCCTCGCTGACGACAACGTATCCGGCGGCGGCGCTCGCCTCGATCACGCAAAACCCCGATCAAGCGGCCGGGCTCGTCGCCGCCGCGCGCGACTCCGTCGCCAAGGGGCGGGCCGCCTTGGCCCAGGAGAACCGTAGCCAGGCGGTCGCCTTCGCCCGGGTGGCGCAGACCTCGATCACCCAGGCCGGACGTCTCCTCGACGCCGTCGACTCGGCGGGCCAGGATCTCCCTGCGGCGGCGCAGAAGCTCCAGCAGGGCATCGCTTCGATCTCCTCCGACCTCGCCGACGCCCAGCGTCTGGCCCCGAACGACCCCGGCGTCACCGCTGCGGCGAACGAGGCCCGCTCCGCCCTCACCCAGGCGCAACAAGCCACCTCTGGCGGCGATCCCTTGGCGGCGCTCACCCGGTTGACGGCCGCCGAAGTCTCCCTCGACAACGTCCTTGTCCCGGCCCGGGGCAACGAAGTCGCTCGGCAGAAGGCGGCCGCGATGGCTCAGCAGCTCATCGGCCAGGCCGACTCCGCGATCAACCAGGCGTCGAGCTACGTCTCCGCCCGGCGTGGCGGCGTCGCGACCGAGGCGCGCACCCGTCTCTCCGAGGCGACGAGGCTCGTCGGCGAGGCCCGCTCGATCCTCGCGACCGATCCGATCCGGGCCCAGAACAACGCCCAACAGGCCATCGCCTACGCCCAGCAGGCCCTCAACCTCGCCCACAACGACATCGACCGCTACAACGGCGGCGGCTACGGCGGTGGAAATAACAACAGTGGCACCGGCCAGCTCATCGCCGGCATGGTCTTGGGTGGCCTCATCGACGCCCTCGGCGACGCCGGTCGCAGCAGCGGTGGGCGCAGCCGTCACAGCGGCGGCGGTTTCGGGGGCGGCTTCGGCGGTTTCGGCGGTGGCGGAGGTCGCAGCGGCGGTTTCGGTGGAAGCTTCGGCGGCGGTGGCGGCGGTGGTGGCCGGGGCGGTGGCGGCGGGGGACGCTTCTGACCAGGGAGAACGAGGATCGTCCGGCTGACGGCGACGCCAGCGCGAAACGGCACCTCACACCGTCTCAATAAAACAATCAAGACATTCACGACTCATCATCAACCACAGAGAAAGTAGGGTCATGGCAGAGAAACAATCCATTTTCGGGCGGGTCGCCCAGCTGGCCAAGGCGAACATCAACGCGCTCCTCGATCGTGCCGAGGATCCCCAGAAGATGATCGACCAGCTCGTCCGCGATTACACGAACAACATCGCTGAAGCCGAGAAGGCGATCGCTCAGACGATCGGCAATCTTCGCCTGGCCGAGCAGGATTACAACGAAGACGTCACCGCCGTCGAAGAGTGGGGCTCCAAGGCCAAGTCGGCCTCCCAGATGGCTGACAAGTACCGCGCCTCCGGCGACGCCACCAACGCCGACAAGTTCGACAAGCTGGCCAAGGTCGCCCTCGGCAAGATGATCGACGCCGAGAACGAGGTCAAGCGCGAACAGCCGATGATCGAGTCGCAGCGCGCCACCGCCGAGCAGCTCAAGAGCGGCCTCGCCTCGATGAAGGACAAGCTCAACGAGCTCAAGGGCAAGCGCGACCAGCTCGTCGCCCGCCAGAAGTCGGCCGAGGCGCAGATGCAGGTGCAGTCGGCCGTCGCGTCGATCAACGTGCTCGATCCGACGAGCGAAGTCTCCCGCTTCGAAGACATCGTCAAGCGTCAAGAGGCCCAGGCCATGGGCCAGGCCGAGCTGGCCGCCAGCTCCTTCGACTCCCAGTTCGCCGCCCTCGAGTCGGCCGACGACGAGATCGAGGTCGAGGCCCGCCTGGCCGCCCTCAAGTCGGGCTCCAACCCGGCCCCGGCGATCTCGCCGATGGCCGTGACGCCGGCGATCGAATCCTGATCGCAGCACGGGTGCGCGCCGTTCTCAGCGATCGTCTCACCCGAGTGAGACGAGTCCTCCTTGGCGGAGGCCTGAGCGGCGGCGTCGCGATCCGTGATCTCAGCATGTGACGCAGGGAGGGTCATCTAGTGGACTCCGGCTCGTGCCGGGGCCCACGGGTGGCCCTCCGCGTGCGCCCGTGACAAAATAAGAGATGGTCGTCGTTCAGCGGTCCATCCATGATCGTCCCGGCGTGACCCCGAGGTCTGGCTCTCTCTCCGCCCAGCCGTGGCGTCGTCCCCCGTCTCACTCCTCCGAAAGGCTCCCGTGTCTCTCTCCTCCCCCCGGCACGCGCTCTCCACGCCCACCCACGCTTATTCCTCCTCCCCCACTCGGGCCCTCTTCCCTCCTCTGGCGGAAGAGCCCCCCGCGCCGTCGCGTCCGTCTCGTCGGCGGGGCCGCCTGCCGCTGACCGCCGCTGTGGCGGTGGCCGTCATGGCTTCCGGTTTCGCCGGGGTCGCCGCTGTCGCCGACACCCCGTCTCTCCTTGTCGGCGGCGGATCCGATGTCACGGTGACGGCGCCGGTCGGGCAGGCCGATTCCCCCATCGCCTTGGCCTCCACCGTCGAAGGCGAGACCCAGCGCAGCGCCCCGCTTCGCTCCGGCAAGCCGATCTATGTCCACGTGGTGCCGGATTCCAAGGGCGGCAAACCCTTGACGATGTTGTGCACGAGCGGTTTCTTCGTCGAGACGACGGAGGGCCCGGCGGTCATCACAGCCGGGCACTGCGGGCCGGATGGACGGGTCACGACCCTCGGCTCGCAGACGGGCCCCACCCTCGGCGACATCGATGAGAACTTCTTCTGGGACACCGGCTCGACGTCGGTCGACGCCGCCGTCATCGGGGTGAGCGAGGCCGCCACGACGATCGAACCGTCGATCTTCTTGGCCGACGGCACCGTCCTCGACGTCACCGGAGCCGCCCAGGTCTCCCCCGGCGATCGCGTCTGCGTGCGGGGCGCCGCCACCGGCGTCGAAGTCTGCGGGACGATCGAGGGCGGCGACGAGTCGGCCACCTACGAGAGCACCTCGGAGATGTTCCCCGTGCCCCAGGAGATCGAGGGCATGCTCACCGTCGCGATGGACGACGGCCTCGGCATCACCCTCGGCGATTCGGGCGGCCCGGTCTATCTGCGCCACGACGACGGCTCGGCCGCCGCGGTCGGCATCGTCTCCGGCAGCATCGGCCCCCACAAGGTCTTCGTCACGCCGATCACGAGCGTCCTCGACGCCGTCGAGGGAACCCTCGTCACGAGCGGGACGGAGATCGTCCCATCTCCCGTGGCGGAGCCGGCGCCGGTCGTCGCCACCCCGATGGCTCCTGTCGCGCCGACGAGCCCGCAGCCGGGCGAACCGATCGCCTCGGCCCCGGTCGCGACCCCGACTCTCCCGGCGACGACGATCCCGACGCCCGCCCCCTCGCCCTCAGTGTCACCCTCGAGCCCGGCTTCGCCCTCGAGCCCGGTCGAATCGCTGAGGCCCTCGATCAGCTCGACCACCCCGGCGGCTCCGGCACAAACGGAGACGTCCACCCCGGCGCCTGCCCCGATCGCGCCCGCGCCCGTGGAGCCCGCGCCATCGGAGACGATCCCGGTGGAGCCGGCGCCCGTGGAACCCGACCCGGCCGCGCCGAGTCCGGCCGCTCCCACGCTCGATCCGGTCTACGCCGGCACCCGTGTGGCCACCGGCAAGGCCCCGGCTTACTCGACGGTCGAGGTGACCGCCACCGGTCGCACCGCCTCGACGACCTGCCACACCACCGCCGACGGCGACGGCGTCTTCCGTTGCTTCTTCGACTGGTGGGTCTGGCCGACCGATGAGTTGACGGCCACCGCCACCGCCTCAGGTCGTGTCTCCGAGCGGGTGGTCGAGGAGGTCATCGACATCACCCCCGAGGTCCACTTCGCCAGCCTCGAGCAAGTCAGCTTCTCGGTTCCCGCCGGCTGGTGGTATCAGGCCACCGAGCTTGAGACGGGACGCTCGCTGTGCGTCGGCATTTCCCCCGACGGTTCCGTCGAATGCGCCCTCACCGGCATCGGCTCGGGAGACACGGTCGAGATGACGACGTGGACGGCCGCCTCGATTGACGCCGGGGTCGCGACGGTTTCTTTCGGCTGATTTTCGCTCACCTTTTTCACTTGACGGCGGCGGCTAGGGGTTCCCTGGCCGCCGCTAGGTGTTTTCCCTGAGATCGACCTGATTGAGGGCTGATCTCGGTCACCGCCGGACACGCCGAATGACAAGGGAAGAGGGGGGATCCGGGCGGCCGTCTACTTCAACAAACTGTCATAGATGACCTATGGTCTTCCGAAGAAATCGTGGTTAGACTGGGTTCTCCGTCAGCATGAGGGGGATCGATGAGCAGCCACGAGCAAGCCGCTCCGCCAACCGAAGAGCGATCGACGAGTGACGCGACGACGTCGCAGAAAGATCAGTCGAAGGACGATCAGCGGTCGCGAAGCCGCGCGAAGAACGAAGATCAGGCCAAGAGAACATCCGAATCGTCCGAGCGCGCCCGGGCCAACGATGGCTGGTGGATCCCCTGGTTGTGGTGGTGGAGCCGCGATCGGATCGGCTTCTGGGCCGCGCTGCGCCGTTTCATCGCCTCGGCGCGCGATCGTGACGGCCGCGCGACCCGGGCCGAGTATTGGTGGGTCGTCCTCGGGTTGACGATCGCGCAATCGGCCTTCCTCGTCCTCGGGCTCGTCACCCTCATCGCCGCCGCGATCCACGCCGCGATCGATCTCCAAGCTCATTGCCAGATCGTCCAGGGGCCTTTCGGCGCCGTCCCCTATTGCGAGGGCCAGACGCCACCGCGCTGGCAGGGCGGCGTCTACACAGCGCTCCTCATCGCCAATCTTGCTTTCTGGGCCGCTGTCACCGTGCCCATGACGAATCTGCGTATCCGCCGTTTCCGCGACGTCGGGCTGGCGCCGCGCCTCGCCCTCGTCCCGACGATCGCCGGCTGGCTTCTCGTCGCTGTGGCGGTGGTCACCGGGCAGGTCTGGATCGCTTTCCTCCTCGTCCTCGTCGCACTGCCCGTTCTCGCAGCCGCCGCCGCGCCACGAGGGTTGTTCACCGCTCTGCTCGACGCCCGCGCCAAGGCACGAGGCGCCAGTGAGGGAAACTCTGCGAGCGACACGGGAGAAACGACCCGTCAAGGCACGAAGAAGAGGGCGACGAGCAAGCGCGCCGGCCAATCCGCCACGTCCGCCTCATCGGCTGGCGACAGCGACGACATCGATCCGGAACCGCCCTTCACCCCGCCCGCGCCGGGCGAGGAGAGCCTCATCGACGATGATCTCGGAACCGGCTTCGTCACCTGGCCGCAGCGTTAGTGGTTTGCGACCGTCTGACGGTGCGCTCGGCTGAGAGTCGGCCTGTCAACGGAAGATGAGAGCGCGGGCCAACAATCACGCCTGGGACGGCGTCGCGGCAGCGGCGGCTCGAGCGGCCGCCGGAAGCGCGTTGGCGATCGCGTCGATGACCTCGTCGTTGTGGGCGGCCGAGACGAACCAGGCTTCGAAAACCGACGGCGGCAGGTGGATCCCCGCGTCGAGAAGGCTGTGGAAGAACGGCGCGTAACGGAAGACGTCCTGAGCCTGAGCCTGCTGATAGTCGACGACACCGTCGGCGGCCGCGCTCTCCCCGAAGAAGACGCTGAAGAGCGTGCCGGCCCGTTGGATGCGATGCGGCGCCCCGGCGGCGGTGAGCGCCTCCCCGACGGCAGCGGCGAGGTGATCGGATGCGGCCGCGACCCGGCGGTAGACATCCGCGTCGGCGAGGCGCAACGTCGTGACGCCGGCGGCGACGGAGACAGGGTTGCCGGAGAGCGTCCCGGCTTGATAGACGGGCCCGAGCGGGGCCAACTGTTCCATGAGCGAGACCGGCCCGCCGAGCGCGGCGACCGGCATCCCCCCGCCGATGACCTTGCCGAAGGTGACGAGGTCGGGGGTGTAGGCGTGCTGGGGATCGGCGGGCGCGCCACCGTCGCCTAGAGCGAAGGGATCGAACCCGTTCTCCCAGCCCCAGTAGCCGGACGGCGAGGCGCGGAACCCGGTGAGAACCTCGTCGAAGATGAAGAGAGCCCCATGCGCCGCGGTGATGCGGCGAAGGGCGGCGTTGAACCCCGGCAAGGGAGGAACAACCCCCATATTGCACGGCGCGGCTTCGACGATGACGGCGGCGATCTCGTCCGGGTGAGCGGCGAAGACGGCTTCGACGGCGGCGACGTCGTTGTAGGGCAGGACGATCGTCTGCGCGGCGGTGGCCTCGGTGACTCCGGCGCTGCCGGGCAGTCCCTGGGTCGCCACCCCGGATCCGGCTTCGGCCAGGAGTGCGTCGACATGGCCGTGATAGTTGCCGGCGAACTTGACGATGAGGGGGCGGCCGGTGGCGCCGCGGGCGAGACGGATCGCCGTCATCGTCGCCTCCGTGCCCGTCGAGACGAGACGAATCCGTTCCGCGAACGGCACGCGCCGGCGAATCTCCTCCGCCAACTCGACCTCCCCCAGCGTCGGAGCCCCGAAACTGAGCCCCCGCGCCGCCGCTTCTTGGACGGCCGCCACCACGTGGGGATGGGCGTGGCCGAGCAAGGCCGGGCCCCACGAGCCGATGAGGTCGACGTAATCGCGCCCTTCGACATCGGTGATGCGCGCTCCGGCGGCAGAGGCGATGAACCGGGGATCGCCGCCGACCGAACGAAAGGCCCGCACCGGCGAGTTGACCCCACCGGGGATGACTCTTTGGGCGCGTTCGAAAGCGTTGTAGTTGGTGATGGTCATCGACCGTCCTCTCATCGCGGGGTTGATGGCACGATCGGCACCTGACGCCAATGGTGCGTTGGGGTGACGGCGGCGGCGATGTCGTCCTCGCGCAGCCACCGGGCGACTTCGGGGGCCCAGTAGGTGAGGATGATCGAGGCGCCGGCGCGACGGATGGCGGTGAGGGATTCGACGATGGCGGCGCGACGATCGATCCACCCGCGTTCGGCGGCGGCTTCGATCATGGCGTATTCGCCGGAGACCTGGTAAGCGGCCACGGGCACCGGGGCGGTCTCAGCGACGGCCCGAATGATGTCGAGGGAGGTGCCGGCCGGTTTCACCATGACGATGTCGGCGCCTTCGGCCAGGTCGAGGTCGGCTTCGCGCAGCCCTTCGCGCGCGTTCGCCACCTCCATCTGATAGGTGCGACGGTCGCCCTGCAAGGCCGAATCGACGGCGTCGCGGAAAGGCCCGTAGAAAGCGGAAGCGTATTTGGCGCTGTAGGCGAGGATGCCGGTGTCGGCGAACCCGGCGGCGTCGAGGGCGGAGCGGATCGCCGCGACTTGGCCGTCCATCATGCCGGAGGGGCCCACCAACTCGGCTCCGGCCTTGGCTTGTTCGACGGCCATCCGTCCGTAGATCTCGATGGTGGCGTCATTATCGACTATGGTGCGTCCGTCCGGTGTGATCTCGAGCACACCGCAGTGGCCGTGGTCGGTGAACTCGTCGAGGCAGGTGTCGGCCATGAGCACCGGGCCGGGCCGCCCCGTCTCTCGCTCGACCTCGTCGATGGCCTGGCGGGCTGAGCGGAGAGCCCGCTGGAGAATCCCGTCGGGATCGATCCCGGCTGAACCGACCGCGTCGCGGAGCTGAGGCACGCCGAAGAGCATGATCCCACCGATTCCGCTGCGGGCCGCCTCGGCCACAGCAGCCGGCAAACTATCCTCGCTGTGCTGGGCCTGCCCGGGCATCGAGGCGATCGGCTCCGGCACCGTCAGGGTCTCCTTGACGAACATCGGGTAGACGAGGTTGGCCGGGTGCACGCGCACCTCGTTCGTCAACCGTCGCATGCGATCCGTCGTGCGCAGACGCCGAGGGCGATGGGTGATCGGCGCGGGTGGGATCATCGGTGCTCCTTCAGTGGGGTTCACCCTCAGGATACGCCGCAGCTCCGAGCGCGCGCCGAGCTCTAGTGGTCTGTCGCGCCATTACGCAACGTTTTAGGCGCGACAGACCACTAGTGATGTGTCACCACGCCTGTGCCGGTGATCGTCCTCGCGCTTGACGTCGGTATCGAGTGAGGTTCGGCCCTCTTATCCGAGAGAAGACACCACCGCGTCGGCGATCGCCTCGTCGGTAGGGGCTTCGGCGACGGCGGCGACGGCGAGTCCGAGGTTGTGAGCGATCCGGGCTGTCTCGGCGCCGATCGTGATGATCGGCGGCGCCAGTTCCTTGCCCACCTGTTCGGCGAAGGACCGCACCGCGCTGCCGGCGGCGAGAACCACGGTGTCGACGGTGCCGTCCTCGATCCGTTCGCGCACCGAGGCGACGAGCGGGCAGGAGGAGGTGTGATAGGCGATGACGGTCTCTGGTTCCCAACCACGTTGGGTCAACCCGGCGGTGAGCAGGGGGGAGGCGATGCCGGATTGTGGGAAGAGAACAGCCGTGTTCTCGTCGGGGCGGGGTGAGGGAAAAGCGGCGAGCAAGCCGGTCGCAGAGTGGGTTCCAGGCACGAGATCGACCTGGATTCCATGCTCGGACAAGGCATTTCTGGTGGCGACTCCGACGGCGGCCCACCGCGTGGGGTGTCTACCGACGTAATCCACCCCCATTCCTTGCCGCGCCGCCGAATCGACGAGGGCGACGACCGTGTTGACGGACGTGATGACAACCCACCGATAGTGTCCGTCGAGGAGACGACGGGTCGCCGCGTCGAGGCGTGCGACGTTCGGAGGCGGGACGGTCGAGGTGACAGGTGCGACGAGCACTTCGGCGCCCTGTTCGCTCAATCGTTGGGTCAGGCCGTGAACCCGATCAGGGTCTCTGGCCACGAGGATGGTGCGGCCTCGCAAGGCGAGGTCCATGCTGGCGGGGGAAACCATAATGTTCTTAGCGTACGCGAAGGCGGCCCAATGTGAAACACACCGGCTTCCGGCGTGGCTTTCCCGCTCATTCGTTCGTCGACGAGGCGCTCCCCAGAGCCTGGGCGACACGGAACCCTAGTTGTTGAGCGAGCCGGTCGCCGTCGAGCAGGGCGGTCATCGGGTTGACGATGCCGGCGAGGAAGACCTCCCCCTCCTCGGTCAGGCGCACGGTCGTCGGCAAATCGATCGTGTCAGTGACGACGATGGGCTCGCCGCCGTCGAGCGAGCCGAGGCAGGCCCGCAAGGTGATCGTCGTGTCGGCGGCGACTGCGTAGGCGCCGACGGGAGCGGAACATCCGGCGCCGAGCCCGACGAGGACGGCGCGCTCGGCGGCGACCGCCCAGCGGGTCGCGACATGGTCGAGAGCGATGAGGGTGCCGGCGAAGATCTGGTCGACGCGGGCGTCCTGCTCGCGGGCCTCGATGGCGAGAGCGCCTTGCCCGGGGGCGGGGGTGAGCGTCTCGGGGTCGAAGATGTCGGTGACGGCGTCGAGACGGCCCAACCGGTCGAGCCCGGCGTGGGCGAGGACGACCGCGTCAAGATCCGCGCGCGAGCCGACAACGTGATCCAAACGTGATTCAACGTTCCCACGAACGCCGACATAGGTGAGGTCGGGTCGGAGGGCTTTCAACTGGGCGATCCGGCGTGGCGACCCCGTGCCGACTTTCGCCCCAGACGGAAGTACCTCAAATGTGAGACCATCGCGAGCGCAGAGGACGTCGCGGGCGTCAGCGCGGCGCGGGGTGACGATGATGAGCCCGTCGGCTGGTTCCGTCGGCAGATCCTTGAGTGAGTGAACGGCGAGATCGCATTCCCCCGCCTGGAGCGCGGCGCTGACCGCCGCGACGAAAACGCCTTGTCCGCCGAGGTCGGCCAGCGGGGTCGTCTGATCGGTGTCGCCTTCGCTGCGGATCGCGACGATGTCGACGGGGCGGCCGGAAAGCTCCTCGACGTCATGGGCGACGAGCGAGGCCTGGGCCATCGCCAAGGCGGAGGCACGGGTGCCAAGTCGGAAAGGCTTGATGCTGGTTTCAGCCGAAGGGTCGGACGGCTGCGATTCGGACGACGGAGAATCAGACGGCAAAGGAATAGTCACGCGCCTAGTTTGCTGGGGATGAGCCGTGAATTCAAACGTTTCTCCTTGAAAGACGACGATGGGGGCCGATCCGTCAGCCCTGTGAGCGCTCCTCAGGTGGGATCGACATCGGCGTGGGTGAGCACGACCTCCATCTCACCAGCGGCGTTGGAGGCGCTGACGGCGAACTCGGCCGTCAGCGCGGTGAAGCGCAATTCGACGCGGTGGTTGATGATCCCCTCGAACTCTTCGGTGTCGCCCCACGTGATGATCATGCCGTCGGCGGTCGGCTTAGTGCTGACGCTGGACGCCCGGAAGCCGGGGTGCTCTCGCCTGAGCCGCAGCGCCGCGAGTTGGGCCTGGACGACGGGGCGCTCGAGGTTCTCCGTCACCTCGTCGGGAGTGTAGTGGTGGCGGTTGACGTCGCGGCCGACGCCGGTGCGAGCCAGGAGGTCCATGTCGTTGTGTCCGGCGAGGAGGCCGACGTAATACACCTGGGGCGCGCCCGGGAGGAAGAGTTGGATGAGCCGGGCCAAGAGATAGCGTCGGTCGTCGCCGCCGAGGGCGTCGTAGAAGGTGCAGTTGACCTGATAGAGGTCGAGGTTCGAGGCGGCCGCGCCGGTGGCGGCCCGGCTCGTCTCTCCACTGTTGCGATGGATCGTCTCGACGAGGGCGTCGATTTGCTCGGGCTCAAGCAAGCCGGAATGCCGGTCGATGGTCACGTCGTCCCACACCTCGTCGTCCCACATCTCCTCATCGAGCCCATCGTCGTCGAGGATGACGCTGACGCCGCCGCCGAAGGTGAGGACTCCGGGGATGCGGTCCTCCACGGTCAGGTGGGTCTCGTGCTCGGGGATGTCATCGGCGTCGTCCGCAGAGGGGACGTCATCGATGACGGTGTCGGCTGCTTCGACGTCGTCGCCCCCAGGCGTCCCGCCTCCGGCCGGCCCGACGTCGATGACGCCGATCCCATCGTGGGTGTCGAGCACCGTGAAGAGATACTCGGGCCGAATGTCGAGCCAATGGTCGAGCGGCTCGAGATCGCCCGTCGTCAACGCGTGAAGAATGAGCGGCGGCAAGGCGAAATCGTAAACCCAGTCGGATTGGTCGGCGATGTCGATCTGCTGACTGTGATGCCCGTGCACTTCGACGAGGATTTCTGCCCCACGCTCATGGGCGAAAGCGCGCAGCCGCTCGATGAAATCCGACGCCGATTCCGTCATGAAGCAATCGGTGCCGGCTTCTTTGCCGACATATCCGACGGCGTCGAGGCGCAGATAATCGACGCCCGCCTCCGTGAGATTCGTGATGACCTCGGCGAGGTAATCCCACGTCGCATCATCTCGAATATCGAGGTCGACTTGTTGAGCGGTGAACGTCGTCCAAACGAGACGCTTGTGCCCGCCTAGTGTCATCGGTGTGAACGGCAGCCCCGGCCGTGGCCGGTAGATCCGGGCCAAGTCCTCCTCCGTCGCCCCGTCCGGGTAGATCGACGAGAGCGTGAGGAACATCCCCGCTGTTGGCGACTCGTCCCCGCGCTCGACAACGTCAAGAAATTGTGGGGCATCGGCAGACATATGGTTGACGATGACATCCGCCATGACAGAGCGCTTCGTTCCGTCCGGCTTCCGGCTGAGCGCTCGAACGTCGTCCCATGACCCCAACCGAGGGTCGACGCTCGTGTGATCCGTCGGATCGAACCCCGCGTCCGCCCCGTCGAACGGCGTGAAGAACGGCAACAGATGCACCCCGTCGAACGCCCGCGCCAGCGGCCCGTCCAACAACTCCTTGACCCCAGCGATCGACCCGGCCAGCCGATCCGCGTAACAGATCAACTGAGGCCCCGCCTGGTCGAACCCGCCATGCGGTCTATCGGAGTCGAAAGTGAATCCATCGAGGAGTTCATCGATGTTCATGAGCCGTCCGTCCTTGCCAGGTCTCCAGTGATGGCATCAGTGTGGCAGATGCGAGGAAGGGACGGCGTCGTTCCTTCTCGTGGTGAGGCGCCGCCTCGGGAGTCTGCGTCCGTGCGGGCAGAAGCCTCGGGTGAGAACTGATCCATGGGTCAATCCTCCCCCATTGAGTCGCCGTGAAGCGATGAGCCATAGGAGAACGCGTCATCACGTTCCCATCATCTCTGTCCACCACGCCCCCTACGACGAGGTGGGCGCCTGACCCCGCTCCAGGATTACAATTGACATTGTGTCGATCCGTTGACAGCCCCGCCCCTGTCCACCTAGCATCCTGTTACGCATTGCCACGTGTGCAATGACGTGAGTTTCATTGCTTGGGACGGTGTCGTGCCGGGCCGTGAAGCCCCCGAACGATCCCTCGATCCTTGTGACGCTCATGACTGACCTTTTCCCTCCTGACGCCGATGTCGCCCCTGGAGTTATCTACCGTGGAGACGCGCCTGCCGGAGCGTCCGAGGCGACGGCGGAGGGGCCGGGAATGGGGATGGGCGGTTTCGCGGCCCCGGGGCAGGCGCCGCTCGTCCGCCTCGAGCGTGTGGCGAAACGGTTCGGGCCCGTCACCGTCCTCGACGACGTCACACTCGACCTCTATCCCGGCGAGGTGCTCGTCTTGCTGGGGGAGAACGGCGCGGGCAAGTCGACGCTCATCAAGATGCTGGCTGGGGTGCACGAGCCGGATTCCGGGCGCATCCTCGTCGACGGCAGCCCTGTCACCCTCGGGTCGATCCACGCGGCCGAGGCGTTGGGGATCGCGACGATTCACCAAGAGCTCTCCGTCGTGCCGCAGATGTCAGTGGCGGAGAACGTCCTCCTCGGGCACACGCCGAGCAAGGGTGGATTGGTCGACCGCAAGGCCCTTCGCGCACAGGCCCGCGCGGCGCTCGCCCTCGTCGGGTTCGACGATGTCGACGTCGACGCGCCGATCGGGCACCTCGGCGTGGTACGCCAGCAACTCGTCATGATCGCCAAGGCGTTGAGCCGTCAATCGCGCCTTGTCATCCTCGACGAGCCGACGGCCGCGTTGACGGGGGCGGAGACGGAGATCCTCTTCGGCCTCATGGAGGATTTACGACGTCGGGGCGTGGCGATGGTGTTCATCAGCCACCACCTCGAGGAGGTGGCCCGGATCGGCGACCGGGTGGCGGTCTTGCGTGACGGACGCCTCATCGACACCGTCGCGGCCGAGACGCCGCAGGATGAGCTCATCCGCCTCATGGTGGGACGTTCGATCGACAATCACTATCCGCGCAGGCGTGATTACGACGGCGCCGACGACGTTCTGCTCGACGTCCGTTCCCTCAACCGGCGTGGGACGTTGCATGACATCTCGCTGACGGTTCGAGCCGGCGAGGTGGTCGGGGTCGCCGGGCTCGTCGGCTCGGGGCGAAGTGAGCTCATCCGGGCCATCGCCGGGGCCGACCACTACGACTCTGGCGAGGTCGTCGTCGAAGGACACCCCGTGTTGAGTGGGCGGATCGCGGCCGCGATCGACGCCGGGATCGGGCATGTGCCGGAGGATCGCAAGAGCCAAGGGCTCGTCCTGCCCGCCTCCGTCGCGGAGAACATCGGTTACGCCACGATGGCGGCAACCTCCCATGCCGGTCTCGTCGATCGGCGAGGCCAGCGGAGCCGGGCCGGCGCCGTCGCCGAACGCCTGCGGGTGCGCATGCGCGACCTGGATCAGGCGGTGCGCGACCTCTCCGGCGGCAACCAGCAGAAAGTCGTCTTTGCTCGCTGGGCGTTGGCCGGATCCCGCGTCCTCCTCCTCGACGAGCCGACCCGCGGCGTCGACGTCGGCGCCCGCGTCGAGATCTATGAGTTCATCAACGAGGTCACCGCGGCCGGGGGAGCCGTCCTCATGGTCTCGAGCGACTTGCCCGAAGTGCTCGGCATGTCCGATCGCGTCCTCGTCATGAACAACGGACGGATCGCCGGGGAACGCGACGCGGCGACCGCCACCCAAGACGACATCATGACGCTCGCCGCCAGCGCCCTCGGCGACGAGCTGACGCCAGGTTCGGGACGGGGCGGGACAACGGTCACCAGTCTGGAAGGTTCCCTCGCCCCAGTCGCCACACCACGCCCGACCCCGGACCTCGCGCCCGATCCGGCCCCCCACCTCGACAAGGATCTTCGATGACGACGACCGCCCCCGCCCCCTCCACGCCCGATCCCGGGCCCGCGACCAGCGGATCCGACCGCGCGACCGCGACCGCGTCTTCGTCCACCACCGCGCGCCTGCGCCGGTTCGCCTCGGACAACGGAGCCTTGCTCGGCCTCCTCGTCCTCTGTCTCGCCCTCTTCATCGCCACCCCGCACTTCCTGACCGGTCCCAACCTTCTCAACGTCGGCATCCAAGCGGCCGCCATCGCCGTCCTCGCCTTCGGGCAGACCTTCGTCATCGTCACCGCCGGCATCGACCTCTCCGTCGGCTCGGTGGCGGCGTTGTCGTCGATGATCTGTTGTTGGATGTTCGTCAACACCCCCTTGCCAGGCGGGATCGCACTGGTCTTGGGCCTGGCGGCCGGGCTGCTCACCGGCGTCGTCTCCGGCGCGGCCGTCGCCTACGGCAAACTGCCCGCCTTCATCGCGACCCTCGCCATGCTCTCCGTCGCCCGCGGCCTCACCCTCGTCATCTCCGACGGCCGCCCCATCGACACCCCCGGGGCGGTCTCCTTCCTCGGCGGCAGCCTCGGGCCGATCCCCGTGCCGATCCTCGTCCTCATCGTCGCCGGAGTCGTGTGCGCCTTCATCCTCAACCGCACCGTCATGGGACGGTCGATGTACGCCGTCGGCGGCAACGAGGAAGCGGCCCGGTTGGCGGGATTGCCGGTCAAGCGCGTCCTCGTCACCGTCTACGGACTCTCCGGTCTGTACGCCGCCCTGGCCGGCATGCTGCTGGCCGGCCGCCTCAACTCGGCCAATCCCCAAGCCGCCTCCGGCTACGAGCTCGACGCCATCGCCGCCGTCGTCATCGGCGGGGCCTCCCTGGCCGGCGGCTCCGGGCGGGCCTCCGGCACCCTCGTCGGCGCGCTCATCCTCGCCGTCATCCGCAACGGGCTCAACATCCTCAACGTCTCGTCGTTCTGGCAGCAAGTCGTCATCGGGCTCGTCATCGCTGCGGCCGTCGGGATCGACGTTTTGCGACACCGCCGGGGATCCTGACGAAGCCACCAGACGAGACATATGACGCCCGCTCGACGCCCGCCACCCCACGAACCGTCTCTCCATCACCACCAACCCTCTAGGAGACCATGATGCACACCCCCCTCCGATCCCTCGCCGCGTGCGCCGCCGCGCTCTGTTTGACCTTGTCACTGAGTGCTTGCGGCCGCGGCGAGACGAGCTCGGACGACGATTCTGGCGAGAAGACGTACAACGTCACCCTCGCCCTCTCGACGCTCAACAATCCCTTCTTCGTCGACGTCCGTGACGGCGCGCAAGACGAAGCCGACGCGCAAGGTGTCACCCTCGACGTCATCGACGCGCAAAACGACGCCACGACACAGTCGAATGGCATACAAACGGCGGTCGTCGCTCAAGCCGATGGCATCATCATCAACCCCGTCGACTCCGACGCCGCCGCAGCCGCCATCCAACCGGCCCTCGACGCCTCCTTGCCCGTCGTCGCCGTCGACCGGGCTGTCAACGGCGCCACCGTCGACTCGTATATCGCCTCCGACAATGTCGCCGGCGGTTCCCAGGCGGCCGACGCCCTCGCCGCCGCCATCGGCGAGACCGGCTCCATCATCGTGCTCGAGGGCCAAGCCGGCGCCTCCGCCAACCGCGACCGCATCGAAGGCTTCACCGAGGGGATCGCGGCCTACCCGAACATCACCGTCGTCGCCCAACAGACCGCCAATTTCGACCGCACCGAAGGCCTCGACGTGACAACGAACCTGCTCCAAGCCCACCCGGATGTCGTCGGCATCTTCGCCGCCAACGATGAGATGGCCCTCGGAGCGATCCAAGCGCTCGGCGCGCGCGCCGGCGCCGAAGTCAAGGTTGTCGGTTTCGATGGTTCCGAGGACGGCCTGGCCGCCGTCGAAGCTGGGACGTTGACGGCGACGATCGCCCAACAGCCGAAGGAACTGGGCGCCACGTCGGTGCGCGTCATGGTCCAGATCCTCAAGGGCGAGACGGTCGAGGCGACGCAGTCCGTCGCCGTCGAGACGGTCACGAGCGAGAATGTGGCTGATTTCTTGAGTTGAGCGATGCCTCGGGGCGGCGTGGTTGTGCGAGATGCTCGGAGCGCAGCCACGTCGTCCTGGGCCCTTTCGCCCTAGCCACACCGAAGAGAGATGACCGTGACGAATCGATGCTTCATTGTCGGTGGGCAAGCCTTGCCACGAACGAGGAAAGAGGATGACGATGACGAAGCCACCGGGTGACAACGCCCGCGCCGACGGCGGGTCCCTTACTGTCGACAACGCTGACGCGAGCGAGAACCCTCATTTCGCCGTCGGCCTCCCCGTGGCCGGCGACGCTCCTCACCCTGAGATCGTCGTCGTCGGCTCGATCAACGCCGACCTCATGATCCGCACCGACCGTCGCCCCGGCGCGGGCGAAACCGTGCTGGGCCGATCGTTGGCGATCATGCCCGGTGGCAAGGGGGCCAACCAAGCGGTGGCGGCCGCCCGGCGCGGGGCCCGTGTCGCTCTCGTCGGGGCTGTCGGCGACGACCCCTACGCCGAACCGGCGCTCGCCCACCTGCGTTCCAGCGGCGTCGACCTCGCGGCCGTCGCGGAGGTCGTGGGCGAATCGACCGGGGTGGCCGTCATCACCGTCGACGCCACCGGTGACAACTCCATCATCGTCATCGCGGGGGCGAACGGCACGGTCAGCGCCGAACGAGTCGACGCGGTCGCCTCGACCATCGCAAGCGCGCCCATCGTCGTCCTCCAAATGGAGATCCCCCTCGACGGCGTCGCCCGCGCCGCGGCCCTCGCACGCGGGCGGCTCATCGTCAACCTCGCCCCCGTCGTCGAGCTTGACCCGGCCATCCTGCTGCGCGCCGACCCCCTCGTCGTCAACGAGCACGAGGCTGCGACGGCCGTCGCGATTCTGACCGGCGTCGTCGGCGATGACAGTGAACCCATCTCTGTTCCCTCGTCGACCCTTCAGCTAGGCGATGAGATCCTCGGAACTGACGACGAGACGGTGAAGGTGCCACCCGAGCAGTCCCGCGTCGCGCGCCTCCTCGCCGCCGGAGTTCCTAGTGTCGTCTGCACGATCGGCGCCCGCGGCGCGCTCGTCGGCCGAGTCGGTGAGGAGATCGTCGCCATCCCCTCGCCACGGGTCGAAGCCGTCGACACCACCGGCGCCGGCGACGCCTTCGTCGGGGCGTTAGCTCATGAACTCGCCCAGGGAACCGACCTCGTCGAAGCCTCCCGCCGAGCGGCGCGCGTCGCCGCCTTCAGCGTCCAGCGGGCTGGAGCCCAACCGTCATATCCAGGGCCGGGCGACGAACTACCTGTGTGACGACGCCATCCCAAAAAATGAAGATCACAGCATTGCACACGAGGCAACGGGTAACAGGATGCTAGGTGGACGAGGGCAGGGCCGTCGACGGATCGATGCGACGCCTCCCGTGGCTGAGCTCGATGCGATGCCTCATAGTCACATGCCCGCGTGGGGTGATTGGGTGTAGGGTTTCCTCTATAGCTAAAGTATGGGTATCAAGGTTTTCCGACGGAGGGATGGAGTGGCCGTGATGGGCGAAACGTTGTTAGCGGGTCTTCCCCCGACGTTCCGCTATGCCGAAGCGGTCCGCGCAATCGGCGAACGGCAGCTCCGTAATCTCGTTAAACAAGGAAAAATCGTTCTTCTAGCCCGGGGCCTCTATCGCAAGCAAGATTGGCATGGTGATGAGGATCTCGTCGAGATCTCGTCCTTAGCCGATCAGGCGACGATCTGCTTGCGCTCGGCGTTGGCGCGCCATGATCTCATTGACGATATTCCCGCCGCCATCGACATCGCCTTACCGCAAGGCCGTTGGTCGCCGGTGACTCGGATGCCAGTGAACTGGCATCACTTCAACGTCGATACATTCGAGATTGGTCGGGGAGTCGTCGACGTCGGGGCCGGAAGGACGATCGGCTTGTACTCGCCAGAACGCAGCATCATCGACGCCTACCGTCTGCGTCATCGCGAAGGCTCCGATATCGCCCTTGAGGCGCTGAAGCGCTGGCTTCGAGCTGGTGGACAACCGTCCTCCTTGCTTGTGATGGCTGGTTCATTCCCGCAGGTGCTTCCCGTTCTACGTTCAACTTTGGAGGTGTTGTTGTGAGCCGAGTGACCCGGGAAACAGCGGCTGGGGCCGCTTATCTAGATCTTCAGAATCAGGCCCGGCGGGCGAAACGTCCCACCGACGAGGCACATCAGCTCTACGCGCTGGAAGGGTTCCTTTCGCGTCTCTCAGAGAGCCCTTACGTCGACACCCTCGTGCTCAAGGGTGGATTCCTAATGACCGCTTTCGATGCTCGCCGCCCCACCCGCGATGTCGATTTGGAAGCTCTTGCTTTCAGTAATGACGTGTCAGATGTCGTCGATCTCGTGAGGGGAATTCTCGAGGTCACACCGAAGGAGGATGACGGTCTCCTGTTCGACTTGTCGACCATCAAGGGTGGTGTCATCCGTGACGGCGATGAGTACACCGGTGTCCGTGTTGATGTGGTGGCGCACCTTGCCACGGCGATCATCCGATTCCATATCGACGTGAACGTCGGTGACCCGATCTGGCCGTCGCCGAGCCCTGTCAAGGTGCCCCGCCTTCGCGGCGGGCCGCCCATTGAATTGATCGGTTATCCCCTCCCCATGGTGTACGCGGAGAAAATTGTGACAGCTGTTCAGCGCGGAATCGGCAACACGCGGTGGCGTGATTTCGCTGATATTTGGACTTTGATCCAGCATCATTCCGTCGAAGGAACGTTGACGCAGCGTGCTTGCCAAGTCGTCGCCGATCATCGAAATGTTGAGCTCATGCCGCTGAGCATCGCTCTTAACGGGTTTGCCGACCTCGCGCAGAATCAGTGGAAATTATGGTTGCGACGTCAGATCTTCGGTAATTTGCCTCAGCGGTTCGATGAGGTGCTTGAGAGCGTCGTCTCTTTTGCTGATCCGATCCTCGCGAATGAGGTAGGTCATTTGGTGTGGGAACCCGAATCTGGAGCATGGATTTCTGTGGAATAACTAAACATCTCCTGACGCTGTGTAGTTCTAGTTTTGCGTTCTTATACTCATTCTGGACTCTGATGTATTAACTCGACGATGCGCGTGAGCACCTCGGGATCCGTCTCCGGAGGGACGCCGTGGCCGAGGTTGACGACGTGTCCGGGCGCCTGTCCGTTGACCGCGTGGCGCCCGCGTTCGATGACATCGCGGACGTGGGCTTCGAGGACGGGCCACGGCGCCGCGAGGCGGGCGGGATCGATGTTGCCTTGGACAACCACATTCGGACCGAGGGTGTCGATCGCCTCGTCGAGGGGGGTGCGGTAGTCGACGCCGACGGCGACACTAGTGAGGCCAGCCGAGCGGACGACGTCGCGGAGCGAGGTGAGAAGGTGTCCTGCGCCGACGCCGAAGTGGATGGCGGGGACTCCGAGGTCCACACCGCCAGGTGATGAGGGGACGACTGGCTCGATCCGGAGATCGGCCACATGGCTGAGCGCGTCAGTCGAGGCCCAGGCGACGTGGGTGTCGTAATCCACCTTCGAGAGTGACCCGGCCCATGAGTCGAACAGTTGGACGGCCGAGGCGCCGGCCACGACTTGGGCGTGGAGGAAGCGACCGGTCAGGTCGGCTGTCCACGCCATGAGGCGGCGCCAACTGTCGGGGTCGGTGTGCATGAGGGCGCGGGCGGCGAGGTGGTCGCGCGAGGGTTTTCCCTCGACGAGATAGGCGGCCAGCGTGAAGGGCGCTCCTCCGAAGCCGATGAGCGGGGTGGTGGGAGCCTCCATCGTCGCGGCGTGCTCGTCGAGCAAGGCGATCGTGTGGGCGACTCCGTCGCGGATCGGCGTCAGCGCTTCGTCGGTGAGTTCGTGTTCGGTCAGGCGCGCGATGTCGTCAGCCGTGCGGTAGGGCTGGTCGAGGACGGGGCCGACTCCCGGTTTGATGTCGACGCCCACGCCGGCCAGTTTGAGCGGCACGACGATGTCGGAGAAGAAGATCGCCGCGTCGACCCCGTGGCGCCGCACCGGCTGCACCGTCAACTCGGACGCCAATTCCGGCCGCAAGCAGGCGTCGAGCATGGCGATCCCCGCCCTGGCTTTTCGGTACTCCGGCAGCGACCGTCCGGCTTGCCGCATGAACCACACCGGCAACCGCTCTGGCCGATCCCCCCGCAATGCCCGGATCAAGGGCGCCTGGGTCGTCCGCCCGTCGCACAAGGGATGATCCGGCGGGAGGGGGGTGACGTCAACACTCATAAAAGCGATTCTGCCGGATCGAGCTCGACAATGACCGCCGCAGAGTCGTGAGAGCGTATCAAATCCTCTATAGGTACCCCCTTGCTGTATACAGTTAGGAGGGCAACTAATCATGGTTTCAATGATGAGCGGGCCGTGGAATCCACTACCGCGAACATGATGGTGATGAGCAAGATTCATGGCACCCCTCAACGCCCCGTGATGGCGCTGTTTTCCCTCGTCCCCTAGAGTTCTCCCTAGCGTGACTCTCATCTGCCTGACCGCGTCTCATCGCGACCTCGACCTGGACACCCTGGAGCGTCTGAGCGCCGGCTCAGAGGCTGTCGGGCGCACCGTCGTGCGCGAGTGCGGGCCGGTGCGCGGGGCCGTCGTCGTGGCGACGTGCAACCGGTTCGAGCTCTACCTCGATCTCGACGGCGCCCCGGAGCAGGAGGCTCGTCCTCACGCCGTGGAGCGGATCGCCGGCCTCGTCGCGGAGGTCTCAGGAGTTCCGGCGGGGACGGCGGCGAGCGCCTTCCAGGTGCGTTGGGGCGAGGAGGTCCCGGGGCATCTGTTCTCCGTCGTCGCCGGGTTGGAGTCGATGGTGTTGGGAGAGCGTGAGATCACCGGGCAGGTGCGCCGGGCGCTCGCGCGGGCGCGCGACGAGGGCACGACGACGAAGGAACTCGAGAAGCTTTTTCAGACGGCCGCGCGGGTCGCGAAACAGGTCGCCTCACAGACGCGGTTGGGCGCCACGGGACGTTCGCTCGTCACCGTCGCTCTTGAGGAGGCCGCATTGTCGTTGCCGCCGTGGCCGCGCGTGACCACGCTCCTCATCGGCACCGGCTCCTACGCCGGGGCCACGATCGCCGCTCTTCGCCAGGTCGGCGCGGGCATGGTGCGGGTCTACTCCCCCTCCGGGCGAGCCGCCGGCTTCGCCGAAAGCCACGACGCCACCGCGATCGAAGACACGCCCCCCGCCTTGACCGACGCGCTAGGAGAGAGCGACCTTGTCATCGCCGTCTCCGGCGCCCGGGGCCGCCGGGGAGCTGACGAAGCCGATCCCGCGTACATCATCACCCCCGACATCATCGATGGCATGTGGCACGAGCACGCCGAGATCCACCGTGAGGGACGTCCCCTCGTCATCCTCGATCTCGCCCTTCATCGCGACGTCGACCCGGCGCTGCGCGACCATGAGGACGTCCGTCTCCTCACCCTCGACGATCTCGGCCACGCCATTCCTGAAGCCGATCACGACGCCGTCGAAGCCGCCCGCGCCATCGTCGCCGAGGCAGCCGACTCGTTCGCCGCTGAACAAACGGTCATGAGTCAGACGGACGTGACGATCGCCGCCCTCGCCGAGGCAGCCGAGCGTGAGATTGCCGCCGAAGTCGACGCCGCGATCGCCCAGTGGAAAGAACACCAGACGACAGGCCCAAGGGAGCGGGCCATAGCAGGAGAGCACAGCGACGATGAACGCTCCTCGACTGCTGCGCCATCGTCCGCAGTTCCCGACCCTGATCCGGACACGATCGAAGCCTTGGCCCAGCCGATCCGGCGTCGCATCCGAGCCGAACTCCACGCCGCCATCGTCGCGGCGAGGGAAAACGCTGTCAAAGAGCGCATCATCGGGCTCTCGCGATCATCCACCAGCGCTTCGGGCCCCGAGAGCCACTCGTGGACGCGAGACTCGTTGTACGACAGGTCGTCCTCGTGAGCCAACGGGTCTTCAGCGAAGATCTCAACCACGGCCAGATCATCGAAGGTGTCGTCATCGAGAACCCCTTCCGATGATGCTCTTCCCTTCCCATGAGGTCGGGAGGGTCGCCTCCGGCTCCTTGTCCTCACCGCTCACCGAGAGGCGATGACCCAGGACGGGGACCTCGACCTCACGATGGAAGGTCACCTCCCACCATCCAACAGTCGCTACAGTCTCAAGAATGAGCGTTGGATTCCTCGTTGTAGGCGTCATCCCTTTCGCCGTCGGCGTGACGATCACGGCGTTGCTGTTCCGCCGCTTGGCCAAGGGTTCACGGGGACGAAAAATCTTTGTCGGAGTGTGTGTTCTCCTCTTCGGCATTTCCCTCGCTTTCATACTAAATGACAACGACATCAACCGATTTCTCACCAGACATCTCGGCTTCACATACTTTGCCTATTACCAGGATCTCGTCAAGGTCATCATCGCGAGTCTGTTCTCTGGAACTCTCGGGGTCTTCGCCTTCCTCTTCGTTCGATTCGTACCGTCGAACCAATCGAGTGGAGGATCGTCGTCAACCAGCGGCTCCACCTGGGATTGGCCCAGTAGCTCTAACGACAGCAGCCGTGGCGGCGGAGGGGGCGGGTTCTTCGGCTCCAGCGGCGGCGATCGCGGTGGAGGCGGCGGAGGCCGCTTCTGAGGGCCGGCTTCAGTGTCCTAACAGAACGCCGTCGACGTCGACACCCTCGCCTCGACGTGGCAGGGGATGACGACGTGCTCATGGGTTCGCGCTTGACGTTGCCCTTTGATGCGGCCGACGAGCAGATCGATCGTCTCGCGCGCCATCATCTCGTAGTCGGGGGCGACGCTGGACAGGGTGGGGTTGAGATACGGCGTGGTGGGGAGATTGTCAAAGCCGATGACTTTGACCCGCCCGGGAACATCGTAACCATTGTCGGCTAGGGCACGGAGGGCTCCCATGGCGACGAGGTCGCTGGTGGCGAAGACGCCGTCGAAGTCACGCCGGTCGACGAGGAGTCGCCGGATGGCCTCGTAGCCGCCGTCGGGAGTGAGGGGGCATTCGGTGACGAGGTTGGGGTCGAATCCGATGCCAGCATCAGCCAAAGCTTGACGGTAGCCCTCGGTGCGACGGGAGGATCCGTCGATGAAGTCATCGTCGCTGATGCGCCCGCCGATGGTGACGATCCGGCGGCAGCCCCGGTCGATGAGATGCTGCGTCGCGAGGCGCCCACCCTTCTCGTTCGCGATGGAGACGTGGTCGACGGCGGTGTGGAAATCACGTTGCCCCAACAAAACGATTGGCTCATTGCCGATCAGGGGGGTGGTGTACGCGTTGGAGAGGGCGACGGCGCTGATGATGACCCCGTCGTACGCTCGCACCCACTGTTGACGGAGGGCTTGAATCTCGAAGTCGAGATTGTTCCCCGTTCGCTCGACGGCGACCTCATACCCGTAGTCGGAGGCGATTTTCGAGATCTCAGTGGCGACATGCCCAAAGTAGGGTTGATCGAGCCCCGGCACGGCCAAGCCGAGCAGCCCGGAGCGCCCTTGACGCAAGTGACGGGCGGCGGCATTGACTTTGTAGCCGGTGGCGATAATCGCGTCTTCGACTTTTTTTCTGGTTTCGGGCCGGACATTGACAGTCCCACTGACAACGTTGGAGACAGTCATGGGGGATACCCCGGCCTTGTTCGCCACATCTTTCATCGTGACGTGGCCGAACGGCTTCGGCTGATGCGACATCGGTCACCTCTCACGGGTAACGCCGGCCGGGGGGGTTTGCACGGTCGAGGTCCATTCTGACGGAGAAGAGGGTGCGAGGTCCAACGGGGAGTGAAAAAATTTCGATTGACGTTGTCATGGCAAACGCTGTCCCATGGGCGACTAGTGTGAGGGATCCAAGCGGGTGAGCGTCCTTTTGTCGGGATGCGACACAAATTGAACGATCCTCTCGCTCACATTATGAAATATCTCTTGCACTTCTTGAGTGCCAGGAGCGTACTAAAACGCCAATAGGAAAAACGTAAGTTATATAACCATGGTGTATTCGCCGCCATGTGGGATGAACTATGGACAACTGGTCATCTTTCGTCTAGCTTGGAAAGCACCCTAGCGGCGCCGCCAGGCATTCCTCACCGTCATTGTCAGCATCTCCCTTCCCCCAGGAGACAACTATGTTCCCCCTTGCCGGGCATAGCCTGGGCTATGCCTATTGCCCGTCATCCGTCTGTATCGACCATCGTTCGGCCCGTCCGCCGCGTCACGTCGAATCCCACCAGTCCGCTTCGGTGAAGTCCGTGACTCGAGGAGGCGACGATGTCTGATCACGATCCCATCACCGATTACGTCCCCGGCGAGTCGATCGCCAGCTTCTGGATCCGTCAGAACGCCATCCGGCCCGACGCCCCCGCGACCGAGTACTTCGGCAATGTGACAACCTTCTCCGCCCTCTCGGAGCGGATCGATCGTTACGCCCGTGCCTTCAAGGCCCTCAAGCGCGACCCCGAGGGCACGATGACGCTCTGCATGCCGATTCTCCCGACGACACTCGCGCTCTACTTCGCCCTCAACAAGATTGGCGAGCGGCCCAGTTTCATGTCGGAAGTCCTCCTTGAGCACGAGGGGCTGCGCTATTTGACGCAGACGAACACGGAGACCCTCGTCGTCCTCGACTACTTCTTCCCGCCGATGGCGGAGGCGGTCGCCGCTTCAGGGGTCGCCAATGTCGTCCTCGTCTCGTTGGCCGACGACCTCGTCACCGTGCCGGACTATTTCCCCGACCATCTCCGCGGCATCCTCGAGATCGACCCCTCGATGGTCGTCCGGAGCGTTGACAACGGTAAGCAACATTTCTGGACGCACGCGGACTTCGCCGCCCTCGGCGACGGCGACGAGCCGGTCGACGTGGTCTTCCGCGACGACGACTCCGCTGTCGTCCTCTACACCAGCGGTTCGACCGATCTACCCAAGGGTGTTGAGTTGAGCAATGCTGGAGTAATCAGCATGTTCCATATGATCCGGGGATCGACCCAGATGGACGCCCTCGGCCACAACCCGGGCGATCGCAGCCTGTGCGTCATCCCGCCGAATCATCCGACGGCCTTCGTCCACACCATCATGATCCCCACCTTCCGGGGCATGACGCACGTCATGTATCCGCTCTACGACAAACGGCTCCTGCCAATGATCGTCACCCACATCAAACCACAATCGATCATTCTGACAGCGAGCCACTGGGCCGTCCTCTTGGCCTCCGACCTGCCCGACGGCAGTCTCAGTTTCGTCAAGAAGGTGTACACCGGCGGTGAGCCGGTCGCCCCGGAGCTCCAGGAGCAGATCGACGCCTTCCTGCGCCGCACCGGCGTGCTCGATCCGCGTCTCCAAGGCGGGTACGGCATGAGCGAACTCGGCGGCATGGTGATCGGCAATGGCCGGGCGCTCAAGGGCGTGACGGTGCGGATCGTCGACGAGGACGGCCAGCTCGTGCCGGACGGTGAGACCGGTCTGCTCGAGGTCAAGACCCCGAGCCGGATGCGCGGATACCTCCATGAGCCCGAGTTGACCAAGCAATTCTTCACGGCGGACGGCTTCGGCAAGACCGGTGACATGGCCTTCCGCGACGACGACGGCATCTACCACGTCATCGGGCGCTACAGCGACTCTTTCGAGACCTCCGATGGACAACGTGTCTACCTGTTCGAGATCGAGAATTTCCTCTACCACGACCCCGACGTCCAGGCCGCCGAAGTGGCGAAAATACCGGCCGACGAGATCGGACGGGAAACGCCGGAAGCCTTCGCGCCGATCGTCTATCTGACGTTGCGCGACAGTGGGCGTGAGCATCCGATGGAAACCCTCTCGCGGATCATCGAACACTGTCAGAGCCGATTCCAGGGCCCGGCCCAACCGGCCGCTTACAAGGTCGAACCCGGCTTCCCGGCCAGTCCGATCAGCGGCAAGTGCGACATCAAAGCCTTGCTCAAGGAACGCGATGGCTATTGGCGCTTGGCCGAGGAAGCCGATCGGCTCGAACCGGTCTCCTTCGAGCGCGTCTGATCCTGGAGCCGATGGTGTGTTCTGAGAAGAGGCCGGCGCCCGCCCGAGGACCGTCGTTCGGGTGGAAAAAATCCACTATTGCTGACGAACCGTCCCGGGCGGTCGCCCTTCCTAGTGAGCGATCCCCGATCATCTCCGTCGCTGGACTAACGCGAACCTATGGCGATCTGACAGCCGTCGACGCCATTACCTTCGCGGTCGGCCGGGGCTCCCTCTTCGCCTTCCTCGGCCCGAACGGCGCGGGGAAATCGACGACGATCAGTATGGTGACGACATTGCTTGCTCCGTCTTCGGGAACTGTCACGTATTTCGCCGACACCGAGGTGCCCTTGGTCGCCGGGCGGGACGATCCCCTCATCCGCCGGGCGATCGGCGTCGTCTTCCAGGACTCCCTCCTCGATCGGGAGCTCACTGTCGAGGACAACCTTCTCCTGCGCGCGTCGTTCTACCATTCGCCGCGCAGCCGCGTCGACGAGATCGCCGAGACCCTCGAGATGGGCGAGCTTCTGCGGCATCCTTACGGGCATCTCAGCGGGGGGCAGCGCCGGCGCAGCGACATCGCCCGGGCCCTCCTCAACCGCCCCAAGGTGTTGTTCTTGGACGAACCGACGACCGGACTCGATCCGCAATCACGCCACTTGGTGTGGGAAACGATCGAACACCTCCAACGCCGTCTCGGCATCACCGTGTTCCTGACGACCCACTCGATGGAGGAGGTCGAGCGGGCCGACGAGGTGCGGATGATCGACCACGGCCGTCTCATCGCCCACGGCACACCGGATTCGCTGCGCGCGACCTACGCCCACCATCATCTGCGGGTGCCGGCTCGGGCCGGACTGAGCCGGCAACTGGCCGATGCCGGATTCGAGTGCACGGAGAAAGACGGGGTGATCGACGCGGCGGTGTCCCGCGCGGCGGACGCCATCGCCTTCCTCGAACGCAACACGAGCCGGATCGACGACTTCGAATTCATCCACGGCACCATGGACGACGTCTTCCTCGCGTTGACCGGCGAAGCCTTACGGGAGGACTGATGCGCCCCCTCGCCCTTCTCGTCCGTCGGAACATCAAACTGTATTTCTCCGACCGGACGAGTGTGTTCTTCTCGCTGCTCGGCGCCCTCATCGCCGTCTTCATCGTCCTCTTATTCATGAAGAGCTCGATTCTCGACACCATGGTGGCGAGCTATCAGGGCCTCGTCGACCGTGCGACCTGCGACGATCTGCTCAATTGTTGGATCGTCGCCTCGGCCGCCGTCATCGCCTCCGCCACGACGGGGTTGGGAGCGATGCGCCAATACGTCGCCGACCGCGAGTCGGGCCGGTGGCGCGACTTCCTCATCAGCCCCGTGACGCCCGCCACACTCACCCTCGGGTATCTGCTCGCCGCCACCATCGTCTCCGTCATCATGACGACCATCGTCTATCTTCTCGGAACCGTCTATTGCTTGGTGGGTGGAGCCACGCTCGAACTGGCCCGGGTGGTCGAGGCGTGGGGCTGGATCATGCTCTGCTCCGTCAGCTTCACCGCCCTCATGGGTTTCGTCACCTCGCTGCTGACAACAGTGGCCTCCTACGCTGGGATCTCGACGGTCATCGGTGTCCTCTTCGGCTTCCTCTCCGAAACCTATGTGCAAGCCGGGGCCCTCTCAACCCACGTCACCGATGTGCTCAACAGCCTCCCCTTCGCCCAAGCCACCGCCCTTGTGCGCGGCGCCTACCTCGACGACGGCATCGCCGCCCTGCCAGCGGACGTCCACGATCCCACCAGGGCGACCATGGGCATCGATCTGACGGTGGGCTCCACGGTCCTTCCCACCTGGCTCATCATCGCCGTCCTCGCTGGATGCGCCGTCGTCTTCACCGTCCTCGCCAGTGTCTCGATCGGTCGTGCTGTCAAGGGGCACTAGTAGTTTGGCGCGGCGATTCCGGGCCATCGCCTCGCCAGGGCCGGTGAGGTCGAAGTGCCGAGGACCTAGCTTCGACGTCGTCTGAATCCGCCTTAATCCGCCGATGAGACGGTGGCCGAGCCCCAGCCCACCTCGTCGATCTGGCTGGTCTCGTCGATCCGCACCGTCACGCCGAAGAACTGCTCGACGTCAGCGAAGACGAAGTATTGACGGCTCACCGTCGGCCGCTCCAGGAGCGCTTCCGAACGCACCGTGAGAGGCGCTCCATCCCGTGTCACCTCCGGCCAATCGAGGACGGTTCCGATGTTCCCTGGCCGCTCGGGCACGGTGGCCGACCAGGTGTGCCGCCCGATCGTCCAGGTCGCATGCCGATCGGACGCCCGGTAGGAGCCGCCGAGCCCGATGACGAAATCGGTCACGTAATACCGGTTGCGCGACCGCGCCGGCGTCGGAGCCATGGTGGCGGTGTCCTCGGTCTGGCAGAAGTCGAGGGCGACGATGTGGCGCTGGATGGCGATGTCGTAGCGGGCCTGCCCGATCGTCTGGCCGTCGTGGATTAGCGCGAGAGTGTGGGGCGGCAAAGCCGCGAGGATGGCAGGGTCGACCTCGTCGTCGATGACACCAGCGGCGACCCGGGTGAGGTAGTAGTAGTCGATCGTCCGGGCGATGACGTCGGGGGCCGTCGGGGTGCGCCCTTCCCGGGGCACCGATTCATGGAAGAGGGAGAGGTCCTTGCCGTCGGTGGTCATGACACGAACGTGGATCTCGGGCAACGGCGACAGGCCTCCGTCTCGCAATGGGACGATCCCCACATCGAGCAGCCCGGAGACCGCTGCGGCCGCCGGGGCGACATCGTCGTAGTCGCGCAGCATGATGGACAGCTTCGTCGTCGATCCGAAGGCGTAGTGGGGCCAGGTCCACTCCAGGCCCTCCATGAGGTCGTCGATCTCGTCGCGAAAAGTCGCGAGCCACCGATCGGCGTAGTCGCTGCGGAGCGTGTAGCTGGGGAGAGGCGAACCCCAGGCGCGGCTGAAAACGCTGAACTCGAGGCCGTTCTCGTCGCGATAGTGGTACGTGGCGCCGCCCTTCTCCTCGGTCGTGGAGAGATAATCGGCCTTGACGAGGAGCGTCTTCTTGAGCGCGGCGGTCGCTTCCCGTCGCGAATTCGGCTTCGAGGAGCACCCCGACAACGCCAACGCGACGCCGAGGAGGCCCGCGATCCCTGCTTTGATGATCCGTCTCATGCTCTCTCCCTGTTTCTCCCACGAGCAGCGTAACGGGTGCGGTGGAGCCGTCCTCCTGCCGATGCCGATCGCCGCCGGACGAGTGCGCTAGTCTCGTTTTCAACGAGATGTCAAGGATCGGCTGCTCCACCAGCGGTGATTCAACGGTGAGACGGTCGCTTCTTTCAAGGAGAGGGACGACGGTGAGCGACGAGGCAGCGCCGGAAAATGGCAGTTTCAATCCTGTGCGATGGTTCATGGGCTTGCCTGTACCGTCGCGTATCGCCATCGTCGTGTTCACGGTGGCGGCCGTCATCTTCTCGGTGGTGGGCTACTACTTCGGGACGATTTTCCCGCTGCTTCTCGCGCTCGGTTTCCTTGTCTATGCGGTGGTGTTGGCGTTCTGCCGCCGTCTCGCTCGGCGTGATCCCCGGCGCTCATTCCTCACTCATGAGGCGACGCGGACGGCGATCCTGGCGCTCGCCCTCCTCCCGGCTCTCATTGAGTTATTCCTTTTTTTGCGCTGGGCCATCGGGGTGGGCGACGGGGAGTTCATTTATCTCCTCCTTGTCCCGTGGGGGATCGGCATGCTCGTCGGGTCGCCCTTCTACCATCTCTTCAAGGAGAAGGGTCTCGCTCCCAGAATCGGCCTCGCCGTCGGTGTCGTCGTTTCCGGTGTCGCCATGGCGGTGGTGCTGGGATCGAGGAACATCATCGACGCCGAACTGGTGGTCCCCGGCGTCGCGGGGATCGGCGGCTTCGTCTTCCGTCTTTTCTCGAATCCCAAGTCCGGATCCTCCGACGACGACGATGACGACAGATCGTCCTCAAGCTCGAGCGGGTCGCGCCGCAGGAGCGGATCGAGTCGAAGCTCCAGCGGCTCCAAGCGTGGCGGAGGCGGCGGTGGTCGCATTGGCGGCGGCTCCCGGGGCGGCGGTGGTGGTGGCCGCTTCGGTTCCAGCAGCCGGGGTGGTGGCCGCGGCGGCCGGTTCTGAGCATGGCGAGCGGTGTCACACCCTCGTCGGTTTGAGCGTGTGATGTGTGGCAGGGCGGTCGGCTCCCTGCGCTCTCATCACAATCGATCTGCCCCGTTGATCATGATTTCCGCCACGCGGACGCCGGCGGGGATCGTCAAACGCAGGTCGACGACGCCGCCGGGCAGGTTGACATCGCTGCTGATGAGGGAACGGGGCCGCCAGTCGTCGAGGACGCGGCCTTCATCCTCGGCCAGGCCGATGGCGTAAGGGCGCCAGTCGTAGCGGCCGCGGGCCTCACCGACGGTGACGACGCCGACCTCGTGCCACGGCTCGGAAGGTGTTTTCCGCCAGCTGAGGCGAACCGGTTCGGCGACGGGGCGGATGGCGGTGGCGATGATGGAGACATCGGCGCATCCGGTGGTGTCGACCCGGTGGTATTCCGCCACACCCCAGCTGTGGCCGGCGGCGACTTCGATGGCCGCTCCAGCGGCGACGGCCCGATCGGTCAGGGAGAGGGAGACGGCGGTGGCGAAAGCGTGGGCGGGGATCGGAGCCTCGATGGCGGTGCGGTGCGACGCCGGGGCCCCGGTCACTTCGAAGCGGGCCGAGGCCGCCAGATCAAAGCTCGAATTGCCAACGGCGATGGTGTAAATGCCCGGTTGCACCCGCAGCGCGCCGACGTGGACCCAATCGCGTTCCCCCGGTTGGAGGGAGATGGCGCCGATGCGCGCCTGCGCCCCATTGGCCAAGGTGGCTTCAAGGCCGGGGCCGTTGGCGGTGTCCTCGCCGAAGGGCGCCTGGGCGTTGACATCCCAGACGGCGAGATGGTTGAGATCGATGTCGAGGTCGACGACGCGTCGTTCGCCCGGTTTGAGCCAGGCTCGCCGGAATGCGATGAGACGTCGTCGCGCCGGGGGGATCATGAGCCCCTTGGGGGGCAGAGCGTAGAGGGCGACGAGTTGGGAGACGGGTCGAGCGCCGGTGTTGTGAACCGTGACGAAAGCTCGGATCATGCCGGGGCGGGCCGGGCCGGAGTCGCGCGCCGGACGACGTCCGCCGCCGGAGACGCCGAAACCGCCGTATTCACTCGGTCCAGCGAAGCTTGACACTCCACTGTAGTCGTCGACCCCCTGAGTCACGGGACAACGGGCTGGTTCCGAGGAGACGCTCAACCCCATCGGCACGCTCGGGCGAGACGATCGGCTGTGATCACGCTGCTCCGGCGCGCGCGCGGCGCGGTTCTCCTTCGTCAGGTCGGATGTCTTCCATCCCGGCGCCTCGCCCCACGGCGCGGCTGACAAATCGGCGTTCGAATCGGCCGCCATCGGCCCGTATTCGACGAGGCTGGGATGAGTCCACGTCGCCGCCGGCGCCTCCGCTTGAGCGTGGGATAGCTCGAGTTTCTCCCAGACGACGCTCGTGTAGGAGAGGCCGTGGCCGAAGGCGAAAAGCGGGGCACGGCGGGCGTGCCGGTAGGTGGCGCGCTCGCGGCGGGCGTCGTAGGTGAACAAATCACCGGCGTCGACGCTGGAGGCCGGCCAACTCTGCGCCAAGTGCCCGGCTGGTTCGAACGCCCCCGTCAACACGTCGACGAGGCCATGACCGAGTTCCTGCCCGGCGTGGCAGGACCACACGATCGCCTGGGCCTCGGTGAACTCCGGGCCGAGCACATAGGGATAGCTCGAGATGATCGCCAAGACGGCTTTGGGGTGGGAGGCGCGGGCCTGGCGCCACACCTGTTTCGCCATGACGGGCAATGTGAGGCCGGGCCGGTCCTCGCCTTCGCGACCGCCAAGATGAGGATCGTTTCCCACGGCGACGATGACGGCGTCGACTCCGGTGAGGGCTTCCGCCACCCGGGCCGTGCCGGAACGCACCACCTGCCAGTCGAAATGCTCCGCTTCATCGAGGGTTTGGGCTTCCGCCACGATCAACCCGGATCCACGCTGCACGCGCAACCACCGTCCGGTGCCGAGATGGAGGAGGGAGACGGTGCCGTCGGCGTGCTGGTGGCGCCGGAAGCTCTCCTGGGAGACCCATCCGCTGACCCGGGAAGCGGTCGCCTCCAGGAACCACCCTTGGGAAGTCCACAGGCCCGCCCGAGATGAGTCCAGATCTGTTTCTGGAATGTCGTGGTTCTCATGGGGCTTGTGGCGTCGTCCCTCGCCGCCGACGGCCGGCTGGGTGGGTCCGTTGTTATAGCGTCCCTGTGGTGAGGTCCGTTCGGTGGCGGGCGGCATGACGATGGCGGGTTTGGGAGTCGGCGGGACGAAGGGCGAGGACGTGTCCGTGGACGAATGGGAAGAAGGGGTGGAGACGGAGGTCATCTTGCTTGGCGCGTCCGTCTCCTCCGCTTCGGCTTCGCGCTCGCTCACTTCTGCGGGGGTCTCCGCGGATGCGGTGACGGTGGGAACCGACGCGGTGGTCGGGGTCACGCTCGCCACCGGCGCCCCGGACTCCTCGTCCTCATCGCGATAGGCGGCCCGAGTCAAAGCGGCCTCGATCCCGGGAGGCAGCACGAGAGAGCGCAACGTGAGGACACCGTCGCCCCATTCAGTCACCTCGACTTGGGCGGCCTCGACCGTCAGGGATCGCAGGGGTGGCTCCGTCTCGTCTGATCCCGTGGGCCCGGCGTCCTCATGGAGGGAGGCGAAATGCCGTGCGACGACCGCAGCCGGATCAGTTGCATCGACAATGTCTCCCGAAAGTGAGACGACGGCACTATGTTCGATGGTGGGATCGGCGGCGAGAAGACCACGTTCGACGACGCGGACATAGGCTTTGGCGGAGGTCGACCAGATCGCGACGATGTCGGCCCCGCTCGCCGTCGCGACGGTCACCCCCGGCAGTTCGGCGAAGGCCTCGGCGATGGAGACGGTGTAGGGGAAGGATCCGGAGTAACGATCGCGTAAGACGGTGTCAGCCAAAGGTCCGACAACCGCGACACGACTGGTGCACTGGCCGCTGGCGGCTTCCGTGTGGAAGGCGTCGCCCATGGGGCCGATCCGATCTCCGCCCGACCCCACCCGGAGCGGGAGGACACGCTCGTTGCGGAGGATGACGACGCCGGCGGCGGCGGCCCGGCGGGCCAGGCGGCAATGCTCGACTCGGCCCACCTCATTCTCGCCGATCCAGCGGTAGGGGTCATGGTCGGGGGAGAATTCCCCGGTGCGCAGCCGCACCATGAGGACGCGCTCGACGGCTCGGTCGATCACCTCGATCGAGACGAGTCCGGCGTCGAGCGCGCGTTTGATCCGGGAGGTCATCCTGCTCGAATCGGCGTCGTGGTCGGTGAAGGAGTCGAGGCCGGCCTTGAGGGCCGCCGCCGTCGCCGCCGCATGGTGAGGGAAGTACCGTTGGGGGAGGACGAGGTTGCTGGGCGCGGCCACATCCGACATGACGGCCAGCGGTTCGTTCGTCCAACTGCGCGCCTCGTCGAGCAATTCGGCGGCGACATGGGCCGGACGCCCACTGACAAGATTGCGGCTCGGCAAGATCGCTCCGATGACACCGGCTTCGATCGGCGCCCGGAAGGCGGCCAACTCCTCCTCGTGGAGCGTGCGCAGGTCGAGCGACGCGTTCGTCGTCGCTTGGTCCGTCTCGTTGTTGTAGCCAAGGAAATGCTTGAGTGTGGGGACGGTCTTCCAGATAGCGCCTTGCCCGCCGCGTAAACCCCGGGCGTAGGCCCGTCCGCAATAGCCGGTCAGATGGGGGTCCTCGCTGTAACCCTCCTCGTTGCGCCCCCAGGCTGGATGACGCAGGGGGTTGACGACGGGGGCCCAAACGTTGAGGCTGACCGACGGATCGGCGGCGTGCTTGGCGCGCACCTCGGTGGCGACGGCGTCACCGACCGCTTCGATGAGGGCGGAGTCCCAGGTCGCGCCCAACCCGACCGGCTGGGGGAAGACGGTCGCGATCCCCTGCCGGGCCTGCCCGTGGAGCACCTCGTTGCCGGTGTGGAAGGCTTCGATCCCGAGCCGCTCGATGGCGGGAATGTACTGATGGAGAAAAGAGATTTTTTCCGCTTCGGTCAGTTGTTCGCGGATATGGCGGGCCTGAGCCGCCACGGTGTCTTCGGTGTGCTCCATGAGCGTCCTCCCCCGTCGTGCCCCACGCCCCCCGCGCGGAACGATGAACGCCGCGACGCGACGTGGACGGACGTCGCGACACTGCCACATCATCACACCTCGTGCTCACTCTACGAGGTCCATCAAGGTTCGATGTCAAAGTGAGACGGGGGAATCACTCTCGTGCGACGACAACAAAATCATGATAGGGACTTGTGCGAGGGTGATGAAGATCGAAGGTCGCCAACGCTGACGATGCCCGGATCGCTGTCGCTGCCAGATCTGCGAATTCGAACGCGACATCCAGGGAAGGCGTGGCGCCGTCGACCATCTCCCCGAGGGACGGGGACTCGTGGACGACAGGGAATCACCCATGGGCGCTCACGACGGCCAACTCGTCCCACCGGGTGGTGGCGCGCCGCGAGAGGGCGTCTTGGCGCATGTCGAAGTCGTGGTGTTTGAGGCCGGCGACGCCGAGGGCGACGGTGTGGCGGCCGAAGCGGGCGTCGAGGTGGTCGAGGGCCTCGCCGAGGCCGGAGTCCTCCGGAGCCCCGAGGGGCGGTTGCCATTCTTGCTGGACGCCGACGAGGGTGACGCCGGCGCGGTTGTAGCGCACGCCGGGGAGGATGCGGGGACGGATCGCGCGGGTGACGTCGCGCACGATGACGAGCGGGTCGGCCGTCGGGGAGGTGAAGTCGCAGGTGGCGCGGATGAACACGGGGTGGTCGCCGAACCAGGAGGAGGAGGCGTGGGTCTCGGCCGAGGCGGCGACGCAGTGGGCGCGCCGCAACCGGGAGACGGCCTGCTGGGCGAAGGTCGAGACGGCGGCGACGATGACGTCGGGGTCGCTCGTCGGTGTGCCGAACATGCGCGAGGTGACGAGGGTGCGCCGCGGCGGCGGGTGCTCGTCGAGGGCGATCATGGGGATCCCCCGCAGTTCGAGGACGGTGCGTTCGAGGACGATGCTGAAACGCCGCCGGATCTCGTGCGGGTCGGCGTCGCGCAGATCGGCCACCGTGTCGATGCCGAGCAGGGTCAGTTTGCGGGCGGTGCGTCCGGCCACGCCCCACACCTCCGTCGTCGGATACGAACGCATGATGCGCGTCGCCTGCTCGGGGGTGTACCGCCCGAAATCGCACACCCCCGCCAGCGCCGGCGACCGTTTGGCGCCATGGTTGGCCAGCTTGGCGAGGGTTTTCGTCCGCGCCACCCCGACGGAGACGGGGATCCCGAGCCGCCGGGCGACGTCGTCGCGCACCCGCTCGCCGAAGCGTTGCGGATCGAGCCTGCGGGCCGGCAAGCGCACGAACGTCTCGTCGATCGAATAGGGCTCCATGAACGCCGCGTGGTCGGCGACGATCCGCATGAGCCGCGCCGACAAGTCGGCGTACAACTCGTAGTTGCTCGAGCGCGCTTCCAAGCCCCAGACGCGCGCCTGCTTGCGCAAGGAATACCACGGCGTGCCGTTGGCGACGCCGAGATCCTTCGCCTCCTGCGACCGCGCCACCACGCACCCATCGTTGTTCGAGAGGACGACGACGGGCCGCCCCTCGAGCCGCGGATCGAACAGACGCTCACAGGAGACGTAGAAATTATTCGCGTCGATGAGCCCGTAGAGGGTCGTGGGCTCCGTCTCGTTCATCGCCGGTAGCGACGCAGCGCCCACGTCACGACACCCCAGACTCGGACGCCGCCGGTGAGCGGGACGACCTCGCCGAAGTCCCAGCCAGCCCGCAAAGCCGCTCGCCCCCGCCAGGAGACGAGGCGACGGATCGCCAGCTCCCCTTCGACGACTGCGACGACGACGTCACCACAATGCGCGCGCAATGACCGGTCAACGAGCACGACATCGCCGTCGTCGATCCCTGCCTCCGCCATCGCGGAACCGGAGACTCGCACAGCGAACGTCGACATCGCGTCCCGCACGAGCACCGCGTCCAGATCGAGCGCCGGCTTGGCGTAATCCTGCGCCGGCGATCCGAACCCCGTCAGCGCCCGCGACCCCGGCTGTTCGCCCCCCGGGTTTCCCCATTCTTCTTCACGCTCCCCCGCCAGGCCAGCCATGCCCCTGCCGCCCTCGCGCGTCGCGCCGATCAACTCCACCCGCATGTCTCCAGGCTAGCAGGATGGTCGAACACTCGTTCGAACAAAGGGGAGACGGAGACGCCGGAGCGAAGGCCACGGGGTCGAGTCTCATGTTCCACTTCAGGGATCAGGAAGAGACGATGGCGCGAGCGGTCATACGAGGGGTGCCCGCGCACGAGTATGCGATGCGCGAGAATGGTCCTCTTCGCTAGAACCGGCCGCCGCCACCCCCGCCACGATGGGAGCCGCTGGAGCCGAAGCGCCCACCTCCGCCACCGCCCCGGCTTCCGCCGCTGGAGTTGAACCATCCGCCGCTCCGGCTGGAACCGTTCGACGAACTCCAACTGGAATCGTTCGAAGAGCTCCCACGGGAACTCGAGCTGCCACCGGATGAGGAGTCACCAAAGGGGAACAGCAGGCCGAAAGCGATGGTTCCAACGCTGGCTACGATAATGGCAAACACCACTTCTGCTCTGAGGGTGCCGCGGAAACCCAGGAAAAGTGGAAGGGCGATCCCTGAGACGGAGACGATCCAGAAGAACAGGGTGGCGAGCTCTGATTCGGTGGCTAGCTTCGAGGGTGGTTTCTTGTTCAGGAAATGGCGAATGAGTGCTCCCACGCCCCCTCCCACGGCGAAGGGGAGGACGAACAGACCGAAGAAGGCGAAGAACTCATCCCAAGACCATTCCGATATCCACCCCCCGGCGAGCCACATCGCGTAGAGGATCAGTTCGATGACGGCGGGAGCGAATGAGAGAACGGCAAAAATAATTGTCGCTTCTTTACTTTGGAGGAAGGCTAGATTCTCAAATCTCGTGGCGAGCTTGCCTCGGAGCCATCTGATCCCCAGGAAGACGACGATCCCGGCGCCCAGGAGGATCGGAAAGATCGTGCCTTCCTGATAGGCCGATAGCGACCAGGGGACGAAGATGACGAGTCCGATCAGGATGGGGGCGGCATTCCCGGAGAACGTTTTCCACGCGCTCGAGGAGGTCGTGTCCTGCGCGTCGGAATCGACCGCGCTCAAAGAATGACTCTTCGCTTTCGTGGAGTGACGTTCGCGCTTCCCCTGTGTCCGATCGCGCTTCGAACTTGCCATCTCAGACTCCTTCACCAGACCCCCACGACCATCCCGTGGGACCACCGTCGACCGAAGAAAAGATTCGATGCCAAACCTCATATTTCCACGACTCCGCTCCCTCCAGGAGCCATGTCCGATGACGAGGCATTCGGGGCGGTCGGGCTCTCGCTGCCCGCCGATAACAGTCGGGGACCTAAACGAGTTGGTCATTCGTAGAACACGGCTGGGTTGAGAATCTGATGCCCCCACAGGAACTCGCGATCAACGGTCGTGAGGCGCGCCTGGTCGGCGGCATCGTTCCACCCTTCATTGATCATGACAACGATTCTCTCGATCACCTCGTTCGCTTCAGCTGCGGTGAGGCCGTAGACGGAGGCGGACGTTTGTAGTCCGGCGAACGTGCTGTCGCGCCGTCCGTCCCGGCTATAAGCCATCGCTTGCTGAGCGGTTTCGCCGCTGCGATTGCTGGGTGACAGGTCGTACGCGGGGGTGAGCTCGAGGTGCTGGCCGTCCCAGAAGGCGGCGTGGTTGCGAGCGTGGTCGTCGATGTTGGTGACGGCGATATTGAAAGCGATCCGTTCGAATAACTCCCGACCGGCAGTTCCCGGATTGGCTTCGTGGGCACGGAGTGTGTCGAGCATGTCCGGGTAGGCGCCGTAACGGGCACTGACCTCGTCAAGATTCATGAGGGTGAGTCCGGAGATCACCAGCCGGCGCGTTCCTCCTTGCCCGCGGTCGAACCTTTCCGTGAGAAGAACCTTGCGTCCGCTGGTCTCGACCACGAATGAATCGGGCACCGTGATCCCACAGGCTCGTGCGAGGTTGAAGCACGCCGCTTCGGCTCCGACAATATTGAAATTGTCAGTGTGGGTGGAGAACTTGGCGATGAATTGCCGGTCGCCGTCTTGGACGAGGGCCTTGGGGCGCGCTCCACCGATCGTGGTGCCGTTGACGGCCGCTGCGGCTAGATCCGGAGGCAGGGGTTCGCCTTCGTCGACGAGATCGGAAATATGGAGCAGTTGTTCTAGCGTCGCATCATCCTCGCGTGGAACATAGGTGATGGGGTCGGCTTGGAAATCGATCGCCCCGAGCCTGTTCGAGGCTGATTCCATGAGGAACGTCGCCTCAGAGAGCGAATCCACATCGGTCGATCGCCCCCGCATTCCGGTCAAGCGGTTAAGAATGACGCGACGACCCCACGCGTCGGGAGCCGCGTCTCGGATGCAACCAGGCATTCCCAAATCGCCGGTTGGCCCGAAAATCTCACGCTCAAGGGGCAACTGGGGGGCGTAGAGACTAAGAGCGTCGTTCCGCTCGAGATAACGCTCGCCGTAGCGGAAGGCGAGGCCGTCGCTACGAGCGATGAGACCACCACACGGAACGGGCTCTGTTCGCCCAGGAAGCCAGACCCAGACGAAGATCGCCGGATCAGAAGTCGAAGGCGCCATCATCGTCCCTCTCGTGCGGATGGTCGACCCGCGTGGGAAGCAGTGCGATCTTCTCCTGCCCGATGCGCCTCAGCATGGCCAGTTGGGCTCGGTCCTCGGCGCCAAAGAGGGGCACGCCCGCCATGGCCGCGACGTTGAGGACGTTGCCGATCGACGGGTTGGGCGAGCCTTGCTCGATCGCGGAGACGGTGGCGCGCGAGACGGCCGCCCGGGCCGCGAGTTCCGCTGCCGTCCAGTTCTTCGCATGGCGTGCGAGACGGATCTGTTGGCCGAGCACGCAGGCCGCGTCGGCGGCGACCGGAGTCATAGAGATTTGCTGTCGTCCCATGATGTCTAATATTACCAGCCTAATTCAGTATTAGGACGGAAGTATCATCAGAGTTGCGTATCTACTCACGCTGGATGCTCCGCTTCACAACTCTCAATGATTGGCTGGCGCTGGCAGCCCCGTCACCCGCTAGCCGAGCAGTCAGTTGATGATGTTCCTCTGTGTGCTTCCGCCATGTTCGAGCGGGCCGTTGACAGCCTGCACCTGCGCTCGAACGTCGACCTGTATCTCACGGGTTCGAATGCTCATCTCCTTTCCGGCGATCTGGCGACGCTCATCTCAGGTCGCCACGTCGGGATCGCGATGCTGCCCTTCTCCTTCGCCGAGTTCGTTGAGCGACGGCGAAATGATCCTCAGGTTGGAGCCGACCTCACGCTCTCGGGCCTATAAAGCGACTATGTCCGGTTCGGCTCGTTCCCCTATGTGGCCGAGTTGATCCCCGATCTGGACATCGCCAAGGACTACCTCGACGGCATCGTCAACACCGTCCTCCTCAAAAACGTGGCCGTGAGACAACGGGTCTATAATACCGCGATGTTGTCTGATGTCGTCTCTTTCTTCGCTCACAACATTGGCAATCTGGCGTCGACGCGCCGGATCGCCGCGTCGCCCTCCCACGCCGGGCGACCACCCTCCCCAGCAACAGTGGAGAGTTATCTGACCGGCCTCGTCGACGCTTTCTTCTTCTTTCCCGTCTAGCGATGGGATGTCGCGAGTCTGCGCCACCTTGAGGGCCCCGAGAAGTACCACATCGTCGACCCGGGAATGCGCTACTCCCTCGTCGGTTAGGCCGGAGGCAACGCCGGCCGCGTCCTCGAGAACGTCGTCTACCTCGAGCTACGCCGCCGCCACAAGCAGGTCAAAATCGGCCACTCCGCCGCCGGCGAGATCGATTTCGTCGTCAGCCAAGGAACCGACGTTGCCTACATCCAAGTCTCCGAGACGGTCCGCGACTCCGTCACCCTGGCCCGTGGACTCAAACCTCTCGAGGCGCTCAAGAACCACTACCCGAAATACCTCCTGACGATGGACGAGAACCCACCTATCTCCCACAATGGGATCCAGAAGCTCAACTGTCTGGATTGGCTCATCGATGGGGCAAGCGGGAAAACTAGATATGGTATAGGGTCAACATAATATTTATTATGTGCAAGTATATTGCATATTCTGATGGCTCTGACGTCTTTCTGGCACTGGAGAGGAAGCTCCAGTGATTGATGTCTGGAAGCTGTAGTTTCTCTTCGTCGTGCGATATTCTTTCCTGAAATTGGGGCTCTTTCCTGACCCCATAGAGTATGATCTCATAATCAGGGTAACAGGTCTCTGTTTAAGTTCTCTGGAGAAGTCGTGCTTGGAAAAATCATTATCCTTCCAATAGGAAAAGAGAATAGAGATATTTCATCATTTATGCGACTGCATAAGGTCGGAAGTATCCTTACCTATATTCGTATACCACTCGGATTATTAACAGTTATTTCCGTGATTATTGGAAGTTGGTCGATCGCCGCGTCGCTGGTAGTTCTGTTTGTCGTACTTGACGTAGTCGATGGACGATTTGCTCGCCTAGGGGGAATTCAGGACACTGCAAAGAGACGCGCTGTAGACGCTACTGCGGATAAGCTATCTGTCCATGCGTGTGCAGCTTCCGTATGTTTTTCAATGCCTGAGGTTCTCTATTTGTGGGTTCCTCTTGTAATACGCGATTTGGCTCAAGGAGTCATAGCCGGTCGGGCACTGATTAACTATCGCGTAGTAATTGCGGGAGCTCCATGGCATCGGTTGTTCAGTTTATCTATGGCAGTTTGGGGAGTGTATATGCTGGTAACTCGCAATCCGGGGGCTGCCTTGGCCGCAATAGCGTTCGCTATTGGAGTTTTCTCGCTCATTGATTACGGAAATCAAACAATGCTATTCACGAAACGAGAGAGAGAAGTGCACACTGAGCTCATGGGGTAGATTTCACCAAAAAGTAGGGACTGAGGATGAGCAGCGTCCAAGAAATACCTATGCAGCAACGGTCGCAGGTAATGCTTCTGACTGTCGTTACGCTGATATGTGTCTGTTATTTCCTGATAATAAAGACGAACTTTGGATCTAGCGGGGTAGATAGATTTTTTAGCCTCTATAAAAAATATTTTATCCCGTGCTTCCTTATGGCTGTGGCTACTATATATGGATGGCTGCCGGTATTGGTCGGGAAAATTCCCGAGATTGGATTCTTTGGAATAAGGTCCGATGATACCGGGGAAGAGGGTGCCACAACTAGTAGGCTGAGCAAGGCTGTTGCATCCCTTGCAAAGGTGCACAAATTTCTATATAAGAAAAGAATACAGGATATAGTTGTAGTTATTTCAGCAATATCAATGTATGCCCAAATTGGGTTTTTGATTTTGCTTGATGGTGGAGTGACGGCGAGCCATTATGACGTAATGTTTACTGGGTGCATATTCGGCCCTTTATTTGTTGCTAATACACTTAAAATGAAGATATGGACTGTAATAATAGGTTCGATAATGTATGCATTTCTATTTTTTATCCCTCCCATTATTCCAACCTCCGAGAATAATAAGTTAGTGGTCTTCATCACTCAATTCATAGCGATATCAATCATGGTCATAACGTTCTTCCTGAAAGATATTAGTCTATGGATATCAAAATTTGTATCCATGCTGCAGAAAGAAATCGCCAATCCTCAAGGATAGAGAAGGAGGGTTTTAGTTATGAATTTAGTAACTCGACGCTAAAAAATAATTCCTTCGGAACTGACTTCGCCGATTTTCTGTTCACCTATACTAAACATTGTAGACGCGACAGACCACTAGAATCCCGACAATAGTCGCTATGCGTCCTGCGCCAGCCCCATCCCTGAGGACTGAGTACAGACGTTCATCGGAAGCAGTAGAAGACTCGAACACGTCGATATTGCTGGTAATCAGTCCAGATTAGGTTTGACAGGTTGCGTCATCCTGCTCGTCTCTCTTTCTAAGGCTAGAGGTTTGTGGAAGACCTAGTGCGGCTTGGTTGGAAGCGTATCCCTCGGTCTCATCGAGGTGGCTGAAGCCGGGTGCTTAACGGATCTGTTCCCGGATGATGGCGCCCGTCCAATCGTCGGGGTCGTCGTAGGTCTCGATGAGGTGGCGGGCCTCCATCACTGCGGCGAAGACCACGGGGTCAAGGCTTCCGATCCGCTGGAGGAAGCGGGAGGGGACGACGGCGCGGACGGCGTCGCAGACGGCCACGCAGGGGCGTTCGATTCCGTGGTCGGTGGGGATGGCGGGGCGCAACCGTTGCGGTCGGCGAGAAGCGGAGAGGGGGACGACACTGATGAGGTCGTAGGGGGAACCCGTCAGAAGAGAATCGTGGGAGACGACGACGGAGGGGCGGTTCTTCCCCGGCTCGCCTGGTCTCCCGGCGCCGAGCGAGACTAGCCAGATCTCGCCCTGACGAGGCCAGACGGTCGTCGCGCCGAGCGGTTCAGACATCGGAGGGCTCCGTGAGATCGGCGTCGACCCAAGCCCCGATCTCCTCTTGCCAAGCGGGGTCGTCGCGTTCCTCGAGGCGTGCGGCCCTCAGTTCGGCGTAGGCGCGTTCTCGTTCTAGGCGGTCGGCCAGGGCCGCGAGATAAGCGCTCAAGGTGGATTCGACCGACGCCGCTTCGGCGGCGAAGACGTCGCGCGTGTGGGAATCCACCCGGATCGACGTCGTGGCGGGACGATGCGCGGTCACTGTCATGCATGCAGATTAGCATGCATCTCAAACTGCCCGGGAAGCCCGTGTCCATTCGATCTGGCTTGTTTTCTGGCCTGTACCTGGGATACTAGAGGCTATGACAACGCTGGCATTCACGGAGGCGAAGGATCATCTCTCGCAGTTGATCGATGACGTCCACGAGACTCATGAGCGAGTGACGATCACCCGTCGCGGCCGGCCTGAGGCGGTCCTCGTCTCACCGGACGATCTTGAGGAGTTGGAGGAGACGATCGCCGTCCTCGCCAACCCCCGGCTCCGCGAGCAGATCGAGGAATCCGAGCGAGCGATCGCCGCAGGCGACACGATGACGACGGCGGAGATGCTCGCCCACGTCCGCTCCCAGCACGCCGACTCATGAGCTTCGAACCGGTCACGGGGGGAGCCTCGGATCCTTGGACGGTGGTCTGGTCGGGCCCAGCGGCCCGCTCGATGAGCAGACTGCCCGAGAAAGTCGTCACCGCAGTGGCGTCCTTCGTCGAGGGTCCGCTCGCGCTCAACCCGAAACGAACGACCAAGGAACTCCGTGAACCGTATGCGGGCAAACGCTCCGGCCGAGTCGGCAAGGCCTACCGCGTCATCGTCTCGCTCGACGAAGATAGCCGGACGGTGCGGATCCTCGCCGTCGATCATCGCTCCGACGTCTACCGGGTGCGTCCCTGACGCTGCGAATGAGCCGGGCGGCATCGAACCTGACTCGTGCCACTGAATAAGGATTGTCTCCCCATCGAGTTTCAAGCCACATTATTTTCGGTCAGCCAGTTGGTGATGTTCCTCTGTGTGATCCCGTCATGGTCTACGGGATCCACGGGGTCGAGGGTGAGGAGAAGACGGGGATAGTGGTCGGGGACGGCGACGAGAGGAGCGAGTTCGCGGGCTAGCACGTTCTCGTCGAGGACGGTTTCGGCGACTTGGATGTACTGGGTCCCATTCCGGCCGGTGGTGACGAAGTCGATCTCAAGGTCGCGGTAGCGCCCGACCCTGACGGTGTGGCCTCGTCGGAGGAGTTCGAGGTAGACGACGTTCTCAAGGAGGCGGCCTTGGTCGCGGACTTGGCCGCCAAGGATGGCTGTTCTCAGCCCGGTGTCGACGAGATAGCACTTCTCGGTTCGACTGAGGACGCGTTTGCCGCGCAGATCGTAGCGGGGCACGAGGTGGACGAGATTCGCGGATGTGAGGGCTTCGAGGTACGTCTCGACGGCGGCAGGGGAGATTTTCCTGCCGGACGAGGTGAGGGTGTCGGCGATGGTCTTCGCCGTCGTGAGATTGCCAATGTTGTCGGCCAGATAGTCGACGACGCTGGTGAAGACGCGCCCGTCGCGGATCTGTTGGCGTTCCATGACGTCGCGGTAGAGCACAGTGGCGAGGATGCCGTCGAGATAAGTGGCGACGTCCTCGTCGGCGCCGAGTTGGGCAGCATAAGGGAATCCTCCGCGTTGGAGGTAGTGGGCGAAGGCGGCCTCGCGGCTGGTGGGTTCTCGATCTGGTGTGCTCCGAATAGCGGCGAGGTATTCGGCGAAGGAGAAGGGGAGGAGGGGGAGTTGGACGTAGCGGCCGCTCAGCAACGTCGCCAAATCTCCACTGAGAAGCCCACTGTTCGAGCCCGTGACATAGAGATCGACATCGGGGCGGATGAACAATCCATCGGCGGTGCGCTCGAACTCTGGGGCGTTCTGCAACTCGTCGATGAAGACGTAGTGACGTTGCCCAGGGGCGATCCGTTCGACGACGGCGTCATAGAGGGCCAAGGGTTCGCGCAGGAGGGCACGGTGGGCAGGATCCTCCAGGTTGATCGCGATGATCCGCTCGCGCGGGACCCCCGAGGCGACGATGCGCTCGGCGAACTGGCGTAAGAGCGTCGATTTGCCGCAGCGACGGACGCCGGTGATCACTTTGATGAGGTCATGATCGCGCCAGCGGGTCAGCCACTCCAGTGGCTGCGTCCTCTCAATGAGATGATCCATAGATGGAATTCTATCAAGACTATGAATCTAATTCATCTATAGTTCTATTCGATTTACGGATCGCCCTCTTGCTGCGATGGGTGGCGACGGCATCGAGCGCGTCGTCCCCGGCCGTCAACCAGGCCTCCTCAGAGCTGAGGCGGTCCCGCTACTCCGTCAACGATGAGCGACCCTGACGATGTGCACCGACGGGTTCGTCGGCCGTCGACCCTGGTCAGCCGACGGCGGACCTCGCCGAGTCGGGGCGCTCTTCGGCGCTCGCCTCCTCTTCCGAGCCGTCCTCACCGAACTTCTCGCGCATGCGGGTGACGAGGTCGTCGGCTTTGCCGAGGGCTCTGAGGATGATCGCGTCGGTGGCACGGCCGGGGAGGAATTTCATGAGCGTCAGCATCGCGGCGTTGCCGAGGCTGTTGCGGTAGCGGGTGCGCGGGTGGTCGGTCAGGGAGACGTCGGCGATGAGGCGTCCGAGATCGGTGGCGTCGGCGCCGAAGCGGGGGCCGCCGTATTCGAAGGCAGAAGCCAGGCCGCGGGCGATCGGGCCGTAGGGGCCGTCGCCGGAGACGTCGCGCAGGTTGCGGGCGGCGATGATGGGCCAGTCGGTGGCGACGAGCCCGGGTTCGACGATGACGACGTCGACGTTGAATTGCTTGAGTTCTTGACGCAGGGCGTCCGACAAGGCCTCGAGGGCGTGCTTGGTGGCGTGGTACCACCCGCCGAAAGCCATCGAGAACTTCCCACCGACGGAAGACACGTTGACGATGCGCCCGTGGCCGCGCTCCCGCATGCCGCCGACGACGAGTTGAGTGAGCCGCATCGCCCCGAAGACGTTGACCTCGAACTGGCGGCGGGCCTCGTCGATCGGCAACTCCTCGATCGCTCCGTAGGATCCGTAGCCAGCATTGTTGATGAGGATGTCGACGCGACCGGCCTCGCCGAGCACGTGCTCGACAGCGGCGGTGATGGAGGTGTCATCGGTGACGTCGAGGGAGACGGTGTGGATTCCCACATCCTCCAAGTCGGGCATCGCCCGCCGGGCCGCGGCGTACACCGTCGCTCCCCGCCGGTTCAGTTCGAGGGCGGCTTCGCGCCCCATCCCGGACGACGCCCCAGTGATCACAACGACAGCATTCTCAGCATCCATATGGTGAGCCTACTCCGGACCACTGCGGGCGTCGTCGGGGTGACGTCGGTCGAACCGTGCTCAGCCGAGCAGTGCCAGCTCGTCGGCCGTCAGTTCCAGGTCGACCGCTTCGGCCGAATCGAGGATCGACGCGGGCTTGGACGCCCCCGGGATCGGGATGACGATCGGCGCCTTGGCCAGCTCCCAGGCCAACGCGACCTGCTGGGGGGAGACCCCATGCGCTGCGGCGACGTCGTGGAACGGCTGGAACTGCGAACCGAGATCCTTCGCCTTGCCGATCCCGCCGAGAGGACTCCAGGGCAAGAAGGCGATCCCGAGACGGGCGCACTCCTCAAGAGTGTCTTCCGTCGAGCGGAAAGCCGGGGAGTACTGGTTTTGCACCGCCGCAAGACGACCGTCGAGCAGCTTGTTCGCCAAGGTGATCTGTTCGATCGACGCGTTCGAGATGCCGGCGCGCTGGATGACACCTTCCTCGAGCAACTCGACGAGCGCCCCGATCGAATCCTCATAGGCGACCTTCGGATCGGGACGGTGATAGTAATACAGCCCGATCGATTCGACGCCGAGGTCCTTGGCCGATTGCTTGGCGGCTTCCTTGAGATAGGCCGGGTCGCCGTTTTGCGTCCACGTCCCATCGCCGGGGCGCAGGTGCCCGCCCTTGGTCGCGACGAGGACCTCGGAGACGTCCCCGCTCCACGTCGAGAGCGCCTTCGCGATCAGCCGCTCGTTGTGGCCGACTTCTCCGGCCTTGAGGTGGTAGGAGTTCGCCGTGTCGATATGACGGATCCCCGCGTCCAACCCGGCGTGGATCGTCGCGATCGCCTGATCCTCCTCCGGCCGGCCCTCGATCGACATGGGCATGCCGCCCAGACCGATCGCCGACACCGTGAAGTCAGCTATTTTCCGTTCTTTCATGGTCCTCCTTCGCAACATGAATTTCATTGGCCCACGCCACAAGCGGGGCCTCCATCAGCCTAGAGGTTGCTCACTGGAGGAAACGGTTGAAGACGATCGATGGTGTGAGTCCTTCGAAAATATCGCAGCGCGACGAGAACGCAGATGTCGCTGACAACAACGGTGACTCTGCCGCGAACGTCAGAGTTCGCCATCGCTCGTGCTAAGACGCGCGCCCCCGGGCCGCCACGAGGGAAACATGCGACCTCGAATAAAAACATACATTGGCATTGATGACAATTCCATTGAAGAACAAACAAAAAGTATAAATTACGAAGTTGACTTTTTATCTGAAAACGGAGAGACTTCTTCTCAGTCGAAGCGTCAGCAATGACAACTCGATGAAAAGTACGTGCGGGGGCACGTACGGGGGTATTAAAAACAATAACTATTAAAACAATTTTCACATGCCCGAGCGACGATTCCGCCGCCCCATGGAATCTTGCTCGGTAACGGGGGATTCCACCATGCACACCACCACCCGGCGACCTCCGGGGCCGGCGCGCCGCCTCGCGGTCACGCTGACAGCGGCCGTCGTCGCAGCCACCGGACTCAGTCTCACTCCACTCGCCCCACCAGCCCAGGCCGAGGCGGCGGAACCGTTCACCTTCACGAACACCTACGCCATCGCCACGGGCAACGACGACGCGATGGCCAACGGGACCCGCGTCAATCTGACGAGTAGCGGCGAATATCTCCACGGCGCTTACTCGTCGACCCTGCGTTACGACAATTACCTCCGCTTCACCGGGGTGGAATTGCCGGCCGACGCCGTCATCCAGGACGCCTCGATCGATTTCACAGTGCGCGACGCGGCCCCGGATCCGTCCTCCTTCGACATCTACGCCGAGACTGGCCTCGGTGCGGCGTTCACCTCGGAGCCGGCCTCGTTCGACCGCACGTGGAACGAGACGCCCGCGACGTGGCAGACAACACCGATGGCCGTCGGCGACATCGCCACCTTCTCCGTCGCGGCCGCCCTCATCGACGCCGCCCGCCAGGCCGTCCCCGAGCGCACTGACTACGTCTTCAAGATCGTCGGTTTGACGCCCGAAGCTCGCTTCGTCGCCCGCTCGTACAACGGATCGGCCGCAGCGGCGCCTCAGCTCACCGTCACGTACACCTCGGCCAACGGACGTGCCGACGTCCGCGTCGCCGCGACCAATGACGACGCGGAGGAGTATGGCGCCGGGAATGCCATCGCGTTGGAAAACTCGATGGAGATCGGCGGCTATTGGGGCTCGAGTCTCACCGCGGGCTACAAGGAAATCGCTGGTTTCCGTTTCCCCTCGGTGGATCTTCCCGAACAAGCTGAGATCACCGACGCGCACATCGAATTCACGGTCGATGACACCGGACCAGCCGACCGCACGTCCGACATCGTCATCCGCTCCGAACTCGGCGACGCCGCCGCTTACACGACGCAGGCCGGGAGCATCTCCGCTCGCTCCTACACCAACCAATCTGTCACATGGACACAAGACAGCTTCACTGAGACCGGTGTCGTCATCCGCACACCGAACCTCGCCTCCGTCATCGATGAGAATCGCGTGCGCGGGTGGGAGAACGGCAACGCCATGGCCTTCATGCTCGATGGCGACGACTACATCGGCGCTGTTTACCCCGCCGGCGCGGCCCAGAACCGCCGGGCTCGGCTCGTCATCGACTATGTCGCCGGACAAGGGCCTTCGTCGTCGATCGTGACCGACCCGTCGCTCATCGACGCCGTCGTCGTCAACGAAGCCGCCCTGTCGGGAGACAAGCCCTGGGTCGAGTTGTACAACGGCTCCACCCAAGCGGTCCTTCTCGATGAGGATTTCTCGTTGTCTGACACGGCTGATGACACCACCAAGGGTGTGCTGGACAACGTCTACATCCCGGCGCAGGGTTTCGCCATCGTCTACCTCGACGGGTCGACCGGCGCCGGATCAACCGGTTATCTGGCCGATCCGAACGCCGCCGCAGTGACGCTGGCCCGTGACGGCGACGTCGTCTCGACGCTGGAATCCCACACCACCCGAGCGACGGAGACGGTCGGCCGTTTCACCGACGGCGCCGCCGAGATCGTCACCTTCACCGGTGGCGGCACTCCCGGCTCGTCGAACGATGGCGCCGCGACGGCGCTGCACTATGTGGTGACGCCGGCCTCCGGCGTGTACGACGACCCCTTCGAGGTGACGATCGACGCCGACTTCCCGGCCACCGTCCACTACACGCTCGACGGTTCCGATCCGGACGCACTCACGGGCACGCCGTACACCGGCCCGATCGCGATCAGCGAGGAACAGACCCAGCTCAAGGTCTTCGTCGACGCCGGCGCCGGGGGGAACTCCGGGGTCGTGACGTACTCCTACTGGGTCGGCCTGCCCGAGGCGGCGACCGAACAGAAGGCGACGTCGAGGATCGCCACCGGCGACGACGACGCCATGGCCAACGAATCGCGCGTCAACCTGACGAGCAGCGGTGAGTACCTCGACGGCAGCTACTCGTCGAGCCTCTCCTACGACAACTATCTCCGCTTCACGGGCGTCACACTTCCGACAGACGCTATCGTCACGGACGCCAGGATTGTCTGGACAATGCGTGACAATGCTCCGTCTGAGGGGCAGTTGGCCGTCTCCGGTGAGACGGGACCCGGCAACCAGTTGACGAGCCAGCCCGCCACCTATGCCGCGCGATCCTTCACATCGCCGGTGACGATGACGACGCCGGTTCTGTCGGCCGGGGCGACCTACACGTCAGACAATATTGCTTCGATCGTCACGGAGATGTTCGCGGCGAACGCGAATCGCTCGTCCTACGTCTTCAAGGTGGCGGGTCTGACCCCGGACGTCCCCTTCGTGGCGCGTTCGTACAACGGTTCCGCTGCCTTGGCGCCGACGTTGGAGTTGACGTTCTATTCGACGCGCGGCTCCTCGACGACGGCCACCACCGGCAACGACGACGTCGAAGAGTACGGGACTAACGACACCATTGCTCGTTCTGGTTCACTCCAGATCGGCGGGTATTACTCGACGTCCCTCGTGCCCGCCTACCAGCAATCCACCGGGTTCCGCTTCCCGGCGGTGACGCTGCCGCAGGACGCGACGTTGACGAACGCCTACATCGAGTTCACGACCTACGCCGACGGCGGGCAAGATCGCACATCCCACATGACGATCACCTCCGAACTGGGTGACGCGCCCGCCTACACGACGACCGCCGGCGACCTGTCGAACCGTGAGTACACGGCCACGTCGGTCGATTGGACGGCGACCTCATTCACCGAGAACCTCGGCAAGGTGCGTACCCCGGATCTGTCGTCGATCATCGACGAGAACCGTTTGCTCGGCTGGCAGGACGGCCAGGCGATGGCTTTCCGCGTCGACGGTGACAATTTCATCGGCGGTGTCTACGAGGGTTCGGCTGTGCTGCGTTTGGAATACAGTTTCGAGGGCCCCGGGATGTACCGCGACGCCATCACCGACCCCGCGCTCATCACCGACCTCGCCATCAACGAGGTCTCGACGGAGGGCACGTTGGCCGACGAGGACGACTGGATCGAGCTCTACAACGGTGGCACCTCCTTCGTCGTGCTCGACGACGGCGTCCGCCTGTGGCGCGAAGGAACCTCGGGTGACAACCACACGTTCGACAATCTCGTCGTGCCGCCGGGGGCCTATCGCATCCTGCACGCCGACGAGAAACCGGACAAGGGCAACGATCACCTCGACTTCGATCTCAAGAAGAAGGGCACGTTGACCCTAGCCGAGCCGTCGGCGGACGATCCGTCCGTGGCGGGCCGCGTCATCGATTCCTTCACTTATGGTGAACAGGTCTTCACGCAAACCCACGCCCGCAAGCCCGATGGCGCTGCGACGATCGCGCTCATGGCCGAGGAGACGTATGGCTTCTCCAACGACGAGGCGCTCGAGAAGTACGCCATCACGTTCGACCACGACCGCGGTGTCTACCCGACGGGCTTCGACTTGGTGTTGACCGGCCAGGAGGGCACGACGATCCGCTACACGCTCGACGGCACGACGCCGACGGCCGATCACGGCATCGTCTACGAGGGCACGATCACTATCGCTGAGACATGTGTGGTGCGCGCGATCTCCTACGACGCCAACGGCACCTCCACACCGGCGACGAACACCTACGTGTTGCAAGACAACCTGAAGAATGAGCAGACAGTGTCCAACCGGTGGCGGGCGGCCAACAAGGCGACGATCGACGACGCGATCTACGCCGAGGCGCTGGCGGCTTTGCCGGTGGTGTCGATCTCCTCGGACACCGAAGAGGTCTCGCACTCCGCGAACGCCGACTATGTGCCGAGTTACTTCGAGTTCATTCCCGAGGTCGGCTCCACCGATGAGGACTTCGCGTCCTACAACGGTGTCAAGCGGTTCGGGCAGGTGTCGGCCAGCCAGTTCAACTCCGGCATCGCCGTCCGCTTCAAGAAGGACTATGGCGCCGGCAAGGCGAAGTACGCCTTCTTCGAGGACTTCGCAGGCCAGCCGTACGGTTTGTCCGACAAGCAGGGCAAACTGGAACTGCATGAAGGCCAGGACGGGCCGCAATCCACCATTTACAATCTCGGCGACAACCGGTACGACGAGATGGTGACCCGTCGGCTCTCCAACGAGATGGGGATCTTCGACTCCCACGTCCGCTATGTCAACTACTTCTACAACGGTGAGTACATGGGCATCAAGTCGATGCGCGAGGACTTCGGAGCCCACACCTTCGACGTCTACTTCGACATCGACAACGATGAATTCACGAAGGTGAGTTTCCAGGACGCCTACTTCCGCCCCGGAAACATTGAGGAGGGAGACGGCGACGAGGCGATCTTGGATCTCATCCAGGACGTCGTCGCCAGCCGCGACCTCCAGGAAGCGAAGAAGTACATCGACATCGACAACTACATCCGCAACCACATACTTTTCATGTTCATCGACACGGAGAACGAGTTCAACGGCATCGTCCAGAACAATGTCGCCGATGGTGGGATGAGGATGATGTTCAACGTCAACGACTCCGACGGCGCCTTCTACAACAACGGAAACGGTTCGGCGACGGGTGACCCGAGCACGACAGCGTCCGGTCTCGCCGGCGGCGGCGGCACCTACCGCTACAAGTGGCTCTACAACACCACCTCACGCAACGGGGCGGGCAACATCTTCAACGCCTTCTCCGGGATCTCCACGACGACCGCATCCGATGACAACCTCGAGTTCCGCACGATCGTCAAGGATCGGGTGCTCGAGTTGATCGGCGAGGCCAGCGGCGACTTCCGCGGCGCCGAGGGCGCGCCGTTGTCCGTCGACAATGTGACCGAGATCCTCAAGCAGGAGCAAGCCACCCTCGACGTGCCGTATCGCCTCGACGCCGCTTTCATGGCCGATAATGCGAACATCTACCAGGATTGGCTGGAGAACAACGCCAAGGTGCTCAACCAGGTCAACGACCGGGTCGCGTTCAACCTCGAACGGTGGGCCTACTACGGCATGACCCACACGCTCGCTCCCGTCACAGCGACGAGCGACGAGGCCGGTTCGGTGCTCACCAGCGCCGACGAGTCGGTGGCGATCTTCTACACGCTCGACGGCTCCGATCCGCTCGGCGCCAACGGCGCGGCGCCCGGAGAGGACGGCGCCAACCCGTCAGCCCTCGTCTATCAAGGCGAGACGCTCCCGGTCGGGGCGACGATCACCGCTCGGGCTCACACCACAGGGAACTGGGGGCCGCTCACCATGATGTAAACTTACAATGAGCCTTTCTCCAACAGGGGAATGCCTCTCCATAGATAGGTGGGCGTCGGTGAGTGGCCGGCGCCCACCTTTATGTCGGGACCTGCGCCCCTCGCGTCACTTGATCCCCGTCGTCGCGAACCCCTTGATGAGGTAACGCTGCCCGACGAGGAAGATGATGAACAAGGGGACGAGCGAGACGACGGACATGGCGAACATCGAGCCGAAGTCGCTGCTCGACTGGGCGTCGATGAAGCCCTTGAGGGCGACGGAGACGGGGAACATCTCGGGGACGCGCAGGTAGATGAGCGGGGCGAAGAAGTCGCCCCAGGTCCAGATGAAGGTGAAGATCGTCGCCGTCGCCAACGCCGGAACCATGAGCGGGAGTGTGATTTGAGCGTAGGAGCGCAACTGCCCGGCGCCGTCGATCTTGGCCGCCTCGAAGATCTCCTTGGGCAAAGCGCGGATGAATTGCACCATGAGGAAGATGAAGAAGGCGTCGGTGGCGAGCAACTTCGGCACTAACAACGGAAGGAAGGTGTTGACCCAGCCCAGTTCGCGGAAGATGGTGAACTGCGGCACCAACACCACCTGGAACGGCAACATGATCGTCATGAGCATGATGGCGAAGTAGATATTCCGTCCGACGAATCTGAGCCGGGCGAAGGCGTAAGCCGCCAGCGAGCAGGAGATGAGATTGCCGACGATGGCGCCGAGAGACAACAGCAACGAGTTGAAGAGGAACTGGCTGAAGGGGAACTGGAGGTCGTTCCAGCCGTTGACATAGTTCTCGAACGTCACCGTCTCGGGGATGAGGCTGAGATTGCGGAAGATCTCGTCGTTCGGCTTGAAGCTCGACGACACCAACCACAGCAAGGGATAAATCATGATGACCGAGGCGGCGATGAGAAGGACGTGCTTGAGCACGGAGATCCAGCGTCGCCGACGTCGGCGGGATGCGGCGTGGGGCAGGGCGCGCAGCGGTTCGCGGGCTGGAAGGGCGCTAGCATCCCCGGAGCGCGCCAAGGTCGCCGTGGCCGCAGAGATTGGTGCGCCAGATGCGGTGGGTACGCCGCTGGTCGTGGTCGTCGTCGAGGGGGTGCGGCCGTCGTCCGCTGGTGTGGTGTTGTTCGTCGTCATCGTCGTGTCCCGTCGTCGAAGGTCCTCGTCTCGTGTGTGTCGTGGTTCGGATCAGTCGTCATAGAACACCCAGAATTTCGAGAACCAGAAGTTGACGGCGGTGAACCCGGCGATGACGATGAGGAGGAACCAGGCCATGGCCGAGGCGTACCCCATGTCGTATTCGAGGAAGCCGGTGCGGTAGAGGAAGAGGGTGTAGAACATCGTCGAGTCGGCCGGCCCGCCGGTGCCGCCGGAGACGACGTAAGCCTGGGTGAAGGTCTGGAACGCGAAGATGATCTGCAAGACGAGGTTGAAGAAGACGATCGGCGTCAGCAGCGGCAGTGTGATGGAGAAGAACTGACGTTGCTTGCTAGCGCCGTCCATCTGGGCGGCCTCGTAGTACATGTCGGGGATCTGCCGCAGCCCGGCGAGGAAGATGATCATGGGCGAGCCGAAGGTCCAGATGTGGAGGATGATGATCGTCCACAAGGCATATTCGGGGTGGCCGATCCACCCGGGGGCGTCCTCCCAGCCGAAGAAGGCTAAGGCCGCGTTGACAAGGCCATCCTTGCCGAAGACTTGGCGCCAGAGGATGGCGATGGCGACGGAGCCGCCCATGAGGCTGGGCAGATAGAAGATCGAGCGGTAGAACGCCAGACCCTTGAGCCCGCGATCGAGGACGAGCGCGAGGAGCAAAGCGAAGAGCAACTGCAACGGCACTGAGATGACAACATATTGGACAGTGACGCGGAAGGAGTTCCAGAAGGCCGCGTCGGAGAACATATCGCGGTAGTTGTCTAAGCCGATGAAGGGTGGCGGATCCTTGAGGGGGGATTTCAGCAAGTTGTAGTCAGTGAACGACAAATACAACGACGCCAACATCGGGCCGATTGTGAAAATGACAATGCCGATAAACCAGGGCAAGAGGAAGAGGTGGCCGGCCAGATTGTCCGGTTTCTTCTCCTTGTAACCCTTGTTGCGCTTCGCGTCTTTAGCCAGCGTGCGCAATTCTTGCAAACTGCTCAACGTCCGGACCTCCTTGTCACCCGGATGCGTCGCTTCCGTCCCTCAAGCGTGTTTCATTGGTTGGCCCGCTGGAGCCCGTTCGCCGGCATTGGCTTGCGGGACGCGCCCTGGGACGGGAGCGACGGTCAGCGATTTCTCGGATTATTGACGACGATATTCGTCCTGGTCAAGCTCCCTCGGACCTCGGTGGAGGTCGCTCGATGAGAATGACGACGCCTCGCGCGCGTCACTCACGCGTGAGCGAAAGTTTCGCTCAGATTGCCGTGACTGAATCGTTATAATCCGTTATCGGAAAACTGTTGACAGTGACCACGTCCCGTCGGATACTTTTCGAACATCCTTCCCATCGGATCATCGATCAGGAGGCGCAACGATGCGTACCAACAAACGTGCGGCCGGATTCGCCGGCCTCGCACTCGCTCTTTCTTTGACGCTGGCCGGCTGCGGCAGTTCGTCGGACGACGGCTCCGGCGACTCCACGACGGACGACGGCTCCGGCGGCGACGTCACCCTCGAGATGTCGTGGTGGGGCGACGACACCCGCGCCGCCCTCTTCGCCGAAGTCATCGACCTGTTCGAGGCGGCCAACCCGGGCATCACGGTGACGGAGACGCCGGTCGGCAGCCCCGACGACCTCTTCAACCGCCTCGCCACCGACTTCGCCTCCGGCGGCGAGACGGCCCCGGACGTCTTCGCCCTCGGCGGCGCCAAGCCACAGGAGTATGGCGACGCCGGCGCGCTGCTCGACCTCGACACCGTCGCCGACATCGCCGAGATCAGCAAGTACCCGGAGTTCTCGCTGACGAACGCCATGGTCAATGACAAGCTCTACGGCCTGCCCACCGGCGGCAACGCGACCGCCGCTTTCGTCAACACCGACATCCTCGCCCAGGCCGGCATCACCGTGCCGACCGACGCGTGGACGTGGGACGACTTCGTGACCATGGCGAACCAGGTCGGCTCGGCCGGTTTGACGAACGCGCAAGGCCAGCCGATCTACGGCGTCGATCTGCGCATCCAAGACATCATGGGCACCTACACCGGCCAGATGACCGAGTTCGGCATGTACACCTGGGAGGGCACGCTCGGCGTGACGGCCGACGACATCGCCTCCTGGTACGACATCGAGGTCAAGCTGCGCGACGGCGGCGGCCTGCCCGACCCGACGATCGTCACGGCCGGCTGGAATCTCCCGCCCGACCAGCAGCTTTACACCCTCGGCCAGGCCGCCTTCACCTTCGGCTACTCGAACCTCATCGCGACCTACGCCGGCGGAGGCGAGACGATCATGCTGACCCCGCCGACGAACACGGACAAGACGGGCGTCTCTCTGCTGCCGTCGGCCTTCTGGTCGATCAACGCCGCCACCGCGCACCCGGAGGAGGCGGCCAAGCTCATGAGCTGGTTCCTCAACGAGCCCGCCGCAGCTGAACTGATCCTCGACACCCGTGGCGTCCCCTTCAACCCGGACATCGCCGCCGTCGTCTCCCCGCTGTTGACGGGCCCGAGCCAGCAGGCCGCCGAATACGTCGAGGTGGTCTTGGATTCCGGCGAGGTCGCCCCGCCGCAGCCCAACGGTGGCGCCAACATGAACAAGTACTGCCAAGATGGCGAGTCCGATGTGCTCTTCGGCAGCAAGACACCGCAAGAGGCCGGCGCCGATTGGGTCGCCAAGCTTGGAGCCGACCTCGAAGGATGAGCGTCACCGCTGACATTCTCGACGCGTTGCGGGCGGCCGATCCCGCTCCCGGCGGTGTTCCTCGTGAGTATCCGCTGGGGGCCGGGTTGGCCGCCCGCGGCGTCGCGTTCGTGGCCGAGGAACGCTGGGAGCGGCGCTGGCACGAGGCGATCGCGGAGTTGGCCGAGTGTGTTCGCCCCGTCGGCGGCGATCCCGAGCCGATCCTGACGGAAGGCGGCGTCTACCCCGGCGCGTGGCTCGAGAGCACGGCGACGATTAGCGCCGAGGTGGTGGATCGGTTCGCCCCGGAGGTCACCCGGGCGACGCATCTGCGCTTGGCCCGGGCGCAGCGCGACGATGGATTGCTGCCGTACAAGGTCACCGACTTCGGGTCTGGGTTCTCCCAGATACAAATGGTCACGCCACTGGCTCGGTGCGTATGGCGGCATCATCAAGCCACCGGGGGCGGTGATCTCGCATATCTTCGGGAGATGTACCGGGCGATGAGCCGGATGGACGTGTGGTTGTCTGAGCACCGCGACACCCGGGGCTCCGGTGGAGTGGAGGCGTTCTGCACCTTCGACACCGGCCATGACGCCAGTCCGCGCTTCTGGTTCGCGCCGAACCGTTGCCCGGATGGGGACGCCGCGATCTTCGACGGCACCGTCGCCGGGTTGCCGTACATCGCCCCGGATTTGACGGCCAACGTCGCCTGTCAGCGCGAGCACTTGGGACGGATCTCGGCGGCTCTTGGCGAGGCCGCAGCGCCGTGGTCGCAGTTGGCCGAAGGGTCGTGGTCAGCGCTCCTTGCTCGGTGCTGCGACGGATCCGATGGCCTCTTCTACGATCTCGATGCGACGGAGAGCTTCGTCCGAGTGCGTTCGGATGTGCTGATGCGCGTGCTGGCCTGCCAACCGGGCGCCAGAGTTGACGCCGACGCCCTTCTCGCCTCCCAGCTCATGAACACGCGTGGTTTCCTCACCCCGCACGGGTGGACGTCGATCGCCCTCGACGATCCGCGTTTCAATCCGGATTATCAGCGCAACAGTTGGGGCGGCCCCATCAACATGCTGACGATGCTGCGCGCCCCCGACGCCTTCGAAGGCACAAGCCACGTCGCTGAACTCGCCCTCGTCGAGACGGGCGCGCTCGCCGCACTGGCCCGGGCCGACCGCTTCCCCCAGTGCCTCGACCCGTTCAGCGGCGACGCTGGCTTCACCGAGTGTTATTCGCCCGCCCTCCTCTTCTTCCTCGATGCGTTGGAACGCACGTGCGGCATCCTTCCCCGCCCCAACGGATCGGTGTGGTTGTCCGCCTTGCCGCCGACGCGGCTGACGGCCCCCGACGGCCCGCCTCCCACCTGGACCGGTCACACCCGCCGCATCCGAGGAACCCGCTACGAACTGGCCTGCGCCGACGACGAGGCGATCGCCACCCGCGACGGAGAACTGTGGTTGCGCTGGCCCCGAGGCTGGCGCGTCGAACTCAACCGCGACGGCGAAGTCGCCGCCGTCACCGGCCTGGCCGCGACTCCCGTCGAGGGTGAACTCGAGATCGCCGGGCGCGTCATCCCCCTCGCCCTCGTCCCCAACGAACGTGTCACCCTCCGCGACGGCGCGATCACCGGTCGAGCCGGAGCGACGTTCATCCCGCCACAGTATTAAGAGGAAAATGTGACCGCGCTAGTTGATATCCAAATCCGCGACCCCTTCGTCCTCGTCGACGAGGGCGTCACCTATGTATACGGTTCGACCGACAAGAACATCTGGCGCACCGGCACCGGCTTCGACGTCTACCGTTCCACCGACGGTCTCGATGAATTCGAGGGCCCGTTCCCGGCGTTCCGTCCCGGCCCGGATTTCTTCTCACACCTCAACTATTGGGCGCCCGAGGTGTATCGCACCGGCGACACCTACACGATGTTCGCCACCTTCAAACCCGACGCTGGCCGACGCGGCACCGCAGTGCTCCGCGCCACCAGCCCGCTGGGCCCGTTCGAACCCACATCCAGGGCGCCGATCACCCCACCAGAGTGGGAATGCCTCGACGGCACCCTGTTCTTCGAGGCATCCTCCGAGGGTGGGAACCAGGAGGAACCCAGTGGTCCGGGTGGCGAGGCGGCTTCCGGAGAGTCCCAAGAGGCGCCCCCTGAGGCCGGGAACCACGAGGGCGACCCTGACCAAGATGGGTCTTCAAGCGAAGGCCGCCCCTGGATGATCTTCTGCCACGAATGGCAACAGGTCGGCGACGGCGAGATCTGCGCCATGCCCTTGACCGACGATCTCACCGCCCCTGTCGGAGAGCCACGTCTCCTCTTCACCGCCAGCGAGGCGCCGTGGTCAGTCCCGATGCCTGACCGCGCCCCCGGCAGCTACGTCACCGACGGCCCCTTCCCCTGGCGCACCGCCGACGGCCGACTCCTCCTGCTCTGGAGTTCGATGACGGGCGACGGCCACACCTACGCCCTCGGCATTGCCACCTCCGAGAGTGGAACCCTCGCCGGCCCCTGGCGCCAGGCGGTGCGCCCCCTCTACGAGTCCGACGGCGGCCACGGCATGATCTTCCGCGACCTGACCGGCCAACTCCGCTTGGCCCTCCACCGCCCCAACAACACCCCGAACGAGCGGGCCCAGTTCATTCCCCTCGAGGAGACGAAGGACGGGTTGCGAATCGCCAACTGATCAGCCGTGTCGAGGCGGCTCAGTCGTCGATCAACTCGTGCTCCGTCATGTTCCGGCCGGCTTCGGCGTCGGCGATACGACGGCGTATCACGGTCATGTTGACATCGTCGTAGAAAGGATCGACCGAGACGTCGAAGGGATGCGGCGCTAGTTCGCTTGTGCTTTCACCGGCGGAGGGCGGGTAGGTGTCCTGATTCGAGAGTTCCGGCGGCGTCCCGGGGTGGTGGTGTTCGTCGATCATCCACTCAAGGCGAACTCGAAAAGCGGGGATCGTCTGGTTCTCTGCTTCCCTGAGGGCGTCGGAGGTGGGGATGCTCATCGACTTGGCCCAGATATCGAGCGGGACGATTCGCCGGCCCTCGAGGATGGCGATGCGTTTGTTCAGGGCTTCGCTGAGGAGGAGAGAGAGCAAACGTGTCATCCCGCTCTCGTCATTGGAGCGAGCGTATTCGACGAGAAGCGGGTAGTAATCCTGACGTCGCGTGTCGGCCCGAATGATGACGGGTGGCAGCCCGCGAGCTTGAAGCTGTTGGTTGATGAGGATCCGTCCGATCCGCCCGTTGCCGTCGACGAAGGGGTGGATCACTTCGAATTCGCAGTGGAACCAGGCGATCTTCTCGAGGAAATAACGGTCGTCGTCGGTCAGATAGCGGGAGAGGGTCTCCGTCATGAGTTCATGGACCATGGCCGGGTTGGCGCCGATGTGCCCGCCAACTCGGACCCATTCGTTTCCGCGCCGGAACCGGCCGGCGGCATCGTCACGAATGCCTTGGAGGAGCAGGCCATGCCAGTGGAGTATGAGGTCGATGGACAGCGGTCGGGGATGATCGATGAGATCAGCGGTGACGAGGCCAAGATTCTTCGCCTCATACACCTCTCGGAGATCGAGCGACCGCGACGGTGTGATCCCATCTTCGATGATCCCCTCCGTCTCCTCAAGGGTGAGCGTCGAATTCTCGATCGCGTTCGACTGATGCACTGATTCCGGCAATTCCGCCATCGTGATCTCGCGAAGGGCGTTCCCGTGATGGGATGCGAGCGAGCGATACTGCTCGATCATCGCGTCGAGCCGCTGTCGTCGATCGGCGGTGAGCACGTGTCGCCCCTTTCTCGGCATCCGGTGGATTCTGGAGTGACGTCTCAGCGCGAAATCCTGGAGGACGTCTCTCGCTCGTCACATCTTGCAGCTGCGCGATCACTCCAATGTCGAGCTTAGTTGACGGATGAGCGACTGAATCCCGGGTGATTCGTGTGTCAGCAGAAGAGCCCGAACGATCGAAACTTCATGGTTGACGTAATCCGTGACAACTTTTCGGAGATAGTTGAACGGATCAGGGGCAACTATGCTCCTGGGCGAGTAGATTCACGAGGCGCTAGCCGCCATGCCCAAGTCGAGGTCGAGTTGGCGGAGCCAAAACAGTGGGAGCGACTGCCCGCCCTCTCTCGCGGGGATGGACTGCGACGCGGGTCTTACCGATAGATGCGACTCCGATGGCCGACCTTGATGGCGACCAGACATAGTTCACGATCTTTGATCTCGACGATGACTCGATAGTCGCCAACACGATAACGCCAGTAGCCTTGCAAACCTCCGCGTAGTGATTTTCCTTGTGAACGAGGATCTCCCGATGTCAGGACGGCCTCAAGCTCTTTGATGACTCGTCTTTGGGTTCCTCGGTCCAAACGCCCGAGTTCCCGCTCGAACGCAGGGGTGGGACGTAGACTCCAACCAGTCTCGCGGTTCACAAGCCGAGGTCGGCTTTCATCTCATCCCACGAGCGGGTGGGAAAACCTTCCGCTTCCCAAGCTTTGTGGGCCTCATCTGCTGCGTAGACGTCCTCAAGATCTTCCAGGTACTCCTCGAGTGCCCGACGGATGTAGAAGGCGCCGGAGCGCCCCGTTCTCTCGCTGAGAGCGTCTAATCGTGTCTTGATCTCACCGGGGACCCGAACTGACATCACTGCTGTAGACATGTATACAAGTCTACCTCGTGCGCACCTGTAGGCGACGCGACTTCAACCAGTGGAGTTCGATCGTGAGTGGCGGTCGCACGCGCTCGCTCGTCCAAAGAAGCTGAGGCGCCAGCCTCGACCATGCGCTCAAATGAACTGAGGCACGTCAAGGACTTGATTTCTGTGCTGTACTAGTTACTAAGCACAGCACAACAATCAAGGCAAGGGGGAGTAGGTATGTCTCTTCCGCGACAGCTGTTACGAGCACTGGAAACTAACAATGGAACGGTCTCAACGAAGCAAGCGAACGAGGTGGGCGTCTCGAATGAGAGACTCCGCCTGCTCGTCAAGGCCGAAGAATTGGAACATGTTTCTTTCGGGATTTATTCTCTTCCTGGAGAATTCATCGACACGATGTATATCGTCCAGCTACGTCGGCCCAGGATCATCTACTCCCATGAGACTGCTTTATTTCTTCATGACTTGACAGACCGCGATCCTGTCGAGTATTCGGTGACCGTTCCTGCGGGATACAACGTGACGACGCTTAAAAATAAAGGGTTTCGCATTGCCTCGGTTAAGCGAGAATGGAGGCTTATTCATAATGGGTGAGGCGTGTCGTTGACGTGAAAGCGGTCGACCCTTTGAAAGAATATGAAGTGTTCAAACCAAAATATTCTTCGCAGAATCGACCGCCGCTATGTACGCTACCACAGGTTTCACCTATCGTCA
>JAISHO010000032.1 GCA_031262485.1 Propionibacteriaceae bacterium
CGCCCGATGCAACCGACGAATCTCAGCCCAATCTTCCATTGAAATCACCCTCCAAGAGTGCTCGGAAGGGGTCAAAATTCCCCGACGCCTAGGGGTCAGTATTCACGCGTCGTCGACACCATCGACACGAACATCCTCCTCCGCGCGACTTTGGGCGATCATCCCGAAATGTCTCCCCTCGCCCAGAAACTCATCGAAGAATCCGTCGACCCGCTCGACGTTCCCGACGTCGTCCTCATCGAATACGTGCACGTCCTCGAACATCATTATCAATTCAACCGCCACCAGGTGGCCGATCTCCTCGGCGACATCGCCGCCCACCCCAACCTGTCGCTCCGCCACGACGTCGTCGAAGCGGCGGTCGGCCATTACTTGAAACACCCGAAGCTGTCCTTCGTCGACTGCTTCATCGCCGAAGAGACGCGAGCGAGGGGCGTGGAACCCCTGTGGACTTTCGACCGCAAGCTCGTCAACCAGCTGATCCCCTGGGAGGAAACCACGATGTCTTGGCTCGACGAGGTGAGGGCCAACTGGGACGAGTGGTGATTAACCAGCAAGCCCTTCGAGATCGTCGCGGAGGTACAAGCTCACGTCCAGCGCGTCCAGAACCCGCAGCAGCGCGCCCAACTCCAAACCACGTGTCTTGGCACGCTCCAACGAGATGATCCACTGCCGCGAGACGCCAGCTTTCTCCGCCAAGCTCGCCTGAGTCAGGCCACGACGTTGGCGTAAGCCGCAGACGTTGTTGCCGAGCTTCGTTAGGGAACGAGAGTTCATGAATTCAGGCACGGTGTCAGTATACGGTGACATTGTGCTGATGTCTACATATGCTGACATGGGCGCGATATCGACGTACGCTGACATTGATGGAGCTGGAGGGACGCCCGCGCGCACAGCTCCCCTCTGGCGAGAGCGCTCACCCTGCGGGACAATATCCCCGTGAGACACGATGCCCCGGGGGCCAGCTTGGCCGATGTCGCGACGGCGGCTGGGGTGTCGACTGCGACGGTGTCGCGCGCCTTGCGGGGGCTCGATTCGGTGTCGGCGGAAACGAAGGCGCGGGTCTGTCGGGTCGCCGAAGAACTGGGCTATGTGCCCTCGCATTCGGCGTCGGCGTTGGCCAGCGGGCGGACGCGCAGTGTCGCGATCGTGACGCCGGCGATCGCGCGGTGGTTCTACTCGACCCTCATCGACGGGGTCGAGCACGAGTTGCGCCGCCACGGCTACGACGCCCTCCTCTATGCCATCGCGGAAGACGACGATCCGGCCCGCGGGTTCCGCGCCTCGGTGCTGCGCCGTCGGGCTGACGCCGTCGTCGTCGCCAGTTCGACGATGACGGACGAAGAAACCGAAGCTCTTCGCTCCTTGCGGCTTCCGGCGGTGTTCGTCTCCGTGCCCGGCGAGGGATTCCCCTTCGTCGGCGTCGACGACCGAACTATCGGACGGCTCGCGACCGAGCACCTCATCGAGTTGGGCCACCGGCGCATCGGGCACATCTACGGCCATCCCAAGCATGAGTCCCCGTGCAGCCCAACGGCGCTACGCCGCGCTGCCTGGCAGGAGACCTTGGCCGCTCACGGCCTCCCGACCGGCCCGGAACTGCTCGCCACCGGGGATTTCTCGAGCGAATCAGGGCGGATCGCCCTCCACCGCCTCCTCGACGCCGACCCGGAGCTCACCGCCGTCTTCGTCGCCTCCGACGAGATGGCCTACGGGGCACTCCGCGCCCTCGCCGAACGCGGCCTCACCCCCGGTGAGGACGTCTCCATCCTCGGCGTCGACGGCCACGGCCTCAACGACGTCCTCGGTCTCACGAGCATCGAACAACCCGTCCGCGACCAAGGTCGCATGGCCGCCGACGTCGTCCTGCGCCTCCTCGAAGATATCGACGACACCTCCCCCTCACCTGGCACCGCGACAACCACGCCCAACGGCCCACGGATCATCTACGAGACGACGCTGGTGCGACGCCGCTCAACGGGGGTGCCGTCCCACTGAAAGCCCCCGTCAGGCGACCACGATGGTGAGCTCGGTCGTCTCTCCGGCGATGATGTCGACGAGGTGCGTGACTGATGTGCGGGAGACATCGCCGAACCAGCAGCCGGCTGTGATGGCCCATTGGCCCTGGTCGCGGTGCAGACTGAACTCGCCTTGAGCATTCGTGATGATGCCGATCTCTGGGTCTGGTCCGGGGCCGACTCGGTCGATCCAGCAACCCTCGAGTGGCTGCCCGGAGCGGTCGAGGACGACTCCTGCGATCTCGCCGACTCCGCTCTCACGCCATTCGGCGCGGAGCTCGTCGGGATCGGGTGTGGGTTGAACGTCGATCCCAGGCCGGAAGGAGACGACCGTGATCGGGGTTTCTGTGGGCCGACCGGAAGGGTCCGTGACCGGTTCTTCCGTCTCGTTCGGCGACGAAGTGTTCGAATCGACGGTGGAATCCCCGCCGGAGAACGCGTCCGTCGCCTGGCTCGTCGCGGACGGATCGCCACCATGGGATTGGTCCGCAGTTCCGGTGCAGGCGCTCACCGTCATCAACACGACCACGGCGCTCAGCACGGCCATCGTCCGTCGTCGCCTCATCGCTGTTGACTCGCCGGAGACGGCCACGTCTTTGGCGACCGCACCACCGCGCCCCCTGCCGCTCACGCCCAGCGGATCCATGGTCGTCGATTCCTGGAGCCTCATGAACGCCGCCCGACGAGGAGGACGGTGGCGTCCGCGACCTCGACGTCCTCGTCGTCTAGGGTCCACACCACCGGCTCGCCGCTCTCGAGGGCGAGGGTGGTACGACCCGGCTCGAGGGTGACGCGGATGCGGGAACCACGGGTCGTGACGGGGAGGGAGAGCCTCTCCCACCCGGCTGGCAGGTGAGGGTCGAGGTGGAAACCGACGCGGTCGCGCAGACCGCCGAAACCGTGGACGAGCGTCGTCCACAGCCCGCCGATGGCGGCGATGTGGACGCCGTCTTCGGTGTTGCCGTGGAGGTTCGCTAAGTCGACCATGAGGGCGTCGCGGAAATACGCCACCGCCATCTCCTCGTGGCCGACTTCGGCGGCGACGACGGCGTGCGCGGCGGCCGCCAAGGTCGAGTCGCCCGTCGTCAGCGGATCGTAGTAGTCGAAGTCGGCCCGCTTCTCTTCGGCCGTGAAATAGTCGCCGACGAGGAAGAGCGCGAGGATCGTGTCGGCCTGCTTGAGGATGCGGTGCCGGTAGATGACGAGCGGGTGATAGTGCAGCAGGAGGGGGAAATTCTCCGGCGGGATCGACTCGATGGGCCACGGTTTGCGCTGGAGGAACTGGGCGTCCTGGCAGTGCACGCCGCGTCGCTCGTCGAAAGGCAGAGCCATCTTCTCGGCGGCATGGGCCCACTCGGCGACCTCGTCGTCGGTGATGGAGAGACGTTGCCGGGCCGCCGCGGCCGCCGCCGGATTCGTCTCCTCCAAGCGGGTGAGGGCGTCGACGGCGCCGGCCAGGTTCGCCTTCGCCATCGCGTTCGTGTAGAGGTTGTCGTTGACGACGGCGGTGTACTCATCCGGCCCAGTGACGCCGTAAATGTGGAAGCTCGGCCCGTCCTCGTCGTCGTCCCAGAAGCCGAGGTCGGCGAAGAGACGGGCCGTCTCGACGAGGAGGTCGATCCCCGACGTCGCCAGGAACTCCTCGTCGCCGGTGACATGGTCGTAGAGCATGACGGCGTAGGCGATGTCGGCGGAGATGTGGTACTGCGCCGTGCCGGCCGGGTAGTAGGACGAGGCCTCCTCGCCGCTGATGGTGCGCCACGGGAACAAGGCGCCGCGTTGGGAGAGTTGGCGGGCGCGCTCACGGGCGGCGTCGAGCATGCCGTGGCGGAACTCCAGCAAGGCCCGGGCGCGATCGGGGGCGGTGTGGACGAGGAAGGGGAGGACGAAGATCTCCGTGTCCCAGAAATAGTGGCCGGCGTAACCGGAGCCGGTCAGGCCCTTGGCGGGCACGCCGTGGCCGTCGACCTGGGCGGTGGCGCAGGCTAACTGGAAGAGCGTCCAACGCACCGCTTGTTGCGTCTCGTCGCCGTCGCCGGCGTCGACCTCGATGTCGGACGCCGCCCAGAAATCATGGAGCCAGATCTGTTGGGCGACGACGAGGTCGTCCCACGGGCCCACCGCGGCTACCTCCGCCTCCGCGCCGGCCAGGAGGGCGTCGTTCCAGCCATCCGTGCTCGTCGCGTAGACGCCGGTGAAGGTCACCTGGACGGTCTGCCCTGGCGCGATCGCGCCCTGGACCCACCCGGCCGAGGCCTCGCGGACCGTCTCGTCGAACTCGGCGCCGGGAGCGCCATAGCGCCCAGCCAGCACCGCGGCCATGCCGGAGGACGTCGTCTCGACGCCGATACGGACGCGCGACCCTTCGCGTTGGGCGACGCGGCGCGTCAACACCCCCGTCAACCGGGCGGCCTTGCGCGGATCGCCCCCCTCCTCGACACGCGACGAGGGACGCGGCGTGGCCGACGCGCCCGAGGCGACCGCCTCGCTCGGCTCACTCGGCGCCGACCCCGGCTCGGCGATCTCGAAGGGGGCGTAGACAACGTCCTCGCTCCCCGACTCAGCCTCGGTGAGGGATTCTCCCGCGAGGGACTCGCCCCCGGCCGCGGCCGCGCTCGGCTCGCCGCCGATGCGATGGCGGATCTCGACGGCGACCGGCGCCTGCGACATGAGCGTGGGATCGGGGTCGTAGCTGATCGAGCAACGGGTCGCCATGAGCCCGGCTTGGAAGAGCGCCGCCAACCGGGACACCTGCACCGTCAAGCGGGCGCCGGAGGCCAACCGGATCGCCGTGTTCTCCTCCCAGACGCCGTCGCGGACGTCGATCCAACGCCGGGCTGAGACGACGTCGTGCTGGTCGAGGGGACGGCCGTCGATGAGGACGTCGAAGCCGGTGGCATCGGGCACGGCGACGATCGTCTGCGCCGTCGTCGCGAACCCGTAGGCGCTCTCGTCGTAGTGGATCGGCGCCGTCTCATGGAAACCGTTGATGAACGTGCCCGAACTGCCGTCGGCCTCACGGCCCCGCAAGCCGATGAACCCGTTGCTGACGGCGAAGAGGGTGGCGGTGGCCCGATCGTCAGCGACGGCTTTTCCGAGCGGATCGGTGTCGATCAACGCCCACGGATCGGCCGGGAAACGCCGCCGGTCGATGGCGCCGGCGTGGTCTCGAACTCTCATCTCATCCCCTCACACATCGCGGTTCGCGGCACGCGCCGTCCACCGCCTTGAGTCGTTTTCTTCATACCCCTCGCCCACAACCTCGACTCCGCGTGGAATCGTTACTCCACGCACGAACGGCGATTCACCTGGAAACCGTCGTCGCCGCCAGGCCATCCCTCGACGAACCCGGCGGCGACGCGGTGAAGTAGCAGCGATCTCAGCCCTTGACGGAGCCCGCCAGCAGGCCGCGCACGAAGTACTTCTGCAAGCAGAAGAAGACGATGAGCGGCACGAGCATCGAGACGAAGGCGCCTGCCGTCAACAGATCCATCCGCGAGCCGAGCGAGCCGGTCATCATCTGAATGCGATACGTGATCGGCAAGATGAACGGGCTGTTGGCGAACGTCTTGGAGATGAGGAGGTCGTTCCACACCCACAAGAACTGGAAGATGCCGAAGGAGGCCAAGGCCGGCTTGATGAGGGGCAGGACGATCGAATAGAAGATCCGCATGACCCCGGCGCCGTCGACCGTCGCCGCCTCGAAGATGTCACTTGGCAAGGACGAGACGAAGTTGTGGACGAGGAAGATGGCCAACGGCATGGCGAACATGCAGTGGGCGATCCAGATGCCCCAGAAGCCCTGGATGGCCTCCGTCATCGGTGGGATGAGTTGGAAATCCCCGATCTTCACACCATTGGAGAAGAACTGGAGGATCGGCAACAAGCTCATCTGCAACGGCACCACCTGCAACGCGAAGATCGTGAAGAAGACGATGTCGGAGCCCTTGAAACGCACCCAGGCCAACACGTAGGCCGCCATCGCCGCCAACGCGAGCGGGATGATCGTCGCGGGGATCGTGATGACGAGGGAGTTGATGAAGGATTGGAAGATGCCGCCCTGGAGGTTCGAGCCGGACGAGCCGACGAGGACTTCCTGGTAGTTGGCGAGTGTGAAGTTGGGATGGAGGAAGGCGTTCCACCAGCCGTTCTTGGCGGCGTCGGCCTGAGGTCGGAACGACGTCACGAGGGTGCCGAAGGTCGGCACCGTCCACAACACACAAATGAGGATGACGAAGGCCGAGGCGATCGGCGACGAGAAGGCGCGGCGCACCTTCTTCCGGTCGCGCTGGTCGGCGTCGGGACGGGTCTCGATTCGGGCGCTCATCGCTCGCTCCTCTCGCGCCGCAGCTGTCGGATGTTGTAGTAGATGAGCGGAATGACCGCGACGAAGAGGACGACCGCCAAGGCCGAGCCGCGCCCGACGTTGAACTGGACGAAGGTCTGGTTGTACATCTCATTCGCCACAACAGAAGTATTGAAGTTGCCGCCGGTCATCGTCTGGACGATGTCGAAGACTTTAAGGACGGCGATGAGGATCGTCGTGTAGACGACGATGAGGGTGCCGCGGATCATCGGCACCGTGACGAAGACGAATTGACGTGGCCCGGAGGCGCCGTCGAGGGTGGCGGCCTCCATGACGTCCTTGGGGATCGCCTTGATGCTGGCGGAGAGCACGACGAGGGCGAAACCGGTCTCGACCCAGATCATGATCATCATGAGGAAGAAGTTGTTCCATGGCTCCATGAGGATCCAGTTGGGGGGATTGTCGACGCCGAACCACATGACCATCTGGCTGAACAAACCGGTTTGCTCGTATTGCGGGTCGCGGTAGGCGTAGACGAGGTTCCAGATGACGGAGGCGCCGACGAAGGAGATCGCCATCGGCAAGAAGATAAGCGACTTGGCGATCGCCTCGGCTTTACCCTTCATCTGGTCGGCGATGACGGAGAGGACGAGGCCCAAGGCGGTCGAGATGATGGGGGCGATGATGATCCAGCAGAGCGTATTGAGCAAGACGCGCTGCTGGCCGGGGTTCGTGAAGATGAAGCCGTAGTTGTCGAATCCGACCCAATCGGTCGACGACGAGTTCTTGAAGCTGAGGATGATCGTGCGGATCGCCGGGAAGACGAGCCCGACGGTGACGAGCAGGAGGCTCGGCCCCAGCAGGACGATGATGGCCAAGGGCCGCTGGGCCCGGCCGCGGATGAGACCGACCGCGAAGATGAGGATGCCGATGATGGCGAAGAAGCCGACGAGCATCTGCAGCATCGTCGCGAATTTCGGCAACGAGTCGAGAAGTACTTCTGTCATGGGAATGTCCTTAGGTCTGGAGCCGAATCCACAGACTGTCTCTCACATCGGTGTGATGAGTGGACTGGAGCGGTGGGAAGGGTCGCTGCTATGCGGCTCGCCCACCTCGCCCCGGAGACTTGGTGGCGGGGAGCTGGGGCGTCGCGATGACACGACGCCCCAGCCCTTGTTTTAAGTTGTGTTCGCGGGTCGGAGTTCAGGGGATCACCGGATGAGGCGATCATCGACCCGGCAGGATCACTAGTCGGTCGGCCAAGCGGCGTCGATGGCGGCGAGCGTCTCTTCGGTGCTCGTGCCGTTGAACCAGTTGGTCAGAGCCGTCCACTCGGCGCCCGAGCCGACGGCGGCCGGCATGAGGTCGGAGCCGTCGAAGCGGAAGAGCGCCTCGGGATCGGTCAGATACTGGGCCGAGAGCTTGTCGATCGGGTCGGTGTAGAGCGACTGGTCGACGGCCTTGTTAGCGGAGACCCAGCCGGTCGCGACCGGGATACGAGCCTCGGGCCACTCGGGCGTCGAGAAGTAGATCTGCACGGCCTGGACCTCGGGGCGGTCGTTGAAGGCGACGAAGAACTCGCCGCCGCCGATGACCGGCTTGCCGGTGGAGGCGTCGTACGGCGGCAGGTAGAACGCCGCGACGTCGCCGCCGTCAGGGTCGACCTTCGTGCCCTCGGGCCACTGGGCGCCGTAGAAACCAGCCTGCTGGAGCATGAAGCACTCACCGGAGAGAATCGGCAGACCGGCGTCCTGGAAGGTCGTCGTCGCGATCGTCGCGACATCGCCGAAGCCACCGTTGACGTAGTTCGGGTTGCGCATCCAACCGTCGAGGATGTTCATGACATCGTTGATCTCAGGCGAATTGAACTTGATATCGCCGGCGACCCACTTGTCGTAGACGTCGCCACCCTTGGCCGAGAGCACGAGCTCTTCGACCCAGTCGGTGGCGGGCCAGCCGGTGGCGGTGCCGGAACCGATGCCACCACACCACGGCTTCTTGCCGGTGGCGGCGATCGTGTCGGACAGCGTCATCATCTCTTCCCACGTCGTCGGGATGGCATACCCGGCGGCGGCGAAGGCGGTCGGCGAATACCACACCATCGTCTTCATGTTGGCGCTGTTGGGGCCGCCGTAGAACTCGCCGTCGACGGTGGCGTAATCGACCCACGAGGACGAATAGTTGGCCTCGATGTTGGCCTTGACCTCGTCAGGCGCGGGAACGGCCTTGGTGCCCGTGGCCAGGGTGGCCATGCGCTGGATGAGGCCGGGCTGCGGGATGACCGCGATGTCCGGGGGCGTGCCGCCCTGGGCCCGGATCGGCAGCTGGGACTCGAAGGAGTTGTCACCGGTGTAGACGATGTCGATGCCGGTGCATTCCTCGAATTCCTTCCACGCCGTCTCCATCGAATCCGACTCGGGCGACAGGATCGACCCGTAGACGTCGACGGTGGTGCCGCTATGGCCGGCGTAATCCTGGTAGGCCGCGCACTCCGCGCTCATGGTGGCTTCGCTGGCCGCCGTGGTCGCGTCGTCGCCGCCATCATCGCCGCCCGAGCATCCCGCCACGCTTCCAACGAGCGCGAGGGAGGCGAGCACGGCGACTGTCGTCTTATGACTGCGTCTCATGATGAATCCTCCTTGATCCGTTACCCCCCGGCCCCTCCCACGGAGGCGACCCGGAGTGGATCCGGCCACCTCGACCGCATCCATGACGAACCACATGTATTTCTTATGGATTCGTCACTGTAACTCGTGACACGATCGTAGGCAGGCAGCCACGCCCTATGCAAGCGCTTACATTCGACTGTTATCGAACCGTGATTGATCCACGCTCCCGCTCGGTCCTCCCCGCCCCCAGGACACCTCCGGTCCGGCATCCTCCCCCGGTGACGACCGAGGAGGATGCCGATCCCATCGACGCCGCCGGCCCGGCGCCCCTCAATGTCGAGATCGAGGTGGACGCCGGGCCGGCGGTGATTCAGTTCATGAAATTGTCAGGTGAGCCGCCGGGCGCGCGGGCGCGAGGCGACGCCCCGGTGAGATCACCCCTTGACGGCTCCGGTCAGGCCGTTGACGATCCGCCGCTCGAAGAGCGAGAAGAAGATCAAGGCCGGAACCATCGAGAGCGAGGTGAAGGCGAGGACCTTCGCCGTGTCGACGGAGTATTGCGAGGCGAAGTTCGCCACGCCGAGCGGCAAGGTGAAGGAGGACTCACTGGTGAGGATGAACAAGGGAAGCATGTAGCCGTTCCAGGCGCCGACGAAGGCGAGGATGCCCGTCGTGATGACGCCGGGGAGGCTGAGCGGGATCACCATCGTGAAGAAGAACTTCAAGCGGCTGGCGCCGTCGATGGCGGCGGCCTCCTCGATCTCGTCTGGGATGGCTCTCAGGAAGGGAACGAGGATGATGATCGTCGTCGGCAAGGCGAAGGCGATCTGCGGGAGGATGACCCCGAGCAGATGGTTCGTCAGGCCGAGCATGCGGACCATGAGGTAGAGCGGCGTGATCGCGACCGTCATGGGGAACATGAGGCCGGCGGCGAAGAAGGCGTACATCGCCCCTTTGCCGACGAAGCGATAACGCGCGATGACGAAGCTGGCCATGACGCCGAGAAGGACGACACCGGCGGTCGTGGCGAGCGCCGAGATGGCCGAGTTCTTCATCGCCGTCCAGAAAGCCGAACTGGTCGCGACATCGGTGTAGTTGCTGATGACCCAGGGATCCGGCAGACCGGAGGGATCCATCGTGATCTGCGAATTGGTCCGGAACCCGCCGAAGATGATGTAGAGGACGGGGCCGATGCACACACTGATGAGGACGAGGGCGACGAGGTAGGTCACCGGCGAACCCCAGTGGATCTCACGGGACTTCTTACGCTTGACGGGAGCGGCGGCTTGGCCGGTCGCCGGCATGGTGGCTGTGGCTGACATCACCGCATCTCCTTCTTCTGCTTCTTCGCCTTCTTCTTGCTCGGGCCCGTCAAGGCGCCTTCGGTGTCACGGCGGAGCACGAAGCGCTGATAGATGAGGGCGACGGTGAGCGAGATGAGGAAGAGGACGACGGCGACGGCATTACCAAACCCATAGTTGCCTGCCATGTGGCCGTTGAGATACATGTACGTGGCCATCGTCGACGTGCCGGCGGTGGCGGAGATGTATTGACCCCAGACGATGTTGACGAGGTCGAACAACTGCAACGAGCCGATGATGGAGAGGAAGGCCCAGATGCGGATCGTCGGCCCCAACAAGGGCAGCGTGATCTGGAACTGGGTTCTCCAGAAGCTGGCGCCGTCGATGGCGGCCGCCTCGTAGAGCTCTTCTGGGATCGATTGAAGGCCGGCCAACATGAGGATGACGGCGAAGCCGATGTATTTCCAGGTGATGATGATCATCAACGTCCACTTGGCGAGCGCCGGGTCGGCCAGCCACGATTGCTGGAGACTCTCGAGGCCGAGCTTGCCGAACAGCCCGTTGATGGCGCCGGTGTCGGCTGTCATGAGACGCCACCCGGTGCCGACGATGACCTCGGAGATGACGTACGGGACGAAGATGAGGACGCGGATGAGGGAGCGCCCACGAATCTTCTGATTCATGAGCAGGGCGAAGAGGATCGCCGCCGGACCCTGGAAGACGAGCGAGAAGATGACCACGAAGAAGTTGTGGCCGACCGCCTCGCGGAAAGTGCGATCGCTGAGGATCGAGATGTAGTTGTCGAAGCCGATGAAATCGGTGGGGACGCCGAGGCCCTTCCAACGGAAGAAGCCGTAGTACGCCGCCATGATCACCGGAACGATGACGAAGGTCGCGAAGACGACGAGAGCGGGACCAGCGAGGATCGTGATCTCAGCCCGTTTGCGCCAATCCGCCCCGCCGCGCCTCTGAGCCTTGAGAGGCCGAGGGGCGGCTGGCGCCGTGGCGCCAACCGCCCCCGCAACGGGACTTCCAGCGGCGATCGTCGGAGACGATGGCTGCGGTTGTCCACTCATGATGGATTACCCGCGAGCAGCCGCTTGTTCGATCGTGTCGAGGATGCCTTGCGGCGAACCGTTGCCAGCCAGCATTTCGACGACAGCGGTGTTGAGTGCGTTGCCGACGTTCTGGCCGAGCAGGGTGTCGAGCCAGGTGATGACGTAAGCAGCGTCGTTGTAGGCGGCCATGATCGGCTCGAGAGCCGGATCGGCGACGGCGCCCTGAGCGGCCTTGGAGGCCGGGATCGTCTGGTAGGCCTCAGCGTAGCTCTCTTGCCATTCCTGCGACATCATGAAGTTGAGGAAGTCCTCGCACTGGGCCGGGGATTCCTTCGAGCAGGAGAAGCCGTCGACGCCGCCCATCATGGCGGAGGGATCGCCGGCGCCGCCGGTGACCGCCGGGAAGGGGAACCAGCCGAGGTCCGGCAGGGGCTGCTGATCAGGCGTGAGCGAGGCGATGACGCCGACGTCCCAGCCACCCATGAGCTCCATGGCGGCCTGGTGGTTGGCGAGCAGGCCAGCCGACGAACCGGCGCCTTCCTGAGCCGGCGTCGTCAAGAAGCCGGTGTTGAAGGGCTCGGTGGCGGCGAAGGTCTGGAAGTCCTCGCCGGCCTTGAGCCAGCAACCGTCGGAGAAGTCAGGGTTCGACGAGATGGCGTCGATGACGTCCTTCGAGCACTCGCGCAGAGCGAAGAAGTAGTACCAGTGAGCGGCCGGCCAGGCGTCTTGCGCGCCGAGGGCGATCGGCTGAACACCGGTGCCCTTGAGGGCGGTGACAGCGGCGTTGAGCTCGTCCATCGTCTTCGGCTCGGCGGTGATGCCGGCCGCGGCGAAGAGATCCTTGCTGTAGAACATGCCACCGGGGAGCACGGCCGTCGGCATCGCGTACGTCTTGCCGTCGATGACGAAAGCGCCGAGCGCGCCCTCGATGTCGCTCTTGACGTCGGCGTCGATCTTGTCCGTCAGATCCTTGACGGCGTCGGCCTCGACGAAGTCGGCCAGCTTCTGGCCGCCACGGGCCATGAAGATGTCAGGCAGATCGCCGGAGTTGACGGCGTTTTGCAACTGACCGTCCATGTCCTCGTTCTGAACGGCGCGGATGTCGAAGGTGACGTCCGGGTTGGCCTCGGTGTAAGCGGCCGTGACCTCTTCCCACCACGCCTTGCCGTCGCCGGTGGTGGAGTTGTGCCAAATCGACAACGTGACCGCGCCGCCGCCGTCAGTGCCGGTGCTCTCGTCGCCCGTGGCAGCGTCGTCACCGCCGCCGCCGCAAGCGCTCAACGACAGGGAGAGCGCAATCGCCAACCCAGAGGCTGTTAAAAACTTTTTCTTCAACATGTTTCTTCTCCTCAAATTCCTTTCGACACAACGGTTCTCTTCTTTGAGTCGCGAAACTATCGCTCATCGATCGAGCATTCGCCTGAATCTAGCACAGCGCCGGGAATGACAGCTCAAGCGTTCGAGCTTCTTCCCCGCACCGTGAAAACTGCTGCGAAATTTTCTTCGAAAAAGATGACGCAAGTTTCCCGTTTCACGGCCCCTACCGTGTGATACGAAGAGTCGACAGACCGAGGATGCGCCCTGTCGCCCTTGATCATGCTCCGTCGATCGCCTCAGTTCCAGTGTTGTTATCGGATTGTGACTAAATCATTGAGAATTTTCGTATATCTCGCACAACTCCCCCGAGGCCACCTCGGCGACGAGGGTGTCACACAACAATATCCAAGACGTCAGACTTTGCGCCACCAGCGACACGAGATTGACGACCTTTCTCCCTGACTTTGGCATTGGTCATCGTACCTTCGCCCCACGAACGGACGCCCCCAGACATGGGTTTGTGATGATGCGAAACTTCGGACCCCTCGAGCGGCGGGATACGCGCGTCGTCGCGCGCTCACCACCCCGGCAGTAAGGAAGCCACGCTCAACATCGTCGGAATCGTCACGATCGAACACAAGGTGGAGAGCAAGACGAGACGGTTGGGGAAGACGGTGTCGACGCGGTGGAGGACGGCGAACATGACGAGGAAGGCGCCGACCGGGCAGGCCAAGGGGATGAGGAGGGCGACCCGTTGGATCGGCTCCAGCGGCACGACGAGGGCATAAAGGGAGATGGCGGCGATACTGAGGAGGGGGATGACGAGGTTGCGCACCGCCGTGCCCGACCAGGCCAGCCGGTCGGTGACGACGTCGCGCAACCGAAAGATGCCGAGGCTGGCGCCGAGGACGAGCATCGACAAGGGAGCGTTCATAGCGGCCAGGTAGTCGATGCCGTCGACGACGATCTCCGGGAGATCGATCGAGGCGATGAAGAGGACGAGCCCGCCGGCCACGGCGATGATGTTGGGGTTGAGGATGATCTTCTTGGCCCGACTCGTCCACCGCTTCAGGCCCGCCGCCGGGAGGGAGTGGCCCGGGTCGGGGAACATGTCATAGCCGTGAACCCAGACGATGAGGTTGTAGGCGATCATGCTGGCGACCCCGTAGAAGACGCCGTCGGGCCCGAGGAGGGCTTGCGCCAGCGGCAGCCCGAGGAAACCGGTGTTGGCGTAGATCGCTCCGAAGCGCAGGGCGACGCGGTGGGCGTCGTCTCTCACCCAACGACCGAAGACGAGGTGGGCCAAACCGATCATGCAGGGATAGGCGAGGATGGCAAGGACGAAGACCCCGGCTATGCCGCGCAGTTCGGCGACGTCGAAGGGACGGTTGAAGGCCTGGAGGATGACGCAGGGCGTCACGAAATAGACGACGACGTTCGTCAGCCCGCCGACGGCGTCACCGCGAATCCAGCCGCGCGCCGAGGTGACGATGCCAAGGGCGATGAACACCCCCATGAGCGCGACTTGCTGCGCGGTGACGAAGAAACCCACCGGACGTCTCCCTCGGACCTGGTCAGACCAGCCGCGAGGGCATGCTCAGTGGCAAGGGGAGACGCGCATGACGGCGGCGCGCTTGAGAGGTCGGCGCCACACCACTGCGCCGACGATCGCCGGAATGGCCCCTCACGGACGCCCGGCGATGGGCACGTTGATCTGGGTGATCCAGGTGCTCGGATCCGGGTTCTCGCGCGGGGAGGAGAGGTAGACGTTGAACATCGGCCCGTCGACGACGAACCCGTTCTCGCCGATCCATTCGCCAATCGCGGGCAGGACCTCGGCCATGCCCTCGTAGGAGCCGCGCAAGGTGGCCCGGGCGACCCGGCGTTCCGGCAGGTGGATGATCTCGAGCCCTTCGGGGGCGGGGCCCTCGCCGCGGAACTCGACCCAGACAGCGACGTCGACGTCCGACTCGCGATAATCGACGTCGAAGTAGCTGGCGCCGTATTTCATGCCGAACAACCAGACCGGCAGTTGGTCGCCGGCCTCGGCCCGCAACTGGCCGAAATCAGCCCACAGCTGCGATTCGCCCGCGTAATCGGGGATGACCCGGCGCAGGGACAGGATAGACATCTCCGGCATGACGTGATCGGTGACGCTGACCGTCATAGTTCCTCCTCAACGTGGGGCGGGGCGCCACGACAGGCCCCGTCTCCAGACCCGGAACACGGGCCTGCCCTCTTTACCCTCTTCCTACCAGACGGCTCGGACATTCCCGCCCTGGAGCGGGGAATTGCCGTGGACCGGCGACGACGCCCACCTGTGGTGTCTGGCCGAGGATTATCGCTGGCTCGACGGTTCCCGGATTTCCGCCCTCATAACCGCTCGCCGAACGAGCGTCGAGTCGCCATACATTCTCGGGACAATCCACCGAGAAGCAATGAGCATGGGCATTTCCTCATGGATATCCCCTACGGCGCCCCCACACCATTCTCACGTTCCATGAGATCTTCCCTTGAATGTGCTGAGAAAAGAATGAAGTCAACCGATCGTGTTGTTCCTCCGTGTCATGATGATGGCTCACCCGCTTCAGGATGAGGAGTGCCATGAACGACACGCCCACACCGACAACGCCGGACGACGGCGGCCCGGATCCCACCGCGACGCCCGCTGCCGAGCCCACGGACATCCCTCCCGCTACGACGTCCCCGGTGGCCCCCACCGTCAAGGCCGCAGGCGGCCCTTCGCCCGTCGAGCCCACGGACATCCCTCTTCAGTCATCGACCGCCGACCCGGCCGCTGGGGACTCCTGGCCCGCTCCTGAGACGCCGGGCATCGCCGTCACTGGCCTCAAGCGCGCGTTCGGCGAGGTCAGAGCCGTCGACGGGGTCACCTTCATCGCTCCGGCCGGGGCCGTCACCGCGCTCGTCGGGCCGAACGGATCGGGCAAGACGACCCTCCTCCTCATGTTGGCCGGGCTGCTCCGGCCGGACGCGGGCGAGGCGTTCATCGCCGGGCACGACGTCGTCTCCGCGAACCTTGACGCCCGCAGCGCCGTCGGGTGGATGCCCGACACCTTCGGCACCTGGGACACCCTCACCTGCCACGAGATCCTCACCCTGTTCGCCCAGGCTTACGGCATCGCCCAGGCCGACGCGGCGGAGCGGGCGTCCGTCTTGCTCGAACGGCTCTATCTCGACGAGTTCGCCGACCGCCCAGCCCGCGTCCTCTCACGCGGCCAGAAGCAGCGTCTCGGTTTGGCGCGGGCGCTCGTGCACGACCCCGACGTCCTCCTCCTCGACGAGCCCGCCTCCGGCCTCGATCCGCGCTCGCGCATCGAACTGCGCGACACCCTGCGCGACCTGGCGCGGGAAGGCAAGACCGTCCTCGTCTCCTCCCACGTGCTCTCCGAGCTGGACGAGATCGCCGACCACGCCGTCTTCCTCTCGCGCGGACGCACCGTCGAGACTCTCCCGAGCGACACTGAGACGAGCCGTGAGTGGCGCTTGGAGGCGCTCGACCCGACGGCCTTGCGCCGCTTCCTCGACGACCAGGGGATCGCGTGGCGCGACGGCTCGGGCACCGGCGCGCTCGGCGATGTCGTCATCTCGAGCGACGGCTACGATCCGATCCTCCAGCTCATCCGGGCCGCCGTCGAAGCCGACCTCCCCCTCCACACCGTCGCCCCCGCCACCGGGCGCCTGGAAGCGACCTATCTTTCCCTTGACGAGGAGCGCAAATGAACACCTGGTCTTTTAGTTTCCGTGGGTTGCGCACCGTCACCGAACTCGAACTCAAGCAACGCGTGCGTTCCCGCCGGTGGGCTGTGGGGCTGCTCGTCTGGTTCTGCTTCATCGGTTTGGTGACGACGCTCATCCTCATCACAGCCTTCACAACGACGACCGGGGCGAACGCGAGTGAGCGTTCTGGCATCGCCGCGACCGCCTTCGGCGTCATCACCCTCTTCGTCCTCGCCATGGGCCTCATCATCGCGCCCACGTTCACCGCCACCTCGCTCAACGGCGACCGGCACTCCGGCACTCTGGCCGTCCTCCAGGCCACCCGGCTCTCCGCCCTCGAGATCGCCGCCGGCAAGTTGGTCGGCGCTTGGCTCGTCGCCGGGCTCTTCCTCGTCGTCGCGCTGCCCTTCCTTCTGTTGACGATGACGCTGGGCCGCTTGTCGGTCTGGGCCGTCTTGACGTGTTTTCTCGTCATCGTCTTCGAGGTCGCCATCGTCTGCGCCATCGGCTTGGGCTGGTCGGCCCTCATGCAACGCACCTCGGCGTCGACCGTCATGACTTATCTGACGGTGTTCTTCCTCAGCGCCCTGACGGTGGTGTTCACCGTGCTCATGATCCCCTTCGCCCAAGAAGAGAACGCGACCGTCCACACCTGGAGGCTCTCACCCGCCGACGAAGCCGCTTGGGATTCCGACTTGTCCGCATACATCGACGAGTTGTATGAGGCCGGACTGGAAGAAGTCATCAACAACCGGTGGGGCGACTACGAAGAGTGGCCGACCGACGCCCCCCTGCCACCGGTCGAAAGATGCCAGTGGATCGAGACGAACAGCCGCGACGTCACCCACAGCGAACGGTTCTGGTGGATGTTAGTCCTCAACCCCGTCGTCATCATGGCCGACATCGTTCCCACCGGCGGCGCCACCACCGAACCCACTCTCGGAGGCTATAACTCCCCCGTCTCCTCGAGCGGCGACATCTTCCTCACGCTCAAGACGTTGTTGCGCGGCATCACACTTCCACCGGACATGATCGTCGAGCGTTGCCAATCGCTCTACAACAACATCAGGAATGTCGAGATCGACTGGAGGGTCAATCCGCCCACCATCACAGCCAATGACGGCACTGAACTTCCCACCGCCGAAGTGCCGGCCGAGATCCAAGCCGAACGAGAACGCAGCGAGGACCAGCGCGCCCTCGAAGACGGCCACGCCTACTGGCCCTGGGGCATCGCCGGCAACCTCCTCCTCGCCGGCGTGTTCTTCACCATCGCCGTCCGCCGCTTACGCATCCCCTACGCCACTTTGGCGCCAGGAACGCGCGTGGCCTGAGCGCCTATCACATCCCCCACTGAGACGTCTGCCGCAAACCGGCGTGACGGGCTCGGCTGCGCCCGAGGAGCACTCCCATGAAGTTCCCAACATTGTTCGCCCACGATCGCACCGCGAACACAGACCTCGACGACCTCTCACCGAATGAGACGACGGCGCCGATCGACACCGGCGACATTTGGAACAATCTTGATCTTTCACCAGCGCCGTCTTCGCCGCCCAGTGAAGCGGAACCGGCAGAAGGTCTCCCCATTCTCCCCTTGCCGGAGAAGAAGCTCCTGAAAATTGTCCGTGGGCTCGGGTTCGGCCTGATTTACACCCTTCTTCCCTGCCTCATGGTTCTCTCGTGGCTCGCGGCGCTCCTCCTGGCTGCGTCGGGATCCGATGGACCGTGGGGATACGACGGGGAGTCTCGTAGTCTCTGCGCCAGACTTCTCGACAAACCCATCGCTTCCGTGGCCGCATACACCCAGGATCACCCTCCTCAGGGCTGGTGCGTCTCCACCGACGGTTCCTTCGCAACCGTCGCGACCGGCGCCGAGCTCACTCGTCCGTTCTGCCTGTTCGCCCTAGCCTTCCTGTGCGGAGCCGCCATCATCGCCATCATGATCCGCACCATGAGCGCCCTCAAAGTGTTCTGTGCTCTCGTCGTCGGATGTGTCGTCACCATTCTCGGCCTCTCGTTCGCGATTGATCACGCGAACCCACCGGATGAGGCGTGGGCACAACTCAGCGTGAACGACACAGACGACCAAGCGGGAGACGCACCATCAGATCTGCTTGGAGAAGACACCACGACGCAGACCCCCTCCCCAGTGACGACCACTCCCCCTGTGAGTCTGATAGCCGACACACCCGAGGCCGAGATCGAACGCCTCGTGGCGATCGTCCACGAGACCCGCCCCGATCTCGAGTGGCCGGTCCCCCTCGAACTGACCTCCGAGCCATGTGACACCGGAGGCTCACGTCTCATGATGAAAGGCCGTTTCACCACCCGTGACTTCGCAACCGCCGTGAGCGACGACGATTGGCAAGACATTCAGTGGGCGAACGAGGACGCCGGCGAGGAACTCTCCCACGCCTGGGCCGCCGCCGGACTCGGCCCTGCCCACATGATGAAGAGCGAATGGTGGTGGTATGAATCGGAGATCCCCGGAGCCACGCCGATCGAGCAAGCCCACATCGGCTTCGGCGCCCCCACCGACGCCATCGGCGACCTCACGATCACCACCGTCTGCACGAGCGGTGACTGAGGAGGGTGTCCGCTTCGATGTCCCTCCGCTCAGATCACCGTTCTCCGGCAAAGAACAGCGGCAAGACGAGTGCCGCCGATCGGCGGCCACAGTGCTCCCATCCCGTAAATTTTACGGGTTCCATCCAGTAAATTTTACGGGATGAGTCACTACATCTAGTGATAGTGGTGACTTTTTGTTGCACCACCGCGATCGTCGCGGATTCTGGCTTGAAGCTCGTTGGTGTGCTCGTACTGATAATCAAGCGACTTGAGCCGCTCTGGCGTCACAGATATCCCTTGTCGTGCGGCCAACTCGCTGAGCCAGTGCCAGGGGCGCTTCTCTCCGGCGTCCTCAACATCACCCTCGTCGGGCTGGAGGGCGCCGTCCGCATCTTGACGGACTGTGTCCTCGGTGACAAGGGGACGGTAACGTCCACTCGTCCCGTCGGGGTTCGCCCATACCCCACCCATCGAGACGCCGCGATCATTCTGGATGATGACACGTTTGCCCGAGGCGAGATCGACGAACTCGTAGAAGCTGACATGATACTGGAACGGTCGTTCAGGATCGGGTGGCATGATGTCGCAGATCACACCGATGCCGACGACCTCGCCGTCCTCCGGGCACGCCTTCGGACCGAGCTGAAGCGTCCGTCGGTCGATCTCCGCCTGTCGAGCCACCTCAGCTGGATCGGTGGGGGTATAGGTGCTGAAGAAGCCGCCGGTGAGATCCATGGGGTCATTCTGCCGCCTGCACCGCCGTGTTCAGAACGGTTTGATGTTATGACATTTACCGAAAGAAATAAATATAGTATTTCCTAGTCATAAGAGGTCAGTAGACAGATTTCATGGGCTCTCAGCCTACAAGTTTCATCATCCAGGTCGCCCTCCGGGGAGAGAAAAAGGGGTGGGACCAGGCACGCGACTGGTCCCACCCCGTGACGATCCGGCGGCGGTTGAGGTGACGGTGCCGCCGGATCCGGACGTCAGATCTTCTCGAGTGAGACCGCTTTGGTCTCCTTGGCGAAGAGGTAGATGATCCCGCCGAGGACGAGCATGACGGCGAAGAGGATGAAAGCCGGGGGCACCGCGTCGAGGGTGACGTTCTGCTTGACCATGTCGCCGCCGATGAGCAGGCCCATGAGGGCGGGGCCGACGATCTTGGCGGTGGCGCCGATGCCGTAGCCGAGGCCCAAACCGGTGGAGCGGACCTCGTTGGGGAACTGCTCTCCGCCGAAGGCGTTGAGGATGCCGAAGGCGCCGTCGCCGAAGGTCATCGTGATGAGGATGCCGACGAAGAAGACCCAGCCGGTGTCGGCGAACGCGGCGACGAGCGCGCCGACGGCGCCGAGGAGGCCGAAGCTGAGCATGACCATCCGACGGCCGATGATGTCGGCCAGCCAGGCGGAGGCGAAGCGGCCCACCATGTCGCCGAGGGAGACGAAGGTGAAGAGCAACCCGACGAAGGAGACGGAGAAGCCGAAGCCGTCCTTGAGGAGGGTCTGGCCCCACGACTGGACGGTGAAGGAGCCGAGGATGAAGCAGAAGGAGCCGAGTGTGATGATGACGAGCGGGCGGAGATGATTGCGGAAGACGACACCATACGAGGCGCGCTGGGCATGTTCGGCGGCGGGGAGTTCGCCGACCTCGGAGCGGTCGACCATCATGGCCCAAGCGAGTGCTTGGCGGGCCTCGTCGAGGCGGCCTTGGAGTTGGAGGAAGCGCGGCGACTCGGGCACCGTACGCAACCAAATCAGGAGGAAGACGGGCAGCACGCCGAGGGCGATGAGGCCGCGCCACCCGAGCGGCTCGCCAAGCCACTGTTGCGCCTGGGCGCCGAGGAGGAGGCCGAGGGGGATGAAGACGGAAGCCAAACCAGCCAGCAATCCTCGCTGTTTAGCGGGGACAAACTCCTGCACGTAGGGAATCGATGTGATGTTGAGGCCGCCGACACCGATCCCGACGCCGACGCGGAGGAGGGCGAGCATCCACCAACCGCGCTCCGGGGTGAAGATCGAGATGAAGGTGAAGAAGACGAAGATGAGGACACACCAGAAGAACGCTTTGCGACGTCCCATGAGGTCGGCGAGACGACCCCACATGATGGCCCCGACGACGGTGCCGAGGCCGGAGCATGCGAGGATGACACCGGCCTCGACACCGGTGAGGTTCCACGGCGTCGTCAGGAGCGAGACGACGAAGCCGATGAGGAACATGTCGAAGAATTCAGAGACGTTGCCGACGATGGCCAGCCCGATGAGGCTGCGCTGATTGCGCGTCAAGGGGCGGCTGTCGATTTGTTGGGTCGCGCTCATCGATGGGGCGACAAGGGTGGTGGTCATGGGGATGGATTCCTCTCTACGAGGGACGGATGGGTTGGGAGGGACCGACGAGCCCGCTCAGCGGATGATGTCGGTCGTGACGGGGATCGCCAGTTCAGAAGGGCTGATGTGGGTGAGGTCGCCGTGGTGGGTGAGGGCGAACCGGGCGACGCGCATGCCGTAGCCGATGCCGGCGAGGACGTCGCCGTCGAGGAAACCGTGGAGGGTTCCGGCGACGAAGGAGTCGCCGGCCCCGGGCCGGTCGACGACGGGCACCGGTTCGACGTCGAACTCCCGTTCTCCGTCGGGCCCGGCGTAGTAGACCCCGGCGGTTTGATCGGTCGAGACGACGTGCTCGGCGCCGAACTCCTCCCGGACCCGTTTGGGGCATCCGGCGCGGTCGCCGGCGATGCCGAAGACGGTGTCGGCGTCACGCCGGGAGCAGAAGATGATCCGGGCCCGCCGGGCGATCGGCTCGAGCGCCGCCCGGGCCTCGTCAGGGCCCCACAACAGACTGCGATAGTTGACGTCGAGGGCGATGTCGACGCCCCGTTCGGCGGCTCGGTCGGCCAGCTCCCGCACGACGGCCATCGTGTGTTGTGTCAAGGAGGCGGTGATGCCGGTGACGAAGACGAGCCGGGTGTCGAGCATGGAGTCCCAGTCGATCTGACTCGACTCGATGCTCCGGAACGGAGTGTCGAGACGGTCGTAGGTGACACGGGAGGGCATCGGCGATTCGCCCGGCTCCATGAAATACAACGCGACCCGGCCCGTGGGAACACGGATCATATTCGTCATGTCGACGCCGACGGAGCGGAACTCCGACAGGCATCGTTCCGCCAAGTCGCCCTCGGGGAGGACGGAGCACCAGGAGGCCTTGCGGCCGAATTGGGAGAGCAGCCCGGACACATTGGCCTCTGAGCACGCCGCCGTCACCCGCAACTGGCGGGTTTGCGAGAGGCGTTCGCCGTGGGGGACGGTGAGGCGGATCTGTCCCTCGCCGATCGTCGTCAAGTCAAACACTGTACTTACTCCTGTGGAAGTGGTGGTTGTGAAGGGGGTGGTTTTCAAGGTGGGATGAGGGGCGATGAGGGCGATGGCCGAGCGGCTCCGCTGTCGACACCCCTGGAACGTGGGTGGATTCAGAGAGGGGCCGGGCCAGGTGGGATGACGGCGAGCCCGGCCCGGGTCAGCCGTTCGTCGATGAACTGCCGGGCTTGGACGCATCGGTCGAGGGAGTCGGCGGCGTCGTCGTTCCACATCTCGAGCATGATCCGGCCCGACCACCGCTGGCGGCGCAGTTCGGCGAAAGCGCCGTCGAAATCAGCCACCCCCTCGCCGAAGGGGACCCGCCGAGGCCGACCGGGGAAGACGTCCTTGACGTGGAGAGCGACCATGCGCCCCTCGCCGCGGCGGAGCTCCTCGGCGGCGTCGCCCCCATGTTCGGCGATGTTGCCGATGTCGGGGTAGACCTGCACCCACGGGCTGGCGATCTCGTCGACGACGGCGACCGCGTCGGGGATCGAGGCGATGTCGTGGCCGTCGACGTTCTCGATCCCCAGCACGACCCCGGCCCGAGCGGCATAAGGAGCGGCCTCGGCCAAGGTGTCGATGTATCGGTCGCGAGCGGCGGGATCGTCGGGCTCATAGTAAGCGTAATATCCGGCGATCTGGAGGACGGTGATCCCGAGGTCGGCCGCCAGGTCGACGCCCGAACGGTAGACCTGGCCGGCTTGGCGGCGGATCGCCGGGTCGGCCGAGCCGGGCATGATTCGCCGGTGCAGGCTCAGGCAGATCCCGCCCAATTGGACGCCTTGACGGTGCGCGGCCGCGTTCACATGGGCGCGTTCGGAGGCGCTCCAGGCCAAGCGGGCGGATCGCTGCGGCGACTCGTCGACGGAGAGGTCGACGAAGCTGAACCCAGCCTCGGCGGCCTGAGCGAGGAAGGCGTCCCAACTCGGCGCGGTGACGAGGGCTTTCTCGTAGATCCCGAGGCTGATCCCCTCCCCGGCCCGCCCTAGGCTGTCGCCCCCGGGAGCAACGGGCGCAGACCGAGCGATCGGCGCCGGAGCCGTCAACGCGCTCATGGCCACACCCGTTCCATCGCCGCTCTCAATTCGGCGACGGCGGCGGTCGGGTCGGCGGCGCCCATGATCGAGCGGCCCGCGATGACGACGCCGACGGGGGCGCCCGCGAAGACGTCGAGATCACCCGCCGTGATGCCGCCGGTGACGGTGACGGTGAAGCCCAAGCCGGCCAGCTCGTGGATCCGTTCGACGTCCGCAGGCCCCCAGGAGAGGTTGCCCGCAGCCTCCTGGTCGCGTGAGCGTTTGACGATGACGTGCTCGGCGCCCAGTTCGCGCCACGCCCGGGCCCGATCAAGGGAATACGTCTCGCCCAATTCGACTTGGACCTCGCCGCCGAACTCCCCGGCGACGGCGACGACCTGCCCGATCGTCGTCAAGGACGCTCCCGCCACGCAGGACACCCAGGTGGCTCCGGCCTCGAAGCAGTGCCGGGCTATGAGGGAGCCGGCCTCAGCGATCCGCACATCGGCCAGGACCGTTTGAGCCGGGTAAAGGGCGCGGATCTCGCGGACGGCCCGCAACCCCTCCCCGATGATGAGGATGGTTCCGGCCTCGACGACGTCGACGGCGTCGGCCACCTGGTTGAGCGGGCCGAAAGCGGTGACGAGATCGGGGCTGTCGACGGCTAACTGGAGACGCGGCGCCATCTCAGGCCTCCCGACGGAAGGTGAAGAAACGCTGGCCATTGTTGATGAGGAGGTCGTCGACGTAGCTCCGTTCGAAGCCCTCGGCCAGCATCCTTGGCCCGTCGACGGCGGGGTTGTAGTCGACGCCGGTGACGGAGCCGTAGGCCTTCTGATAGGAGCTCTTGCCGGAGTCGGTGCCCAGAAGGATGCGTTGGCCGTAGCCGCGGGCGCCGAGTTCGCGCAATTCCATGATCCGGTTCGAGTCAGGTTGGTATTTGATGCGATAGGTGCCGTCAATCTCGAGGTAGACGCCCGTCTCGAGGATCTGGGAGAGGTAATACACGTCGGCGTTGCGTTGGATGTGCCCGATCGCGATCTGCGAGGGCTCCACCCCCAGCTTGATGAGCTCTTGGGCCTGTTCGAGGCCACAGGTGCCGTAGGTGGTGTGGGTGTTGATGGGGCATCCCGTCTCGATCGCCGCGAGGGCGGCCGCCTCCATGCATTTCCGTTCGAAAGGGGTGATGACGCCGTAGGAGGTCGCCACTTTGATGACGCCGGCCTTGTGCTCGGTCCGCTCGACGATCGGGCCGGAGTAATCGTGCCGGTCGATCCCCTCGCGGATGTCGGCGACGAGCAGTTCGGCGATCCGTTCGACGCTGTAGCGGCTCACCCAGTGGGATCTTGTCTCGAGGTAGACGCGCTGGCGGTGGAATCCGGTGGCGGCGATGACCTGCAGGCCGGGAACGCGCCGGTTCACCTCGGCCAGTTTCTCGGCGTCGCGGCCACAGTTGGCCGGGCACATGTCGACGACCGTTCCCCCCTCGGCCCACCGCCGGGAGGCCTCGACGAAGGAGGTGGCCTCCTCGACCGCTTTGTCGACGTCGGCGAGGAGATGCTCCGGCTCGAGGTAGACCTCGCCGGCGCCGGTGCGGATGAGATGGTCGTGGGCGTTGACGACGCCCAGGGACGACGGTTCGACGTCGCCGAGGATGGTGCGGGCGAATGGCATCGAGCTTCCCTTCATCGGGTGGTTGTGTTGGGGCGTCGGTGCTGGAATGTGCTCGGTGGAGCGGCTCTGCCCTCGTCCGACGCCGTCGTTCGTGATGCCTCGATCATTGACGACAGCAGGCGTCTGAGGCAAGAACTTCCGTGAACATATGATCACCAACCGCCCGTTCAGCCTGGCCGTCTCCGCTATTATGCGCTTGTCAAACGACGTGACCGCACGTTCCATTTCGATCAAAGATGAACGAATGTCCACATCAGATTCCTCGCGAGAGCACCTCCAGCTCCTCCTCGCCGTCGCCCGGATGGCCTACGAGGACGACCTCACCCAGCAGGAGATCGCCGGGCGGATCGGCTACTCGCGCCCGACGGTGTCCCGGCTCCTGGCTGAGGCGCGCGAACGCGGGATCGTCCGCGTCACCATCTCACACCCCCTCGAACAAGCCCTCGAATGCGAGACACAGCTCCAACGCCGTTTCGGCTTGCGTCACGCCGCCGTCGCCATCAGCGACACCACGCGGACGGCCGAAGCGGTCGGGCGCCTGGCCGGGCAGACGATCGCCGGGTGGGGCGGCCCACGCGCCATGCTCGCCCTCTCCAACGGTTCCTCGCTCGCCGCCGTCGTCGACGCCATGCCGCAGCAACGGTGGCCGTCTTCCTGCGTCACCCAGATGATCGGCTCGCTCGGGCGCGTCGATCAGCAGATGGCCGACAGTCCCGAGCTCTGCCGCCGGATGGCGGAACGATTGGGCGGCATCCACCGCCCCCTGCCCGTGCCCCTCGTGTTGAGCAGCGCCGCCGTAGCCGCCTCGGTGCGCCACGAGGAGGTCGTCCTCACCACCCTCGAACTCGCCGCGCGCTCCGACATCGCCGTCTGCGGCGTCGGGGCGGTCCGCCAGGATGGCGGCTCCGGGGCGATCCTCGCCCCCTTCATGACGGCCGAGATCGAGGACGAAGTCATCCGGGGCGGGGCCGTCGCCCACATCTGCGGTCATCATTTCGACGCCGCCGGTCGCCACGTCCGCACCTCGCTGTGCGAGCGGCTCATCACGATGGCTCCCGAGCGCCTCGGCGACATCCCCTGGTCCGTCGTCGTGGCCTGGGGCCCGGAGAAAGTCCCCGCCCTCCACGCTGTGCTGCGCACCGGCTTCCTCAGCTCCATCGTCACCGACGAGCGCACCGCCCGAGCGGTGCTGAGCTACCAGCCATGAGCCGATCGTGATCCCAGCCGACGGCGCATCGACATATCGGATGCGGCTGGACCGAGAATCACGTTTCACCGCATCGAGATTTCGGATTCAGGTGGATCGAAATCTCGGGTTTCTGCACCTCGGAATTGTGGGATTTCTCGACATCACCCGAAGCAGAGGGCGACTTTCCGGCCGTCGATCTGGCGGACGTCGATGGGGATGTCGAAGACGGCCTCGAGGATCTCGGGGGTGACGACCTCGTCGGGGTGGGCGGCGGCGACGATGTGGCCGTCGGCCATGGCGACGATCTTGTCGGAGTGGGCGGCGGCGATGTTGATGTCGTGCAGGACGATGAGGATGCGTTTGTCGAGGTCGTCGGCCATGCGGCGGAGCAGGCGCATGATCTCGAGGGAATGTTTGAGGTCGAGACTGTTGAGGGGCTCGTCGAGGAGGACGTAGTGGGTGTCTTGGGCCAACACCATGGCGATGTAGGCGCGTTGGCGCTGCCCACCGCTCAGCTCGTCGAGGAAGCGGGTCGACAGATCCGTCAGGTCGAGGTAGTCGAGGGCTTGGTCGACGGCGGCGAGGTCGTCGGGGCCGGGGCGGCCCTTGGAGTGGGGATAGCGGCCGAAACCCACCAGGTCGCGCACCGTCAGGCGGGCGGAGATGTGGTTCTCCTGGCGCAGGATCGACATCCGCCTGGCCAGGTCGTCACCTTGAGCTGTTGTGATGTCGAGGTCGTCGATCGTGACGCGGCCGGAGCTCAAGGGGAGTAGCCGCCCGATGAGGGAGAGAAGAGTGGATTTCCCCGCCCCGTTGGCGCCGATGATCGAGGTGATCCCGACATCGCCCAACGCCAGGGAGACGTCGTCGACGACCGCTTTGGCGCCGTAACGCTTCGTCACTCCGTCTAGGACGATCATCGACCTGCCTCCTCGTGCTCGATCGGAAAAGCTCGCCCTCGCCGTCGATCGCACTGTTCTCGATTCCCGATCACACCCATCACCGCAGGAACGAGAATCCCGCGGTTCGGCGCCGGCGCCCCGTGTGGGTTCCCGATCGTGTGATCACACCTCTGCCCGTGCCCGCTCCTTGTTCCCATCGCCATCGCTTTCACACTCCCGAACGACGGCGTCCGCCGAGGAGGAGGGCGACGAAGACGATCCCCCCGACGAATTCGATGATGATCGACAATGCTGTCGTCAATCCGAAGACGCGTTCGAGGACGAGTTGGCCGCCGACGAGGAAGGCGACTCCGACGAGCGCGGCGGCGGGGATGGTGTACACGTGCCGATAGGTGCGCACGAGGGCATACCCGAGGTTGGCGGCGATGAGGCCGAGGAAGGTGACCGGCCCGACGAGCGCCGTCGAGGTGGCGACGAGGAGCGAGATGACGAGGATCGACCGGGTCGTGCACCAGCGATAGTTGACGCCGAGGCTGATGGCGCACTGCTCGCCCAACCCGACGACATCGAAGCGCGGGCAACTGCGCCACAGGAAGATCCCACAGCCGATGAGGACGAGCGCGCTGACGGCGAGCAGACGCGGATCGGCCGTCGTGAAGCTGGCGAAGGAGGCGTCCTGAAGAACGGCGAAATCCGTCGGATCCATCATCCGTTGCATGAGCGACGTCACACTGCGGAACAACACACCGACGACGAGCCCGACGAGGAGGACGAGGTGCAGGCTGCGCCCCGCCGCCCCGAAGACCCAGCGGAACAACAGCACCGCGCACGCCATCATGAGGGCGACTTGGATCGTCCACTGGAGGATCGGATCGGCCGTCGCTAAGACGGTGACGCCGAAGAAGAACACCGTGACCGTCTGCACGAGCATGTAGAGGGCGTCGAACCCCATGATCGACGGGGTGAGGATGCGGTTGCCGGTGACCGTCTGGAACAACACCGTCGATGCGCCGATGGCGGCGCCGACGACGACCATGACGGCGATCTTGCGCGCCCGGAAGGTGAGCGCGAACTCCCACGAGCCGGTCACCCCGGTGAAGAGGAACACCGCGACGAGGACGACGACGACAGCCGCGAGGAGGACGAGCCCGGCCCACGCCGGCAAGGCGCGCCACCAGGCCCGCAGGAGCGCCATTGACGACTTCGGCGGCTCGACGCCATTCCCACCCACGAGAGCAGGAACGGCAGCGGAACGATCGACCGTCGAACCGGCATGGGGAGAAGCCGCACCAGAAGCGTTGGTGGATCGCGGCGACGCGGAGCCCCCGGACGATCCGGCGAACCCGGCCACCTCACCTCGTCTTTGCGTCAATCGTGAGGCAGGCGCCGCGGGAGGGAAAATGTCAGTGGACATGCGACTCCTTGCGCAGAAGCAGCCAGAGGAAGAGCACCGCCCCGACGACGCCGACGACGACACCCAACGGCACCTCGTAGGGGTAGCGGATGAGCCGGCCGGCGATGTCGCAGAGCACGAGGAAGGATGAGCCGAGCAGGGCGACCCAGGGGATCGAGCGACGCAGATGATCGCCCATCCACAAGGAGACGATGTTGGGCACGACAAGGCCGAGGAACGGCACCGTCCCGGCGGTGACGACGACGACAGCGCTCGTCACCGAGATGATGACGAGGCCCAACCACAACACACGGCGATGGTTGAGGCCGAGGTTGGTGGCGACGTCGGCGCCAAGCCCGGCGACGGTGAAACGGTCGGCCGCGAACCAGGCCACAGCGGTGAGGATCCCGGCCAGCCAGAGCAACTCGTAACGCCCGCGCAGCACACCGGAGAAGTCGCCTTGGGTCCAAGCGCCGAGGGCTTGGAGGAGGTCGAGACGGTAGGCGAAGAACGTCGTGACGGCGCCGATGACCCCGCCGAGCATGATGCCGACGAGGGGGACGAGGGCGGTCTGCCGGGCCGGCACGGCGCGCAGGACGGTGAGGAAGAGGGCGGTGCCGGCGACGGCGAAGACGGCCGCCACCGACATCTTGGCCAGCAGCGGCAAGCCGGGCGCGACGATGAGGACGACGAGGAGGCCGAGCGTGGCCGACTCCGTCACCCCCGTCGTCGACGGTTCGACGAACTTGTTGCGCACGAGCATCTGCATGAGGAGCCCAGCGATCGCGGTAGCCGCTCCGGCGAGGACGAGCGCGAGAGTGCGCGGTAAGCGTGAGACGACGAGGAGCCGGGCCGCCTCGCCGTCCGCCCCCTGGGTCAGCAGAGCGGCCGGGGTGACGTCGGCGACGCCGACGAAGAGGCTGACGACGACGAGCGCGATGAGGCCGAGGCCAGCCGTAGGCAGGAACCACGGCCGGGCGGGATGGGCGACGGGACGATCCTGCGGCGCCGACGGCGGGGAGTCGGGGCCGGGCGTCGTCAGCGACTCCGCCTCGCCGAGGATCGCGTGCGTCGGGCACGGGCAGGAGCCGATGGCGCCGCAACACGCCCCCGGGGCGGCGAGAGAGATGGAGCGCGTCTCTGTCCCCCGACCGAGACGCGCTCCCGGTTCCGCCTCCGCCGTGGGCACGGTCCGAGAGCGCTCCGCGGCGACCAGCGCGGACTGAACGCTCGCCCGGCTCCGGTCGTCGAGGCGCTCCCTGGCGGGG
>JAISHO010000016.1 GCA_031262485.1 Propionibacteriaceae bacterium
GCGCTTAAATGTTGAGGTTCGGGGTGACCGGTGGGGTGGCCAGCAAGGCGGAGGAGGAGCCGGTAGTGGACCTACCGGCGACGACGACAACGCGGCTGGAGGCCCCACCGGACGCCACGAAGACGACGTTTTAGGCGCGACAGACCACTGGCGGTCTGTCGCGCCCCTCCTGGGGGCGCCGACCCGACACGCGTCACCACCGGTTCATCGAATTCACTGGTGATTCGTCATATTTTACCTTGTCAGAGGCATCATGACAGGGTGGTGAAATCGTGGACAACCTGTGACGGGGCTAGTACTATGGCAAATTACCAAGGGACGTAGGCACATATAGTGACGCCCTGATTTCGCTGGAGTGGTGAGGGCAACGTTCGCCGTCTCTCGGCCTTCGCCCTCGGTCTTGCCCCCCACTGAAAGGCACGTGCCATGTTGTCTACTCCCCGCCATCGCATTGGCGGTCTCCTCAGCGCGGTCGCCCTGTTGACCGCCTCGTTCAGCCTCACCGGGATCGTCCCGGCGCTGGCCGACACCGGTGATGGCGCCATCACCGAACCAGCCATCACGAGCATCACCGCACCGGAGGCGGTCACCGAACCCGTCACGACGCAGGCGGCGGCGCCGCAGACGACGGATGCCGTGGCCCCGGAGGCGCCAGCCGAGGTCGGCGCCGCGCAACCGGCCGAATCTCCCGTCGAGGAACCGGCCGTCTCCCAGGATCCACCGGCCGCGCCCGTCGAAGAAGCTCCGGCCCAGGCCACCGAAGCCGTCGCCGATCGGGCCGCCACTGCGGATTCCGTGCGGATCATCTCCTTCAACGACTTCCACGGCCGCATCTCCACCGACATCACCGTGCCGTGGGCCGCGACCCTCGAGCAGGCCGCCCTCGAATCCCCCGAATCGACCCTCGTCGTCTCCGGAGGTGACAACATCGGCGCCTCGCTCTTCGACTCGTTCGTTCAGCAGGATCAGCCGACGATCGACGTCCTCAATGATTTCGTCGCCGCAGGCATCGGTTTCGAAGCCTCCACCGTCGGCAACCATGAGTTCGACGGCGGCTTCGCCGATCTGCGCGACCGCGTCATCCCGGCCGCAGATTGGACCTATCTCGGCGCCAACGTCATCGACACCGCCACCGGCGAGGCCGCCCTGCCCGCCTACCACGTCCAAACCCTCGGCAACGGCATCCGCGTCGGCATCATCGGCGTCGTCAGCCAGGAGACCCCGGCCCTCGTCAGCCCCGCCGGCGTGGTCGGACTCGACTTCACCGATCCCGTCGCCGCGGTCAACACCTGGGCCGACTACCTGACGGACAACAACTTGGCTGATGTCATCGTGGCCGATTACCACGAGGGCGCCTCCGACCCCACCTCGCTCGAGGCCGCCGAGGCCGCCAGTGAGGTCTTCACCCGGATCGCCAACGAGACCAACGCCAACGTCGACGCCATCATCACCGCTCACACCCACCAGCTGTACGCCTGGCAGGCCAACGGACGCCCGATCGTCCAGGCCGCGTCTTACGGCTCCGCCATCGGCGTCATCGACCTCGTCATCGACCCCGCGACGATGACCGTCACCTCCGGGACGGCCCAGACGATCACCTCGATGGCCGCCCCCGAAGTCGGCAGCGCCGAGGAAGCCGCCATGCTCGCCATCGGCAACGTCCAGACGATCGCCGACCATGTCGCGGCCGCCGTCGAGACGGGTCAGGCGCTTGGCCAACAGACCGTCGGGAAGATCTCTGACGACATCACCACCTCGTTCAAGGGCGGAGAGTGGGTCTCCAACGGTATGAGCGGTTCCGACCACTACTACATTTACGAGAACACTGGCTCCGCCACCCGTGACGACCGCGCCAACGAATCGACCCTCGGCACGCTCGTGGCCGACGCCTTCCTCAACGCCGCCGACTCCGACTCCTCTGACGCCATCATCGCCGACATCGGCATCGTCAACGCTGGCGGCGGGCTGCGCGCCGAGCTGCTCTACGCCGATTCCGATGGGGACGGCCCTGATTTCGACGGAAATGTCACCTACGCCGAAGCCAACGCCGTCCTCCCCTTCGCCAACAACCTGTGGACCGTCACAGTGACGGGCGCGCAGCTCAAGACCTTCCTCGAGCAGCAGTGGCAGACGACGGAGACGGGCGAACGTCCCTCGCGCGCCTTCCTCGCCACCGGCCTCTCGTCGAACGTCTCCTACATTGTCGACACCGATCAGCCCGAAGCCGATCCCTGCACCATGGAAGAGGGTTGCGGCTGGAGCGACCCGGCCAGCCACGTCCGTGCCATCTTCGTCGACGGTCAGCCGGTCGAAGCCGACAAGGAATACCGCATCATCACCGTTTCCTTCCTCGCCTCCGGTGGCGACAACTATCGCGTCATGGCGGAGGGGACGGACGCTCGCGACACCGGCCTGCTCGACCGCGACGCCTGGATCGACTACCTCATGCAAGAATCCCTGGTCAGCGAGCCAGGGGATTGGGCCGAGGCCCCGGTCTCGCCGAATTATTCGCACAGCTCCGTCGTCGTCTCGAACCTCTACCCCGAGACCGCGCCGATGGAGTTCATCGAGGTGTCCGGGAGCGAGGAGCTGAGCGCCACATTGAGCCGGACCCTTCTCGCCTCCTTGGGGACGCCGAACATCTCCGCTGGCTTTTTCAGCAACTCGGTGTTCTTCGTTCCGCTAGCGGAGTCTGGAAATCAATTCGATCCCTTGACGCGGGCGAAAGATCTAGCCCTCGCGGATGCCTTTTGGACTCCTGACAGCGCGGCCGCGGAGATCGGGATCTCGGGAACCATCGGATCGATGGGAAGCATCGAATGGACCGCGCCGGGGATGGACGACTGGACCGAAGATTCATGCGCCGACATGGGAGTGCCCGCCGATCTCAACCCCGCGTCAATCGGTTGCGCTTCGCTCCGTACGACTCCTGAATCGTCTGGGGGCTCGATTCCGTCAGGCGATTACGTTCTCACCATCATTCATGGCGCCTCGTACTCAGGGCATGGGGTGGTCACTCGTCTGCCCGTCCGAGTGGTCGAAGAACAGGTGCCGTTGAGCATTGCCGCCGATCTGACCGGCGACGCAGCCGACGACCTTGGACTCACCGAGATCACCGTCCCTTACACCTGGGAGAAGACCTACTTCGCTCCTGGCACGCCGCAGCAAAAGTTTGTTCGTGAGCCCGTGACCGGTGAGATCACCGTCCCGCTCGACGGTTCGCCTGTCACCTTGCCCTTCCCGTTGTTCGCAGATGTCACTTTCGCCTGGCCGACGATCACCGTCGACGACTCCGGCATCACCGTCTACGGCGACTACTCGACGGTCACGCTTGAGGAGTTGGTCGCCTTAACCGGCGCCGACGTCTCACCCGTGCTCCGTGACGAGACCGTCCCCACGTCCGCCATCGACCCGAGCTCGTATCTCGCCGAAGGGCTCTTCATCGACGCTCTTACTGAAACGATGACGGGCCGCGTCGTCCTGCTCTCGCTCAACGCGACGCGGGCCGCGACGGACACCACACTCGGCACCATCATCGCTGGACCAGGCGCCCAGATTCCGGTCACACCGGATCTGCCCGTGGTTCCGGCGCCGAGCGACACTGCCACCACCCTCCCGCAGACGGGCTCGACACCGTTCATCACGGTGGCGCTCATCATCGGGATGCTCGCTGTCATCGGCGGCGGGGTGCTGGTGGCCCGGCGTCGCAGCTCCCGGTCTCCCCAGGAGGCGACGCACACCAGTTGAGGTGAACCCTTGAGCCGCGTCGGCGGCTGAGCACTGGGGCCCCGCGATCGATCCGGTCGCGGGGCCCCACGTCGTCTGTCAGAGAAGGACTCGCCGGCGCGCTCTCCATGGCCTCGGAGCGGAGACGCTTCCACCTCGCCATCATCTTCCTCTTTTTCCCCTTGTCAGAGGCTACTTCTTCGCAACCATCTCAACATATGAGAGAGAACCTCACCCCGAGTTGCACATTCTGTTGAAAAGATCCTAGAATTGAGTTACGGGGTTGAACAAAATGTTAAATCTCAGGAAGGGCAACTCAGAGTTGTCCGGCTTTACATAACTAATTCGGGGTTGCTCCGTGTGCGACCCCCTTGGGGAAGGAATACCAACATGCTTTCTGGTCTCATCAACGCTTTCGGCATCGGCCTCGGCAACCTGGGCCTCGGTGTCGCCACCTTGTCCTCGGGCCTCGGCGTCCTGGCCTACAACCTGGTCGACCTGCTTCACGCCGTCTTCATTGGCTGATCGCAGCGAGAGCACAGCATCGTCTCCTAGGTGAGACGATACGATCCGACTCAAATCCGGTGCTCCCGGAGGCCGCCGCCTGACTTCCAGGTCAATCGAAATTGAGCCGAATCATCCAAAGCTCTGGGGGAGCGTCCATGTGGGCGCTCCCCTTTTCGCTTGCCCCATCCGGGCGCGACAGCGGCCACTATGATGGACGGACGTTCGACGACAGGAGCACCGCATGAGCAGCGTCTACGACTTCGACTACACCTCGATCGAGGGCAAGCCGGTCAGCATGAAGGAATACGCCGGCAAGGTGCTCATCATCGTCAACACCGCCAGCAAGTGCGGCTTCACCCCGCAGTACGAGGGGCTCGAGGCGCTCTACGAGAAGTACGGCGAGCAGGGTTTCGTCGTCGTCGGGTTCCCCTGCGACCAGTTCAAGGGCCAGGAGCCGGGAACCGAGGAGGAGATCGCCGAGTTCTGCCAGGTCCGTTTCGGGGTCACCTTCCCCCTCTCGAAGAAGGTCGACGTGCGCGACGAGGGCGCCATTCCGCTCTTCCGCTACCTGACGTCGCAGAAGGGGTTCGAGGGTTTCGGCAAGGGCGTCAAGGCGGCGACGATGACGGCTTATATCAAGACGGTGTACGGCTCAACGGTCGACGACGAGCAGATCAAGTGGAACTTCACGAAGTTCCTCATCGACCGCGAGGGCAACGTCGTCGCGCGGTACGAGCCGACGACGACCCCGGAATCGATCGCGCCGGAGATCGAGCGCCTGCTCGGCTGATCAGCTGACTGCCGCCCCGATCGGAGCGGGCGCGGGGGAGATCTCTTTCCCCACCCTTTCTTCCACTTTCCAGCGGACTGTGACACCCGAATCCTGAGCCGCATCCGTCTCCACGCGTCGAGTCGTCACAGATTCTCGGATCACATAGTCAACTGGCGACTGGTTCGAGCGCCGCGGGGGCTTCATCCTCATCGGTGACTTGCTGTTCGGCGTAGAGGGTGGCGTAGAGCCCGCCGGCGGCGACGAGTTCGCGGTGGCTGCCGGATTCGACGATCCGGCCGGCCTCAAGGGCGTAGATGCGATCGGCGTGAGCGATCGTCGAGAGCCGGTGGGCGATCGAGACGACGGTGCGGTTCTTGCTGGCTTCGTCGAGGGCTTCTTGGACGACGCGTTCGGAGACGGTGTCGAGCGCGCTCGTCGCCTCGTCGAGGATGAGGACGGGGGCGTCTTTGAGGATGACGCGGGCGATGGCGATGCGTTGACGTTCGCCGCCGGAGAGGCGGTAGCCCTGCTCGCCGACGACGGTGTCGAACCCCTCGGGGAAGGATTCGATGGTGGCGAGGATGTTGGCTTGCCGGCAGGCTTCGCGCAGCTCTTCTTCGGTGGCGTCGGGTTTGGCGTAGCGGAGGTTCTCGGCGATGGAGGCGTGGAAGAGGTAGCTCTGCTGGGAGACGATGCCGACGTGATCGATGATGCTCGATTGGGCGAGCGCGCGGACGTCATCTCCAGCGAAACGGACTGCCCCGCCCGTCGCCTCGTAGAGCCGGGCGACGAGGTAGCCGACGGTCGTCTTGCCGGCGCCGGAGGGGCCGACGAAGGCGACGAATTCCCCCGGCGCGATCGCGAAGGAGACGCTGTCGAGGGTGGGCCGGTCGTTCGGGGAGGCGTCGGGGTAGCGGAAGGAGACGTCCTCGAAGCTGATCTCGCCGAGGTGTGACTCGTCGACCTCGCGGGCGTCGGGGGCGTCGCGGATGGCGGGGGTGAGGTCGAGGTATTCGAAGATGCGGGCGAAGAGCGCCTGGGAGGTTTGCAGGTCGAGGGCGACGCGCAACAGGCCCATCATCGGCTGGAGGAGGCGGGCTTGAACGGCGGTGAAGGCGACGAGGGTGCCGGCTGTGATCGAGGTGTCGCCCCCCTCGATGAACAGACCGGCCAACAGATAGATGATGGCCGGCATGAGGGAGACGAAGATGTGGACGACGGCGAAGAAGCCTTGGCCCGTCATCAATTGCTTGACCTGGAGGCGGATCTGCCGGTCGTTCTCCTGCGCGTAGCGGCGCGATTCGTCACGGCCCCGGTTGAAGGATTTCGAGAGCAGGATCCCGGAGACGGAGAGGGACTCCTGGGTGATGGCCGTCATCTGCGAAAGGGAATCTTGCGTCTCGGCGGCGACGCGGGCGCGAATCTGCCCGACGCGGCGCTGCACGAGGACGAGGACGGGCGTGAGGATGAGCGCGATGACCGTCAGCTCCCAGCTCAAGATGAGCATGGTGACGAGGCTGGCGATGACGGTGACGGTGTTGCCGACGACGCTGGAGACGGTGTTCGTCAACACTGAGGCGACCCCGCCGACGTCGTTGGCTAGGCGTGATTGGATGACGCCCGTCTTCGTCTTCGTGAAGAAGGCCAGCTCCATCTCCTGGAGGTGGTCGAACAGCTTGACCCGAAGATCGCCCATGACGCGGTTGCCGGTGCGGCCCGTCAGCCACGTCTGCCAAATGCCGAGGAGGCTGGAGACGACGAGGAGGCCGACCATGAGGAGGAGCAGTTGAACGAGCAGCGGCATCTTGACGCCCCCGGCGGGGAAGAGCGCATCGTCGAAAATCCGCTGGGTGATGATAGGCGGCCACACGCTCAACGCCGCCGTCACGAAAACGAGCGCGATCATGACGGCGATCGCCGCCCGGTACGGCTTGAACAACGCGAGGATCCGCTGCGTCAACCCCTCGATCCGCGGCGCGGAGGCATTGATCTTGCGCTGCGCCTCGTAATCGGCCGACGAGATGCGCGCCCCGCGCCCGCCGCCGGGACCGCCGTGCCCCATGCTCATCCGTCACCCCGTTCTCGAGATCCTGCGCTCCGGGCCGAAGGCGACGAAGCGATCCCAGTTAATCACGCCGCTCGGACAAATCAGGAGGCGACCGAGGCAGTTCTGCGACCAGCCTGGGGATGGTTTCGACGGGTTGTGCACACCTTCGTCCCGATACCTCTCCTCAGGCCCGAACTCGACGTCCGATGCTGATCATCTCTCTGTTTTACCTTGTCACATAGATCTCCCCAGGTCTGCCACCGTGCTCTCTATGATGACTCCCATGCACCAGTACAAGAACATCATGCTCACATCCAACGCCGGCTGGACGCGAGCGGACGATCGGCACGTCAGCCCCGATGGCGACAGCACGAAGATCTATGAGATGCCGGTTTACGACGAGATCATGGAGAAATACGAGGCCGAGGGATGGGAGATGTTCCAGATAACACCCCTCGGACAGTCATGGATCGCCCTCACCTTCCGCCGGGCGCTGCGTTGACGATACAGACGGCTCGATGACGTACCCTAGGAGTCAGAGGACGTGATGAAGAAGGCCGGCCCGGGGGGTGTCCGGATCGTGGGAAGGGGTCTCGTGGTCGTGGTGTGGATGGCGGTGATCTTCGCCTTCTCCGCACAGACCGGCGGCGATTCCGGCGGGCTCTCCCAGTGGGCGGCGGGCATCATCGAATCGATCACCGGAATCGACGTGCCCATCGTCGTCGTCCGCAAGATGGCCCACGTCACCGTCTATGCCGTCCTCGGCGTTGCGACCGCCTGGTGGTGCCGCACCTGGCCTCAGCGCTGGGGCCGGGCCCGTGCCGTCATGGCCGCAGCGATCGTCGTCGCCTACGCCTGCTTCGACGAACTGCACCAAACCTTCGTCGCCGGCCGCGACGGCCGTCTCTTCGACATCGCCCTCGACAGCGTCGCCGGCGTCATAGCCGTGACGCTCTTCTGGTGGGCCAGCGAGCGGTGGGCGCGGCGGCGAGAGGCGCGAAGCGAAGTGACCGGCATCCGATCCTCCCGTTGACCGCACATATCTCATAAGCGGGGATCGATGACGGAGTCGATATCGGCCCGAAAACGATCTAAGTCCATCTCCGGGAGACGACTCCACCTGGCGATGAGTTCCTCGTTCTTATTCCGTGAATGTTCAGCCAATCCTTTTCCAGCTCCTACCACTCCATCCTCAGGGATACCAGCAGCATACTTATACCCCTCCTTTGACTGCGTTGATGTTTTTATACGAGAACCTCGAGATAACTCCTGAGCGGCTTGGCGACACGGAAGGTCTCCGCCATTTCCATGAGAATGTTCAGATTCCTATCCTTCCGCTTGACATATCGCTTGACAGCATCGGTGACAATTGCGATGTCCATCTGATTGCGAAACCGAAGGCAGTCACAGATTGTGCGCTCTTTATTATAAACCTTGACAAGGTGACCGAACATCGTCTCCACGCCGCTAACGCCCACGTCGTACCATGAGGCTTATTCATAATGAGAGTTTGTAAAAGTGGAGTGATATGACCGCAGTAATAGTTTGTGGGTGTGTGCGGTGAGGTCTTCGGTAGTCGGTGTGGAGTATTCTCCAGTTTTTCAG
>JAISHO010000047.1 GCA_031262485.1 Propionibacteriaceae bacterium
GCACCCGACGCGAACTCCTCAAACCACCCGCCCCAACGGCGGACAACTAGAAACACAACCAGAAGAGGGGTCAAAATTCACCGACGCAAAAGGGTCAAAATTCAGCCGTCGTTGACAGACCCCTACTACGATCGAGAATAGGATCACCCCCGCATTCGCGGGGATTACATCGCGGCGACCGAGAAGACTGGGAAAGACGCCGGATCACCCCCGCATTCGCGGGGATTACCATCATACTTTGTTGTGTCCATGCCCGAGAGCAGGATCACCCCCGCATTCGCGGGGATTACTGTTCTTACTTGATTGTTGTTGGAGTCAACAACGGATCACCCCCGCATTCGCGGGGATTACCGAGACACTGCGGCGTCTTGGATGCGCTAGACCGGATCACCCCCGCATTCGCGGGGATTACGATGCTTGCGCATGCTGGCTTAGCGTGCTTCGCGGATCACCCCCGCATTCGCGGGGATTACACTACGGCAACGTCGATTCTTCGATATGAGCGGCGGATCACCCCCGCATTCGCGGGGATTACGTCCTCGATAGCGTCTGCGTAGTCATTGGGGAAGGATCACCCCCGCATTCGCGGGGATTACACAGAACTTCTCTGGGCAGCCACGGGGAGACGCGGATCACCCCCGCATTCGCGGGGATTACAGGCGGAGCCCCTCGGGAATTTGCTCGAGCGCCGGATCACCCCCGCATTCGCGGGGATTACCTTCTCCCCGGGGGAGGATAGGAGGTCGAGAACGGATCACCCCCGCATTCGCGGGGATTACTCACCGCCTGTCAACCATGCTCATGCGATTAGCGGATCACCCCCGCATTCGCGGGGATTACTCGTCACCTCGTCGGCCGTGCTTCGCTGTCGAAGGATCACCCCCGCATTCGCGGGGATTACGTGTCGTGGCGCATCGACGTCAATAACCAACAGGGATCACCCCCGCATTCGCGGGGATTACTGGGAAGGCGCCCGCGACACCGCGACGAACGTCGGATCACCCCCGCATTCGCGGGGATTACGTCGGCGCCACAGCCTCCAGGATGTCCGATGCCGGATCACCCCCGCATTCGCGGGGATTACCAAGGCAAACAACTTACGTTAGCCTAGGCCTTCGGATCACCCCCGCATTCGCGGGGATTACTTCAATTTGGCGCCGTCCGGCGCTTCCCAGGTCGGATCACCCCCGCATTCGCGGGGATTACGGTGCTCGCCACCCGATCGAGTGGCGACGTGGCGGATCACCCCCGCATTCGCGGGGATTACTCAACGATGCATTGAGGTCGTCGACCTCACCCAGGATCACCCCCGCATTCGCGGGGATTACCCACTTGTAGACCGGGTCGGCCTCACAGGTGTCGGATCACCCCCGCATTCGCGGGGATTACCTTGGGTGGGCACCGCCTGCCCGGGGGAGTGGCGGATCACCCCCGCATTCGCGGGGATTACACGCGTCTACAGGCCGTGAAGGCGTTGCAGCGCGGATCACCCCCGCATTCGCGGGGATTACCGTTTCCACGTCCGGCCAGCAGGACAACATGACGGATCACCCCCGCATTCGCGGGGATTACATCACCACCCTCATTGAAGGACTTGTCACAGCCGGATCACCCCCGCATTCGCGGGGATTACTCTGCCCCGCCTAGGGGAGAGTTGACCCATCGAGGATCACCCCCGCATTCGCGGGGATTACTCGTTTTTGTAATCGTTTCCATCGCGCGTTCCAGGATCACCCCCGCATTCGCGGGGATTACTAGACCTTGTCGAGGACACGGGCAGCCACTGACGGATCACCCCCGCATTCGCGGGGATTACGCTGTGACGCGACTAGCCCGATAGGCGGGAGTCGGATCACCCCCGCATTCGCGGGGATTACTGACTGGGTCTCCTAATTCGCCAGGAATATGTCGGATCACCCCCGCATTCGCGGGGATTACCCAGCCCTCAGGGGCTAATTGTCGTGCAAGGAGGGATCACCCCCGCATTCGCGGGGATTACATCTTGAGCCGCTCGTTCTCCTCGGCAAGTGCCGGATCACCCCCGCATTCGCGGGGATTACAGCGCCACGCGCCCGCTGATCCGGTACCAGGTGGGATCACCCCCGCATTCGCGGGGATTACCTTCCGCACGGCGGCGACTAGTTCAGCCCCGGCGGATCACCCCCGCATTCGCGGGGATTACGACGTGCTCACGCGCGCCCCTCGGTAGACGAGCGGATCACCCCCGCATTCGCGGGGATTACTTTCACCGTTTTCTATTCCTATAACCCGCCTAAGGATCACCCCCGCATTCGCGGGGATTACTCAACGGAGCCCTTGAAGGTCTCCATCGCCCCAGGATCACCCCCGCATTCGCGGGGATTACTTGGCGAGGAAGCTGAAAAGCTCCTCCTCGGCCGGATCACCCCCGCATTCGCGGGGATTACTGAGGAGATGGTTAGAATGGCCGATTCCACTACGGATCACCCCCGCATTCGCGGGGATTACACAAAATGAGAGGATGATTAACGTTGTCTAAGCGGATCACCCCCGCATTCGCGGGGATTACGTGGATCGATTCGGCGATCGCCTCGAGGCCGGCGGATCACCCCCGCATTCGCGGGGATTACACTTCTTGACTAGGAACGATACCCCATGGAGGCTCCTCCTTCATTCGAAGCTGGGCTCTGCGTGTCGGATCCTGAGGACTCACGATCCTTCTGCCGAGACGCATGCCTCTGCTCGACGGCGTTCTTATATCTCCGCCGTCGTTCAACGTTGCTCATAGGACGGCGACGCTTTTTTTCTGCCTCATGTTCATGGTCTTCATCTGTCGAAACCGATTTCTTCGCACTTGGGCGGCGCATGAGGGTGAATCCGTCGTAGTCGACGGGGATCCAAGCGTGATTGTGAACTTGAAAGGCAAGTCTCTGCTCGTTGCGAGTCGTCCAGACCATGATCGCTCTCCCTCTTCCAACGTCATCTTGAATTCTCGCCCACAGATGCTGACGAACTCTCGCAGATAAGTGACCCACATATACTCCGGTGGCTATCTCAAGAAGCCATCTGGTGAGAACCCCGCGGAGACGCTCCGGGGTCACGGACAGCACCACCACTACCATGGCAGTGCCTCGTCGTCATCATCGAAGATGACATCGTCATCGGTGCTCTCCTCAATCTCTTCAGATCCCGCTATGGAGTCTTCTCGAGACCGAGCATCTTTTGGTGACAAGGCTTGACGCATGTCATCGTCAGGTCCACCGTATGACGTTCCACCGGGGACGGAGCCGTCGCGTCCATCCCACAACTTGACAATTTCAGCCATGCCATCGTCCTCCGACGAGGCGCCAGAGAGGCCGAGCAAGAGCCAGGTGACGTCACGCACACACCGTTGAGCCAGTTTGGCTTCGAACATACGATCCCGCATGAGGCGGCGCACGTGAGCGCCGATATCGGTCACATCGGCAGCGGCCGCCTCGAAAGCGACCGGGATCGCCAATTCCGCCTTGTAAAGGTCGGCGACGTCGTAAACGAAGGATCGATCGTGACCAGTATGAACAAAACCCAATCCGGGCGAACAGCCTAATGCCACGATGACGGCGTGAACGATGCCATAGAGACATGTCGTCGCTGCGGATAATGCTTGGTTGACTGGATCTGAGGCGGCGAAATCATCGGGGCGATACTCACGCCCAGTCCATTTCACTCCGGTCTTTGCAGCTTGTTCACGATAGACGCGACGCACCCGAGCGCCCTCACGACCCCGCAGTTGCTGCATCGTCAAACGGGAGACATTCTCCCCAGCGAAACGCATCTCGTACATCGCCCGTGCCACCGCTAGGCGTTTATCCCGGTTCGACACAGCCGCAGCCTGCGCTTCCAACAAACGCGACGAGTGCGACAATCCCCGGCCATGAGCGTAATACCGCACCCCTTTTTCGCCCGTCCACACGACCGTCGACCCACTCTCTGAGAGAAGCGTGACCGCTTGATGGGTGATGCTCGTGCCGGGCCCGAGCAGAAGGGCGCTCACGGCAGCGGCCGGGATATGCACTGTGCCCTCGTCATCAGTCGCTGTGATCGCGCTCGCATCTCGGGAGATGATCGCGCGCTCGACATAAATGAACGACACCCGGTCTTGGACCCGAACGAGTTCCTGGAGCGTGGCTGGTTTCGCTCCAGGAACTGGCCGGACAGTGGTGTCGTCACTCATGGTTCAGCGTGGCGGGGCCAAGGTGAGAAGACCACACCCGTAAGCCTTAGCCGCTCCAGCACCTTCTGTGAGAGTCCGACAAAGCGCCTCGGGGTTATTAACGATGAGAATCCCATCGAATGTCGCTTTCGACACCGTCACCGGTTTACCTTGGCGTTGGAATCGCTCGACGAGACGATCATGGACGACGACTTCCGCCCTCCCCTCATGTTCGGCGACAATGAATCCCCACTTTTCCGCACGATCAAGAAACCATTGCCGCTGCTGAGTGACGGTGACATGGCCCACACGTTTCGTCTCTCCACCTTCGCGGATCCGGACAGAGTGAGAAGGATTCGCCGTCATACGAAAAGCCCAGCGTTGCCCGTCTTCAAGTCGGTTGAGGAAGCCAGAATAGTCACGGCTGTCCCAGGTGTCGTTCAAATCAGGCCACCCAGCCTGTTCCGTCAGCGAACTGAAACCTGGTCGTGGTTCACTCACCACATACAGCCAGGTACGGCCCCGATCTTGGTCAATACGCCACAACACCCGACCTCGCTCGTCGGCCGGCTGTGGGAAACACGCGAGGACAGCGGCATGCATAGCTTGTGACGAACCGAGGAGCTTGCGAGCTCCACGTCGCTGAGGATTGATCTGAACCCGGGAAAGATGCATCACTCCACCTCCAGCGCGGCCATCGGATCATGACTCCAGCGGCTATTCGCAGACTTTTTCTGACGTGAATCCGGATTCGAGATCGTGATATGACATGACGACACCTGCCGCCATCCCCATTGCCGCGATTCCGGATCAAAACTGACCGGCGCGTCAGCCGTCGTCATCAGAGTCACGTGGTCTTCATCATCGGACATCGAGGTGGAATCGATTCGAACCTCGACAGACACATTTTCTTGTTGTTTGACGCGCCACCACGTCGACGCTTGCCACGGCTCCTGAGTGAGCGCCTCCCACAGGCCGATCGGGCGCGTTCCAAGGGTGACGGGACCAACGGGCGGGCAAGATCGCCGTCCCAGAAACAAGGGAAACCGTGGATGCCGCAAAGCGTCATCCAGGGTTGAGATGAGATCGTCTTCTCCGCTCACCGCCGCCAGAAAAACACCATCGGCGATGTAGTAGCGATTCGTCAGAGGAAAAGATTTCCCCTCCGCTGTCCGAGCCGTCTGGAAATCACGTTCGATCTGACCGGGTTGGTCGATTCTGACGCCGAAGCTCAAGCTGAGCAGGTCCTCGAGAGGATCGGTTCGACGCAACCCTTGAGCGGCCGCCAACAGCCCGATCACTCCACTCTTGGTCGGAGCACGGTCTGTCATCCGTCGGGTGAAGCGTGACGAACTCCCCCACGCCTGCAAGGGCGCGGCGAGGCGCACCATGAGCGTTGCCACGTCAGCTCCACGATGAGGTGGCGTCAGCGTTTCCGGAGCCCGCCAAACCTAAACGTTGTGACACCGCCTCACCCACGGAATGAACGAGACCATCGAAGCTCATCCGTTCTCCCGTTCCGTTCAAAGCTTCGCCAACTTCTCCGATGCCCATCACCCAAGTTTCCACCGGACCACTTCCGTATGCATCGCTCACCTCAGCCGCATGTTTGGCAAGGTTCTTAGCTGATGCCACCGACCGTCCGTCATCCAGCGATGTTTTCACCGGCTTTTCGAAAGCTCCGACAAGGGAGACCGATTGATCGTCGCGCAAGGATACGACGACGCCTTCCGGCAAGGTTCTATTCGCGAAGGTGTTCTGCTTGCCCGTCGGCATTGAACGGACAAATGACTTGGTGAAAGCCTCGACGGCGCGCTTCGTCGCCTCATCGTCGCCAAGATTTTTGCGAAGCAAATCAACGTCGAGCGTCGCATAGCGATAGAGGGTCGCGGAGTCGAATTCGACCGTGCCGATCATTCCGGCGCCGGCATCCTCCTCTGCATCAGCCTGCTTGTGGTCATCCACAGCAGTGAAATAGTCATACTCGATCTCAACGGGGTGGGTTGAGAGGGCGTGCGCCACCTGGCAGGAAGCGTCGACGTTGAGATCCGAGACGTCGGCGACCATCCGGCCGAACAAAGCCAGATCGATCGAGTTCTTCCCCTTGACGAGAGATTGAGCTTCCTTCTTATCTACGGCATCACCTTCCGAGAAAGCCCGATAAGCGAGTTCGGCGAGCGCATCGATCTGAAGAGCTGAGACGAACATGAGATAACCGGATTCGGGGATCATCCCCTTCTTCGGCTCTTTCACCTTGATGCCGGTGGCATCCCAGACCGCTTTCGCCGCCGTACGAGCGTCCTCCTCGGATAATTCTGGATGCTTCGAGGCGATCGCCTCACCAACCAATTCGACGATTCGTTTCGTCCGTGTTCCTAAGTCACGTTCGTCGAGGTAATCGCGGAAGTCCTGCCGGGTTGCCCTCTTCCACGCTTGTGAAGACACGCGCGCTCGGCGGACACCGCCGTACGGCGCCGTCTTCGGAGAACCGGTGTCGTCCCGGTTGAGATTGCTCGGGGGAACCGTCTGAAGAATATGGAAATCAAGAATCGTGCGGGTCATCATTTCTCCTCTGAAACTGTCGGGGATTGTGCGGGGGAACGGTCGAGCCAGTGGTACTGACGGCCCCAGCGGCGACGCACCTGGTCCGCTCCGCCAGGGCGTTGGAACGCCAACAGATCATCGGCTAGCCGACCATAATCGAGCCGGATCGGCGCGGAAGCCGAGCGCATTTGAGCTATGAGGCCACGCATGTGAACCACAGCCTCGTCGAAGGTCGTCGCTGTCACCACTTGGTTGAATCGGCGGCGAACCGGAGAGACCTGATCGCCCGAATCGCCGGGACCGGCTTGCGCTTTCTCCAGATTGTGGACGGCTTGTCCGAATCCAATCCCCCGCCCGTGAACCGTCTCGGTCTGAGACTGCCGATGAAGGGCGAATAAGGCCATCGCTGTATGGATCGCCCACTCCTCGGGAACCGGATCATCGCTCCCCGGCTTATGGGCATAAGGAACTTCGTCCAGGGTGACCGACCACACGCGCGGATCCTCACCCGGGGAATGTCCAAGAGAGCGGCGCAGGTGAGCGAGCGTCGCTTTCGTCGTTGACGACTCAATCGTCTTCTCGAGCCATGAGATTTTCCCATCGACGTAACGAGCGACAGGAGACGTTGCGCCGTAGACGCTTCTCGTTGTCTCCTGAGTCGGAGTCCCCTGGTCATCCATGTGTCTCTCCTTCTCTGGATGTCGCCTCGTCCGCCCCAACCGATGTAGCCTCGGTACTCGCTCCGTCATCGTCAGTTCGATAAGCCTCTGGGAGCGCTTTCCTTAACCCTGATCGGAACCAGGCCTCGGCGAGACCGGCGTCGAGGTAACGGTTCATCATCGACGTCTTGACTTGCCGCCCGACGTAGGCGACGGGGGTCGCATCGTCGAGGATTCTCTGGGCCACCATCGATCCGACCTCATTTAGAGTTGTCTTCCAAGCGATTTCCCGTTCTCTGAGGTCGGCATCGGCAGCCAATGTGACGACCCATTCTCGAAAGACCGGTTCGAAAGCGGCGTAGGCCTTCTCCAACCCGACATCGCGAGCGTGGTCGGCAGCTGTGTCTTCACCGGAGGCGAAGGCGATATTGCGCGCCAAGTCGCCTAGTTTTCTGGCGATGTCTTCGGCGAGAGCGATCATGTCCATCACCGTTCTTGCAGCGTTCTCATACCCTTGAGTGAACAAGATCGCCGGGAGTTTGATTGTCTCGGCAACGAGATCGGAGTAGACAGCGTCTTGGGTTCCATACTCCATACCGACAGCCTGAAGCTCGATAAGGGGGGACCCCCCAGTCTCGCCCTCCGGACGCCGTTGGACTACCCCGATCCATCGCAAGACTGCCGGTGCAAGCGTACGAGCAGGGCCTGACCGACCTGGGGAATGTTGATCGACAGAAGGCAGCAGTGCCGGAAGGCCACGCCATAATGCCCGTGTGGGGTCATGTTTGCGGGGCATATAGGTGTCGTACCCAAGCGCTTTCGTCTGCGGCTCCGAATAGCGCCACCCCGTCATCGGTTCCACCACGTGCCGGTTCTGTGGAGTGGCACGATCACCTTGACAGTTCAGGACTCCCGTGACTCGTGAGTGCTCTTCATCGTCGAAAAGACGAATACGACGTGACGGCCACGTGTAGAGGTCCACCTGTCCCTTTGGTTGACGGTATTTCTTCCCTTGCTTATCTCCGGGATATTCCGGCGAAGCAGTCAGAGACGGACGTTCCCAGACCGGCTCGTCGGCATCTGAATCTTCCGCCACACCGTCGAGACCCACCGTGGCCGGGACAATAAGATTAGACAGCAATGTCTCCTGAAGATTCCGGCCGACGAGGTTGATCCCACCGATCTGCCCGGCCCAGCCGGTGCCGATCCCATAGCCTTTTCCCCCTTTGACTCGTGCGTCCCCGACAGCCCCCGAGTGAATTCCCGAAATATCGTAAGCCTGGCAATGGATGAGCCATCGGGCAGCCTCAGCCCATGATAGGGATTCCAGCCCTGCACCCAGCCGAGTGCTGAGGAATGTCGACGCGCCCGGACCGTCACAGATGAGCCGGGAAAGGTCGAAGATCTCGTCCTTCGCCGTGCGAAGATCGGGGACTTGCATGAACGGTTCGACGGGATGGCGCATCCAGAACCGGTGATGCCATATGTCAAGGTACTCATCAATCTCTTCGACGACCCCCGCCCAATCGGAACGGATATCCTCCCACTCATCAAAAGAATGAGGCCCCCGACAGGCTCGGTGAAGAACTGCCAGCAATACTCGGAGAATCGCAAATGATTGCGTCGGCAACTCCCCGGCAAGTGCTCGGATCTCCTCAGCCTGATGGAACACCTCACGAAGCGAGACCTCGGACGTCTTCCCACCCTCGTCGAGGACCGCGACCCACGGCTCATCAACGAGGTTGAAGGTCATTTCTGGGGTTGGAGTCTCCCTCATCGTGGCCAGTCTCCTGGTGCACCGATCGCCATCAGGCCATCCTTCGTCTCATTCGTCACTGCGTCGAACTCATCGATCAGTGTTAGGCATCATTGCTTCGTCATCAATCATTAAACCCTTGAGAGGATCGTAACGATACGTGTGCGCGCCGACGGTAGCGACACCCCGATGATTAAGAGGAAGTATTAGTTGTCCTGCCAATCCGGCGGCGTCCGTCCCCTGCCAAGCCTCGGGCATGAAATCGGTGAGTTCATCGATGAGAACGTCACCCTCGGCTCCCTGGCAGAGCCACGACGGCAGACCGACGGCACAGCCAGCCAAGGCGCGACATTGCCCGTTCGACGGAGCCGCGTCTCTGGGGACGAATTGCCCGGCTTGACGGTGGCTCCGTCCCGTCTCCGGATCATTGATCCACGAAGGGATCCTCCAGCGTTCCCCTTCCTGCGCCTCGACGATGATGACCTCGAAGGAGTCATTCGTGTCTCGAACCTGCGCTCGCCCACGGGCACGGGCGTCATCGGGATCACCGATCGAGGTATCGAGCCATCCGCACAACGATGATTCTCCTGGGGGGCGGGGCGATCCAAGCCGAAAACTCGTCGCTTTGCTCTCTGACTCGTCTCGTCGGGCGTCATCGGCATTCTTCGCTATGGCTAACTCCTCCTGCCACGCAGGTGGCCCCAGAGGAACGTCACCGTAGGTCTCATCGACCAGAGGGGCGATGTCGTATGGGAGGTGAACCACACCACCGCTGTCGGTGAGGTGGCGAACTTGGGCAGCGGTTCTCAACAACAGATAGTCACCGTAAACACGACGGCTGCCACTGTCAATGACGGAGGGGTTTGCTTGCCATTGATCAGCGACGACAAGACATCGAGGTTCACGCATGCCCGCCGGGCGGGAGTCGGTCGGCCGATCATGGCGATGCAGGCGCCCGATGCGCTGAAGAAGGAGATCCATCGGTGCGAGATCGGTGACAATGAGATCGAAATCGAGATCGAGACTCTGCTCGACGACTTGCGTGGCGACGATAATGCGACGAGCGGGCCGCCGCCCCGAAGACCCGAGCTCATCGACAAGTCGCTTCTCCTTCGCTTTCCGATCAACCGCGAGGAACCGGGCGTGGAGCAATTCGACATCACTCGAATCGAATACGTCAGCTATGGCTCGATAGGTCTCTTGCGCTCGGCGGACAGTGTTGCGCAGGACGAGTACGCATCCTCCACCTCTTGCCTCCGAGATCACGCGATCGATCGTCGTCTCGTCATCAATACATTCCAGTCGCACCACGCGAGCGCGGTTCGAAGGAGGAACGGGCTCGTGACAAGTGACTCCCCCGCGGCGGAAAGAAAGCAGTGATGAGACGACGGGGGACACGGCTTCAGCAGCCATGTCACCGACCATGACGCTATGACTTCCCGCCTCAGCGTCGCCGACTCTCCGACCGCGTCCACGACCGCGCTTCCGTGTTCCTTCACCTGGCCGATCGTCGTTCTGCGGCGTCGATGTCTGCCTCCATACCGCCGCTCCCTTCTCGTACGCCTTCTCCAGACGATCCCGTAGCCCCCGGGGCAGCGTCGCTGAGAGAGCGACGACCGGAGTGCCGTACGCACCCAACCATTCGAGGGCTCTCAATAGATACTTATTCATATAGGCGTCAAACGAATGGACCTCGTCGAGCACGACGACCTTACGAGCGAACGACAGGTGACGAAGTTCCACGTGTCTCGACTGCAACGCCGCGAACAGAACCTGATCAATAGTGCCGGCGACGAAGTCGGCCAAGATACCTTTCCGACGTCCGGTCATCCACCGATCGACGTAGGCGGCCCCGCTCTCTTGTCGAGAACGTCTCGGTGATTGTTCAAACGGCGACGATGCGACACCGTCTCCGTCTCGGTCCATATCTGTTGGCATCGGAGAACCATGAGGGAGATTGATGTAATCAGGATTGAGCCACGCCTTGCCGTGGGCTAAAAACACTGATCTGCCAGATTCGTCCGTGTCTCCCAAGAACGGATCTGCGGAGATAGGGGCATTGTCGGGAATGTGGTCGATCCAGCGCAGCAGCCGACGGAACATGGCGTCGCTCGTCGCCTGAGTGGGGAGCGCGACGAATACTCCACCTGCGCCGGTGCGTGCGGCGAGGACCTCCGCTGCCATGAGGCCGGCTTCTGTCTTTCCCTCCCCCATCGGGGCTTCGATGATGAGTAAACCTGGCGCGTCCATCGTCATCGCCGCTTCGACAGCGGCGACCTGGATGGGACGAGCCACCGACCCCTTCGGCACATCGAACCGTTCATGAAGCATGCACTCGGCAGTGGTTTCTCTGTTCCACGACACCCGCCAAGGGGAGGGCAAACGAATCGCGTCCCATGCCCGTTCGAGACGTTGCTCGCTCTCTTCAGACGGCTGGGGCAAGGAGGAATCATCTGATATCGGTGTGAGGGGATAGAAATCTGTGTTCGAGGCGAGCCAATCGGCGACGACGACAATGGAGAGAAGAAGCGACAGAGCGGTGTCCGGCAGGCGCTTCCACAGATCCGACCTCAGATCTTCGACAACCCCGGAACGTTCCGCCATATGATCTAGCAGTTCGTTTTGAACCTCTTGCCAGCGGCCCTCCCCCCGTAGGTCCTTTTCCGTTGGCCCCATTCCGTGAAAACCATCGAATTGATCAACTTCGTCCCCTCTCGGGGGAACACCATGGTGCCCACCGACGACTGATGCCAACGCCATCGCCGTGTGCTCCGACCATCCGAAGGAATCGCAGAGCCACCACGTCATCAAGGCGCACCCCGCCAATCCGTGGTGAAACTCTCGACGATTGCGAAGATCCTTTGCCTCTCTCGGCATCGACAATCCCTCGAGAAACATCCCATCGCGGAGACGGGGAACCTGGATCGCGAACGCCGGCGTCGCCTTGCCGATATCGTGAACTCCAGCCAGGAAAGTCACGAGCGCTCGGGCCTTTTCCGGTCCCCCGGCATAACGTCCGATGAGGCTGCGGACGGAATCGGGTAACCAGCGATCCCACAGACGTCCTGCGACATCCGCCGAGTCGTAGAGGTGGCGCCACAAGGGGTTCCACAGCTCGATCGGACCATGCATCGGCCAACTCTTGGCCCAGCATGAGCGGGCGGCCTGGGTGAGTGGACGAAGTGGAACCGCCGGGGATTCAGTGCTAGTATTAGTAACACGACGGGCCGGAGTCCGGAACGTTGTCAGCGGGGACCCTTCGGGGTCCCCTGCTTTTTGCTCATTTATGGACGCCATTTATTTGAATACCTGAGAACTGGCTTCAGCCTGTTGAATAAACTTCGAGTTGCTCTTGACGCTTTCGGATGCTGGTTAGCAACTTCAGTATGACGCCTTACGATATAAGCAACCAAATCAGCGGCTTGAACTCCGGTACACCCCGAAGAATCAACAAATTTTACAGAGTCATCAATATTCAATAGCCTTCCCGGGTGGGACGAAGAGGCAGCGAGGCTCGATCCATCGATGACTCGTCCAAACAACGTCTGTGCATCCACGTTGCTCAATCCGACTTCGTCCGCGATGATCTGCGCCTTGCCCCCATTGCCAGACTCGCACCATAGATTTACCTGTTCAAGGGCACGCCTCATACCGACTTCATACGGTTTTGCAGGATAGCTAAACCTCTGGTTCAGACTTTCAACGTCCACGCCCTGAACAGCCGCTTGCGCTCCACTCTCGACGATAGCCTCAATCAGCCTGCCGTAGAGTCTCACTGCGTCTCCAACACGTCCGCGAAGTGAGGACCACCCTCCCTTTCCCTGCATCATTTCATGAGCATGGAACTCCATGTTTGGGGAGATCCCATAGCTTGGATGGATACCTTCTCGAATTCTCGCGAAGCCATCCTCAAGAGAAACAACTTGACTCTCCGTCATCAAGAGAGTGGCCACGTAGTGATCCGTATCTCTCTCCGTGTAGCTCTCGTCAGCAAAGATCCAAAGGTCTCCACTACTCGCACGCAGATCGAGAAAGGATGGCCTCGTCGTGTCCACGTCGTCCTCCAACCTGATCCATCTTGGACTACTTAATTTTACTAGACCAACGTCTTGAACGTTCGTCTATTTAGGACGATAGTATCGTTCCATGAATTCGTCAAGGACGAGACGCGTCGATGCTCCTTCCTCTGCCCTAGAGATAGGTTCCTCTACGCCTTCCGCTCAGCTGTTAGATTAAAACGATCCCAACTGCTGCTGGGGTGATCCCGTTCAAGTCGTGGGTCTCGAAGTGCTCCCCGCGTATGCGGGGGTCGTGGCCCCTGGGTCCTCCAGGGGCCACTTATATCGAATACCGACCTTCCCAGCTTTGGGCTAACCTGGGACTCATAATCCCCGGGTCCTCCTCTCCCGTCTTGAGCGGTGATGAGGCCGGGGTATTTCTTTGCCCTGAAATAGCGAGGGGACCCCGAAGGGTCCCCTGCCTTGTGGATCCGGTATTCGCCCGTCAGAACAGACCGGTGATCTCGCCGTTCTCGTCGATGTCGATGCGTTCGGCGGCGGGGTGTTTGCTGAGGCCCGGCATGGTGCGGATGTCTCCGGCGATGGCGTAGATGTAGCCTGCCCCGGCGGCTAGGCGGAGGTCGCGGATGGGGAGCGTCCAGCCGGTCGGGGCGCCTTTGAGCTTCGCGTCCGAGCTGAGGGAGAGCTGGGTTTTCGCGATGATGACGGGCAGGCCGCTGTAACCCAATTTCTCGAAACGGGCGATTTGGGCCTTGGCCGGCGGGTCGTAGGTGACGGCGGCGGCGCCGTAGACCTTGGTGGCGACGGCTTCGATCTTCTCGGTGATGGAGTCGCTTAGGTTGTAGCTCGGCTTGAGCTCGTTGGTGTTGTTCTCGCAGGCTTCGATGACGGCGGCGGCCAACTCCTTGGCGCCTTCGCCGCCGTTGACGACGTGGGTCGAGACTGCGCTGCGAGCGCCCTCCTCCTCGGCGACCTTTTGGACGACGGCGATCTCGTCTTCATGATCGGTCGGGAAGACGTTGACGGCGACGACGGGTTCGACGCCGAAGCCCTTGACGATGCGGATGTGGGCGCGCAGGTTGTCGGCTCCGTCGAGGACGGCCTGCGGGTCGTCGGCCAGCATCTCCTCCGGCAGTGGCTTTCCGGCCACGACGGTGAAGCGGCCGGAGTGGGATTTGAGCGCGCGGATCGTCACAACGATGACCGCCGCCGACGGCGTCAACCCCGACACGCGGCACTTGAGGTTGACGAGGCGCTCGAAACCCATGTCGGAGCCGAAGCCGGATTCGGTGATGACGTAGTCGGCGCACTTCAACCCCACCTGATCCGCCACAACCGACGAGTTGCCGGTGGCGATGTTGCCGAAGGGGCCGGTGTGAATGAGCACCGGGGTGTTCTCCGTCGTCTGCAACAAGTTGGGTCGCAGGGCGTCGTCGAGCAACACGGCCATGGCGCCGGCGGCGCCGATCTGCTCGGCCGTCACCTGCTCGCCGCTCTTCGACAACCCGATGACGATGCGGCCGAGACGCTCGCGCAGATCCTTACGCGACGTCGCCAAGGAGAGGATGACGCCGACCTCGCTGGCCGACGTGATGTCGAAGCCGGACTGGCGCGGCACACCGTCGAGACGGCCACCCAACCCGACGATGATGTTGCGCAAAGCGCGATCGTTCATGTCGACGACACGACGCCACATGATCGACGACGGCTCGATGTCGAGCTCATTGCCCTGGAAGATGTGGTTGTCGATCATGGCGGCCAGCAGGTTGTGCGCCGCGCCGATGGCGTGGAAGTCGCCCGTCAGGTGGAGGTTGAGCTTCTCCATCGGCAGCACCTGGCTGTACCCACCGCCGGCGGCGCCGCCCTTGATGCCGAACGTCGGGCCCATCGACGGCTGACGCAACGTCAACATCGACCGCTTGCCCAACTTCTCCATGCCCTGCGCCAAGCCGACCGCCGTCGTCGTCTTGCCCTCGCCCAGCGGCGTCGGGGTGACGGCCGTCACAGCGACATAGTGCGCCTTCGGAGCCTCGGCCAAACGTTCGCGGATGTCGAGCGACACCTTCGCGACCGTCGAGCCATAGTGCTCGAGTTCCTCCGGGACGATTCCAGCCCTCGCGGCCACAGCGTCGATGCTGTCGAGATGAGCGGCGCGGGCGATCTCAAGATCAGTTAACACAGAGCCGACGATACGGCAGCTGGCAAGGCATGTCGACGGGGTCGGCCACCCCTTGCCGTGAACCGTCGAGACAATTTCCTTATGGGACGCCGTGAGGCCTCTTATACAGCGTGGTGAGAGCACTGATCCGATGGTGACACGACCATCGCGGGCTCATCGTGCCCTGCCGTTCGGCGCATCACAAGATGCCTAGTGGTCTGTCGCGTCTAAATGTTGAGGTTCGGGGTGTTCGGTGGGGTAGCCGGCAAGGCGGAGGAGGAGTCGGTAGTGGACCTACCCGATTGAGTGAGCGATCGTGTGCTCGCACACGAATCGTGAGCGATTGAGGGTTGACCGTAGGGAATACCGGCGACGACGACAACGCGGCCGGGTGCCCTACCGGGCGCCACGAATGCAACATTTTAGGCGCGACGGGCCACTAGGCAAAAGAAACGGTGGCTCCACCCCCAAAGAGGTGGAGCCACCGTCGCACATCTACATAGCGACCACAGGGGCCACCCGGCGACCAACCGCATGGCGACCATGAGCCTCGATGCTCACCGCCGCCGACCGTCGTCGCCGATCCCCCGCCCCAACACCATCACACCTCGCTATTCTCCGTTGTCAGACCGGAGAGAGGATATGGCAGCGCCGAAGAGGGGGAAGCGAGCGCCCGCGAGGGGCGCCCCGGATCAGGGAACGAGGACGGCGCGACCGACGACCTTGCCCTCGTGCAGGCGATGGTAGGCCTCGACACCGTCGTCCAAGCTGTATTTCTCGGTGTGGATCTTGATCATGCCGCGCTGGGCCAGGGAGACGACGTCGTAGAGGTCGCGACGGGTGCCCCAGTAGGGCGAGAAGACGGAGCACTCGAACGGGGTGTTGCCGAAGCCCACCTTGGCGGCGCCGCCGCCGATGCCGACGATGTTCCAGTCGCCGCGCACCTTCGTCATCTTGACGCCGAGATCGATCGTCTTCTGGATGCCGACGAAGTCGAAGACCACTTCGGCGCCGAGGCCCTTGGTGATGTCCTGGACCGACTTGACGGCCTCGTCGTTCGACTTGAAGGCGTAGTCGGCGCCGATCTCACGAGCCAACTGAAGGTGCTTCTCGGAGACGTCGAGGGCGATGACGGTGGCCGGCGTCAAATGCTTGATCAACTGGACGGCGACGTGGCCGAGCCCGCCGACGCCGATGACGACGGCGTTCGAGTTGGCGTCAAGCTTCTCGCGGGAGTGCATGAGCGCGTGATACGGCGTGAGCGCGGCGTCCGTCAGGGGGACGGCCGCGACCGGGTCGAGGTCGCCGATCGGCACGCAATACCGCGCCCGGTCGACGAGCATGTACTCGGCGCAACCGCCGTCATGGCCCAACCCGGGCGGGGTGATGTTCATGCGCACCGCGTTAAGACAATAGTTCTCATAGCCCTCGGCGCATTCCTCGCACCGACCGCAACCCCACGGGCCGTAGATCATGACGTTCTCACCCATGGTCACGAGCGGCTTGGCGCCCTCGCCCGCGTCGACGATGACACCGCAGCACTCGTGGCCCAACGTCATCGGCAACGGATAGTTGTTCTCGACGGCGTAATGCTCCATGACGGCGATGTCGGAGTGGCACAAGCCGGCCGCGGTGATCTTGATGAGCACCTGGCCCGGGCCCGGCTTCGGCTCCGGCACATCGCGCAGTTCGGGGAACTTGCCCGGCTCGAGCAACTGGATAGCACGCATAAATCCCTCCATTGGGTGTTTCGTGGGACCACGCGGAACAGACGCCCCCATGGCGTCCACTCGCGCGATCTCTTCAGCGTTCTTCGACCGACGCCGGGGGTTGGCGCCGGAAATATCCGACCACCCTACGCCGTCCATCGATAAAATGGAACCCCTCCAGAAAACGTGGCGAGTTCCGGCAATACGGAAACAGTGTCTCCTCACCATGGCCGCGAGACGGCGCCGGGCCCGCGCCACCCCGTACCCCTCTCCCTCGAGTGCATAAACGAGCCCAAAGCGATGAGATCGCCGTCCTCAACGAGGAGGATCGATGCGGTGATCGCCATCGGCTAACGCCGCATCTCGATGAGTGTCATCGTCAAGCGAACCATCCCTGATCATTCAGTTGGATCAACGCCGCCTTCACATGAGGCTCGGTGAAGAGTTCGGCTTTCCGCGTGTTCCAGCTCGCCACCTTCTGAGCCACGGCCGCAGGATCATCGGACGATGCGCCTTCACGCCGCACCAGCCAGTGGACTGTTCCCAGAAGTTCAAGTCCATACATCGAATCGAATCCCTCGGTGAGATCGATGACCCGATCAATCCGCTTCCTCGTGTTCGCATCTTGGCTCAACACTTTCTCCGCAGACTCCCAAGCCCCCGGGAGAAGAGAGAACGACGAGTCCGTCGACCGTGCGGTTCCGTCGCCGTATCCGATGGTGTATACCCCCTCTGTCTCGATGAGGACATGACGGAGATTGTCCGCATAAGGGCCATACGTTCCCCGTTCGAAGCGGAGACGCAAAGGCTGCCCTGCCTCCTGAAGGAAATACATCAATTTCTGCACTTCGATGGGGGAGGTATCGAAGGCGGTCGTCAAATAGCGCCCCACCACCGACACGAGCGCGGCCCGGTTCACCGTCAATGGTCGCGGCGGTGTAGCCCGCGTCATCTTCTGGGCTGGCGGCGCCCCTAGGGGCTCGTAGAGGAGAACTCTCAACCCGGGAATATCACCCAAGGCTTCGACAATTCTCGGCTTCACAGCGGACCACGGGAGGCCACCATTACCCGCTCCGAGCGGGGGAACAGCGATCGAGGTGATTTCGTATTCTTTGATCACTCGCACCAGATCGACGAGACCCGCCTCCACATCGCCGAGAAGTGAAGGGGAACGCCAATGACGTTTCGTGGGAAAATTAATGATGTAACGCGGGTTCGAGAACGCCCCCGTCGGCCAGACCATCATGCGACCGATCTCGACCTCGCCAGCCTTACAAGCCCGCTTATAAGAAGCGAAAAGGTCCGGGTAGGCGCGTTTGAATTGCAGAGCGATTCCCTTGCCCATGACGCCAACCGTGTTCACCGTATTGACCAAGGCGTCGACATCGGCCTTCAACAAGTCACCGCTGGCTTGTTCGATCATCGCTGTTCCTCTCTCTGTCATTTGAAGTACCAGTCCCTCTCAACCCGTGGAACGAAACGCTCTTCACCATGGGAATCAAGAATCCGCTGAACCCGCCGCCCGACCTCTTCGTCGCGGACCACCACCTCAGCGATCGCTCTCCATGGAACAGACTGATAAGCCAGGCATTCCGCCATTCTGCATTCTTTACGATCCGGATATTCGGCCGTGTTCTTCCATACCTTCTCCTTCATCAACGGCCAGTCGATGAACCCATCTGTGAACCACCGCTCGTGGTCCGTCGAGAATTCCGCAATGCCAAGAACTGCGTTACGGTCCGTCAGCACGAGAGAACACCCCTCGCTCATCAAACGTCTAATCGACGTCACTAGATAGATCAGCTCTCTGGCTGAGCCCTCGAAAGTTGCGACGCCTCCTGTGCTCCACTGGTGCGGATTCGTGATGAGGTACAACATGGGGCTCCGGGGAGCGAAGTAAAAGGGAACATAGTCAGCAACCACTCCCCCGGGGGAACATGTCACCACCCTTCGACGGCGCCTCTCCTTGATGGTCTGATGACCGGCCTCCATGGTCAAAGGGCCATCCCCTCGGATAAGAAGATCGCACTGAAGCCCGCTGTCGATGATTCCATCGAGATGATCCACATGGGTGAAGTGGAACACTTGACGATCGTCGGCAGTGCTCGGCTTCATCTGCGGTCCTCCTTCCTTTGCTGACCATCATGGCAGCCAGGTACGACAGTCGGACCTTCCACACTCGCAGTTCTTTCGCTTCGGCGCCCAACCTCATCAGGGACGTGACCGTCAGGCCTGGTCAGAGGGTGAGGAGGGCTTCAGCTCTGGTCGGCCTGCGGGGTCGTCAGCATCTCGATGAGCTCGGCCTCGGACAGGTTGGCGCCGGGGGCGTTGATCTCGTAATCGGCCTCGTCGTCGGCCAGGACGCACTCGTCCTCGAAACGGACCTCGAGGCGTTCGCGCACCCGCTGCTTCGGGGTGAAACCGAGATTGGCGATGAGGACCTCGACGATGAGCTCGGCCGTCCCCTCGTTCTCCGTCTCGTCGTCGCCATCGGTGTCGCGGTCGACGATATGGCCGACGACTGTCGTCTTCTTGTCTTCCTTGACGCTCGTCAGCGCGATGTCGAGATGGAAACCGGCGTCATCGCTGTCGTCCATCGCCTTCTCAGCCAAGCGGGCGAGCCACTCGTCGAGCGGGACACCCTTGGGGCAGTGGGCGGAGATGCCCGCCATCGGCAGCGTCGCGACGAAATGAGCGCCGTGACGATGGGGATGGTGGCCGTCTTCGTCCATGTCGTCGAAATCATTGTGGGCGGCGAGGAGGATCCCGGTGACGGCGTAGGGCGAGAGCGTGGCCGCCCAATCGCGCAGGGGCCGCAGCATCCGCTTCGTCTTCTTGAGGTATTTGCGCTTGATCGGGATGATCGCGACGAGGTTCTCACCGGCGACGATCCACGCTGGAGCGACATTGAGCCCGATGGCGACGGCGTTGAGCGGGAACTCCTCCGCCTCGTCTTCGAGATCCCCCTCAGAGGTGACGACAAGCTGGGCTTGCATAAGGACGAAGGGAGCCTCGTCGTCCACTATTTCGAGGATCGGGGTGAGGGACCCGTCGCGCACCTCCTCGCCGACGATCGCGTCGACAGCGGAACCGGTTCTGATCGTGAACATTCCAGCCTCGACGCCGTCTGGCCCGTCGTCGAACATGTCCCCCGCGACGACCACCGGACGCTCCTCGTGCGTCTCAGCGGCGTTGCCGGGAAGGTCCTTGTCAGCGGGGAATGAGATGGTTTGATCGCTCATGGGGAATCCTTTGGGACGGGGCTCGACGAGGACTGTGAGAATTTTACGTCAATCTACCCCGCGTCGTCCGGCTCCTGATCTGCGGGCTCCCGCTTCCCGCTCTCGACGGAGAATTCCAAGCTCTCGGCCACGCGGGTGAGGGTCGGGGTGGCGGCGAAGGCGACGACCATGGTGACGCCCGCGAGCACGACGACGGAGACGAACCCGGCTGTCGCGCCGAGATGGTCGACGATGATGCCGCCGGCGCTCGAGCCGAGGGAGACGCCGACGCCGGTAGCGGTGTTCATCCAGCTGAGGCCCTCGGTCATGCGGTCGTGGGGGATGATGTGGTGGACGACCGCCATGGCGTTGATGAGGTTGGGGGCGATGGCGAACCCGGCGATGAAGCCGAAGAAGGCCAAGCTCCCCACCGAGGTGGCGACCAGCAGGCCGGCCGTCAACACGAGGGCGATGGTCGTGAGGCTGAGGCGTTTCCACACCGGAGTCGCCCAGTTGCGGGCGCCGTAGCCGAACCCGGAGATCATCGAGCCGACGGAGAAGGCCGCCAGAACGAGACCGGCCTTGTCGGGCTGGCCCCACTCCTCGGTGATGGCGACGACGGTGAGGTCGTTGACGCCGAAGAGGCAGCCGATCACCAAGCTGACCGCCGCGACCGGCATGACCCCGGGCAGGAGGATGGCGGGCGTGAGACGGCGCCGCTGGGAAGGCCGTCGGGGGCGCGACGTCGAGTCGAAGGAGGGAGAGGACGGAGAGGAGCGAGGGGCCACGGAGTCGGTAGCGACGTTCGCGCGTGCGTCAGTATGACTTCCGTCATTCTTTGTATCGTCAACGTCTAACGTGGAGCCGAGTCCAGGGATGAGCGCGTCCTCATCGGAGAACTCTTCTTGGGGTTCTTTGATGGGTGGTTCCGTCGACCGTTGGTTGAAGAAGACGAGCGCCCCGACGAGCGTGACGATGATCGGGGCGATGAGCCCGCTCGACGGGAACAAGGTGGTGGCTAGCCACGTCGCGAGCACCGGCCCGATGATGAAGTTGAGCTCGTCGAGCGCGCCCTCGAGAGAGAACGCGGTGTGGAGCTGACGCTGATTGGAGAGCACATGGCTCCACCGGGCCCGCACGAGGGGACCGATCGAGCCGCTGAACAATCCCGACAAGGCCGCTGGGAAGATGAGGATCCACCCGGGGATGCGCAATGTCGCACAGATGACGAGGGTGGCGAGCATGATGAGCGACATCATCGTCGCCGGAAGCATGACACGGCGCTGACCCAAGCGGTCGACTAACCGCGCGATGATCGGCGATCCCAAAGCCCAACAGACAGTGTTCGCCGCCGAGACGACGCCCGCCAGCGAGTACGACCCGTAGAGCATGCGCACCATGAGGACGGTGCCGATCCCCATCATCGCCCCACCGGCCCGGGCCAAGAGACCGGCAAGGCAAAAGGCCAGCGCGCCCGGGGTTTTGAGAATGTCCACATACGCGCGCATCGCACCATTCTGCCGTACGCGAACCAGCCGTCGGCGGAACCCGTCGACTGCGGGCATGGGCGCACGACCGAACGATCAGAGGATCAGCCGACGATCCCCGCCCACTGCGGCGATCAGGGCGACGGCGAACAACTCCCTCAGCCGAAGAAGGCCATCGGCAGGCCGACCCTCGTGCCGGAGCCGTCGCGGCGCTCGTCGAGGGCGGGGAGGTTGCGGAACGAGCCGTCGGGGTCCGAGCCGCGGGCTGGGGGCAGGCCCGTCCAGGCCAAGTCGAGGTGGTCTTGGCCCTTGGTGAAACGGTGGCAGCGCACCCCGCCGGTGGCGCGACCCTTGGCAGGGAAAGCGCTGAACGGGCTCACCTTGATCGTCGTCGGACCATGGGATCCCTCGGGCGCGGCGGCCTGGGTGACGACCAACGCCTCCTCGGCGTGAGCCGCTTCGACGACGGCGAAGGCGATCGCCTCGGCGCCCTCGCCCAACTTGACGCCGGCCATGCCGCCGGCCGAACGGCCTTGGGGACGGACCGACCGGGCCGGGCAGCGCAGCAACTGTCCCTCCGAGGTGATGAAGACGAGTTCATCGGTGTCGGCGGCCGGGGCGGCGCCGAGGACGACATCACCCTCCTTGAGCGCGATGACCTCCCATTCGTCCCACCCCTTATACTCCGGGACGACGCGCTTGGCGACGCCATGGAGGGTGCCGAGCGCTAGGGCCGGATGGGAAAGGTCGAGGGAATAGACGGCGACGACGCGCTCGCCGTCGGGCAGGTCGAGAAGACGAGCCGAGGGAACCCCCGCCTCAAGGGAAAACGTCGAGCTCACGTCGACGACCGGGATCGCGGTCGTGTCGAGCAGGAGGGCGCGCCCCGAGCTCGTGACTGCTGCGACACCGGCGTCATCGCACGGCGCCCACGAGGAAATGAGATCGTGGGCCGCCCGTCGGTCCTCCGACCGCGCCATCCGCTCCTGCGGGTACGGGCGTTCCAGCGCGACCCGGCCCAGTAGCCCCGTCGCAGACAACAAAATCCATTCCATGGCGACCTCCTCGTTTGAAACACATCATACGAGTGCTCGGGAGATGATCCGCCGACCCGGCGAATGAAAGCCTCGTGACAACACCCGATTGAGTGAGTGATCGTGTGCTCGCACACGAATCGCGAACGATTGAGGGTTGACCGCAGGGAACACCCGATTGAGTGAGTGATCGTGTGCTTGCACACGAACCGCGAACGATTGAGGGTTGACCGCAGGAGAACCACCGACCCGCGAGTTCACGGAGCGAGGAAGGTCACGATGATCCCTCGATCAGGATCCGAGCTGAAGGTGAAGTTTTCGATGAGGCAGACGATCCCGTCGATCACCACCATGGTGTTCTCGCTGTAGATGTCTGATTCTCCTGGCCACGGCATCTCCCAGAGGATCCGGCCCGCTCCTGTGTCATCCGTCCAATCCCGCTCGTGGGCGATGAGCGCGTCTCCCTCGATCTCGTCGCCATCGGCACGAACAAAGAACATCCCCTCGGAGGTCCCGAGGACGTCGCCGTAATAGCAGTAGTCGCCATCGTCGCAGAGGGTGACCGTCTCCCCGTCGCTCAGCCGTATTCCCGAGTCATCGTATTCAGCCAGCACGACCGCTGGGTCGAACCGCGTCAGTTCAGCGTCGTAAGGAATGGTGTTCCACCCCTCCCGGACGGAGTCGTCGTCTTCCCACTGCTGCTCCCCGGATGCCAGATCGAAGGCTGTCAGCTCCCATCCGGAATCGTCGGCGATGAGCCGGTCGCCGACAGCGAAGAAACGGGGCGTCGAGAGCATGTCCGCGTCGATCGACGGCCCGCAACCGACCGACTGCTCCTCGGGCCACAAGGGACGATCCTCGATCGGATCCCACAAGGTCGCCAGGCAGGTCGCCTCCTGGTGGTTCATCGCCCCCGACACCCGCATGACTAGCCCGGTGTCGTACCCCCCGGTGTGCTTGACCTCGGTGTAGACGACCGACAAAGCATCCGACCCCCCACCCATCGCGGAACCGATATGTGTGTCAGCGCCGAAGGCGATCTCATCGGACTTCGCGTTCCGATACCCGGCTTCGGTGAGGAACCACGACCCGATGGCCAGCCCCTCCCCCTGCGTCGCCTCATCGACCCGCTCGAACAAGGTTCGCTTGTATTCGTATCCCTCACGTTCCATGCTCTCGTCCACCACCGGAACGGTCAGATCGTCGACGGAGAAGACCTGGAGGAGCGACTCGTCGTACTTAGTGCCGTAACAGGCGAGGTGACCGTCTGCTCCGAAGCATCGGGTGTCGTATTGCCATTCGACCGGGTCGTACGGCATCGACACCGCCCCGTCCTCGTCGATGACGATGGTCGCGTAGTTGGAACCCTCCAAGTTGAGCACTAATGAGCAACCTGTGTAGCTGACTTGCTCGATCCACCCGCTCCCGATGAGGGAAAAGAGATCGACGTTCCAGCGTTGCCCTCCGGTCGTCGGGTCGAGGGCCGTCAGGATGGGGGGAAAAGCGAACCCGTCGGGGCTCACCGAGGTGACGACCTGGCCGCAGGGGGTGACGAGCGCCGCCGCGTCGTCGACCTGCATCGCCATCTCCGAACTCAACCATTGGCCCACGATGGTGGGTGGTTGTTCGAGATCGATGGCTCCCGTGATGTCGGCCGGCAACTCCTCTGGCTTGGGATCGATCATCGATTGGACATAGGGCTTGTCCGTCTGAGGTTCAGGACGCGGCGGTCCGCCCAAGACGTTGATGCCGACGCCGATCGCTGCGGTGAGAGCGACGGTCGCTCCGATCGCCGGGATCACCGGAGACACTTTCCTCCGACGGCGAGCTGGTGCGCCTGGTGAGGCGGTCGGCGCCGGGGGCGCGCTCGCCACGCCAGCCGGTGGGGCTGGGCTGTCCTTGTCCGGATCGTAAGTCGGCCAGGACGTGGCCAAAACCTCGGGTTCCGCAGGCGCCTCGTCGACGATCGGCGGATCGCTCGGAGCGTCGTCAGCGACAGGGTAAAGGGGCGCGTCTACTTCGTCGTTCGATTCCGACCCGCCCGTTGAGAAACCTCCAATGCCCCAAGTGTTGTCATCGTCCGTCGATGAAGAATCGTCTCGCCCTGTCATGTTTCAAGCCTACGATGCGGCGCCGATTCGACACGAAATGAGCGGATTCACCCTAGTTGTCCCCCTGGGCGACCAAGGCGGCCTCGTCGATCAAGTCGATCGTGATCTCTGGTGGGCGGGGCTTCCAGAAGTTGATGAGCGCCTTTCCGGGACCGAAGACGAACCCGGCGCTCGCGCTCGTCGCTTGGGATATCACCTTGTCCCAGCGCACCGGGTGGCACAGCCCCAGCCGCAGATCGTCGGCGACCGCGGCGCCGCTCAAGGTGAGTTCGCCGGTGGCCGAACCGACGAAACCGATCGTCGAGTCGGTGAACGTCGTGGCGGCGATGATCTCGTCCCAAGCCGGTTGGACGGGCGTCATGAGCCGGGAGTGGAAACCGTGCGAGACGGTCAGCGGGACGGTGCGCGCGTCGATCATTCCGCGCGCTTGTTCGAGGAGCGCCTTGTCGCCGGAGAGGACGATCTGATGGTTGCCATTGCGCGCGGCGATGTCGACGCCGAGATCGGCGGCGGCCGCGTCGCACTGGGCCCGCGTCTCCTCGGACCGCACGATGACGGCGAGCATGCCGCCCGTCCCCGGGGCCTCGGCCATGATCTCACCACGCCGCCGGGCCAAGCGGATCCCCTCGACGAACGTGAGGTGCTCCGAGGCGATCGCCGCGGCGATGGCGCCGATCGAATGCCCGGCCGCCCACACGCTCGTGTCGTGCTCCGGGTTCCGGCTGAGCCACACCCGCAAACACGCCACCGCGACCGCGACGATCGCCGGCTGGGCGTTCTGCGTCGCCGTCAACTCAGCTTCGTCGTCACCCCACATGATCGCCGTCAGATCGAAGCCAAGCGCCTCGCGCATCTCGTCGAACAACGCCGCCGCGACCGTCGACCGCTCCGCCAACGCCCGCCCCATGCCAAGCTTCTGCGTCCCCTGGCCGGGGAACCACCAGAACACGTCCGCCATCGCACTCCAAGCTATAAGGATTTCAAAATGTTATAGCGGAATGATAGGGGGTGAGCTGGATCAGCGGAATAGTCTATCAGTGCACCAAGTGGACCTTGCTGTAGAGCTTGCGCAACGGCTTAGGCGACCACCAGTTCCACTTGCCGAGGATCGTCATCGTGGCGGGGACGAGGAGCATGCGCACCAAGGTCGCGTCGGTGATGACGGTGATGGCAAGCGCCACGCCGGCCTCCTTGATGGGGATCATCTCGCCGAAGGTGAAGCCGATGAAGACGGCGACGATGATGGCGGCGGCCGAGGTGATGATGCGCCCGGAGCGCTGCAAACCGCGCTCGACAGCCTCATCGTTGGGGACGCCGGCGTCGTAATACTCCTTGATACGGGCCAGGAGGAAGACCTCGTAGTCCATCGCCAAGCCGAAGCCGAAGCAGGCGATGCAGGCGAGGATGAACGTCTCGAGCCCCAGCTGTTGGGGCATGCCGAGGTGGCCCTCCATGAAGATCCAACTCGTCGCACCGAAGGATGCGACGAGCGAAAGGGAGTTGATGACGAGCGCCTTGATCGGCACGATGAGCGAGCCGGTCATGAGGAACATGAGGATGAAGACGGCGACGATAATGATCGTCAGCGCCAGCGGCAGGCCGTCGATGATCGACTCGACGAAGTCTTGCTGGAGCGCCGCCGGGCCGCCGACGAGGATGTCGTAGCCGGCGTCGTAGCCGCGTAACTCCTCGACGTCGTCGATGATCTGCTGGCCGACTTGGTTCTCGACGTCGATCGTCACGTTGATGACGGTGCGATTGGCGTCGTCGGGCAGGGCGGCCGGCGCGGAGACGTAGGAGACGTCGTCGAAGCTCTCGAGATGGGTGACGAGGTCGGCGGTGTCGGCTGGCGCGGCGTCGGCCACGACGGTGATGGTCGAGGCCTTGAGCGCCGGATAGTCGTCTTGGATCGTGTTATAGGCGGCGGTGACGGCGGCGTCCTCAGGCAGATAGTCCGTGAACGACGTGCGGGCCTGCAGCTCCCGCAAGGGGAAAGCCATGACGCCGAGGATGATGATGACGCCGAGCATGACGATCCACGGGTGCTTGTTGACGCCGCGGGCCAGCTTCGAGAAGACGCCGTGATCGGAGGAGGAGTCGCCGACCGCTTTGACGAGGGAGCGCAGCCCGGGCACCCGCGTGATGACCGACGGTTTGATGAGCTTGCGGTTGAGGATGACGATGAGCGACGGGACGACGGTGATGGCCGCCAACACCGCCAAGATCGCGACGACGATGCCGGAGGCGGCGATGATCTTGAGCATGTCCGCCTTCATGACGAGCAGCCCGGCTAGGGCGAACGCGATCGTCATAGCGGAGAAGGTGACGGTCCGCCCGGCGGTGGCGATGGTGCGCCGCACGGCCACGGCCACCAGATGGCGGGAGCGGTCCTTATCAGGCAGGCGGGAGCCGTCGAGCGGGTAGCCGTCGTCGGTCAACACCCTTGCCAACTCCTCGCGGTAACGCGAGACGACGAGCAGGCCATAGTCGATCGACAAGGCCAAACCGATGATCGAGATGATGTTGAGGATGAAGGCCTCGACGGTGATCGAGAAGGTGAGCGCCCAGATGATCCCCATGCCGACGCCGATGGCGATGATGGCCCCGAGGATCGGCAATCCGGCGGCGAGCAGACCGCCGAAGACGATGATGAGGAGCAGGAGGGCCACAGGAAGGCCGACCGATTCGCCTTTGACAAGGTCTTTCTGCACCTGGCCGATGACGGAGTCGGTCATCGACTGTTGCGAGACGAGGGTGGCCGAGGCGCCGTCGAACTCGGCCGCCAGATCGTCGGAGAAGGTCGTCGTCGCGTCCGCCACGGCGGCCTCCGCGGTGGCGGAATCATCGGCGCTGAGACCGTCTTTCAACGTCACCGCGATGATGAAGCCATCCGATTTGTCCGACATCATGGCTTGAGCCTGCGGGGCCGTCGGATCAGGGAAAAGGAAGGGATCAGCTTCGGTGTCGACGTCGTCGATATCGGCCAGGTCGGCGCGATGGTCGGCCATGAACTGGGTGACCGCGGCGGCGTCGGATTCAAGGTCGAGCCCGGTGACGACGATGGTGACGGATTCCCCGCCCGTGCTCGACGTCAGCTCGTTGACCTCGTCGGAATCGGTGCCCTTGACGAGCGAGGTGGAGTTGTCGAGACGGTCGAAGAGGCCGCCTTGCCCGAAGCCCCACAATGCCCCCATCGCGGCCACGACGGTGACGAGGATCCACACGACGATGAAACGCCACGGATGGTGAGCTACCAAGACCCCCAGTTTGTCGAACATTCCTCACCTCTCCACGCTCACGGCCAGGCCCGCGGCACGGCGCCGCCCCAGCCCTGCGAGCCTCCCAGCCCGCTCTCTATCTCACATCGTCGTAGGCGTGTTCAACGACGCCCCCAACCCTCAGCGGATTGTACCGACCGCCCCCTGAGCGTCGGACTACGCGGTGATCACCTTACTTGACCTCGCCGCGCAGGAAGAAGATCCAGCCGGCGATGATCGCGACGACGGCGAGGATGCCCAGTTCGCTCGTCGCCCAGGTGCGCGAGACGGTGTGGACGACCTCGGAGCAGAGGTAGAGCCCGGTCTCAGCGGTGGCGCACGATTGCGTCGTGTAGTCGCTCGACCCGGCGACATAGGCGAGCGTGTTGTCGCTCAGAAGGACCTGTTGGAGCGAGGGGATGATGCGGGCGACGATCATCTCGACGATGACGATGTAGCCGACGACGGCGACGATGATCGCCATCGAATTGCGCACGATGAACGTCAACGCCGCCCCGGCGATCGCGCCGAGGACGACGATGAACAGCCCGCCAACCAATTGGTCGATGTAGACGTCCGTCCAATACCCGGCCGGCACCCCGGTCGGTTGGCCGTTGATCTTGAGGATGAGCCAGGTGCCGATCGTCGTCATGAAATCAGCCAGGAGGATGAGGACGGCGGCGCCGATCCCGCAGACGACGAGCTTGGTGACGTAGACGCGGGTGCGGCGAGGTTCGATCGTCAGCCAGGCCGACAGCGAGCCGGAGCTGAACTCGTCGCCGACGAAGAGAGCGGCCATGAGGATGGCCATGGCGCCGGCCAGCCAAGGGGCGAAACCGGAGAGGAAGCCGACCCCGCCGAGGCCGTGACCGGTCAACAGGTCGTCCCACGAGGGGGCGGCCCAGACGTAGTCGTCGCGCACCGGCGGCTGGATCTCTTCACAGTTCTTGTCGATCGTCGGGTCGATCGCTTGGAGTTGGGCCTCCTCGTTGACGCAGGCCTCCATCATCTCCATGCCGTTGGCGTCCCAATCGCTTTGGGCGGCGGCGAAGGCCTGCTCCTGGGTCTGCAGATCGGCGTCGGAGGGCGGGTTGATCGAGACCCACAGGGCCGCGCACAGCCCGACGACGAGGATCATGAGAATGAGGACGATGAAGTGGATCGCCTGCCGGTTCGACAACCGGCGCATCTCCGTCATGAGTAGACGCATCACTCACCACCGTCCTCGATCGAGCGCAACCCGGAATCAGGATAGGCCCGGTGCGATCCGGCCGCGGCGTCGACGGAGTGACCGGAGCTCGCCGAATGCCCTGGTGGCGGCACCCACCCGCGGGCGCTCGCCTCGATGACCGTCGACGGGGACGCTGGGGCGACCTGCGCGGTGCTGGGGCGAGCCGACGGCGCGGAAGAGGCCGCCGCAGCCCGCGTTCCCTCCGTTCCCCCTGGTCGGGAGCCCGATGGGGCGGCTTGTGCGGCGGCGGGGTTCGAGCGGGGCGCCGCGGCGGGAGCGAGGACGGTGGCGGAACGGGAGCCCGCGGCCGACTCTGCGGCCGCCTCGGAATCGGCGGGAGCGGTGTCGTTCGGCCCCAGGCTCGGTCCGCTGCGGGGATGATCGGCCTCCCCGGCCCGCTTGGCGCCGGGCGGCGGCGGGGCGTCGGGGACGTCGATCGCCATCTCGCCGATGCCGATGCCGTCCGTCAGATCCAAGAAGACCGATTCGAGGTCGGGGTTGCGCCGCACCATGTGGTCGACGTACATATTGCGCGCGGCCAGGGCTCGCCCGACGTTGGCCGGATCGGCCACCCCGTGGACGACGATGAGCCGCCCCTCGGAGCGGACGTCGAAACCGGCGTGGGTGAGCACGAGCCGGGCGGTGGCGGGGTCGCGGATGGCGATCTCCAAATCAGAACTGCGGTTGCCGGTGATCTCGTTGACCGACCCCTCGGCCAGGGTGCGCCCCTTGGCGATGATGGTGACGGTGTCGGCCATCTGCTCGACCTCGGCCAGCAAGTGCGACGAGATGAGCACGGTGCGCCCGGCCCGCCCCAGATCGCGGATCGCCTCGCGCACCTCGTAGATGCCGCCCGGATCGAGGCCGTTGGTCGGCTCGTCGAAGATGAGCAGTTCGGGATCCTTGAGCAGGGCCGCGGCGATGGCGAGGCGCTGCTTCATGCCGAGGGAGAAGGTGCGGTACTTGTCGTCCGCCCAGTCGGTCAGACCGGTCTGTTCGAGGACCTCGTCGACCTTGTTGTGCGGCAGACCCATGACGTCGGCCTGCAGCTCGAGGCTGAACCGGGCCGTGAACCCAGCGAAGAATTTCGGTTGCTCGACGACCGCGCCGACGTGACGGATCACCTGGGTCAACTGCTTGGGCACCGGTTTGCCGAGCAGGTTCATCTCCCCGCCGTCGCACGTGGTCAACCCGAGCAGCATCCGGATCGTCGTCGTCTTGCCCGAGCCGTTGGGGCCGAGGAAGCCGTGGACACCGCCGAGGGGGACGTTCATGTCGAGCCCGTCGACCGCGACCCGCTTGCCGTACATCTTCTTGAGCCCGCGAGTCTCGATCGCGAAGGATCGCCGGGAGATGGAGTCGAGGGTCATGAGGTCATGAACTCCCTTCGGCCAGGGTGACGGACGCCGAGATCACTTGATCTCCCGGCGTTGGAAGAGGGCCCATCCGGCGACGACGCACAACGCCGTCACGATGAGCGTATAGAGCAACCCTTGACCCCGTCCCATCGTGTTGTAGACCGTCTGGCAGGCCCACTCGCCGGCGTCGTTGGTGCCGCATTGCTCGACGGGGTACTGCGTCCAGCCCGAGAGGATGGCCATGGCGTTCTTCGTCAACAACAAATTGGCGATGGCGGTGATGGCCTGGGAGAGGATCGCCTCGATGAGGACGATGTAGCCGACGAGGATGCCGATCATGAGCGCGGTGTTGCGCAGGACGAAGGCCAACCCGGCGGAGGCGACACCGGTGATGAAACCGAGGACGATGCTGAGCAGGAAGGCCGGCAGCCACGCCGAGCCCCAGAAATTGGTGCTGGAAGTGGCCAAGCCTTGCCCGTTGGCCGTCACCGCGAGGATCGGAGCGAGCGTCATGAACAGGCTCGTCACGAAGGCGATGACCGCGCCGACCGCGCCGACCGCAAGAATTTTCGAGACGTAGACGAGGGTGCGGCGCGGCTCGAAGGTGAGCCAGGTGGTGAGGAAGCCGGAGCCGAACTCGCCGCCGATCGCCATGGCGGCGATGAGGATGATGATGGTGCCGGAGATGAGCGGGCCCATCATCGTCAACGTGCCGCCCTGCGTCGGGCTCGCCATCATGACGTCGACCGACGGGGAGGACTGGAGGAATTGCTCGCGCGTCGGGCCCTCCATGAGGTCACAGTTGTTCGTGTACTCCGGATTGGTCTTCTGCATGAGGGCCTCTGCCTCACGGCATTGCTCGAGGTAGCTGGGGCCGTTGAGCTCCCAATCCTCGGCGGCCATCTCATAGTTCTGCTCGGCTTGGATGAGACGATCGCCCGACAGCGGGCGGGCGCTCCACATAAGGACGACCGTCAGCACGACAAGGGCGGCGACAAGCGCGAGCGACAACCAGCGGATGGCGTCCCGGTGCCACATCCGCTTGAGCTCGGCCTTGAACAATCTCACCATCACCGTTCCCCCCTCGGGCTGGCGCCCGCGCTCCGTTGTGCCGTCGTCGACGGCGGTGTGTCGGCCGACGCCCCCCGTGCCGGCCTCGGCGGAGCGCCCGGGCCCCGCTTGGCTGATGCCCCGGCGTTCGCCGCCTTGGCCTGAGCGGCCGAGCGGCGGGCCTGATCGCCGGAGGCGACGCCCGGGGTGTTGATCGCCATCTCACCGACTTGGCCGATGCCGTCGGTCAGATCGAGGAAGATCGACTCGAGATCGGGGCGGCGGGCGACGACATGGTTGGGGTAGAGACCTTGTTGGGCGAGGTAATAGACGACCTGCTCGGGCTCTTCGTACCCCTCGACGACGAGGTGATCGCCGCCGCGGTGGACGGTCAGCCCAGCTTGGCGGAGAACCTCCTGCCCACTAGGCAGATCACGCATCCCGATGTCGAGGATGTGCATGACGGAGCCGGTGAAGTCGGTCACCTTGCCCTCGGCCAGGACACGGCCCTTGGCCACGATCGTCACGGTGTCGCACATCTGCTCGATCTCGGAGAGGATGTGCGAGGAGACGAGCACGGTGCGCCCGGCCTCGCCCAGATCACGGATCGCCTCGCGGATCTCGACGATGCCGCCCGGGTCGAGGCCGTTCGTCGGCTCGTCGAAGATGAGGATCTCGGGGTCTTTGAGGAGCGCGCCGGCCACCGCCATACGCTGCTTCATACCGAGAGAGAACGTCTTGAATTTGTCATTGGCCCGTGCCGTCAAGCCCGTCTCCTCGAGGACACGGTCGACGGCGCTGTGGGGCAGCCCGACGGCGTCGGCGCACAGCTCGAGATTGAGCCGGGCCGAGAACCCGCCGAAGAATTTCGGCGACTCGACGATGGCGCCGACATGGGCGATCGCCTCGGGCAAAGCTTCGGGGACGGCGCGGCCAAGGATGTCCATCGTGCCCGCCGTCGGTTCCGTCAGTCCAAGAAGAAGCCGGATAGTTGTTGTTTTACCCGCCCCGTTCGGACCGAGGAAACCGTGAACCCCCCCGCGTGGGACATGCATATCGAGGCCGTCGACGGCGACGTGATCGCCGTAGACCTTGCGCAGACCGCGCGTCTCGATAGCGTACGTAGTTTCGCTCATGATGACAATGTTATAGGAGCGCACAACCGGTTGACGAAAGTGCGGGAGACGCTGACATATGACAATTTCCACGATTCTTTGTGGAAGACCTCGTCAGTGAGATAGTCTCTAGCGCGGCGTATTCCCGTCAACTGTCTGTCATTGTTTAGACAATCGGTAGAGGCTCTCGGGGGCAGGCCGGCGATACTTCGACAGATGTGGTGCGGGAGCGGACTCATCGGTGAATTCGCTGGCCCGACGCCAGATGTACCGCTCCCTTCTCTCTCGGCGGGCGGGGTCGACTCGTCCGGGCGCCACCCGCCCGGAAAGCGGCCTCGTCCGCCTTTGACTAGGCGTGATGATGGGCGTGTCGGGGTGCCTCACCCACGGCCTTCACCTGATTCTCTCAACATCTTCATAAATACATATGTATTTCAGCTCGTCGCTGTCGTGATCGTGTGGGTGAAGATCATGACATGGTCGCCCTCGTCGGTGGCATCGGCCGCGACGTCCGTGCGCCACCGGTTCGTGCCATCGGTTTGATCCGCGTTCGTCACCGTCGCTCCGAGCGGGCCGGTCGCGACGACGGAAGCGGTGTTCTCATAGACCTCATCGGTCAAGACTGCGACGAGGCACCACTGGTCGGTCGCCGTCTTGATCGGGGCGTAGGTCGGGGCCAAACCGACGACCTCGGCGCTCGTGGGGCCCTCGTTCGTGAGGACGGGGGTGGCGCCGGTGGGCGGGGCGCAGGCCGGCGCCGTCGCATCCGTGACCGGCCCGCCGGTCTCCTCCGGCTCCGTCGGCTCGGCGGTCTCGGACGAGGCCGGAGGGTTCGTCTCCTGGCTGAGCCGGTAGAGCGCGACATCAGCCCTAGCGAAGACGCCCCCGGCGGGAAACTGCGGCAGCGCGACCGTATAGCTGAGCCCGGCCGATCCGTCCGCCCGGCTCTGCACCGTGAAGGGCAGGCCGATCCCCGCTTCCCGGGCCTCGACGAGGGCTTCGGCGTCGCTCGCCGTCAGCGTGATGGTGGGATCGGCGCCGGTGGCGGGATCGTAAGCGATCGTCGTCGCTCCTCGTGTGACGGCGAAACCATCCCAGCCGACTTGCGGGCCGCCGATGTCGGTGGTGCGTTGCCACAGGGCGAGCGAGATATCGCCGCTGATCCCGAGGACGACGCCGAGGATCAGGGCGATGGCGACGGTGACGACGCGACGCAGCCTCGTCATAAACCCTCCGTCACCGACACGAACCCCTCCCCATCGCGCACCTGGGCGAGCCGGACGATCAGGCCTGGTCCGGCGATGTGATCGCCGCTGTTCGAAGCGTCGACGTCCGTGGTGTGGGGAGGTGAGGTCGCGGGCAGATCGGTCGTGATGACGAGGGTGTACTCGCTGACTGTCGCGGCGGTGGCGTCGGGGCTGGACGGGGTGGTGGATCCCGCCCCGGTGGAGGCCGTCGTGCCGTGCCCCGTGGCGGAATGGAGGCGGACGGGATCGCCGAGTCCAGCCTGACCGACTTCAACTCCCGACCCGTCGAGGACGACGAAGCTGCTCGTCGCCCCAGCTGGCAAGGCCATATCCGCATCGGTCTCAACCGACAATTCAGCGACGAGGTTGTCGCCGTCGAGGGTGACGCTGATCGCCTGTTCGATGACGAGGCGGTCTCCAGCGGTGAGGACGAGAGCGTGGAGGCTGGAGGCGCCCGATCCCGTCACCATCGGCGTATGAAGCGCGGGATCGTCGGTCGAACCGGATTGGCCGGGGTAAAGCGACCAGGTCAGGCTCTCCGCGACGATGTCGAGGTCGCCGGCGGCGATCCGCCCGAAATCGAGGAGGTCGCTGCGCAACCAAGCGGCCAGGGTGGCGCCGGCGCCCACACCGATGACGAGGGCTACGAGCGAGAGTAGGACGACGTGGCGTGAGAAAAGCTTGTCGCGGTCGCGGTCGGGGACGAGGGAGGCTTCGTCATGGGTCATGGTGTCTCCTCCCCGCTCGGCCCGCCAGCCGTCGCGCCGCTGGAGGAGGACGAACCGGTGACACTGATAGGGCCTTCGGCTAGGCAGGACACGCTCTGGCCGGGCAGGAGGACGAGTCCGGTGCAGACGACGCCGAGTCGGTCGTCGCTGACCTCGACGCCGGTGAGGCCCCGACCCGCCGCAGTCAGGTGATCGGCGGACGTGCCCGCTTCGGTGTAGGTGACGGTGTACGTCCAGGTGACGATCGCGCCCTCGTCGAGGCGGGGAAGGGCGCCGGAGTCGGTGTCGGCGGCCAGCTCGGTGGCGCCGGCGTGGCCCGGGGCGAGGAGGTCGTCGGCGGTCGTGCCGGGGGCGACGTCCGTCCAGGCGCGTTTGACGACGGCGAGCGACGGGTCGACCGTCAGCACGGTGACGTCGAGGCCGGGCAGGAGGAGGCCGTCGTACTGGGGATCCTCGCTCGTCACGGTGCGCGCGATCGTTCCGGTGGCCTGGTCGGGCAGCGTGGGGGCGGCCAGCACGACCCCTTCCCCGGAGCGTTCGCCGGCGGCGATGACGTCGGTGGCCGGAGCGACGGTGACGCCGGCGAGCGTCTCGGGAACGACGAGGGCGACGGTGACGTCGTTGAGCGGGACGGGGGCGGCCGGGTCGATCGCGACCGTCGCTGTCGCGGCCCCGGCGGCGGCGCCCTCAACCGTCAGATCGGTGAGCAGCGTGAGGGCCGTCGTCGCCGTCAGGGGGTTGGTGAAGGTGACAAGGTTGTTGATGTCGGGCGTCGGGCCGGTCGTCGAGGCGGCGGAGACAATCGTCGTCCCGGACATCGTCGTCGCCCCGGCGGGCAGGGCGACCTCGATCGTGCCGGAATCGTCGGCCAAGGCGACGACGGTGAAGGTGCGGTCGTCGATCCTCGTGACGGAGGCGATCCGGGCGTTGGCGGCGCTCCCCGTCACGGTGAACTGAGCGGCGGCGACGTCGTCGACCGGTGTCGTCGCGGCGACGTCGAAGGCGACGAGCCGGGTCAGCGTCGACCCCTCGGCCACCTCGGAGTCCCCGTAAGTCTGCGTCTGGCGGATGTCGATCTCGGGCTGGCACGTTCCCGTCAGCTGGGCGACGCGCGAATATTGCGAGGACTGCTGCGCCTGGATCATCGTCCCGGGGTTGCTCGGGTCCTCGACGGTGACGATCGAGTGGGTTTGCAGGCGGAGATAGCCGGAGACGGCGCCGGTGGTCGGGTCGATCGCCTCGAGCGGCACGGTGACGTCGAGTAGTTGGGGCGAGGCGGTGAAGCCGCTTTCCCCGCCGAAGCTGCCGACGAAGACTTCGGCGTCGTTGAGGGCCGTCCAGTAGACGTCGATGATGACGGGCAGTGTCGGGATCACGTCGGCGTAAGGAAGGGGTGTCGGGTACGTCGTCGTCGTCGGCGCCTCGACTTGGAGGGGGGCGACGCACCCCTTGACGGCGACCTGGCCGACCTGGGAGGCGGTGATGTCGTTCGTGCCGACGGCGCTGACCGACGGCACCCAGGTGCGGATGGCGTTATTCGTGTATATATCCAAGTTGGCGACGAGGAGGGAGGAGGTCGCGTACTCCTCGGAGGCGAGGTTGGCCCGCGTCGCCGATGTCTGCGAGGCCGAATGAGGGCCGAAGGTGTTGCGCCGCATCGTGACGATGCCGGCGTAATACAACATGACACCGTCGACCGCGAACCCGTCGAAGTAGTTGTCCGCGATGGTGAGGGTGGGGTCGTCGCGCGTCGTCAGCGTGGAGCGGCTGGAGTACATGCCGATGGCGTTGCCCTGGCCCGCTACCCCACTATTGTCGAACCGGTTGCGGGCGATGAGGTTCGTGCCACCCCAGGGGTAGTAGATGACGCCGATGATAAGGGAGTATTCCCATCCGGTGCCGACGAAATTCTTCGTGAAGAGATTGTCCGTGACGGTGATGTTGGCGGCGGAGGCGGCGTAATACGTCGAGAGAATGTAGTGGTCGCCACCGCGGTCCGTCAGATTGGTGACGGCGCAGTTCGTCATCGTCAGCCCGTTGACCCGTCCATCGAAGACGACGACGGCGTTGTTGACGCAGCCTCGGCCGTCGCTGCCCGAGCATTCCGTCCCCGTCTGAGGGCTCGTGAAGTCGACATTGTCGATCGTGACGTTGGTGGTCGTGAGGGCGCGTCCCCGGTCGTTGAGGAGGATCGCGCCGCCGCCGTAGCTGTCGTCCTCCCAGTAGAAGCCTCCCATCCGATAGTTCTTGATCGTCACATCGGAGGCCCCGTTGTTGATGATGAAGAAGTGTTCGGTGTAGTGGTTGGCTGTTTGGATGGTCGAGGAGCCCAGGTTGGCGCAAGCGTAGTCGGGGTACCCGTCGCCGTTCGCGTCGTCGAGGCAATCGGCGTCCATGCCCCCGTCGAAGGTGACGCCGGTCGCGCTCCAGTCGACGGTGAACGACGTCTCGCCGGAGAAGATATTGCTGAATCCTTTGAGAGTGACGTTGTTGACGGTCGTGTGCCCGCTCGGGGCGATGTTGGCGGTCGTCGTGTCGGTGATCCAGAAGGTGGCGGCGCTGTGGTCGGTGGCGGGAGTGACGCCGAGGCGGTCGTCGAGGTCGATCGTCATGGGGGCGGCGATGACGAAGACGGCGCCGGTGGTCCATTCGTCGGGAGCGACGGTCGACATCCAGGTCGACGTCGTGCCGGTCGTCGAGATCGTGCCGCCGGCCCAGCGCGGGTCGAGGGCGATGGTGACGTCGGCCGTCCAGCCGAGGGTGTTCGCCTCCGTCAAGGCGGTGCGCAGGGTGCAGCGGGGAACGGACTCGCTGTTTCCGTCGGCGTCGGTCAGGGTGACGGTGGAGCCGTCGGCGGCCACGCAGGCGCCGTCGCCGGGGTTGGAGTCTCCCCCTTGGGCGGCGGTGACGTTGTCGGACGAGTTGACGAGGAGGGTGACGGGGTCGCCGACCGCCCGGGGCAGGGGGGCGGCCAAGGTGACAGCTGGGTCGACGAGTTCGAGGCTGAGGATGGCGGTGAGCAGAAGACTGAGGACGACGACGGCGATGTGGCGTGGGCCGCGCGCGAGGGCGGACGACGGGCACGGCTCAGCCGCGTCCTGCCCGTTTCGATTCCGCACCCACTTCACACTCACAAGGTCTGACGTTACATACGGACACCAAAACTAGTGCTGCATTGTATCCCTATATCACCTTGTGAAAGCCTTGTGAAAGCAAGGTGTGATGGAGGGTGTGATCACTCACGTGGCAGGGAGGGGCCTTCCGGCTTCGGCTCGGAGGCCGGACCCGGAGCCGGGTAGATGAGAGCTTGGATCCCGATCCGTTCGGATGGCGGGGTCGAAGGCAGGGAGACCTCGTGCTCGTGGCGCAGGATGTCGTCGATCTGCTCGGTCAGATGGGGCATCTCGCGGGTGTCGGTGTTGATGATCTCGACCGGCGGGATGTCGAAGACGGGCGCTCCCGTCGTCTCATAGGCGGCTGCGGTGGGCGTGGCTCCGTTGGCTGGCGTCTCTGTGATCGCCTCGGTGACAGCCGCGCCCGTCCGCTCCGGGGTGGCCGTCACCTCGATGACGCCGCGCGGCTGCGATGGCGAGGAGGGGGACGCCGGAGTCGTCGGGCTCGACGGATAGGCGACAGTCGCGGGATTCGACGGCGTCAGGCTCGATGAGTTCGCATCCGGCGCGGTGACCGCCGTCGGTTCATCGTTCGGCTCGGCCGCATCGGCGATCGACTGGGCCGAAGGGGCGCCCCAAGGGGCTTCACCGGGCAGCGACGCCGGATACACCACCGGACTCGTCGCACGGGGCGCCTCCGGTTTCGCAGCGATCACCTCGGTGTTCCCGGCCTCGGTGGCGAAGGCGTCGACCGTCTCCCCCTTCTGTCGGGCGTCGGTGGCGAAGGGTTCGTTCGGCGCAGCGACCTCCGTTGGCGGCGTCGGGTCTCCTCCTGCGGGGTCCGCCGGAACCCTCGTCTCTTCCTCAGCGGGCTGGGACGGCGCCGGGGAGGGCGAGCTGAGGTCGAGGAAGGGCGATTCGGCCGCCGGCGCGTTGGCGCCGAAGCGCAGGTCGGTGATCGGTTGGCGTGCCGTCACCGGGGCGTCGAGCGACGCTTCGATGGCGGAGACGCGGGGGGAGACCCGTGCGGCATCCGGGGTGGTGGGAGTGGTCGCGAACGGTGAGGATATCCGGCTGCAACCGGTCTCGCCGGCGGCCGGTTCGGCAGGATTCGCCGCTTGCGTGGATTCGGTGGGCGACCCCGCCACTGATGGAGCGAGCGCGGCGGCGAGAGCGGCGCCCGCCCCCGTCGTGCTGGCGGCGACGACGCGGCTCGTGGCGGTGTCGTCCCAATCGTCTTCCTCCTCCTTCGACACCGGCGAGGTCGCGCTGACGGCCGAGGCGGCGGATGCGGCGGAGAGGGCAGACGCGGCCGAGATCGGCGTCGTCGCGGACGTGGAGAGCAGCGCGTGCGACGGCCCGGCTTGGGCGGCGGCGCGGACGGCCCGGGCGTGGGCGATGCGCTCTTCGCGACGGGCCATCCGACGATCGTGGTTGCGCGCCTCGAGGCGGTAGAGCACGGGCACGACGATGAGGGTGAGGGCCGTCGAGGAGAGCAGGCCGCCGATGACGACGATGGCGAGCGGCTGGCCGATGAACGACGAGTGGCCGGTCAAACCGATCGCCATCGGCGTGAGTGCGAGAATCGTGGCGAGCGCCGTCATGACGATGGGGCGCAACCGGTGCCGGGCGCCCTCGATGATGGCGTCGTCGATCGACATGGCGTGATCCTCGCCGTCGGCCGGCCCTTCGCCGGCGGCGTGGCCGGTGAAGCGGTACTGGTTGATGAGGTCGATGAGGACGATGGCGTTCGAGACGACGATGCCGATGAGCATGAGCAGCCCGATGAGCGACGGCACGCCGAGCGGGGTGCCGGTGATCAAGAGGGCGAGCAGCGCGCCGGTGGCGGCGAAGGGGATCGAGATGAGGAGGATGAACGGCTGGAGCAAGGAGCCGAAGGTCGCGACCATGACGATGTAGACGATGGCGATGGCGAGCAGGAGGGCGAGCCCAAGGTCGCCGAAGGCTTCGTTCTGCATCGCGGCCAGGCCGGACACCTCGACGGTGACGCCGGCCGGCAATTCGAGATCGGCCAGAGCGTCCTCGACCTCGCTCGTGAGCGAGCCGAGATCCTCGCCCTTCGGCGCGATCGAGATCGTGGCGGAGCGCTGCCCGCCGTCGGTCGTGATCGTCGCCGGCGAGGCGACCTCTTCGATGCTGGCGACCTGACCGAGGGTGACGACCCCGGCCTCGCTGGCGCCGAGCGGCAAGGAAGAGAGCTGGTCGATGCTGGCGGGCGCTTGGCCCATCGACAGGTAGACCGGCGTCTCCGTCAGCCCGTCGGAGATCTGCCCGATCTGGCTCGGCGTGGCCAACCCGGCGACGACGGCGGAGACCTGCGTCTCCGTCATGCCGAGTTGGGCGGCGCGGGCCCGGTCGACCTTGATCTGGACGATCGTCTGCGAAGAGGAAAGATTGTTCGTCACCTCTTGGGCGTCCTCGAGGCCCTCGGCCATCGTCTGAACCTGTTGGGCGGCGCCCTCGAGGGAGTCGGGGTCGTCGGAGCGCACGACGAGGTCGACCGTCGTCGTCCCCATCATCGAGCTGCCCTCGGGCACCGTGACGGTTCCGACGAGGTCGCGCACATCGGCCATGGCGTCGCGGATAATCCCGGGAGCCTCGCCGGCCCGGTCGGCGTCGACCGTCAGCGAGAAGGAGGCCGAGGTGGCGCCGCTGAGCGCGCCGAGGCCGGAGGAGCCGACCGTCGTTTGAACCGATTCGACGACGTCGAGGTCCATGAGGGCGCGTTCGACCTTCTCGGCGTCGGTGTTCTGCACGGCCAGCGAGGTGTTGGCGGGGAACGTCTCCGTCACCGTCAAGGTGTCTTGATCCTCGCTGCCGAGGAAGTTCGTCTCCATGAAGCGGATGCAGAAGACGGTTCCGGCCAGCAGGAGGACGGCGATGATGAGGACGATGACGGGGTGCTTGAGGCTGGCTTTGAGCGGGCCGAGGTAGGCGCGCTGCAACCACCCGTTGCGTTCCTTGTTCTCGGCTTCGAGGCGCTGGGCTTCGGCGTCGGCGGCGTCGATGACGACGGGGCGCTTGACGAACCAGTAGGCCAGCACCGGCACGATCGTCAGGGCGACGATGAGCGAGGAGAGCATGGCGATCGTCACCGTCAAGGCGAAGGGACGGAACAATTCGCCGACCATGCCCGTCGTGAAGCCGATCGGCGCGAAGACGGCGACGGTGCAGATCGTCGAGGCGGCGATGGCTCCGCCGACCTCCTTGACGGCCCCGACGATGGCGACGCGTTTCATCTCCCCATAAGAGAGGTGCCGTTTGATGTTCTCGATGACGACGATGGAGTCGTCGACGACGCGCCCGATCGAGATCGTCAGGGCGCCGAGGGTGAGGATGTTGAGGGTCTCGCCCGTCAGCCGCATGGCGATGAAGGTGGCGAGCAGCGAGAGCGGGATGGAGACGGCCGAGACGAGCGTCGAGCGGATCGACATGAGGAAGACGAAGATGATGATGCAGGCGAAGACGAGCCCGATGAGCCCCTCTTCGGCCAGCGCCGTGATCGACTGCTCAATGAAGGGGGCTTGGTCGAAGGCGATCGTCGCCTCGAGATCGTAGGTGGCGAGGACCTCGTTCGCGTCGGTGACGACGTCCTTGACAGCGTGCGAGACGTCGACGGTGTTGCCAGCGGGGGTCTTCGTGATCGAGATGGAGACGGCGTCGGAGCCGTTGAGCCGCGAATACGAGGTGGCCGCGCCGGGGGCTTCGATGACGCTGGCGATCTGGCCGAGGGAGACGGGGGCGGTTCCGGGCGCCGCGCCGGCGGGCACGAGCGGGATGGCCGAGATGTCGTCGACCGAGGCGAGGGAGGAGCCGACCTCGACGGAGATCGTCTGATCGTTCTGCGTGATCGTCCCGGCCGGCATGACGAGCCCGTTGTTCTGCAGCACCGTGGAGACCTGGGTGGCGGAGATGCCGGCCCCAGCCATGGCGGCGGTGTTGAGGGTGATCGTCACCTGGTTGCTCGAATAGCCGGAGACGTCGGCCGAGCGCACGTCGGCCAGCTCCGTCAACTTCGGCGTCAAGACGGTGTCGACGACTCCGGCGATCGTGGCCGGGTCGACCTGTGCGCCGTCTTTGCCCGCCACGGCCACTTGGAGGATCGGAAGATCGTCCATCGAGCCGGTGATGACCGTCGGCGTCACACCGTCTGGCAAGGTGTTTTGGATCTGCGTGATGGCCGTCGTCAGCTTCTGGTTGGCCGTGTCCATGTTGGTGCCGTAGTCGAATTCAACCATCGTCAACGACATGCTCGTCGAGGCGTTGCTCGTGATCGATGTGACCCCGGCCACCCCGCGCGCGGCCGTCTCGATCGGATCGGTCAGCTGGTCGTAGATGACCTGGGGCGCCACGCCGTAATCGACCGCGATGATCCCAGCCATGGGGATCTGGAGCGAGGGAATGAGCTCACGTTTGAGCGAACCCATCGAGAAGACGCCGGCGACGACGATGGCGATCGTGACCAGGGCGACAACAGCTCTGTTCTTGAGGGACAGCTGAGCGAAGCGATACACGGAGATCCATTCCTCCTGCGGACGGGAGACGAGAGCCTAAAACGGCCACTCTCTCGCCGCAGTCTACGGGGTCGATCTGACATCGGACCCCGGGTGGACCCCGAAATCATCCCCAAAAAGAAAATTTGCGTTTCATGACGGGGGCGCGTCGCCGATGACGCCTTACCACGTGCCCCTCGCCTAATACAAATCGTTGTTTATATCTGACGATGGGCAGTATCGGCCCAGATTTCACCGACGCGACGTCCGACGCGCTGGCCTTTATATAACGTTTTGGTTACGATGCGCCCCTTCACGGGCTTTTCGCGTAACGTTCTCCCCCTTCCCCCGTCTAGGTTGGTGTTCGTAGCTATTTCCTGCAGAAATCGCTACATAACCTGAGACTCCCGGGGGGTTGTCGGTATCCAGTCCACAGCCCCCCGGTGAACAGGTCTCCAGTGTTCACCACCCCACACGCCGTCGTCAACGATGAGATGTTTGTTTGTGGGGATTCACACAGCGACTTCACCTGGTTCTCACCGTCAGTGACCGTTTTCGGCGGGTGAAATACAGGGCTCGCACGGCACTACGCCATGGTCAACGAGATCGTGATAGGTTCAGATCACTTGAACCGGCCCGCTACCGAGACTCTCGGCAAGGCCGGTCTTCTCATTTTTAGATCGTCACCTCGATCCGTTCAGCAACTCCCAATAGTGATCTGTGGATATAGACTGATTTTTCCCCAGGCCGCATCTCCGAGGCGGCTGTGTCAGTCCATCTCAGTAGGGTTACGGCCATGCGGTCTGTTGAACTTTTCGCCGGCGGTGGCGGTCTGGCGTTAGGCACACACCTTGCCAGTTTCTCGACTGAGGTCGTCTCCGAGTGGAATCGATGGTGCTGTGACACCCTGCGGGAGAACAAAGCAGCGGGCCATCCTCTGGTCCAAGGGATGGATATCCGTGAAGGCGATGTGAGGGACGTCGACTGGTCTGAACTCGTTGACAAGATCGATCTCGTTAGTGGTGGGCCTCCCTGTCAGCCTTTCAGCGGTGGCGGAAAGGGGCTAGCCCAGGGCGATCCACGGGACATGTTCCCAGCGACCGCCGAGGTGATCCGTCAGATTAGACCGAGGGCTTTCATCGTTGAAAACGTCCGTGGTCTGACGCGAACGAGGTTCGCCGACTATTACTCCTATATCCAGCTTCGTCTGGCCCACCCTGAACTCCTTCCCCGGGAAGGAGACACATGGGCGGACCATTTCTCCCGTCTTCAAGCCGAGCACACGTCGTCGAGAGACAACCTCCACTATCGAGTTGTCCCGACGGTGGTTAACGCTGCGGACTACGGAGTTCCGCAACAACGCTGGCGCGTGTTCATCGTGGGATTCCGTTCCGATGTCGACGCAGAATGGTCCTTCCCCTCACCCACCCATTCGGCGGCTGCCCTTAAGATGAGCCAAGGCCCCGAAGGGGATTATTGGGATCGACATGAGATCGCGAAGCGGAACCGACCTCGTGATCTTTCCGAGACCGCGTTGTTCAACTATCCGTCGTTCAGCACCCGTCCCTGGCGCACCGTACGTGACGCCATCAGCGATCTCCCAGAGCCGACTGAGAGGGGAAGCAGGCTTTTCCTTAATCATGTTCTACAGTCGGGTGCTCGTTCCTACCCCGGCCACACGGGCTCCCTCATCGATGAGCCGGCAAAAGCATTGAAGGCCGGGGTGCATGGCGTCCCCGGCGGGGAGAACATGATGCGGCTCGCCGACGGATCAGTCCGTTATTTCACAGTCCGGGAAGCCGCTCGCCTGCAAACATTCCCTGATCGCTACGCCCTCCATGGGCCATGGAGCGAGGCGATGCGTCAACTCGGGAACGCGGTTCCCGTCATGCTGGCCCAAATTGTCGCGTCCTCCGTGCATGAACACCTTGAGCTCGCACGTCTCCGCTCGATTGGAGCGGAGAGGCAGCTTTTCCGCACTGAACGGTTATCGGCGTGAGCACTCCCTTCAACCCTCTCTCCATGGAATCCCTCGCTCATAGCATTGTCACCCGGATGGAGGAGATGGACGCCTCCTTCCTAGACGACGTGCCACGGTTCACCGGGGCCGGAATATACGCCATTTATTACTCGGGGCCGTTCTCCGCATACACAACGTTATCCGAACTCAACCGAGTGAGGTCAGTGGCGCCGATCTACGTCGGAAAAGCCGTGCCCAAGGGAGGACGGAAGGGGATGGATATCACCGCGTCGACGGAGACTCGGGCCTTGGCAGACAGGATCAGACAGCACGCCGTCAGTGTTCGATCTGCAGAAAATATCGATATCGGTGATTTCACAGTTCGCTGGCTCGTCGTAGAGGACATCTGGATCCCCCTCGGCGAGTCCGCGCTTATCCGAGAGCACCGCCCCCTTTGGAACGCGTACGTCGAAGGTTTCGGCAACCACGATCCTGGCAGTGGACGCATCAACGGCATCAGATCACGCTGGGACACACTCCATCCAGGACGATCTTGGGCTGCGAAATATCCAGCACGACCTGAGACACCAGCCCATATCGAACAGGATGTCGTCGAGTATTTGCGTTCCAGGCTCTCATGACGAACTCACATGGGACGGACAGGATTATCTGCCACAAACCCTGAGCTAGTTCCGCGCCACCAATTTTAGTTTCCTTGATTTATCTGGTATCCTCGTTTGAACGTTAAGTTTCACGTTCCAATGGATTCATATAACGCTACCCTCGAGTTTAAGGGTTATATCATGGGATTATTCCAAGATTTGAAAAATTATTTGTCCTCAGCACGATCGAAAACTCAGTCAAGTGCTTTAGGGAATAATGAAGGCCAAACATATTCGCCTCCTTCCATCGAACAAGATATTAGCGTTGCTGGGACGGAATTTCGTATTCCCCTGTATCAGAATCGCCCAATTTTTGACTGGCTTGAAACAATCAATCAATATAAACGTCAAAATCGTTTCGAAGAAGCACTCATCATAGCGACTGGTTGCATGGACGCGATGATCGAACGCGCGAAAATTGACCACCAGATTGCCATGGAACACTATGTCATCGAGGTTGCACGGATACAGCACAAATTGAAGAGGTACCCAGAGGAAATCGACACAATTCAAAATTGGTTCTCACTAAATATACCCCCACCTCGAGAAGATTTCAGAATTGACTTACAAAAACGAATGGCAAAAGCCAAGGAGCTTTTGGCTAAGCAAGAGGGGCTTCCATCTTCCGATCACCACGCCGAGTGGAAGCGTCTCGTGGACCTACAAAAGTCAGTCAAAGAGTCACCAGCCAGCTCCCCAAGAAGTCAAGTAGCAACTGGTTTTTCCTCTATTAACCCACGACGAACATCCTCATCGAAAAAGAAATCATCGAATCTTATTCCCGACCTTCGAGCGTTTCTATCTGACACATATACCGCCGTCGATTTCGAGACTGCGAATAGAAGCGGTGGAGTGTCTGCTTGCCAGATTGCCCTTGTCAAGGTCGAAAATGGCCGAATTGTAGATCGCTTTTCCACTCTTTTGAAACCTCCATCAGAATATTCGACTTTTGAATTCACATATCTTCACGGAATTCGATATAAAGACGTCCGTAACGCTCCCACTTGGCCCGAGATAGCTCCCTCGGTGAGAAGCTTTGTTGGTAATTTTCCCGTTTATGCCCACAACGCACAATTTGATTCTCGTGTCTGGAGAGAGCTTGACATCTACTACGGTGTCGAATCTCAACCAGATCACCTATTCTGCACATATCGTTTAACAAAGCGGTTGGTGCCAGGGTTAGAGAATTACAAACTTCCAACCGTTTTGAAATGGTGCGCCCCTCACTATAAACTCAAGCACCACAAGGCGGATTCTGATGCTGAGGCGTGTGCACTTATCGTTAATTCCCTGCAGTCAAATACCCAGCTGCATTCGAACCTATAGTTCAGGATACACACTAGACAACTGGTCCCAATTTAAGAACCCGCAGCGGATTCCAATTCGGCGAACTTGGCGGCCATCGTCGGGTTTCCTCGGGTGAGCTTCTTGATGGTGACGTCTTGGGCTTTGTCGTTGGCGAGCCTCAGGTTGCGCTCTGATCCGAGGAGGGCGTCCTTGACTTTCTGGAGACGGTCGATCGCCTTGTCAATCTCTTCGATGGCGGATTGGAATCTCCGTGAGGCGAGGTCGTAGTTCTTGGCGAATCCCGTCTTGAAGACGTCCAACTTCTGCTCGAAGTCGGTGATGTCGATGTTCTGCTGGCGCACGAGTTCGAGTTCCGTCTTGTAGGCGAGCGACGTCTGGGAGGCGTTGCGCAGCAGAGTGATCATCGGGATGAAAAACTGCGGGCGGATGACGTACATCTTCGGATACCGGTACGAGACGTCGACGATGCCGGTGTTATAGAGCTCGCTGTCAGCTTCCAAGAGGGAGACGAGGACGGCGTATTCGCAGCCTTTCTCCGTGCGGTCTTTGTCAAGCTCTTTGAAGAAATCCTCGTTCTTATGCTTCGTGGCAGTGGCGTCGGACTCGTTCTTCATCTCGAACATGATCGAGACGATCTCGACATCGTTCTCGTCGGCGTCGCGGAAGATGAAGTCGCCCTTGCTGCCAGTGCGGGTGTCGTTGTCCTTCTCGAAGTAGGCCGTCGGGAACGCCGTCGCGCGGATGCGGTTGAACTCCGTCTCACAATGCTGCTCGAGGGATTCGCCGATCATCTTCGTCGAGAGCTTCGCCTTCAAATCGCGCAAACGTTCGATGTGGTCGTCGCGGTCCTTGATCTGCGTCTCGTACTTATCCTTGAGGGATTTCTCGGCCAGTTCTTTCTCTAGGGCGGCGCGCTCGAGGGAGCCGCGCAGATCGTCGCGTTCTTTCTCGACGACGCCGACCGCCTCGGCGATCGCTAGTTTCCGGGCTAATTCGCCGGTGTCGAGTTTGGTCTTGAGGGCGTTGATCTCCTGGTCCTTCTCCGCGGCAGCCTTCTGCGCCTCGGCGAGGAGGTTCGCCTTCATCTCGTGAACTTCGGCGGCATGAGTCGAGATCGTCTTGTCGAGTTCTTGACGGAATCGTGCCTCGGCCAATTCGGCGGCGGATCGTTGCTCGCGTTCCTTCTCCGCACGTTCGCGTTTGGCCTCGTCCCGCTCCTTCTCCAGCGTGTGCCTCAGTTCCTCCTTCTCTTTTTCGAGATCGTTGAGCGCCTCCGTGACGGCGAGTTTGCGTTCGACTTCACCGGCGTCGAGTTTCGCCTTGAGATCGAGGATCTCCGCTTCGCGTCGGGCGACCTGTTCTGCCATCTGTTGGCTGATCTTCGATTCGGCCAGTTCGATCTCCGTGCGTTTCGCCTCCTCCGCTAAGGCGAGACGTTCATGGAGAGCGTGCTCGAATTCCTCATCACGGACTTGCTTGAGGATGTCGGCGTAACCCGCCTCGTCGACGGTGAACGCTTTGCCGCAATGCGGGCAGATGATCTCATGCATAGGAACACTTCCTATCAGTGATGTCGCTTATCATCGCAGGGATCACTCGGACCGTTAGTCCTCTCAGCTCACCCGGCCGAGGACGCGGTCGAGGAACCAGCGCAGATCGCCCGTCTCGCCGTCGCGGCCGCCGCGGGCGACGACGAGGGGGGGCGGGGTCGCCGGCACCGTGATCCCACGGAAACGTTCGAGAAATCCGGGCGCGGCGACCGTCAGCTGATAATAGGAGCCGTCGACCCCAATGGCGACGCTGTGATCGTTGCGCAGATACCAACCCTCCTGAGTCGTTTTGACCGGCTGGCCGCTGATCGTTCGCGCCACGAGCGGCTCGGTGGGGATCCCCTGCTTCTTCGCTTGGACGACGAACGCGTCGATCAGCTCTTGCGCCTGGGTCGCCTCGTGGAGGGTTTGGCCGGCCATGAGTTCCTCGAGGCGCTTGGCGTCTCGGTTACGGCGTTGTGCGAGGGTGAGGCCATCATCATCGGTCGTCATGGGAAGAGGCTACGACGATTCAGAGGAGAGCACGACGTGGCACCTGGGAGATCGCCGGATCGCGCGGTTCATCCCCCAGCGCCATCCCCGCCGAGGGACGATACGACGAGAAATTCGGCGACGACGACGATGCCGTCACCGCGCGGGGAAGATAGGGAACGAAGGGGGAAGCCGGCTTATCCGCCATCGCTGGGGCGGCGGGAACGCGGGCTTGCCTCACGGCGCCCTCCATCACCTCTTGGAGGAGCGCGACCGTCGAATCGGCCAGGTCGAGCCCACGACCCCGGGCATTGGCGATGATGGCGTTGGCGAGACGATCGACTTCGCCCCGGTTTCCTGTGGCGTCCTCGAGGCGGATCCGGGTGGCGAGGAGGAGTTCGTCGTCCGGGGCGACCCGCAAGGCGATATCCAGCGCTGCTCTCGCCTCCTCCAGACGCTGGGCATCGATGTGACGGTCGCCGAGGACGACGGCAATGTCACGGATGACGGAGATCATGTCGGTGCGCATCTCCTCGGCCCAGTGCCACTGACCGGGCGCCGCGTCGGCCAAGGGGGCGCCACGGACCAGACTGAGCGCAGCCGCCAACCGCTCGGTGCTGGCCTGCTCGACTCCGCCGATGATGAGACGACGGAGAAGATGCCAATCGGTTGTCACCGCCCCGTCGACGGTGATCCGGCCGGAATACGCGTCGGGAAGATAAGGACGACCATCCTCAGCCCGGCCTAACCAGGTGCGCAGCCGGCTCATATTCGATCGCCGCGTCCCCTCGGCGACGAGGAGTCCTTGAGCCATCTCACGGGCCGTCGCCCCCGGATGCTCGATGAGCCAGGCGAGGTATTCCAGGCAACTGCGCGCCGCCCGGGCCGGGGGCTCACCGCGCGCACCCTGTAACTCGACCGGACCGAGCAAGAGAAGTGCGGGGTGATCCCCCACGCTTCCTGCGATAGCAGCCATGTCACTCATCGCGTCACTCTCCCCATCGGCGCACTGGCCGGACTCACACGACCACCATGCTGTTGTTGTCTCTTCATTTGCTGTCGTCTCCAAGAGTTCGATGAGATCGTCATCAGGACGAAGCAGGGGCGGCTGAACCGCGACGCCGAGCGGCACGAGGGTCGACCTTCCCTCGGCCGACACCCGCACAACCAACGGTTCCCCAGGCCCCTCCTCGAGCCAGGTCGGATCAAAGCTCATCTCCCGGGTCTGCGACAGATCGCTCTCCTCCTCAGACGAGGGCGCCAATCTTTCGATCGGTCGGTCATCGATCTCCGTGGTCGTGACACCGCCGGGCTCCCCCGACACCACCGTTGTGACAGCGGTGACCCCGACCACCGGGCCCGCTCCTGCCTTAGTGATCCGGGCGGTCTGCTCTGCGGTGAGCGAGGTGAGGAAGATGTAGACGACGGGACACCAGGCCGAGCGAACGTCGGGATCAGCCCGCCAATGAGCGAGATCGTGGCCCCCGAGGTGAGAGCGCCGCTCGTCGATCGCCGCCGCGAAACCGGTGATCCCCTCTTCGATCTCGTCGATGACGGTGACCAGGGGAAACGAGTCGAACACAGCCATCTCAGCGGAGTGTGGAGCGGCATCGTGGGACGGCTTGTCAGCGTCGCCGTCGTCACCGGTGTTCATACGCCCGACGACGACGACCTCGACCCCTTCCGACCACCGCTGACAGGCCAGTTCAACGGCCACACCCATCGCGCTCGCCAACGCTGTCGACGCTTGCGCGGCTTCGATGCGCACCGGCGCCGGCTGCTCGATATCGGCCATGACAATCCGGCCGGCCTCATCACGGCCTAGCCCGACGAGGGCCCACGGTTGGCTCTCCGCGCCGGTGTTCGCATGCGACGCGGGCAGGGGGTGGCCCCAACGGTCTGTCACCTCGACGCCGTTCTCGTCGAAGAAGATGAGACGCCCAGTTCCGGCGCCCTCAGTGAGATCGTGAACCTCGATCGCGTCGGCGACCGCCTCGACGGGATCGCTCGCCCGATCGCTCGCGGCGGTGACGCCTAAAGCGGACTCCCACCGGCGTGCTCCCGGGCTCGTCGTGGGAATGCGACGCATCAAGGGGCGGGTCGACAGATGATCCTCCCTCCGGCGGCGCAGCAGCAATGTCAACCCACCCGCTAAGAGGAAACCAATCCCCCCGGCGGTGACCAACGGGGTGAGATCATCTTCCGTTTCCTGGGCGTCGAGTGCCGAGGTGTCGGCTTGATGCGAGTTTTCCCCTGGCGGCACGGGGCCAACTTCTACTCGGGTCGAGATGGCGCCGGCATTCGATGTCGTCCCCTGATCGGCAGCGTCATCGTTGATCGGCGAACCCGGATCTCCTTCACGAGAAGTATCCCCATCAAGGTCGCGATCCGTCTCGGAGGTCGTGTCTCGCGCATCCCCGGAGGCATCAGCCCCTCCACGGACACTTCCTAAACGATCGTCAGGGTAAGGCTCAGTCGCCGCCTCGTTCTTTTCGACGATCGGCACGATCAGCTGCGAGCCGGCGATGATGACGTTCGGATCGGTCACCTGCTCCTCATTGGCGGCATAGAGTTCAGGCCAACGATCATGATCGCCCAGTTCTTCACCGGCGATCGACCACAACGTCTCTCCTGATTCGACGATGTGACGTGCCACCTCAGGCGCTGAACCTTCTGCCTCTGGCGTCTCTTCATTCCCCGAAGGGACGAACGGCCCCATGGCGCCGGCATCCGACGAGTTCGCACCTCCGCCACCGGTCGGCGCGTTGGTGTCTTCCCTTTCCCACCCTGTCTGGGAATCGCGCACGTCCGACTCTGTCGTCTCCTCCGCCGCGGCACCGTCGCTGTCGGGCGTCGTCTGAGGGATGACGAGCGTCCATCCGACTTCGAGGACATCAGAGGTGGCGAGGAGGTTCGCATTCGCTTGGGCGACATGCTGCCATTCGGCTCCGTCACCGAGATAGCGCTCCGTGATCGACCAGAGCGAATCACCGGGCTGGACGACGTGGGTGATCACTCCGACCGTCTCGTCGAAATCACGGAGATCGTCGATGGGGATGAACGAGTGATCTCCCCCGCGATCGTCCGCCCATCCCGTCGACGACGAACGTGAGGCAGATTCTGCACGTTGACCTAGCGTCGCCATGTCTTCGTCTGACGATTGCTCCCCTGAATGCCATCGATACGCCTCCGCCGATGTCAATGTCGACACAACAGGTGGAGGAGCGCCTAACTGGTCAGCCAAGGCGGGAGCGGCGCCCGACACCATCGGACCGATCCCCAAAGCGGCGACGATGAGAGGTCGGACGATCGCACGCGGCAAGCTCAATGCGCCATGAGTTGGTTCTATTTCACGTGAAACATTCCCCCGGCTACCCCATCTCATGCCGAAGTCACCACCCACTTGTTCCGCCTGAGCCTCCCTGAACTCCAGGACGATCGCGACGACGAGGACACACCACAGGACAGCTCCGAGCAGTGTGAGGACCCCGAGGATGATGGATCCGTCGTCCGGCGCGGTGAGCACAGCGGGGTTCTCGATGACACGGGCGATAGCGTCCCACCGGCCCGCGCCGACTAGGAGAACGGGCACTCCCACCACGAGCACGAGGAGAACGAGACCGGCGAGCACCCGGCGGACTCCGTTCACCATCATCACCTCCTCGGGGCATCGCGACACCCCTGGAAAGGGGGATGAGTGAGGCCCAGTTTCTACATCATGTTGATGACAGCCATACTCTAGAGGATCGACTCCTGTGACGGCATCCTCCCGCTGTTGTCACGGTGTTGTCCGGGCATCGCATCATGACCCGGGGCTTCGTGGTCGCAGAATCCATCGCTCTCGAAGCGGCCCCCTCCCGGCTTGTGGGCGATATGGGAAGATGGAGGGCCCCCTCTGCGTTCGTGGGGGTAGGCCGATTTCCGGGACACACCCCACCTTCTTGTCACCGGTCTCGGCGCCTGATCCGTATCGTGAGCGACCGAGGGGTACAACATGACCACACCAACCACGTCGACGCATGACCTTGTCATCATCGGCTCCGGACCGGCCGGGTACACGGCGGCGATTTATGCTGCCCGGGCCCGTCTCGACACGGTCGTCCTCGAGGGCAGCCTGTCGGCCGGCGGAGCGCTCATGACGACGACAGAGGTGGAGAACTTCCCCGGATTCCCCGAAGGCGTGCTCGGCCCCGACCTCATGGCACGTTTGCGCGAACAGGCCGTCAAATTCGGCGCCACCCTCGTCGAAGACGACGCCGTCACCGCCGAATTGACGGGTGATATCAAACGAGTCAGCGATTCCGATGGAAACACCTACGAGTCGAAGGCCGTCATTCTCGCGACCGGTTCGGCGTATCGCCGCCTCGGGATCCCCGACGAAGATCGCCTGGCTGGAAAAGGCGTCTCCTGGTGCGCGACCTGCGATGGCTTCTTTTTCCGTGGGCAGGACATCGCCGTCGTCGGCGGGGGCGATTCCGCTCTCGAAGAGGCGATATTCCTCACTCGCTTCGCCTCTACGGTGACCATCGTCCATCGCCGTGATGAATTACGTGCCTCCGCCATTATGCAGGAGCGCGCGAAGAATCATCCCCAAATCTCTTTCGCATGGAATTCCCAGGTGACAGCAATTCATGGCGCCGACACCGTCGAGGGCATTGAATTGACCGACACCGTGACGGGAGAAAAGCGAGATATTCCCCTCACCGGACTGTTCATCGCGATCGGGCAGGTTCCACGGCATGAACTTTTCACCGACGAGGTGACGCTCGATGAAGCCGGATTCGTCGTCGTCGACCATCCCGGCACCCGAACCAACCTTCCTGGAGTCTTCGCTTGTGGTGACGTTGTCGACCGAATCTATCGACAAGCGATCACCGCTGCCGCTTCCGGCTGTCGCGCCGCACTCGACGCCCAGCACTATCTTGCCGACGTCGCTCATCACGAAGTCGGGTCAACGTCCACTCAAGTTTGATACACATCAACCTCGAAGGAGTCACTATGTCGCACGTTGTCACTGTCACCGATGCCACGTTCGAGACCGAGGTCCTCAAGGCCGACCTCCCCGTCCTCGTCGACTATTGGGCTGATTGGTGCGGTCCCTGCAAGCAACTCTCTCCTGCTATCGAGGATTTAGCCAAGACCTATGATGGGAAGGTCAAATTCTGCAAGATCGACACCAATGAGAATCTCGGTGTCGCCTCAAGCCAAGGAATTCGAACCCTGCCCACCCTGCAAATCTATCATCAGGGCGTCGTCGTCAACGCGCTCGTCGGCCCGGCCGCGACCAAGGCGAAAGTCCGTCAAGCCCTTGAAGATATGTGATCACTGATTTTTGACGAATATGGAATAGTTATCTCATGTTCACTATTAAAGCCCTGACAACTATCTCGTCAGGGCTTTAATATTTTCAGCATCACGATAATGATCGAAGGTCATCGTTTTACATTATCGATTTGTTATATTTCTTTCGAATATAATTAAACTGTTATCAGAGCCTTCTATCGTCCCTATCCGAAAGCCAAACCCGTCACGTTAGCCTCGTGATGATTGATCACTGGCGTCCATCGTCGCTGGAAGAGGACGAAGCCGTACCCCCTCCAAGCGAGTGGCGAATTTGACGAGCCGCGTCTCGATCCGGGCGATCGTCGTCGTCAGATCGAACCGATAACGGCCAGGGACTCCGCGGACGGGATGGAATCCTGCGGCAACCACAGGAGCAGTCGCCAGGGTGAACGCCGTCGCCTCCGCCGACGACCGCACCGCGTGGAGATCGATCGCCGAGCAGCTCCCCCGCATCTGCGCCGCCAGAGAACAGAGCGACTGTTTGATCATCGTGGTGGAAAGATCCGTTCCCTGAACCACGAGGACGCCGGCGATCGTCGGATCCAATCCGAAAGCAGCCAGAGGATGACGACGGGGCAGGTGGGACGCGCTCGCCAAGGCGATGACGAGCCGCGGGGTCGTCGATCGTGGTTCGTCGTCGGATCCGAACCACACGAATCCGGCGCATCCCCAGGTCTGTTCGGCCGACTCCACAGCGGCGATGATCTCGTCGGCAGTGACGAGACCGGAGACCGGGGCGAGGAGGTCGGAGATCTCCGCAGCCGACACCGGGGACGGCGTGCGCGACACTCGAAGTAGTCGTCCCATCCCGCCTCCTTGCTCGCACCTGGGGTCACTCTGACTTGATCGTATCCTCCTCGTCCATCGACGAGGGTGACGACGGGACAGCGTTGACATGACTGACAAGGATGTCGAGCTCATCCCGCTCCCCACCCACAAGACCTTGATTGTCAAGACGAAGGAGCAGATGCCTCGCCTTCGTCACACATTGAAACCCTTGAACGTGATCATGATCGAGAAAGAATGAACAGGCCGCTCTAATCCTCAAGGCGGAAGGCGTTTCCGACGTCACATACCTTTTCACTTCAGGAGTGAGCAATGTCTGCGCCATCTCGTCATCGTGACGATACACGAGCGTGTGATAGAGGGTCTCAGACTTGATCTTGGCGGCCTCCGCCTTTCCTAATTGGGAACAATCAATCTCGTCTAAAATATCGCCCAAGAGTTTCGGATACCCCATTTCGGCATACCGCACGCCTTCATACAGTTTGACGATCGCGGTGTACAACGTAGGTTTCTCGTCATCACCATCCTCGAAGACGAACAAATCCCCCGGGAGATCACGGAGACGATTTCCCCGCATGAGATGAGCATTGACACGCATCATGACATAGATTCCATGACGGACGGCAGCCGATTTTCGAGCCAGATACACATTCATCGCATCATTCGGCACTCCCCAATTCAAAGGAATGAGATTTCCGATTCCACTTCCAAAATTCAAGAGCGCGAATGCGATGACGATAAATCCAATGATGGTTTCAGGTCCCCAGACCAAGGTGAGAAGCGAGGCGCCACCTCCAACGACAAGATTGGCGACCGGACCACCAAGGAAATATCCCGTGACTTTGAACTTACTCTCGTCCTTGGGCGGATCGAGAAGTACATGGGCAATGATCTGACCTTGTGTGATACGGCACCGTCGCCATCGACGATCACCGACGCACCAGGTCCACTGGAACAGCCGAATGCTCACCGGTTGAAAACCCGAGACGATGCCACCGACGAGGTGGCCGGCCTCATGGGCGATCAGAGAGATCATCATGACGAGAAGGAAGATGACACCTCCGATTGCGCCGGACGCCAGAGCGTTCATCACCCCACTCATCATCCCCCGATCAACAGTCCAGGGATGACTTGTCCCCAGGATCCACAGGATTAGTCACAGACAATCGTTGTCTCAATAGTACGTGGGTGAATCAAACCTCCGACGAGAGTTGAGCACAATCTGTGCATACCTGAGAATCCGCTCTCACAACGACAAAGACATGGGAGACCGTGATCCTCTTGGGGAGAACTCAATGCCGAACTCATGACCACGCCCTCGTGCTCCGGCCGAATCTGTGGATCGCTGTGGCAGAGTTGTGCCCATGGGTGTTCCCGAGAAACGGCGTGAGACTAATCTCGATATGTACAGCGACGCGTATGCCGAGCGTACGTCGGGCATGGTCGCATCAGCCGTCCGTTCCCTCTTCTCCGTCGCGAATCGCCCCGAGGTCGTCTCCCTCGCTGGCGGGATGCCGAACATCGCTGATCTCCCCCTGGACTCCATCAGTGATTCCGTTGCAGCTCTTATTCGTGAGCACGGCCCCAAAGTCATGCAGTACGGAGCTGCCCAAGGCGAACCTAGAATTCGCGAACAGATTTGCGATGTCATGGCATTAGAAGGAATCACCGGAGATCCTGACGATGTTGTCGTCTCCTGTGGGTCTCAGCAAATGCTTGACCTCGTCACCCGAACGTTCATCGACCCCGGTGACGTGATTTTAGCCGAGGCGCCCAGTTATGTCGGCGCGCTGGGAACATTCAGAGCTTATCAGGCTCAAGTGATACATGTTGCTATGGACGAGCACGGTCTCGAGCCTGAAGCATTGCGTCACGCTGTTCTAACCTGCCGCGCCCAAGGTAAAAGTGTCAAATTCGTTTACACCATTCCTAATTTCAATAATCCGACGGGATTGACACAAACTCTCGAGCGCCGCCGTGAGATTCTCGCTGTGGCCGAAGAGGTCGATCTTCTCATCGTCGAAGACAATCCCTATGGGCTCTTAGGGATCGATATCGACCCCCTCCCAGCCATCCGGAGCCTTGATTCCGAACGTGTCATTTATCTGGGCAGCTTTTCGAAGACCTTCGCCCCCGGTTTTCGCGTCGGTTGGGCGCTCGCCCCAGGGCCCGTCAAGGATAAATTGATTCTCGGCCAAGAAGCGGCGACCCTGTGCCCGCCGGTTTTCTCTCAATTCGCGATATCGACCTACCTCGAGACCTGGGATTGGCAGGGACAGATCGTCAAGTTCCGCCAGATGTACCGGGAACGGCGTGACGCGATGCTCCGAGGCCTCGATGATCACATGCCCGTCGCCGCCACCTGGACGAAGCCACAGGGCGGATTCTTCGTCTGGATGACTCTCCCTGAAGGTTTCGACTCCCAGCAGCTGCTAGCTCGGGCCGTCACCCATCGTGTCGCCTACGTCCCCGGAGACGCCTTCTACATCGATGGCCTGGGCACCCGGAATATGCGTCTGTCGTACTGTTTCCCCACCCCTGAGCAGATTTATGAAGGGACCCGACGGCTGGGGGAGGTCCTCAAAGAAGAAGCTGAGCTTCGCCAAACCTTTGGATTTGTTGATAGTCTCGACAATAAGTCGACATCGACTCCCGCCCTTGATTCCCCGTCGACGGGAATCACCGGTCCTTCGCTGGAATCGTTGTCGCCGACATCGCCCGTCGCCCCATCCGAAACAGGCGCCACCGCCTCGTCACATCGAACGGATCACTGACATGGACACCACCGTTATCATCCTTTCCGGCGGACTCTCACATGAACGCGAGATCTCGCTTCATTCCGGCCACCGCGTCAGTGAAGAGCTGCGAGGCCACGGTTTCACCGTCGTCGAAACTGATCTTCAAGGCAATCTCATCGAGTTGATCAAGGAATCTGATCACCCCATCGTTTTCCCCCTGCTCCACGGCGGTTCAGGCGAAGATGGCGCCGTCCGGGAGGTCCTGGAGCTTCTCGATGCCACCTATATCGGCAGCTCCGCCGCGTCTTGTCGGGTCAGCTTCGACAAAGCGATCGCGGTTCCCCTTGTCGCCCAAACGGGCGTCCGCACGCCGAAGAGAGTCGTCTTACCCCACGACATGTTCCGAGATCTCGGCGCCTCAACCTTGCTCGACCTCATCAGCACCAAGCTCGGCTTGCCTCTCATCGTCAAACCAACGATGTCTGGCTCTGCGCTCGGCTACACCAAAGTCACCTCGCTGGACGATCTTCCTGGAGCGATGGTCCTGGCCTATAGCTTTGGACGCGTCGCCGTCATCGAAGAGTTCATCGAGGGCACGGAGGTCGCCGTCCCTGTCGTCGACTATGCCGATGGTCCACGAGCCTATCCGCCGGTGGAGATTCGTCCGAACTCCGGTGTCTATGACTTTGAAGCTCGCTACACGCCGGGGGCGACCGATTTCATCAGCCCGGCCGATCTTCCTGAATCGACGCTCGACGCTTGTCGAGCGGTGGCCTTGGCCGGGCACCGAGCCCTTGGTCTCCGTGATCTCTCCCGGGCTGACATCATCGTCACTCCTGAAGGAGAGCCGGTCTTTCTCGAGATGAGTGTCGCGCCGGGGATGACGGACACCTCAGTTCTTCCCCTCTCGATCGAGAGCGCTGGGGAATCCTTCGCCGATGTCTTGGCCCACCTCGTTCGCCAAGCCGCTGAGCGCTGACTGACCCGATTCCTCGAGCTAGTGGTCAGAGACTTAGACGTTCTCCTCGGGAGCGAGGAGCGTGAGGATCCGCTTGAGGTCATCCTCTTGCGCGAACTCGATGGTGATACGACCTTTCTTCTTCCCCCAGTCGACGCGGACGCGGGTGTCGAAGCGATCGGAGAGTTCCTCTGCCAGGGCAGTCGCGCGAGGATTGACCTGTTGAGGGCGACGGGTGCGCCGCTTCCGTCCTGTGTCGTGAAGCGCGACCGCCTCCTCAGCGCCACGAACCGATAATCCTTCGGAGACGATCCGTTGCGCGAGCGCCTCCATGTCATCCGGATCCTCGAGTGAGAGCAACGCCCTCGCATGCCCAGCGCTCAACACCCCTGCTGCCACGCGCCGCTGGACAGCCGGCGGAAGTTTGAGGAGACGAATTGTGTTGGCGATATGAGGACGGGAGCGCTTGACGCGAACCGCTAGTTCTTCCTGGGTGCAACCAAAGTCCGTCATGAGCTGCTCGTAAGCGGCCGCCTCTTCCAAGGGGTTGAGCTGAACCCGGTGGATATTCTCGAGGAGCGCGTCACGCAGACGTTCTTCCTCTTCCGTCGGACGAACGATCGCCGCGATCGTATCGAGGCCGGCTTCCTTGGTCGCACGGAGACGACGCTCACCCATGACGAGTTCGAACTCGCCACCATCCAACGGCCGGACCACGATCGGCTGCAGAAGGCCGACTTCCTTAATCGACTCGGCCAGCTCGGTGATCTGATCAGGATCGAACGTCGTCCGAGGTTGATTCGGATTCGGAGTGATGCGAGCGACATCGATCTCAGCGAGATAGGAATGATCCGGCATCTCGATGGGATCGACATCCTTGACAGCGTCGACGCCACCCACCGAGGAATTCGATGACGAAGCTATTGACTCGGGGAAGTCCTCTGGTGTCGTTCTCTGGAAGAGTTCCCCCAAACCCCGTCCCAGACCAGCTGGCTTCTTCGTCGCTGCCATCATCATCCTTTCCCTCGAAAGCGGCGCCCACCACCACCTCGTCTTCTTCACCCCGTTGATTCACCTCGGAGCGCTTTTCCGACCTGAAAAGAATGACCTCTCAGGCATCTCACACGACGATCATCACGAGATGTCGCCGCTTCCTTCACTCTCGCACACCATCACCATCTCAGGCTGATTGCGCTGACACCGGATTCGCTTCGTCCATAACGGCTCCGCGGTAGGCGATCTCTTGAGCGACCTCGGCGTACGCCTTCGCACCTGCTGATCCAGCGTGATACGTCATCACCGTCTGCCCATAGCTGGGAGCCTCGGCGATTCGCACCGACCGTGGGACGACCGTCGATAGCGTCTCTTTCGGGTAATGTCGCCGAACTTCGTCAGCCACCTCGGAGGAGAGCTTCGTCCTCCCGTCAAACATCGTCAGGATGACCGTGGAGACGAAAAGATCGTCGTTGAGGTTCTCCTTGACGAGATCAATCGTCCGCACCAATTGCGTGAGACCCTCGAGCGCGTAGTACTCACATTGAATCGGAATCATCACCTCGTTAGATGCGACGAGCGCATTGAGGGTGAGCAGACCGAGAGACGGCGGGCAGTCGATAATGATGTAGTCGACCTGATGATTGAGCCGGTAGACCTCGAGGGCATCCGCAAGTCGTCGCTCCCGACCTCCGACGAGGACGAGGTCGAGCTCGGCTGCGGCAAGATCAATCGTCGCCGGTAAGACCGAGAGGCCGGGCGATTCCTCGCTCTTGATCGCGTGCCACTCGATGGCGTCATTATCAAGGAGAACCTCGTAGGTTCCCCGGACACCCGGACGATGATCGATCCCAAGCGCCGTCGAGGCGTTCCCCTGGGGATCGATATCGATGACGAGAACCTCGAGACCGCCATACCCCAGAGCGGCGGCGATATTGACGGCAGTCGTCGTCTTACCGACACCACCCTTCTGATTGGCGACGGCGATGACGCGTGTCCTCGAGGGACGAGGGAATGACGTTTCACGTGAAACATCTCCCGTCCTCACCTCATCATCCGGCGTTTCCAGAGGAGGAGTTTCGGGGCCACGGAAAAGTTCCGTCCGAGGCTCTGGCTGGGGGACGACCGTTTCGACAAGGGCTCTCCGGGGTACACCGGGGATGGTGTCGTCGTCCTCGACTTCACTCTTTGGTGTTGATGTATTCACCCAACGACGCTTTCCCGCTCGTGGCGATTTCTCATGAACATGCGCTTCGAAGATTATCGACTCTTCCACAACCGACACCCCCTAGGGTCTCGACACACCGACTCACAAAGGTCAGCCTACTACGAGTGCCTGTGGTGAGGACGAGTCACTTGAAGGTTGGGGACGGTTGAAAAACGGTACACAGATTCGGTCATAGCTACCAGTGCAGACGATAATCGGGCTGAGGGCCAAGGGCACTACGAATACAGGACTGAGAAGGGAAAAACACTGGGGAACACGACATCAAAGAATCACTCAATGTCATGACAGAGGGCGCTGCTTCTCCACCTGAACAATCGTCGTCGGCTCAATCGCCTCATCAACGGTCACGGTTCTGATCACCGCGGAAAGTCGTAACTGACGAAGCAGAGGTTGAGCGTCAGCGATCTCGTCAGCAGCGGAGGAACCCTTGAGGGCCAATAACTCAGCTGAACTCAACAGAGGGCGAACCCAGCGAATGAGCTTGTCGAGCCGTGCGACCGCCCGGCACGTCAAAGTCGACGACTCCCGAACACGGCGATCCGCCCGAATCGCTGTCTCCTCAATCCGTCCTCGTATAACAGAAACAGTATCGCCGATGTTGAGTGAATCAACAACTAAACTAAGGAAACGTGCTCGTCGTTCAAGGGGTTCGATGAGGGTGATGCGGAGATCAGGTCGAGCGATCGCCAAGGGAATCCCAGGAAGCCCGGCGCCAGAACCGATATCGACGACATCCCTGCCCTCGTCGATGAGAGCACTGACCCCCACAGAATTGAGGAGATGGCGCTGCCAGATGCGTTCAGCCTCACGCGGGCCGATCAAGCCCCATTCGATCCCTGTCGTCGTCAAAATGTCGGCGTAACGCTCAATCGTCTCTGTCCGATCACCGAAAATCCGCTCGATGATCGCTATGGGGACGTCAGCAGAAGAGAGAGAAGAACTCAGGCGAACACCATGAGCGCTCGACGGGTAGTTCTCATCCATTCCTGGACGAGAACTACCCGAAAATTCGTCCGGAGTCGTCAGAACGTCAGTCCTCGACGGCCGGCTTGATGATGACGTGGCGCTTCGGCTCCTCGCCTTCAGATTCGCTCATCAACCCCGCCTTGGCGACGACGTCGTGGACGATCTTGCGCTCGAAGGGGTTCATCGCCGGAAGGGGGGTCGCCTCTCCGCTGTTCTGCACATCGGCGACGGCGGCCTGGGCCAATTCCTGGATCTCTTGGCGGCGCTTCTCGCGGTGGCCGGCGACGTCGATCATGATGCGGGAACGGTGCCCCGTCTTCGTGAGAATGGCGAGGCGGGAAAGATCCTGAAGGGCCTCGAGGACTTCACCATCTGCCCCGACCAGCTGATCGTCGTTGGCGTGGATGGCCACGTGAGCCCGTCCGGCCTCGACATAGGTGTCGATATCACCGTCGATATCGGCGATGTCGAGGAGTTCTTCCAAGTAGTCAGCGGCGATTTCGCCCTCTTGCTCGATCGTGTCTAAGTCATTCTTCTTGGTGGAAGTCTCAGCCGGGGCCGTTGTCGCCTCGTCACTCATTCGTCACTCCTTGAACTCGTGGATCAAAACTCAAAATTTTGTGGGGATTGGATCTCGCACGGCGCGAGATCAGGTCTTAGACGAAACGGGGGTCATCGCCTAGGCCTAGCCTACTCATTTCGACGGGTTCGTGCCGCCGTTGTTGTTATCAGGACGTCCAGCGCCGCCCTTACCGTCTTTCCGTTGGGCCCGCGTCTGTTTCTTGCGCGGTTGGATCTGTTGGCGCTGAACTGTCTGGCGCTGGACACCGCCCTCGGCATTCGCAGCCGGAGCGGTCGTTTCAACGGCCTTGCCATGGCCACGCTTGGCCGCTCGCTCCGCCTCGATGTCGCGCGGATCACGTCCCTTCTTGATCATCCGCTCTTCCCAATCGATGTAGGCCGGTGTGCCGGGCGACGGGTTGTTCCGGATGAGGAGCCATTGCTGAACGAGGGTCCACAGGTTCGACGTCACCCAGTAGAGAAGAACACCGATTTGGATGATCGTCCCCATGAAGAGGTACATGAGGGGGAACAAGTACAGCATCATCTTCTGCTGCTGGGCCATGGGGCCGGTCAACGCCTCGGGCGACATGTTCTTCGTCATGATCTGTTTCTGCGTGACGAAGAAGGTGATGACCATCGAGATGATGAGGACGAGGCCGAGCCACTGGGTGCCGCCCCACTGGGCCGGTTTGAAGACGACGGCGCTATCCCAGAAATGCCCCGCCAGTTGCGCCCCGAGGAATTCAGCGTTGCGGAGCGATTCGACGAGGTCGGGGTTGCGGACGAGGAAGTAACCGCGGGGCTGGCCGATGCCCGTGTAATACAGCACCTGGTAGAGCGCGAAGAAGATCGGCATCTGAAGCAGCATGGGGAAGCAGGAAGCCATCGGGTTGACCCCCTCGGACTTCATGAGCTTCTGTGTCTCGATGCTGAGACGTTCGCGGTCGGCGCCGTATTTGTCCTGGAGGGCCTTCATCTTCGGCTGGATCAACTGCATGTTGCGCGCTGAGTTGATCTGTTTGACGAAGAGAGGAATGAGGAGCGTACGAACGACGATCGTCAGCGAGATGATGGCGAGCGCCCACGTCAACCCCGTGTCGACACCAGTGACATTGCTCCACAGATGATAAGCGCCGACGAGCACGCCAGAGACGGCCGCGTGAAGCGGGGAGAGGAGGTTGAGGAAGAAGTCGCCGATCCCCAGCGGGATGAGGCCGACTTCAAGCGGGCTCACTAGTGGTGTCATCAGAACCTTCCCGGGGCGGAGTGGAGAACCGCGCCGTCAGCAATACGGAGCCGGTCGACGTCACGGTGCGCGTGAACGTCTGAGATCGTTGGGGCGTCGCCAGGTGTTTCATCGACGCTGTGAGGAGGCTGCTCCGCGTCACCGACGAGATCGCCGGTGGTCGCACAGGTGTCGCCGAAGCGATGCGATGAGCAATCTGACATACACCCGCTGCTTGAGGCATCAGCCAACGCGGCTTCCCGCTCGAGGCGCTGTTCGATCTCCCAAGCGCGTGCCGCCGGCGTGCCCGGAACAGGGTCATAACCGCCGAGCGACCAGGGATGACACCGGACGATACGGCGAATCGTGAGCCAGGAGCCGTGCCAGGCGCCGTGAACTTGGAGGGATTCCAATCCATAGGCTGAGCAGGTCGGATAGAACTTGCAGACGTCGCCGTAGAGCGGAGAGATGAGCAGTCGCCAGAGTTTGACGAAACCGATGAGGAGAGTCTTCATCGCCCGCTCCGTCCTGCTGTCGCAGTGGCCTGGAGTGTGCCGTCGGCGAGGAAGTGAGTGAGATCCTCCCAGGCGGTCGCGATGTCGCGTGAGAGACGCTGCGGTTCCGTGGCGGAGGCGGGGAGCGCTCGTATGACAATATCCGTCGGAACGGAGAGTGTGGCCAGCCGTGGGGCGACGAGATGACGGAGACGACGTTTGACGCGATTGCGCACGACTGCTCCTCCCACCTGCTTGGAGACGATCAAACCAGCCCGGGATCCGGCGCCCCCCTCGACGCTCGGCCACGAGAGATGATCCGTCGCGGGGTCTGTGGACCGCTGAGCATATGACTCCGTCGACGGAGAATACCCAGGGAGGGAATCCTCGCCCGGGGCGAGATCCCGTGGTTTGGCGTAGAGCAGAAAACTACGCCGGGCGATTCGTCGGCCCGTACGAATCGTCGTCGAAAATTCTTGAGGATGGCGCACTCGAGACGCCTGCGGCAACATTGTTACTCCGCAGGCGTGGAAGGCGCCAAGTGGCGGCGTGAGACCGGTGAGGTCACACCGTCAATTCGGCGCGACCCTTACGGCGACGCGCCGACAAAATGGCACGCCCGGCGCGGGTACGCATCCGCGTGCGGAATCCATGCGTACGATTGCGCCGACGGTTGCTCGGCTGGTAGGTGCGCTTGCTCACGCTACGACTCCCCAAACTCGGTTGAGATCGATCCCCACGGCTTATCCATGGAGGGAAAGGCCATCAGGCGGACGGCCTCACCACAATACGCGTACCGACGCCGAGATGCAACACCAGTGAGAGGGCGAGCACGCGCACGAACTTCCACACCTTTACCTCATCAATGACGTCATACAAGAACGACACGCCGGTAATTTCAGCGAATCCCTGACCTTCACTTGCGTCATCTCATGGCTCCGGGCTAGCGTGATCAGCGCGCTCGACGCCATCGGGTCGCTCCCGCTCATCCCCAAGGGTGTCCACAAGCTGTGGATAAGCCGCGGGGACGGCTTAAGATTCCCATACATAGAGGAAAGGTGTGGAATCGGTGGTCCCCCGGTCACTGCGATGAAATGCGCGGCACATGCCCCGTCCCACGGCAGGATTCGTCAACGAATGTATCGACATTCGTGCGACTTCCCGCGTGAAGTGATGACGGTCGCGCAGTTCGCGTGTCATCCGGTACGGCGGGACCTTCTCACCGGAAGGGGAGATCGATGACGTCGCCGACGGATCATGATCAGTCGTCTTCGCTCGCGTCACTGTGGAGCGACGTTCTGGCGCGTCTCGACCCGCCATCGAAATCTCTGGTCGCGACCTGCGTCCCGCTGAGCCACCAGGCCGATTGCCTCGCCGTCGCGGCCCCCAACGACTTCACGGCCGGGCGGTTGACGAGCAAACTGCGCACCCAGATCGAACAGGCCGCTTCGACGAGCACGGGGCGCACGGTGCGTCTCGACGTCAGCGTCGACCCGAGTCTGCGCGATCAACAGAACGCCTTGCCTTTCGCCGATCCCGCACCCGCGACGACCGCCGCCTCTTTCACTACCGCGTCCATGGCTGGAGGTGGGATGCCGCGGCGGGCTCTCGCCTCCCCAGGCTCAGCCCCCTTCGACGCCAGCGCCTATGCGCATTCCCGTCCTCCTGCGCCGGGCTCAAGTGATCCTGCCCTCATGGCGTCGTCCTTTCCGGCGAACACCGTCCCGTTGCGGCCATCGACGGCCGAGACGTTGGATTCCTATGGTTTCGACACCCCCACGATCATCGACGCGGCTGCCTACGTCCGCGACGACAGAACACCATCAGTCGGCGCGGAGAAGCTCAACCCGCGCTACACCTTCGACACCTTCGTCATCGGTTCGTCGAACCGTTTCGCCCACGCCGCCGCCGAAGCCGTCGCCGAGACGCCCGGGCGAACCTACAACCCTCTCCTCATCTACGGGGATTCCGGATTGGGGAAGACGCACCTGCTCCACGCCGTCGGCCACTACATCAGCCGTTATCACCGCAATCTGCGGATCAAATACGTCTCGACCGAAGAGCTGACGAACGAATTCATCAACGCCCTCCGGGAAAAGGAGATGCCGCAGTTTCGGCATGGCTATCGCGAGGTCGACGTCCTCCTCATCGACGACATTCAATTCCTCACGGGCAAGATCGAGACGCAGGAGGAGTTCTTCCACACCTTCAATACGCTCCACAATGCCCAAAAACAGATCGTCATGACCTCGGATCGTCCGCCGAAGAAGCTCGAGGGGATCGAACCTAGACTGCTCAGCCGCTTCGAATCAGGCCTTCAAGCAGATATCCAACCGGCCGACCTCGAGACGCGGATCGCCATTCTCAGCAAAAAATCCGCCGCCGAGCGTCTCACCGTCGATCCGGCCGTCCTCGAATTCATCGCCTCGCGCGTCCAATCGAACATTCGTGAGCTCGAGGGCGCGCTCATCCGCGTCACCGCCTTCGCCTCGCTCAACCACCAGCAGGTCGACCTCCAGCTGGCGAACATCGTTCTCAAAGACCTCATCCCCGACGGGGAGAACAAACCGATCACCGTCACCGACATCATGGACGAGACGGCCAAGCATTTCGACGTGACGCGCGAAGACCTCATCAGCCCCAATCGCACCCAAGCGATCGCCCTGCCGCGCCAGATCGCCATGTATCTCTCGCGTGAATTGACCGATCTCTCCCTCCCCAAGATCGGCGCCGAATTCAAACGCGACCACACGACGGTCATGCACGCCTATAACAAAATCAAAGATCTCATCGCCAAGGACAAGGCGATCTTCACCAAGGTGAGCGAGATCACGAGCCAGATGAAGAAGCACCGGTGACATCTCTATCCGTATGTGTCCCTTGGACCTCGGCCGGGGACGGACAGGCGGCCCTTTTTCCAGCTCGGCGCGGTCGGGCCGATGATGTGGATGCGCGTCACTGTGCCTTGACCGAGGGTCTCGTTGAGGCGGGCGACGATGATCGGGGCCATCGTGCGCAGCGCTGTCGCCCAGGTCGTCGATTCGGCTCGGACCGTCAGTTGGCCGTCGCTGAAGCGCTCAGGCTTGGTGTGGGCGGCGTTCGTCTCGCCGACGAAATCGCTCCAGCGATCCGTTAAGGAGGCGACGGAGACCGTCTTCGTCCAGCCACGGGCTTTCATGACGCGATCGAGCAGGGAGCCGGCCGATTGGGGATCGCGGGCCGATGGGCCGGCGCCGGACCAGGCGGCCGATCCCTGGGGACGACGCCTTCGGCGCATGGGGGCGGGGCCACCGCTGGCGGCCGAAGCGATCCGGGAGGCCAGTTCGAAGCCGTCACGATCCTCATCGCGGAGAACACCCGAGGGGCCGCCCACTTCGGCTTCTCCACTGTCGTCAGGATCCTGCTGTTCTTTCCCACGGCGGCCAGGGAACGAACTGTCGTCGACCATGGGGTCATCTCCACCGGATCGCTCATCTGTCTCAGGCATGCGATTCCCCCTCCCCCGTCGTCCTCTCCGATGACGTCATGCTCAAGGAGTCTCGCACTTTCTCAGAGTCAAACGTCTCAGAGAAAGTCGGCTCAGGCGAACCTGGATGATGAGAGATCACATCCCCCGAAAGTGGTCCTCGCTCCACCCGGCCCGGATTCCCGAGATGGTCATCTGGATCCACTGTGGAGTTCGCCATGTCCTTGCCCGAATGAGAGGCATCGGGGGATCCGCCGGATGATCCCCGAGGTGTGACTGTCCCGCGGCCGATCTCGAAGAACTCGGCCTCAAGGCCAGGGGGAAGATCGGCCAGAACGGCGGCGGTGATGAACACTTGATCGGTCGAGCCGATGACATGGGCGACGCGCGATCGTCGAACCTCGTCGAGTTCGGCGAAGACGTCGTCGAGGACGAGGATGGGGCGCAGATCGTCGGCGATGAGGACGTCGAGGCTGGCGAGTCGAAGGGCGACGGCGACCGACCATGACTCACCGTGCGACGCATACCCTTTGGCGGGCAAGTCGCCGAGAGTGAGGACGAGGTCGTCGCGATGGGGACCGACGAGGGTGACACCTCGAATGAGTTCGTCATCACGTCGTTGGGCGATTCGTTCCCTCAGAAGCGTCTCGATCTCGTGGACATCACGCGGTCCCGTCAGACGTTCGACATCCGTGAGAGGGTCGAGAGCGTCGGGGATCACGGGGCCGTCGAGCGTCTCGTCATCATCGTCGCCATCACCTTCTCCTGCGGCGAGCGTGCCGAACTCCTCCTCCCAACCGGGCCAGATGGCGGAGCGATACCGCACGCGCGCGAGACTCGGTGTCGGGGCAATGTCGTCATAATGTTCGGCGAATGAGTCGCATATGTCATCCAATGTGCGCAGTCGGGCGGCGATGATCTCAGCGCCGAGATGGACCAGACGATCATCCCAGGCAGACAAAGAACCCTCGTCCGCCGGAGAATCGGACGAACCACCGGCCGAATCGGCCCACCCATCCGAGTTCCAGGCGGGCGCCGGCCCACGCGAGCCCCAGCGCGATCCCCCACGTCGCGCCGCCGCGAGGCCTTTCAACAGGGCGTTTCTCTGCTTGAGGGCGCGATCGTAATCGGCCCGCACCCCGGCCAGACGAGGCCAGCGGGTCGTCATCAACTCGTCGATGAACCGCCGTCGCTCGGCTGGATCGCCGTTGACGAGCGCGATGTCGCCGGGGGCGAAGAAGACGACGCGGACCGCCCCCGCGATATCGCGCGGCCTCCGCGGAGCCCCGTTGAGGCGCACCCGATTGGCCCCTGAGGCGTTGATCTCGACGTCAAGGGTGAGCGTGCGGGAATCCTCCAGTCCAGCGACGACGGCGCCGGAGACCGTCGCCCGCGGCGTCCCCGCGCGCACCAGAGGATGATCGGTGGCGACCCGATGCGAACGTCCCGTCGCCAGATAATCGATCGCCTCGACGAGATTCGTCTTGCCCTGCCCGTTCGGTCCATGGAACACCGTGACGCCGGGGCGCAGAGCCAACTCGGCGGCCTCGTAGGACCGATAGTCGGTCAGAGCGAGCCGGGTGAGATACACAACACGATCAATTCTTCACAGACCGGAACGGCGCCGGACGCCGGGCAGGGACAACGAGGACGGTCACGCCGTCAAGCGCGTTCGTCCTCAACGAGGCGACATCAGCGCCGTGAGGCCGACTCAGCCACATCTCAGTTGGACAGGCGCATGAGCATGATGACGTGCCGGTAAGAATCCGACGGATCGTCCCCGAGATCGCTGAGCGCGCGCAGAAGGCAAGGCTTGCCAGGGCCGGTGAAGGCGAGGTGGACGTAGGGCGCGTCGATCGCGCCGAGGGCGTCGAGGAGGTAGCCGGGGTTGAAGCCGGCTTGATCGATGACCACCGAATCTGGGGTGTTGTGCTCGATGATGGCGGTGACCGTCTCCGAACCGTGGGCCTGATCGCCGGTGGCGGCCTCGAGGACGATGTCGTTGTCGCCGATCCGCATCCGCAGCGACGTGTTCTTCTCCGCGACGAGGGCGACGCGCCGCGTGGCGGCCGACAACTCATCGCGTGAGATACGGACGACGAGGTCGTTCGGCACCTGCATGAGGGGGCGCATCTGGGGCAGCTCGCCGTCGAGCAGACGCGTCGTGATCTGACGTCGCCCGCCCACCCCGGCGCCTTCGAACCCGATGAGCCCCTCGCCGTTGGCGCTGTCGGCCAGGCTGATCGTGACGTTCTCCCCGGCGACCATCGACTTCGACGTCTCCGTCAGCACCTTGGCCGGCACGAGCGCGGCCGTCTCGGTGTCGCGCTGAGAGGGCTCCCAGGTGAACTCTTTGAGCGCCATGCGATAGCGATCGGTCGCCAGCAAGGCGATATTCTCCCCTGACAACTCGACTCGGATCCCGGTGAACACGGGCAAAAGCTCATCGTGACCGGCCGCGACGGCGACCTGGCCGACCGCCTGGGCGAAGGCCTCGGAGGCGACCGTTCCGGCCACCTGCGGCATCTCTGGCAGATCGGGGTAGTCGTCGGCCGGCAACAGCTGCAAGCTGAAATTGGCCGACCCACAGGTCAGTTCCAAAGTCTGATCGTGAGTGGTGATCGTCACCGTCTGACGAGGCAGGGCCCGCGTGATATCGGCGAGCAACTTGCCGGAGACGAGGGCGACGCCTGGCTCGGTGATCTCGGCGTCGACGGCGATCCGAGCGGAAGTCTCATAGTCGAAGGCGGAGAGGGTGACCGTCTCATCGGCCGTCTTGATGAGCATGCCGGCGAGGATCGGATAACTCGGACGGGTCGGCAGGCTGCGCGCCACCCACTGGACGGCGTCAGAGAAGACACCTTGCTCAATCCTGATCTCCATGCGTGCTCCTTGAGTGCTCAGGCACGGGACGTTCGGCGCCGGCGCCGCCAGGGGGCGGTGGGGAATGCGTCCCGGGTAAAGACTGTGCCATCGATCTTAGTGGTCTGTCGCGTCTAACCGTCGCATTCGTGGCGCCCGGTGGGGCCCCAGCCGCGTTGTCGTCGTCGCCGGTAGGTCCAGCACCCATCGGCGGACCTGTCGGTCACCTCGATGAGAACGGTGTGAGCGAACGGTGGTGATCCCTATCCCCAGATCTCCCAGGCCCGGCTTTCCACTCTTCTTCTCTTTTCTCTCTATCGTCATCGTCGTAGGCCGTGTGGATCTTGGGGATAGCGCGAGTTCTCCCTCGTTCGCTCTGAATGACATCTCTGTCATTCCTGTGCACAACTGGGGACTGATCTGTGGATAAATGGGGACGAACGAAGGTCCTCCTGTGTTATCCCCCTGCTGTTCACAGGGTTGTCCCAAGTTATCCCCAGCGATCTGTGGACAATGTGGATAAAGCGGGTTGATTCCTTCCCGCGATATGAGAATGACCGTTTTCGTTAGATGATTCGGGTACAGCCGCTCCCTTCAACGATTACGTTGTGAAATTCAACCGACTGTTGCGTGAAAGATCGATGCGGTTTAGACTGGTGATGCCCCCGTCATCGTGTGTTCTCTACAGCATTCATCGCCCTCGATGGTGGGTGTGAGCGCGTCCGGTCTCCCTGGGGTGGGTGAGAAACGGAGATGCTTGGAGAGAAGGTGAGCGCATGGTGTTGGCGTCTGATATCGAGATCGTCTTTCTCGAATGGATCTCAACGGTGGGATTGACGGTCAGTCCGTTCCGGCTTGGCGGGGAGATCGTCGAAGTGTCCGGGCCGAGGCGGCTCGGCGAGGATACTTCCCTGCTCATTCGTCCGGCCCCTGGCGGTTTCGCCGTCTCCGAAATCGCGTGGAGAGACGCTCGGACGGAGGAATGGTTGGGGTCGTTCGCGACGATCGCCGACGCTCAGAATTTCATCTCGGTGCTCATCGCCCCGACGGTGCGATTCCGGCTCAGTCCCGCCGATGAACGCGGCGTGCGCGAGGGCTGGCCTCCTCTGGCCATCCCCCGGCGGCGGGGAGAAGAGGCGGCAGGGTTCACCATCGTCATGCCGCCCCCCGGCGCCAGGCCGAAACCTCCCAGTGAGGAAGGCGAGCCCGCGGATCCCGGGCCAGGTGACGATGTCATCCGGATCGTCGACCCGAAGCGGCGTGTCACCGCGTTGTTCCCGGCTTCGAATCTTTCCGCTGCTGTCGCCTTCACCCATTACGCCGGACGTCCGACAGCCGATGTCGTCGCGGCCTGTGGAAATATCTCAGGGGCGCCCCTGTTCTCCTCTCGCCGATGAGTCGCCGCTGCCGGTGAGATGGTCCCGGGGCGGGATCCTGACGCGGGATGGGAGAACGTTTTCCCTTGAGGATCGCTCTTTTCCCTCCGCGAATCCTCACTGAAAGATAGAACTATTGTCGAATGTGTTTCACGGGAAACGTTGACGGAGGGAGCCTCGTCGCCATGTTGGACCGTTCGACGGAATGAGGTTGCCGATGAAGAGGGTGCAACCGATTGATTCTCGACGTCGCTCCTCCCAATGAGGGGGGATACCAAAAGCGGGGTCAAAGCGCTCTCAGCCGCCTAGGAGGGCCGCTGAGAGCTATTTCGCAGTGAGACAACGTCAAAAATCAGGGCCAAAGATGCCGAATCGGAGAAATACGCGGTAGACTAAGGCGGTTGCCTGGGTGGTGCCGTGCCCGTCTCGTCCTCATGAAGGGCGTTTCGTCGAGCAAGCGTCCCCGGCCATCTAGATCGACGCATGACAGCGTCCGAAGCAGTGGAGGAGAACGATGGCTGACGACTCTCAGGAGTCTCCCACGACAGAGTCCCCGATCGCGTCGGCATCCGGCGCGTCCGGGGCCGATGCCTCATCATCCAGCATGTCTACTGGCCATGATCCCGTCGCCGAGGCGATCGGCGCCGCCGATTGGTCGATCGATTCCGCCAACGGCCAACCCGAAGGGCAGTCGCGTTCCTTGCTCAACGCGGCGTCACCGACCGAAGAATTCGCCCCGGACGAGGTGGAGAAGGACGATCTCGTCGACGATTCGTCGATCACCCTGTCCGATGAGGGCCTCAGCAGCAGGGTCGACGAAGGAAGTTACGATTCCGACGCCATCACCGTCCTCGAAGGTCTCGAGGCCGTCCGGGTGCGCCCGGGCATGTATATCGGCTCGACGGGCGAACGCGGCCTGCACCATCTCGTCTATGAGATCGTCGATAACTCCGTCGACGAGGCCTTGGCCGGTTACTGCGACACCATCGATGTCCGCATCCTCGACGGCGGCGGCATCCGCGTCACCGACAATGGGCGTGGCATTCCTGTCAAGGAACATCCGACCGAACACATCTCCGCCCTCACCGTCGCCTTGACAAAACTGCACGCCGGCGGCAAGTTCTCCGGCTCGGGTTACAAGGTTTCCGGCGGTCTGCACGGCGTCGGCATGTCGGTCGTCAACGCGCTCTCGACGCGTCTCATCGCCACCGTTCAGCGCGACGGCTACGTTTGGCGGCAATCCTTCCACCTCGGCGATCCGGACGGCCCGCTTGAGCAGCTTCGCCCGATGGAGCCGGGGCAGTCGACGGGCACGACGATCGAGTTCTACGCCTCCCCGGAGATCTTCGAGACGACGGTGTATTCCTTCGAGACGCTGGCGACGCGCTTCCGCGAGATGGCCTTCCTCAACAAGGGGCTGACGATCGCCATCACCGACGATCGCACGGGATTCGTCGACGAGAACGGGGACCAAGTCGCGAAATCCTTCCGCTACGACAACGGCCTCATCGACTACGTCCGCTATCTCATCGGCACGCGCGAGGTCATCAACCCGAGCGTCATTGACATCGAAGCCCAAGACGTCGAGCACATGATGTCGCTCGAGATGGCGATGCAGTGGTCGACGGCCTTCTCCGACTCGATCCACACCTTCGCCAACACCATCAACACGGCCGAGGGCGGCACCCACGAGGAAGGGTTCCGGGCCGCTCTCACGAACACGGTCAACCGCTGGGGCGAGACCTGGGGTCTCATCAAGAAGAAAGAGGATCGCGTCTCCGGCGACGACATCCGCGAGGGGCTGACCGCCATCGTCTCTGTCAAGATCGCCGAACCGCAGTTCGAGGGGCAGACGAAGACGAAACTCGGCAACACCGAGGCGAAGAGCTTCGTGCAGAAGGTCGTCAACGATCGTCTCGGTGATTGGTTCGAGAAGAACCCGTCCGAGGGCAAGGACATCATCCGCAAGGCGCAGGCCGCCGCGACGGCTCGGATAGCCGCCCGCAAGGCGCGTGACCTCGCCCGCAACCGCAAGGGACTCCTCGGCGGCGGCGGGTTGCCCGGCAAACTGGCTGACTGTCAATCGAACAACCCCGAAGAATGCGAGATGTTCATCGTCGAGGGCGATTCGGCCGGCGGTTCGGCCAAGGGCGGGCGGGATCCCAAGATCCAGGCGATCCTCCCGATCCGCGGCAAGATCCTCAACGTCGAAAAGGCCCGTCTCGACCGCATCCTCCAGAACAAGGAGGTCGAGGCGATCATCAACGCCCTCGGCACCGGCGTCCAGGAGGATTTCGACATCAACAAGCTGCGCTACCACAAGCTCGTCCTCATGGCCGATGCCGACGTCGACGGCGCGCACATCCGCACCTTGCTCCTCACTTTGTTGTTCCGCTTCATGCCGGAACTCATCAAGGAGGGGCACGTCTACCTGGCTCAGCCGCCGCTCTTCAGGATTCGCTGGACGAACGCGCCGCACGAGTTGGCCTACAACGACACCGAGCGCGACATGATCCGCGACCAGGGGCTCGCCAGCGGCAAGAAGCTCCCCCAGGTCAACCCGATCCAGCGGTATAAGGGTCTCGGCGAGATGAACGCCTCCGACTTGTGGGACACGACGATGGATCCCGAGCGGCGTTCGCTTCTCCAGGTCAAGCTCGACGACGCCGCGGCCGCCTCCGAGATGTTCACCATCCTCATGGGTGAGGACGTCGAGCAGCGCCGCGGATTCATCCAACGCAATGCTAAAGATGTTCGTTTCCTGGATATCTGAGCGAACAAACGTGTTGTGTTCCGTTTCTCACCCGGTGCGACGTTCCGGTCTCGACGACGGCGCGGCTGGTGGCGCGTCGCCTCGCGGTGGCCCCGCGTGCCTCGGCTCGATCACGGAACCCCTGCCTCTCCCCCTCATCCCGGCTCAACGAAGCCAGATTAGAAAGTTGACCCATGGCTGACGATCCCCTCGACGAGGAGACCACGGCGCCGGTCGAAGGCGCTGATAACAACGATCTCGCGGATAATTTGCAGGCGCGGACGGAACCGATCGATCTCAACACCGAGATCCAGCGCTCCTATCTGGACTACGCCATGTCCGTCATTGTCGGGCGTGCGTTGCCCGATGTCCGCGACGGCCTCAAGCCGGTCCACCGGCGTGTCATCTACGCGATGTATGACGGTGGCTATCGCCCCGATCGAGGGTGGAACAAGTGCTCGCGTGTCGTCGGTGAGGTCATGGGTCTTTACCACCCGCACGGCGACTCGGCCATCTATGACACCCTCGTGCGGTTGGCGCAGCCCTGGGTCATGCGCGCTCCCCTCGTCACGGGGCAAGGCAACTTCGGCTCTTCCGGCAATGATAAAGCCGCCGCCATGCGGTACACCGAGTGCAAGATGGCACCGCTCGCCATGGAGATGGTGCGCGACATCACCGAGGACACCGTCGACTTCCAGCCCAACTACGACAACCGCGAGACGGAACCGACCGTTCTGCCGGCCCGCTTCCCCAATCTCCTCGTCAATGGTTCGACCGGCATCGCCGTCGGCATGGCGACGAATATTCCGACGCATAACTTGCGCGAAGTCGCCGAGGCCGTCTACTGGGCGCTCGACAACCCCGACGCCACGCCGGCCGAGTTGCTCGAGGCCTCGATGGAGCGGATCAAGGGCCCCGACTTCCCCCTCGGCGGCCTCATCGTCGGTCGCAGCGGCATCGAGGACGCCTACCGGACGGGCCGCGGTTCCGTCACCATGCGCGCCGTCATCGATATCGAGGAAGACAATCGCGGGCGCACCCAGCTCGTCGTCACCGAATTGCCCTACATGTGCAATCCGGACAACCTCGCCCAGCGCATCGCTGAGCTCGTCAACGCCGGCAAGCTCAACGGCATCGCCGACCTGCGCGACGACTCCTCGGCCCGCACCGGCCAGCGCCTCGTCATCGTCCTCAAGCGCGACGCCCAGCCCAAGGTCGTCATCAACAACCTTTATAAGCACACGAGTTTGCAGGACACGTTCGGCTGCAACATGATCGCGTTGGTCGACGAGGTGCCCCGCACTTTGCGCCTCGACCAATTCATCTCGGCTTGGGTCGGCCACCAGATGGAAGTGATCCAGCGCCGCACGCGTTATCGCATCGCCGCCGCCGAACGTAACGCCCATATCTGGCGCGGGTACGTCGCCGCTCTCGACCAACTCGACGCTGTCATCGCTCTCATCCGGGGCTCGCGTGACGCCGAGGTCGCCAAGCAGGGCCTCATCGAGTTGCTCCACTACACCGATCCCGCCACCGGTCAGGACCGTCACATCGACGAGGACCAGGCCACCGCCATCCTCGACCTCCAGTGGCGCCGGCTGGCCGCCATGGAGCGTCAGCGGATCATCGAACGGCTCGCCGAGATCGAGCGCATCTTGGCCGATTTGCGTGACATTCTCGCCTCGCCGGAGCGTCAGCGTCGGATCATCGCCGACGAATTGCGCGAGATCGTCGATAAATATGGTGACGATCGCCGCACCCGGATCATCCGGGCCGACGGCGACATGTCGGAGGAGGATTTCATCCCCGACGAGGATGTCGTCGTCACGATCACCCACGGGGGCTACGCCAAGCGCACCCGGGCCGATCAATATCGTCTCCAACGCCGCGGCGGCAAGGGAGTTCGTGGGGCGACGCTGCGGGCCGACGACGAGGTGGCGCACCTCTTCACGACCCACTCGCACCAGTGGCTCCTCTTCTTCACGACCCAGGGCCGCGTCTACCGCACGAAAGTGTGGCAACTGCCCGAGGGCGGGCGCGATGCCAAGGGCGGCCACGTCGCCGGGCTGCTCAGTTTCCAGCCGGAGGAGCGGATCGCTCAGGTGTTGACGATCGACTCCTACACCGATTCGGCCTACCTTCTCTTGGCCACCCGCGCCGGGCTCATCAAGAAGACGGAGTTGACGGCCTACGACTCGTCGCGCCAAGCCGGTGTCATCGCCATCAACTTCCGCACCGAGGGCGATGAGCTCATCGGGGCGGCGTTGTGCGATGAGTCCGACGACATCCTCCTCATCTCGCGCAAGGGCCAAGCCATCCGCTTCCCGGCCAGCAACGAGCAGCTGCGCCCGATGGGCCGGGTCGCCTCCGGGGTCACCGGGATGCGGTTCCGCTCCGGCGACGAGTTGCTCTCGATGTCGGTCGTCCGCTCAAGCGGGTCGGGCCTAGCCGAGGAGACGACGGTCTTCGGCGAAGAAGTCGACGGTTCAATCGACGATGCTGCCACGACGTATGACGCAAGCGACACATCCGAGCAGTCCGATGCCACGGCGCCGGATCTCGGCGACATCATTCCCCAGCCTGGCGACGAACCGCGTTACGTCTTCACGATGACCGACGGCGGCTACGCCAAGCGCACCGCGATCGGCGAGTACCGCGAGCAGAGCCGGGGCGGCCTCGGGGTGCGGGCGATGCGCCTCAACGAGGATCGTGGCTCGCTCGTCGGCGGTCTCGTCGTCACGGGCTCCGATGAGGTCATCTCGATCAAGACCTCGGGGCAGATCATCCGCAGCGCCGTCGCCGACGTCTCCGTCCAGGGGCGCGACACCATGGGCGTCAAATTCGTCGGCCTCAAGGGCGACGACCGCGTCGCCGTCATGGCCCTCTACCCCCGTTCCCCCGGCGATGGCCTCAGCGCCACCACCCCGGAGAGCCCGATCGACCCCGAGGCGCCCGGCGACGAGCTGGACGAAACGGGCGGTGTCGGACGTATGACTGATGACGATTCCCTGTCTGACGATGAGGGGACTTTCGACGAGTCGACGGAGGTGGATCGTGCCGACAATGATGATGTCGATGGGGACGAGGACTGATGGTCACGGTTGCGCTCGCCCCAGTTCGCTCGGGTACTGTTACCCCATTGATTCAGCGCGGCTGACCGAGGAGGCGTCGGGTGAGTAGCTCACACACGGTGTCGGATCTCCCTGCGGGGTCCGGGCACACGGGCGCGTCCGGGTCGTCCGGATCCGCCGCCAGTCGGGGCAGCGCCCGGTTTCAGGCCGCCCAACTCGGCCCGCGCAAGCGCGAATCTGCCCAGCAGGCGGCATCGTTGCAGCGTTCGAGCAGCCGTGCCGGGGGTGTTCCCGGCAAAGCCGGCCCGGGTCGCACGTCGACCGCGTTGACGCCCGCGGGTTCCTCGGTCGCCGATCTGCCCGCTCCCAAGGCGCCGGCCGTCCCCGCCTCGAGCGGTTCGGGAGGGTCCGGCCACACCGGTCATTCCAGCTCCGGCCATAGTGGCGGCACGCGTCCGGCGGCGGCGCAGGTGCGCACGGCGACGCGTAACAGCCGTCCCCGTCAAACACGCAAGGCCCGCCTGCGGGTCGCCCGGGTCGATCCCTGGTCGGTGACGAAGACGTCGCTGCTCTTCGGAGTCGCCGGCGGCATCATGCTCGTCGTCGCCACGTTCATCGTCTTCGCCGTGCTCGGCGCGACGGGTTTGTGGGGCGCGATCAACAATGTCGTTTCAGAGATCTTCACGTCGCCGACAGCGACCTCCGATTTCGACATCACGAACTACATCAACACGCGCCGGGCGACCGCTTTCGCCGCCCTGCTGGCCGCGATCGACGTCATCATCATCACGGCTCTGTGCACCGTCTTCGCTTTCCTTTACAATCTCGCGGCCAACGTCATGGGTGGCATCGAGATCACTCTCGCCGAAGACTGATCGTCACCCTATTCACCGATCCCGAGCGGCCCAGGCCGCCCGAGGCTTGGAAGCATGGGAACGCTACCGTCTAGTGCGAGCGGATCTTCGGCGCATCTCCGCGATGATGGGGCCGCCGACACCGCCACCTCCCGCCCACGAATGACACGACATCCTCATGCGCTCAGAGGGATTCCGCGCGTTTGCCCGACTCCGTACCATCTCGATGTGGTGCGTTGTGTCCACGATGAGCTTGTTGGAGATCGACCTTGGTGTGAAGGTGTGGTGTGGTGGTCCGTGGCCAGCGCTGGGTGATGGCGACATCCCCGTCCCAAGGGGCGCGATGGTGAGGCTATCGTCGAGACGTTCATGATATTTCGGCTTGTCACGTGCAACTTCCAGCGTGCGGACTGGCCGAATCTTTCGCACGATCTTTCTCATGAATCTGCCACCGACCTCTCACTGGCTGCCCTAAACCGATAGCATGTTCGTGGTGGTATTCAAGAGGATGTGGTATGAACGGGAAGGTAGCCGCGTTTCGTCGACGGCGGCGATTGAGGCGATTAAGTAAAGGGACACTCGCGTTCGTCTGTGCGGGTGTGGTGGCTGGGGCCGCCGATGTGACGTTCCTCATGGAGCGGGTCACTCGGGTCGATGTCCCCCTGACATATTCGGCGACAGCCCAGAATTTAGGTGAGACGTGGGTCTTCCTCGTCTCCGATCAACCCTCCCGGCAAGGCGTCGATCTCCCGAGCGTCGCCACCGCCGCCCCTGGGGATGAAGCAGCGTTCATCGTCGTCGCTCACCTCTTCGATTCCGGCGAGGTCGATCTCTTCATGATCCCCCGCGAATTGACCGTCGACTCCCCCGATGAGACGGTCGCCAAGCTCATCGCCAGTGGCGAGTCGGCCATCCAGGAGGCGGCCGAAGCGGGCATGTCCGAGGCGCCCCAAGCCCAATCTTTGCCGGCTCCCCCTAGCGATGGGGGGCCCATCGGCAAGGAATCAGGCGTCGACGAGAAGGAATACGCTTCCCTGTTCGCCAACGAGGTGATCGACACTGGTGTCGTCATCGAGTCTGACGAGGGCGACGGCGAAGAGCCCGCTGATGAAGGCGAGGCGCCGGCTGATCCTGAAGCTCCCCCCGAAGGAGAAACCGGCGAGGCCCCTTCAGAAGAGCCGCCCGCTGAAGGCGAGCCGCAGGGTGAGGACGAGTTCCCCGAAGGCGAAGAGACGGAAGACGCGGACGCGGTTGATCAGGAGGCGACCCCCCTCGATGGCGAGACTCCCCTGCCCGAGCGGATGACGATGGGCGCGACCCTCGAGTTCGGCCCGTCAGGCTTAGCTGAGTCGATGTGCGAGACGCTCGGCGTCCCGGCCGACAATCTCATCATGATGTCGATGAAGACGTTCTCCGAACTCGTCGACATCATCGGAGGTGTCACGATAGAAGCCGACGCCCCGACGCGCGACCGGGCCTCCGGCCTCGACCTCGTCAATCCCGGCGCCCATCTCTTCGGCGCCGAAGAGACGCTCTCGTTGATGCGGGCCTACGATCTCGAGCAGCTCGACGATGGTTCCTGGTCGACGATCCCGCTGGCCGAGGAAGTGACGGTCCGCGCGGAGATCGCTGGCCAGGCCGTCTCCCAAGTCGCCTCGCAGCTCCATGGCGCGCGTGATCCACTCACCGTCCACCGTCTCGCCTGGGCGACGGCGGGAGGCACGATGATCGATTCGGCGATCTCCACCTTCGATGTGACGACGTTCTTCGAAGCCCTCGATCAGCCGATCCCCGTCTTGCCGGTCTCCGTCACCGACACCGAGACGACGACGATCGTCGAACCCGGCGAGGAGACGTGGGAAGCGCTCAGCGATGCCGGCTATGGGGGCGTCTGTCGGTTCTGACCCCCGATGGCCGCCGCGGTCCTCTGATCGCATCCCCCACTGGTCTGTCTCCCCGCTCACATTCCTCATAGAGAACGCGCACGCCCGACCGACATTGGGTCCCCGCTCGTAGCGATTGACGGATCACCACCGTCACCCGATGACAAGGTCCCGCTGATGAATCGACGGCTGGGGCAGCGGCACATGCCACCACCCCAGCCGCGGCGATGTCAGCCTCAGGCGACCCCGAGAAGGATCTGAGCGAGTTCGGCGGGCTTGTCGATCATGAGGTCATGGCCACAGTCGACGAGGTGGGTCTCCCAGGCCGGGTCGGCGCTGTACTGCTCGTAAGCGGCCTGCCAGCCAGCCGAGGGGAACGTCGTGCGCACATACACCTTGCGGGCGACCGTGAGGTAGGCGTCGGCGGCGTCGAGTGGTTCGGTGTAGGTGTGGACGGGTTGCGGGGTGACCATGGCGTCGACCCACGCCTGATCGGCCTCGTTCACCTTCATCCCGGCGGCGGTGTAGGGCGGCAAGGTGCCGGTGTCAGGCACCTCGCGCGGCGAGATGTCGATCATCGACTGCCCGGCGGCCGGCATGAACGCGTCGAGGAAGACAAGCGCGCCGAGCCGGTCGGCCGCCTTCTCCGCGACCCCGCCGAGGACGACCCCGGCGTAGGAGTGCCCGACAAGGATGACGTCGCTCAACTCCTCCCATTGAAGAAGGTTGACGACGTCGTCGATGTGCGTCGAGAGATTGACGGAGTCGTCGCACAGATGGGAGCGATCCGCCAGCCCCGTCAGCGTCAAGGGATACACCTCGTGCCCGGCTTGTCGCAGCAGGGGTGTGACCCGCTTGTAGCACCAAGCCCCGTGCCAAGCTCCGGGAACCAATACAAATGTGGCCATGTCATCCTCCTCGATGCTCATCGACGACGGCGGTGAAGCGCCGACACAGTCCCAGTTTAGACGCCACGTCGATAGAGCCTCGTCATCCCCCACACGCTGGCATTTGATTATGGGGCACCTCGGTCACCTGTGTGAGGTGATGGGAAGCGAGAAGCGAGTTTCTTTGACACTCGCCATCCCCCCGTCCCTGTCCTCGCTTCCTCCCGGTGTGACCCGGACGTTATCCACGGGGCCATCTGAACAGAGGAGACTCCAAACGGCAGATACGGCGTGAGGCCAGCGGCAGATCGTTACCAGGAAGAGCGGCAGATAAGGCGTTGTTCCCGTTGAAAAATGGCACTGATAAGGGATTTCAGGGAGTTTGACCATCAGTGGTTGTGCTCATTTGCCAGGGGTGTCCGTGCTAATTTGCCGCTGGTGACTGTGCCATTTTGCCAGAGGTGTCCGTGCCATTTTGCCGCTATGACCCGTGCAGATCTGCCGCCGATGTCCGTGCCGTTTTGGCCGCCATCGCTCCTGTCGTAGAGATCGACGCCGACAGCCGAGGCTGACCATCTCGCGGGACGGGATCGACGACGACTCCCCCGTCACATCGGCAATGCCGACCTCCTGCGTGAGGCGATCGACGGCAGCGTCGGGGCCTAGATGGGAAGGCACAACCGCTCAACTTCGGTGTCACGTCGGCTGCCGATCTGCGCGATCGAACTTCCCTCGGAAAATGCGTCGTCTCTGACCAAAGTTCCATCGAGTTTTGCGTAATTTAGCGTCAAAGTTCCATCGATCTTTGCTATCGTCGTGGGTGTCCACGCTCAAGGTATGAGGGTACGAGTGGCTCTCTTGCCTGGTGATCGCGAGGGGATGGCGCTTGCCGCCTCGTTCGCGGCAGGCATAGGGAGAGGACGAAGGGAGGGCCCTGATGCGTCGAGCATTGTTATCCGATCTTGAGTCCTGGAAGAACGATCCGCACCGCAAGCCTCTGGTGTTGCGCGGCGCCCGTCAGGTGGGGAAGACGTGGTTGTTGCGAGAGTTCGGCCGGTCGAGTTTCGATCGCACCATCTATGTCAGTTTGGAGGATTCGCCGGCGGCGCGGGGAATCTTCTCTCTTGATAGCGACACGAAGCGGATCGCCGCGTCCCTCGCTCTCATCGATGGCGCCGGGGCGATCGATCCGGCGACGACGCTCATCATCCTCGACGAGGTCCAGGAGGAGCCGGCGGCGTTGCGGGCAATGAAGTACTTCGCGGAGAACGCCCCCGAATATCACATCGCCTGCGCGGGGTCGCTACTCGGCGTCGCCCTTCATGCGGGGACGACGTTCCCTGTCGGCAAAGTCGATTTTCTCACTCTTCATCCCATGACGTTCCTTGAATTTCTCGACGCCCAGGGTCGCGGAGATCTCGCGAACGCCATCGCGGATTTCTCCCCCGATCTCATCGCTCCGTTCCATGAGGATCTAGTCGAGTGGTTGCGCTGGTATCTCTTCGTCGGCGGTATGCCTGAAGTCGTCGAACGTTTCTCCGAGGCTCGCGACACGGCCGCCGCCCGCCGGGTTCAACGCCAACTTCTCGACGCTTATGAGCAAGATTTCTCCAAGCACGCCCCCATCGAGGAGGTTCCCCGGTTGAGGGCGATCTGGCGCACGATTCCCGAACAATTGGCGAGAGAGAATCGGCGATTCATCTACGGGCATATCTCGGCCGGGGCGAGAGCGAAAATGTATGAGCTGGCCCTCCTCTGGCTGGGTGACGCCGGACTCGTCGAACGGGTCAACCGGCTCACCGTTCCTCGCGTCCCTCTTGCCAGTTATGCGGACGACCGTGCGTTCAAGTTGTATTTTCACGATATCGGCCTTCTCGGCGCTCTCGCCGGCCTCGATCAGCGCGCAGTCATCGACGGGGATGTCCTCTTCACCGAATTCAAAGGCGCCCTCACCGAGCAATATGTCTGCCAGCAACTCGTCGCCCAAGGAATGCGTCCGTATTACTGGACGAGCGATTCCGGGAACGCCGAAGTCGATTTCGTCATCGATAGGGACGGTGCACCGACACCCATCGAGGTCAAAGCGCACACGAATCTCCGAGCCAAATCGCTTCGGACCTATCGGGAGAAATATAACCCTGTCATCGCCGTCCGCACCTCGTTGGCTCCCTATGAGCGTCAGGAAGGACTTATCAACCTGCCCCTCTACGCAGTCGGAGCGATCACCGGAGGCTTGAAGGAATCCAACTAGATTCAGCTTCCGGGTGAGGGAGACTCCAGCTCAAATCCGTAGTCATAGTAAGGCATCGATCCTGTATAAAAGACGCGATTTGACAAAACGCTTTTGAAGAAAGTACAGAAATGAATGGATCTCTTATCTTCTGTTGTTTGATTCCAGTTCTGATCTGTTCGATACTCTATAATGGGATCATATTCTTCATCTAGTCCTTGGCGTCGAAGGCATTCATTTAATACCTTCTTCATATCGGATGAATAATCGGGATCGAGTTGTTGGAGTATGTATGCTAACTGAACGTATCTAGGACCACGAAGTTCACACTTTACAATTTCTTCGCCCAATTCTTCGAAATAGTCAGGAGTGGGTGCTAGTAAATCATTATAAGCTATTACAAATATTCCATCGACTGTGTGCACGTAATTTTCTTCAATACCGATTGAAGCTAAGCATGACTTGAACTCACTCTTTGACAAAGAGTAATCTTGTCCTGAGATGTATCCTACTGTCGTGGCTCGAGTGAATATTTCACGTGTCAATTCCGATAAGCCTTCTCGGTATAGCTGAACGGCGAAATATTCGGTCAACGTCGTCGGTCGTTGGGGTGGCTCCGGTGTGGGGGTCGGGAGTATTTCGTTGCTTGATGCAGTGGTCGGTTCTATCGGGGTTTGCTCGGCTGGAGTCTGATCAACGGAGCATCCAGCGACGAAAGATCCAAATGCGAGCATGAGGGTGGCGATCACAAAGATGGATCGGGGGGTTGTGCCGCGAGGCCGCATTTTCTCCATAGGCAAATACTAAATGGAACATGCGATCACTTTCGAGTTAGTTGTCGAAGGACGCCTGGCCGTTTACGCTGCCCGAGCCAACGCGCGAAGCCGTCAATCCGCCAGCAAAAAGCGACCCCCTCTCCCCGTCTGAAAATGGTTCGGCCCCCCACCATCTCAGGTGGGGGGCCGAACCATTGAGCTTCAAAGAACTCTTACCCGGGAAACGCGCGGGACAAGCGAAACCTCGCGCGCCCCCGTCGTCTCTCCTTCTTACTAGCTCTTCGCGTTGGCGGCGCCGACTTGTTCAGCGTCATGGTGGTGACGATGTTCGGAGACGTCGTGGAGGGTCTCACCGGTGGCGAGGCGCGAATGGGTGCGGGAGTAGAGGAAATAGATGAGCATTCCGACGGCCAGCCAGACGACGAACCGAATCCAGGTGTCGACCGAGAGGTTGAGCATGAGGTAGAGGCAGATGAGCGCGCAGGCCGGGGAGATGATGTAAACGCCGGGGGCTTTGAAGGCCCGGGGCAGGTCGGGGCGCTTGACCCGCAGGACGAGGACGGCGATCGAGACGAGCGCGAAGGCCGACAGGGTGCCGATGTTGACCATCTCCTCGAGGATGCCGACGGGGGTGAGGGCCGAGAGCAGCGCGACGACGGTCGTGATGAGGATCGTGATGACCGACGGGGTGCGGCGGGTCGGGTGGACGCGGGCCAGGCCGATGGGCAGGAGGTGGTCGCGGCACATGGCGTAGGTGATGCGAACACCGCCCGTCATCATCGTCAAGACGACGGTGGCCAGACCGGCGACGGCGCCGGCGGAGATGAGGATGGCCGCCCAGGTGACGCCGTGGTAGGCGAAGGCGTCGGCCAGCGCGGCGGTCGGGTTGAGCTGGTCGTAGGGGACCATGCCGGTGACGACGAGCGCGACGAGGATATACAGCACGGTGCAGATGGCGAGCGAGCCGAGGATGCCGATCGGGATGTCGCGCTTGGGGTTGCGCGTCTCTTCAGCGGTGGTGGCGACGGCGTCGAAGCCGATGAAGGAGAAGAAGACGAGCGACGCGCCGGCGATGATGCCGCCGAAGCCGTAGGCGGTGGCCGCCCCGCCGCCGAAGAGGGCTTGGAGGAGCGGACGGTGCCCGCCGGAGGTGGCGGACGCGTCAGCCGGGCAGTCGGCCGCGCCGACGACGCAGGACTCGGGCAGGAACGGCGTCCAGTTGGAGACGGTGATGAACCCGATGCCGGCGATGATGATGAAGATGACGATGAAGACCTTGATGGCGACGAGGATCATGTTGACCCGCATCGACTCCTTGATGCCGAGGTAGATGAGCGAACCGACGCCGATCGACAAGGCGAAAGCGGCGATGTCGAAGTGCCCGCCGTTGGCGATGGCGTCGGGCAGGAGGTTCTCCTGAACCCCGTCGACGGTTGGCTGCCCCGATATCTGGTTGAGGAATTTATTGAAGTATCCGCTCCAGCCTTGCGCGACGGTGGCGGCCACCATCCAGAACTCGAGGATGAGGTCCCAGCCGATGATCCAGGCGAAGATCTCGCCTAGTGAGGCATACGAGAAGGTGTAGGCCGAGCCAGAGACGGGGACGGACGAGGCGAATTCGGCATAGCACAACGCCGCCAGCGCGCAGCAGAGCGCGGCGACGAGGAAGCTGATGACGACGGCCGGGCCGGCGTTGTTATGGGCGACACGGCCGGTGATGACGAAGATGCCGGCGCCGATGATCGCTCCGATGCCGAAGACGGTCAGGTCGAGCGCGCCGATGTTCTTCTTCAGCTTGAAATCCGGCTCTTCCGCGTCGGCGAGCGATTGCTCGATGGATTTCGTTCTCATCAAGTTCATCGTGGTGGGTTCCTCTCATGTTCTTCGGGGGCTCCGACTCGCCGTCTTGCCCCTAGTCGCGACGCTGCGGCTAGGGAAATCATCCGGGGACGACAGGGTGAACGGTGAGAGGAGTTTTCGTTGTAGAGGTGGTCGACGCGATGACGTCGGGAGAGCGCCGTCACGCCTGGCGCCGGGCCGAGGCCCAGCTGTATGAAGTTGTCCAGGCCAAGGCCTGGCCACAATTTCTCGTGATGACAAGGATTATAGGACTGGCACGGGGCGAGGGGAAGATCAACACGGGTGATTTCCCAGCAACGAGATTGCATGAAAACTTGTGATTTTGGTAGGATAAAATCCTTGCGGAGGGGTATGGCGTGCCGGTGAGGCCGGGGGCCAGTTCGGCTGGCGTGGCCAGAGTCGGCGTCGGACGATCGCTTGTTCCAGATCAAGAAATGTTTCTATTTCTAGACGGGGATGAGGTCGGTCCGTCTGAGAGCTTGAGAAAGTTCTCAGAAAGAAACGGGAATGACAGCCCTCGTCTCGTTGTTCCTGAGAAAAGAACCGACCGGATGAGGCGTTTCGGGGCGAGAAGGAGTACCCTGATATAAGGGTCTGGGGTGAGAACGGGGATTCTGAACACAGATTCAACGGTGTCGACTGTTGAAATATTTCTGTGAGGTCCTTATAATTTTCTCAGTTTCGGATCTTCGTCCACGTCCATGGTGGTCGGTGAACGTGGATCAACACAGGAGGTATTTATGGGTGGGTGTTCGCGGCTGCGGCGCTTGGTCGCCGGGCTGGGGGTTCCGGTGCTCGCTGCGGCTTTGGCGCTCGGTTCGGCCCCCGCCGTCCACGCCGATCCCGCCGACGACACGTCGACCGGCAGCGAGAACCTCGTCTCCGAACCGAACACCATTGAAGAAGCCCGCACCCTCCTCGAACAGCTCGAAGTCGAGCAAAGCGAACTCAATCTTCAAATCTCTGAGACGCAGCAGCGCCTCGACGCCGCGCAAGCGCAGTTGACGCAGACGGAAGCCGGCATCGCCGAGATCGAGGCCACGATCGAAGCCAAGCGCGTCCAGTTGACGCAGATCGCGCTCCAGCAATATCAGACGCAGGGCATCAGCCAGGCGTACATGTTCTTCGCCTCCGACGCCGACACGATGCTCGACCAGATGTCGTCGATGGAGCGTCTCAGCGAGACGACGAACCAGCACCTGCAAGATTTCTATCTTCAGCAGACGAACCTCGAGGATCTCGAGCGCAGCCAGCAGTCGTCCTTCGACGAGGTCGCCGAGGCGCGCGCCGGGCTGGCCGATCTCGAAGCCGAGATGCAGGTCAAGGTCACGGCCGCCAACGCTGCGCTGACCCGTCTCACCGCTGAAGCCGAAGCCAAGGCCGCCGCGGCCCGCGCCGCTGTCGCCGCCGCTTCGGGCGCGTCCGTCGCCGCCGGGTCGACCGCCTCGCTCCTGCCCAGCTCGGGCGGGTTCGTCTGGCCGACGAGCGGCACCATCACTTCGAACTATGGCGGCCGTATCCACCCGATCTACGGCTCCTACGCCTTCCATGACGGTCTCGACCTCGGCGCCTCCTGCGGCACCCCGGCCGTCGCCGCGGCCAACGGCGTCGTCACCGACGCCTACTACACGAGCGGCTACGGCAACCGGCTCTTCGTCGACAACGGCATCATCAACGGCCAGCACATCGTCACCTCGTACAACCACCTCCAGGGCTTCGCGTCTTCGGTCGGCCAATCCGTCTCGCAAGGCGAAACGGTCGCCTATGTGGGCACGACCGGCGCCTCGACCGGCTGCCACCTCCACTTCATGGTCTGGGTCAACGGCACGCTGACGGACCCGCTCAACTATCTCTGAGCCCTCATCTGAATCATCATCGCGAACTGCGGCCCCGGGTTTCCCCGGGGCCGTTGGCGTTGGGGGCGGGGTGGGCCACGCTCGACGATCATGCAGACGACGAGATCCGGGCCGACGACGAGCCCGTGATCGTCACCGTCAAGGCTTGGGAAAGGACGAGTCGCCTCGCGTGGTGGTGAGCGCGTCGAAGGATTTCCGCCCCGTGCCGCCACCGGGTAAGGTTGCTCCTTGGCGCAGGGCTTCATGAGCCCTCGTCGCCAACGGATCACCGGATCGCTGGTGGGGTCGTGCGCCCCGTCGTCGAGATGGCTCCGTCCTCCTGCTGCGGGAGCGTCTCGTAGCCGATGAAGTCCATAGGAGATCACGCCGATGCGCGATTACGAAATCATGATCATCCTCGATCCGGAGGTGGACGACCGTCAGGTCGAGCCTCTCATCGATAACTACCTCAAACTCGTCACCCAGGCCAAGGGCAAGGTCGTCAACGTCGATTACATGGGACGTCGTCGCTTCGCCTACGAGATCAAGAAGAAGGCCGAGGGCACCTACGTCGTCGCCTATGTCGAGGCCGAGCCCGACACCGTCAAGGAACTCGATCGCCGCTTCGGCATCGACGAGCGCGTCCTGCGGGCCAAGGTCTTCCGTCCCGAGAAGTGACGTCCCGTCCGCTCACCCGGGCAATGGAACAACCCCCTCACTGGTATCGGAGAACCCATGGCAGGCGAAACCACTATTACATTGGTCGGCAATCTCACGGCTGATCCTGAACTGCGCTTCACGCCCACCGGCGCTGCTGTCGCGAACTTCACCGTCGCCTCGACGCCGCGCACCTTCGACCGTCAAACCGGCGAATGGAAAGACGGCGAGGCCATGTTCATCAACTGCTCGGTTTGGCGCCAGGTGGCGGAGAACGTCGCCGAATCGCTGACCAAGGGCATGCGCGTCATCGTCCAGGGGCGTCTCAAGTCGCGCTCCTACGAATCGCGCGAGGGCGAACGTCGCACCGTCTTCGAGATCGACGTCGACGAGATCGGCCCGGCGCTGCGCTACGCCACAGCCAAGGTCACCCGCAACCCGTCCAACTATCAAGGCGGCCAGGGTGGTCAAGGCGGCGGCTCCTATGGTGGGGGCGGCGGTGGCTACAGCGGTCACAGCGGTGGCGGCCAAGGCGGCTACGGCGGCGGCAACCAGGGTGGTTACAACCAAGGCGGCCAAGGCGGTGGCGGTTGGGGCGGTGGCTCCTCGTCGAACGAGCCGGTCGCCGACCCGTGGGCCAACGCCCAATCCGACGAACCGCCGTTCTGATCCACGCGAGATGGCGCCCCGGAGATCACCGGGCCGGCCATCATGAGGGTTGACGAGGCACGACGCCGAGCCGCCCTCCCCGAACGAACAAACAAATAGGCACATTCCAACGGGTTCGACACCCGTTGGGCTCAGAAAAGGAGAGCACCATAATGGCCCCACGAAAGCCGATGTCGAAGAAGAAGATCGTCCCCGTCAAAACGGTGAGGATCGGCAAGGTCGACTATAAAGACGTCACGACGCTGCGGAAGTTCATCTCCGAGCGCGGCAAGATCCGCGCCCGCCGGGTGACGGGCCTGAGCGTCCAAGATCAGCGCAAGGTCGCCAACGCCATCAAGAACGCGCGTGAAATGGCCCTGCTGCCCTACGTCTCGACCACCCGCTGATAAGGAGGAGGCTTCATCATGAAACTCATTTTGACGACCGCGGTCGACAAGCTCGGCATCGCCGGCGACATCGTCGACGTCAAGCCTGGTTATGGCCGTAATTTCCTCCTCCCCCAAGGCCGGGCGATCGCCTGGACGAAGGGCGCGGAGAAGCAGATCGACGGCATCAAGCGGGCGCGCGACGCCCGTGAGATCCGTGGCATCGACCACGCCAACCAGGTCCGCCAGCAACTCGAGGGACTCAACGTCACCCTCAAGGCGCGGGCGGCCGAGGGCGGCACCCTCTTCGGCGCCATCACCCCGGCCACGCTCGCCCAGGCGGTCAAGCAGGCCGGTGGACCCGCTGTCGACAAGCGCGCCATCACGATCGCCAAGCCGATCAAGACGATCGGGCTGCACACGATCGGCATCAAGCTGCACGACGCCGTCACGGCGCATGTGGCGGTGTCCATCGTGGCCGCCTAACTGTGAGAACTGGCCAGGAGAAACGCTGGACTGCGTTGTCGATCAGTCGCGGTATGTCCAATACCGCTCCTTCCTCCGCCTTGCCAGCCTTCCACCTGGCCACTTCTCAGTGGTGAAACTGATATTCATAGCGTGAACTGATATTCATCGGTTCCACTCAAGCCCATCGGGACCGCCCCGCTGCTTCGGCAGTCGGGGCGGTCTCGTCATTTCTTATAGCTGCTTTGTTCTTGGTGTCCGGAGGGTGGAGACACCGTGGGGTCGGTTCTCCAGTGGAAGGGTTTTGACTCCACCCATAGTTCTACAAAAGTGACTGGTATCAACTCAGTGTTGAGGTAAAAATGAGACGTCGACGCGCCGGATCGTTGCGTCAAAATCCCCTAGTCGCCGTTTTGTCTCACCTAGCCACAGGGTGTTTATGAGAAGAACATGGGTGTGACTTCTGCGGATTGTGCAACACGCCTAGTAAGAGCGGTTGACCTTTCACGAGAAGTTCATTAGCGTAAACCCCAGTCGTATCCTCCCGGACGGCCGTGGTGTGGTTTACAAAGTGTTTCCCTCAGGTCTTCTCTTCCGTGTGGATGGCGGCGTTAATTGTCTACGCACCCTAGGGGAGAAGTACATGAGAAGATGGGGAACCGTCCTAGCTAGTTTGGCGGTGATGACGGGCATCGGGTTCACGGTGGTGCCCATGGTCAACGCGGCGCCGACCGATGTTCCGATCGTCACCGTCAATCCGTCTGACGACATCTGCATCGGTCTGATGAATGGCGGCACGCAGCTGCAGGGCATTTACGGGGAACTGGGCGAAAATCCGCTCTACAAGGATCTGCTCCAAGATCCCAACAACATCACCGAGCTCGAGTTGCAGCAGATCCAGTCCCGCCTGTCCGATGGCGAGATGGATCAACTGCTCGGCCTCTTCGGGCAGCTTCAAACCGGCCTTGGCACGCTCATCGAAACGGCTCAGGCCGGCGGCCGTGATGACATCGTGGCCGTCTTCCAGTCGGCCAGCGATTACTTCAACCAGGTCGAGGCCGATGTCAACACGGCCATGATGGGGATGGATCCCGCCGGTCGCCTCCTCGAGATCTTCGGCCAGGTCCGCACCGAGACGGTCGACCTCCTCAGCCGCATCGTCGACCTCACCTACATGTGCATCGAGGTCATCGCCCCGGCGCTCGTGTCGCAGTATGTCCCGGCTGACTGGGTCCACCCGGCCGACCGCACCCCGGAGCCTGCCCCGGAGCCGGAGCCCACCCAGGCCCCGACGACGGTCGCTCCCGAGCCGACGCCCGAGCCTGAGCCCGAGCCGGCCCCGGCCACGACGGCTCCTGCGACGACGGCTCCCGCCACGACGCAGCCCGCGACCACGGCTCCTGCCACGACCGCTCCTGCTACGACGGCTCCGGCCACGACGCAGCCCGCGACGACCGCTCCTGCGACGACCGCTCCGGCCACGACGCAGCCCGCGACCACGGCTCCTGCCACGACCGCTCCGGCCACGACGGCTCCCGCGACGACCGCTCCGGCCACGACGCAGCCCACGCAGGCCGTGACCACGCAGCCGACCCAGGCCCCCACGACGGCCCCGACCTTCGCTCCGACCGATCAGCCGGTCATGCCGACCTGGGCTCCGGAGACGACGGTTCCGACCTACGAGCCGACGACGGTTCCGACGACCGCTCCGACCTACGAGCCGGCCCCGGTGACTCCGACCTACGCTCCGGCGACGACGAACCCGTTCTTCCCGTGGTCTCCCTCGGAGACGGTGCCCACGATCGCTCCGGTCACGCCCGACTATCAGCCGACCGTCCCGTCGGTCCCCTCGACTGGCACCGTGACGATCACGAGCCCGGTCGAGAACACGACCGCCCGTAGCGGCATGCTCCAGATCACTGGCACCGCCCCGGTCGGCTCGATCGTCACCGTCACCGATGAGACGGGCGCCGTCCTCGTCGGTTGCGCCAACGTTCCGGTCTTCTGGGACACCGACTGGTCCTGCACCTCGGCCAAGCTCTTCACCGAGGGCTCGCACCGGGTCAACGCCATGGCCAACGTCCATGGCGCCCAGTCCGGTTCCGACTCGGCGGACTTCACCATTCAGTCCGGCGTCTCGCTGACGAACTCCTACCACTTCTCGTGGAACCCCTGCACCTGGGTGGTCAACACCGTGGTGAGCACCGGGAACTTCGTCTTCCGTTGCGCCTCGTCCTTCTTCACCGGTCTGTTCCACTGACAGACCGGGGGAGGTGAGACTTCCTCCTCCGAGATCCGCTCGTCACTGACGGACGGCATCTCAACCCCCCAACACCTGGCGGGTCATGGCTTCGGCTGTGACCCGCCAGTTCCATGTTCAGGCTCAACAAGCTCCGAATGATGGACTACGGAGCCGCGACACAACAGAAAAACAATTTAAATTAACACTAGGAGTTCTACGGTCCGACATGGGGATTCATCACCATTGCTCACTTCTCATGACTACACTAGGCTAACCACTTGTTGAGTGGACGCATTGCCGCATATGTGCTTTCGCTGGTGGCCGTAGCCGGCGGATGATCCGTGTTAGCGGGCATGCGGATGAAGAGAGGGACCCCCGATGACGACGCCTGCGACCGCGACGATGACGCGTGATCAAGCCATGTGGTTCTCCACGACCTTCGAGCAGTTGGTCGCCAACGTCGGAACCGCCGTCCTAGGCAAACCCGAGGTGATCCGTTTGTCGATCGCCTGCCTGCTGGCCGAGGGTCATCTCCTCCTCGAGGACGCCCCCGGAACCGGCAAGACGTCGCTGGCCCGCTCGATCGCCGGGACGGTCGACGGCACCCATTCGCGCATCCAGTTCACCCCCGATCTCCTGCCGAGCGACGTCACCGGCGTCACCATCTTCGACCAACGGCAAGGCGATTTCGTCTTCAAGCCGGGCCCCATCATGGCGACGATCGTGCTGGCCGACGAGATCAACCGAGCCAGCCCGAAGACCCAGTCCGCCCTCCTCGAGGTCATGGAGGAGGGGCAGGTCACCGTCGACGGCGTCACCCGCAAGGTCGGCCCGCCCTTCATGGTGATCGCCACCCAGAACCCGATCGAACAGGCCGGCACCTACCGTCTCCCCGAGGCGCAGTTGGACCGTTTCCTCATGAAGACGTCGATCGGCGCCCCCGACCGTGCGCACCTCGTCGAGATCCTCTCCGGCGCGGCGATCAAGAACCGGGCGGAGACCGTCCATCCCCTCATCACGACGAGCGCGGTGGCCGACATGGCCGGCCTCGCCGCGACCGCGTTCGTCGAACCGTCCGTCCTCGATTACATCGCCCGCCTCACCGAGGAGACGCGGATGGCGAGCGAGACGAAGATCGGTGTCTCCGTCCGCGGCGCCCTGGCGATGACACGCGTGGCGAAGGTGTGGGCCGCCAGCCAAGGCCGCGAATACGTCATCCCCGACGACGTCAAGAAACTGGCCGGGCACGTCTGGACGCACCGGCTCGTCCTCGATCCGGAAGCCGAGTTCGCCGGTGTGACGGCGGAGAAGGTGATCTCCCGAGTCCTCACCGAGGTGGCCGCACCCCAGGAGCGCTCGTCATGACCGAGACCGGTCACGGCGCGGGAGCGGCCCGATGACCGAGGCGGCCGCGCCCCTGGCTGACAGCGCCGGACGCGGCGGGCGACGATCCCGGGGCGCCCGTGGTCCGAGCGCCGGCCGGGCCAAGGGCGGATCCAGGAGCGGCGACGGTGGATCGAACCGGACATCGTCGATCGGCCGCGCCTTCGGTCGGCTCGGTTCGGCGATCGCGCGGGTGAGCGATCCCGCCCTCGGCTGGGTCGAGGACAAGGCGCTTCGCCCCCTCGTAGGGAAACTCAAGCCCGTCGTCGCGGCCGTCAAACCTTATCTCGCTGTCGTTCGTCCGTTCGGGTGGGCCGCGCTCATCTTCGCGGGCGGAGCGCTCGTCGCCGGGCTCATCCTCGGGTGGACGGAACTCATCGTCGTCGGTCTCGCGCTGCTCACCATGCTCATCGTCGCGATCGTCTTCGTCCTGGGGCGTTCCAGTTATGCCGTCACCCTCGATTTGGCCCGACTGCGCGTCACCGTCGGCGACGAGGCCTTCGGCGGGCTGGCCGTCGCCAACACGGCCGACAAACCCGTCATGGCATCCGAGTTCGCGTTGCCGGTCGGACGGGGGTTGGCGACGTTCCGCGTGCCCAAACTGGCCGCCAAGGAGAAAGACACCTTCGATTTTCAGGTGCCGACGAAACGACGGGCCGTCTTGCCGGTCGGTCCAGTGCGCTCCTCGCGCGGCGACCCGTTCGGGTTGTTGCGGCGCGATCTGCTGTGGACGGAGAGCTATGAGCTGTTCGTCCACCCGCAGACCGTCTCCTTGGCCGGCACCTCGTCGGGTTTCATGAAAGACCTCGAGGGACGCCCGACCGACGACCTCTCCAGCTCCGATATCGCCTTCCACGCGCTGCGCGAATACGTCGTCGGCGACGATCTGCGCCACATCCACTGGAAATCCTCGGCCAAGGCGCGCAAGTTGCTCGTGCGCCAGTTCGAGGAGACGCGGCGCAGCCACCTCGTGCTCTGCCTGTCGATGGCGCCGGAGGATTACACCTCGGAGGGCGCTTTCGAGATGGCCGTCTCGGCGACGGCGTCACTCGGCGTCGAGGCGATCTGCGGCGAGCGCGACGTCACCGTCATGGCGCCGACCGGCCTGAAAACCGCCAAACGACGTTCCCGAATGGCGCGTTCGGCCACATGGTCGCTTCACACCGAGACGGCGACACGCTTGCTCGACGACTGTTCCCGCCTCGACTACGGCCCGGCCGCCACCCCGATCGAATGGATCGCCCGCGACGCCGCCGAGGCCGCCCCCGACGCCTCGTCGGCCGTCATGGTCGTCGGCGCCAAGGTTCCCCCGGCCCGACTCCACGCCGCCCTGGCGCGCTTCCCCATCGATGTCTTCGGCATCGCCATCCGTTGTGATCCCGGGGCCACCTCGGCGCTGGCCGCCATCGGCGACTCCCCCGTGCTGACGATCGGCCACCTCGACGACCTCCCCCGCGCCCTGCGAGCACTCAAGCATTGATGGAGTGATGGTGACGACGAACACAAGCGCACGACCGACGAGGGAACGCCCCCGCTGCCTGACGCGTGACGGCGCGATCGACGGCGGCGTCGCCTTCGTCGTCCTCGTCGCCGCCCTCGTCGGTTTCCAACCCGTCATGGGCGGCGCCACCGTGATCCGCCCGGTCGCGATCGGGCTGATCGCCGGGGCGATCATCGCCTGGCTCGGCGCCTGGCAGCGCTGGGCGACCTACCTTGTCGGCCTCGCCACCATCGGCGCCTACCTCCTCCTCGGCTCGGCCGCCGCCTACCCTGACCACTCGATCGGCGGGATCGTCCCGACGGCCACCTCGCTGCGCGGAATCGTCTTCGGCGCCGTCGACGTCTGGAAACAATTCGTGACGGCCTCAAACCCGGTGTCCGTGTTCACCGGGCTCGGATTGCTGCCGTTCATCATCGCTCTCGTCGGCTCCGTCGCCACCTTCACCGCCGTGTGGCGGGCCAAGCGGGCCCCGATCGCGCTCATCCCCATCACCCTCACCGTCATCGTCGTCATCGCCTTCGGCATCGTCTATGCGTTCCATCCGATCCTCCTGGGACTCGTGTTCCTCGTGGTGGTGCTGCCCTGGTTGGCCTGGCGGGCCCGGCAAGTCGAGACCGGCGAGGTCGGCCGCAGCGTCGCCCGTTCGACCGTCGGCCACGATGGCGAGGATCGCGTCAAGGAAGCGCGGGCCGCCTGGCTGACGAAGCTGCGCGACGGGGCGATCCTCCTCCTCGCCGCCGGACTCGTCGCCGCTCTCGCCGGCGCCGCCCTCGATGGCGCCACCCCGCGCGTCGTCATCCGCTCCTACGTCGAACCGCCGCTCGACCTGCGCGCCTATGCCAGTCCGCTCGTCGGGTTCCGCTCTTACGTCGATCCGCGCACCGGCGCCGAGGGCGAGGAGGACGAGGGGCTCTTCACCGTCACCGGGTGGTCCGGCGAGGTGACGGAGGGGTGGCGCTTGCGGTTGGCCGTCATGGACGATTACGACGGCATGGTCTACCGGGCTAGCAGGACGGAGCGTTACGAGCGGGTCAGTCCCCAATTGGGTCTGCTCGACGAGGATCTCGAGGGCGAACGCGTCGACATCGGCATCGCCGTCGACGGTTATAGCGACGTGTGGACGCCGGGCCTGAGCCACCTCGACTCGCTCACCTTCACGGGCGCCCGGGCCGACGACCTGACCGAGCATTTGTATTACAACGACGATGCAGACGCGCTCGTCAATGACCTCGATAGCCGGGGATTGACGCGAGGTGACACATACGTCGTCTCCTCGGTCGTCTCCGCGCCGTCCGTCAGCGATCTCGAGGGCGCCGCCATCTCGACGGTGCGCCAACCGGAGCCCCAGGCGGTGCCCGACGAAGTCGGCGCGCTCGCCTCCCAATTCGCCGGCGACGCCCGTGAGCCGCTGGCCCGCGTCCAGGCGATCGTCGACCGGTTGCGCACCGACGGTTTCTTCTCTCATGGCCTCGAGCAGCAGCCGCCGTCGAAGCCGGGGCATTCCGCCTCGCGCATCAAGACCTTGCTGTCCGACCCGACCCGCATGGTCGGCGACGACGAGCAATACGCGGTGGCGGCTTGCCTCATGCTGCGTGAGTTGGGCCTGCCCTGCCGGGTCGTCATGGGCTTCGTCGTCAGCGACGGCGAGGGCGGGAGCACCCCTTCGCAGATCGACGGCGACGTGTGGACGGTCACCGGCACCGACGTCGCCGCCTGGATCGAGGTGCCCTTCGACGGGTTCGGCTGGGTCGCCTTCGACCCCACCCCGCAAGAGGACAAGACGACGATCGAACCGATCCCGATGCAACGCCCCGACCCCAAGCCGCAAATCCTCCAACCCCCGCCCCCGCCCGACGAGCCCCCGCCCGAGGAGCCCGAATCGGTGCCCGAGGACCGCGACAACGAGGACGGCGAGCTTCCCCGGGCGATCGACTGGGCCCTCATCGGCCGCATCGCGGCGGCCATCGGCATCCCGCTCATCCTCCTGCTCGGCCCGCCGCTCATCATCGTCGCCCTCAAGATCCGTCGCCGTCGCCGTCGCCGCGCCGAGGCCGACACATCGATCTGTGTGGCCGGAGGCTGGAAAGAGGTCGCCGACCGCGCCGCCGACCTCGGCAGCGTCTTCCCCGCCCACATCACCCGACAACAAGCCGGCCACCACCTGGCCCAGACCTACGATGTAGCCCAGATCGACGACCTAGCCGCCAGAGCCGACCGAGGAGCCTTCGCCCCCGCCCCACCCACGTCAGACGAAGTGAGCGCCTACTGGACAGATGTCCAGCAAGCCTGCGGCGCCATGGGCAGCAACTTGAGCCGCTGGAAGCGTCTCAAAGCGCGCATCTCCCCCAGGTCGCTGAGGAAGAAGCGGACCGCGACGGTGCTGGTGGAAAGAGCCGCATGACGATGATGACTCCTCATTATCTCCCGCGCAGTGCGATCAGCCCGGAAATGACCTAAACAGAAGTGAACTAATAGGATTGGGCATAGTGAGTGTCCCACCATGGCGGCTGGGACGTGATCGGGCCAGCGATGGAGGTGACGATGACGACCGGTATAGCCGCAAGTTCCGCGTGCGAAGCGTGTGGAGCCTCCCTGGCGGGCGGCTCGCAGTATTGTGTCGCGTGCGGGGCTCCTGTGATTCGACGACCGCACCTTCCTCCTGAATTCGTCGGTGATGGAGGCGATGACGCCGGGCACACCATGATGCGTCATATGCCAGGGGAAGCCGGAATCGCGTCGCCCTCAGGAGGAGACCCCGCCGCTTTCATTCACCCGGCAACTCCGGCTCAACTCCCAACCGGGCAACCGAACATCACGCCTCGTCCGACGGTGGAATCCTTCGGACCTCCCTCGGGCAGTGGAATCATCACCGCGGTGCCCGGCGTCCATCGTTCCGACGGCACTCCCCTCGCCTCAACGCCAACCAGTCATCAGCCGGTGAGGACCGGCAGCGACGTCCCACCTACTCCTGTGAACCAGTTACCGGCAGACCCATCCGCTGCGCCTCCGGTCGTGTCTCCAGCACAAGCCTGGGGTGGACCCGTCGTCATCCCGGCCGAGTCAGCGCCGCCGACCATCCCGTCCCCGCATCTTCCGCCATCATCGCCACCTGAGGCCGCCAGCAGACGTCCTGTCATGGCGACCTGTCAGTTCACCTTCGATGACGGACGGATTGAGATCATCGCCGGGCCAGGCGCGATCGGTCGCAATCCCGCGATCGCCGGCGCCAAGATCGTCATCCACGATCCCTCGGTGTCGAAAACCCATCTCGAGTTCGGGCTTGACGAGGGACGGCCGTGGATTATGGAACGTGGTTCGACGAATGGCTCGTCTTTACGACGAGGCCACGACGCCGCTGTTCCCTTGCCTAAAGGTGAAAGACGCTATGTATTGCCGGGCGATGTGGTGTCGATTGGGTCTCGCCAGTTCAGCGTCTCGGTCGCAGGGCCCACACCACCGACGAGCGCGGCGCCTGTGGGCGTCGCCGGAAGAGGATGACGATGACGTCCCCCACCGCTGGTTCAGGTCTCACCTCCCTGATAGCCGCTTCGGTGTCCCATCCGGGTTTGCACCGTCCCGTCAACGAGGACTCGGTGGTGGCCGAGGCGCCCATTTTCCTTGTTGCCGATGGCATGGGCGGCCACCAAGCAGGTGATCGTGCCAGCGCCATCGTCGTCGACGAGTTCTCCGAGCTCGTCGGCCGGGAGGCGGCTGGGATCGACGAGGTCCGCGCCACCCTGGCACGGGCGAGGGAACGGATCAATGCGCTGTCGCGTTCCAATCCAGCACGGCCTGCGGGAACGACCGTCTCAGGCGCCGTTCTCGTGAGCCAAAATGGAGATCCGTACTGGCTCATCGTCAATATCGGGGACTCGCGCACCTACCGGCTTTCTGAGGGGCGTCTCGAGCGTCTCACCGTCGATCATTCCGAGGTTCAAGAACTCATCGACGCCGGCGAGTTGACGACAGAGGAAGCCCGCAGTTACCCGCGCCGCAACATCGTCACCCGAGCCCTCGGCGCCGACATGATCGAGCATCCCGACTACTGGTTTTTGCCGATCGAGGATTCCGATCGCCTGCTGGTCTGCTCCGATGGATTGAGCGGCGAAGTCCCCGACGATGTCATTGAGGAGACATTGCTCGAATACCCCGACCCTGATGACGCCGTCAAGGTCTTGCTCGACCTCGCTCTCGGCGCCGGCGGTTGGGACAACGTTTCAATCATCGTGGTCGATGCGAGTGTAGAAACCAACGATGTCTCGACTCTCGGAGAATCTCTCTCATCGTCCGGCAACTCTGACAACGAAGACACTGAACCGAGGCTCGACTTGCCCACCTTCCCAGTGTTTCCTTCGACTGACGCCACGGCCGGTGATCCCCTAGCAGAGGTTGGGGCGGCTGTCTTGAACGACGATGACGCCGTCGAAGAAATGAACACCGACCAGGGAGAAGAGTACGTCGCTGATACAGACGATGTGATAGCCGACAACGCCGGAGAAATGATTCGTGTCGTTCCATGGGAGGTCGGACCGACGCTGGAGGAGGAACGATGACGGCGCGCTATTGCCCTGGCTCTTGGATCGCGCTGATCGGACCGCGCGGGTGGGCGATCGTGCCCGGCGACTCCCCCGTCGTGTTACTAGACCGCCTCTGGGAGACACTGATCAGCGATGACCCGGGCGTTCCGTCTCTCCTTGGCGCCTTGATAGCGACACCCGGAGTCTCCTTCGCGCGATTGCCCACTTTCGCCTTCGCCGCGGCCGAAGAGGGCGGCGCCCGGGTGGCCGTGAGGGGAGACGTTGTGGCGCGTGCGACGATCCCCACCGGTGAGAGACAAGTCTCTGGCTCGGGTGCGAGCACCTGGCATGAGGAGTCATTCGCCTCGGCGACGGCGCTTCGCCTCGAAGCCTCCGAGGAAAGATCTGACCCACCATCGAGCCCCGGGAGCGACGGGCGCGGTTGGCCGGTCGTCGGTGGGATTGTGCAGGTGGCTTGGATCGACATCGACATGACGGAGACGAACGAAGCCGCCTCGTTCATCTCGACGAGCGTTCCTCCCCAGCTTGACGGGCGGCGCGAGTCAGCCCCTGATGATTCGTTGGAAGATCGCCCTGTGTCGTCGGTCTTCTTGTTCGATGATCCTTTCGCCGATCCAGCGACTGGGGATGATTCTCCTAGTGATAAGCCTCAGGGGCGGGGAATGGCTGATGGGCGTGAAGCCCGGGACAACCCTCTGAGAGAAGTCGACGACCCCCAAGCCACGATCTATGGGGATGGCCAAGAGATCGTGGCTGAGGACGAGGCCCCGGCTCAAGTCACTGAAGCGGAACCGCTTCCTGATTCCTCAGCCGTTCCCGATGCCCAGGCCGTAGAGCAAGGGGAATCTGACGTGCTCGAAGGTTACGAGGGAAGCGACGTTTCCTCAATGCCGTCACCCGTTGGGCACGGGCCATCTGCCCCCTCAGACGAAGCTGGATCCCCAGATTCCGCCGATTTCACTTCGCTGACGACGTTCGACCATCTGTGGGAGGACCGCACGACCGTCTCCGTCGCGGCCGCCGCCGCCGTGCACATCTCCGACGAGGAGGACGAGGACTCTGGCGACCATCAAGCGATATCCGCGCCGGGCGCAGGGCCGAGAGGCGACGATGCCTTCGAAGATGACGATCACGACGGCATGACCCTCCTCGTCCCCCCCGACGCCGGCTGGGACAACGACCACGACGGCCTCACCGTCTTCGGTTTGCCCGAAGCTGGAATCCCGCCCGCTCCCGATGGAACGATGGCGCCGGGGACGAACGGTGCTGCTCAGGGTGGAATTCCACCTATGGGGTCGTCTGGCACGCCGCCGTTCCCCACGGCAGGAAGCATGATCAGTTCCGTTCCCTGGGGTAACACTCCTGCCGGATCAGCGTCATCTCCCCCCGCCTCGTACGCTCCCGCCTCTGGGCCTGCTCAGGGAGGATGGGCGCCCTCGGACTCTTCAACGCCAACGAACAACATATTTAGCCAAAACGCCGCCAGTCCGGACGACGAGGCCGATCACACCCATCTCGCTTTCCCTCACCAACTTCCTCCCGGAGCTCCGTCGACCGATCCCGCCGTCGCTCCCGCCACCCCGACCGTGCTGGCCCGCGTCTGCGCCCAGTGTGGAACGCCGAACTCGACGCGTCGTTCGGCCTGCTCAAGCTGCGGGGCCCCCTTGACAGGAGAAGCGACACCGGTGCCGCGTCCTATCCTTGGCGTCATCGAGGTGACGGTGACGAGTCTTGGCACGACCGAGCGCTACCCGCTCGACCGGCCTGTCGTGCTCGGCCGTAAACCGCGCTCGACCCGTTTCTCCGTCAATGACGTCCCCCGTCTTATCGCCGTCAACGGACCACGGCAAGACATCTCCCGGTCCCACCTGCGGATCGATTTGGAGGATTGGTCGGTGATCGCCTCCGATCTCGGGTCGACGAACGGCACGGTGTTGCGACGGCCAGGCCAGCCAGACCGCCGCCTCCAAGCTCCGGAGCAAGTCGTCGCTCAAGCCGGCGACGTCTACGATCTCGGCGACGGCGTCACCGTGGCGATCGTGGAGTTGGCGTGAGTTCCCGATCACGCCGGCCGGCGGAAGCGCCCACGATCGCCGGATACACGTTCCAAAAACTGCTCGGGCAAGGCGGTTTCGCCGACGTCTTCTTGTACAAACAGGGAACCCCGCGGCGTGATGTCGCCATCAAGGTGCTGCTTGAGGACATGGTGCGAGCCGATGGCGCCGCCCGTCTCAACGCCGAAGCCGACGCCATGGCGCAGCTCTCACAACATCCCAACATTGTCACGGTGTTTCATTCGGGGGTCGCGGAGGACGGACGGCCCTACCTTGTCATGGACTTCTACCCGAAACCCTCGCTGGCCAAGGTGATCCGTCAGCAGAAGCTAACCGTGCCACAGGTGCTGTCGATCGGTGTTCAAATGGCCGGCGCTGTTGAATCGGCCCACCAGTTCGGCATCCTTCACCGCGACATCAAACCGGCCAATATCCTCGGGGACCGCTTCAATAAGCCCGTCCTCGGTGACTTCGGCATCGCCATGACGGTGACGGAGGCCCTTCAAGGGGTCGAGGGGTTGTCGGTGCCGTGGAGTCCGCCGGAGGCTTTCGCGGCGAAACCGTGGGCGGGCCCACAATCGGATGTCTGGGGTTTGGCGGCGACGCTGTACACATTGCTGACCGGGCGCCCGCCCTTCGACATCCCCGGCATGGACAACAAGCCATATGCCCAGGCTGACAGAATTCGCAATTCCCCTTACCGTAAGTTGGCTCGTCCCGACGCTCCGGCCTCGTTCGATCAGGTTCTCGCGACGGCGATGGCGAAAGAACCGATCAACCGGTTCGCGACGATGCGCTCGTTCGGCGTCGCCCTTCAAGAGGTCGAGCAAGAATTGGGCATCAGCCCGACCAGGCTCGACATCATCTCCGACGACGGCGACGATGATGATGAGCGTGGCCACGGCCTGGGTGAGCACGACGATGACGACGAGGCCCCTGGCACGAAGCTGAGGCCGATCTCGGTCATCGACCCGGACGACACCGGATCACACACGTCGCAACGGTCCTCCCTCACCGGACCCTCTCTTGATTCCTCCCCTGCCGTCACCGACCGGGGCGTGACGGGATGGCCCTCGGCCAGCGACTTCCCCTCGTCGACGGATGCTTGGAGCGGGATCGGTTCGTCGAGCCGATTCACGCCTGAGGGCTCGGTTGGTTCTCCATCGTTGGAGAGAGTGACGACGCCGGCGACCACGCCCGCATCGCCAGCACCATCGTCGGTGCCTGCTCCCCCGGTTTCTCAACCATCATCCTCAGCCTCCGCTGGCGCTTCCGGCTCAGCTTCCGCGTTCCATTCCAGGAACTATGCCCGGGAAGCGGACTCGTGGGACACCGATGGTCTCGAAGAGACGATGATGCGCCGCCCGGAGGCTCGCCCGTCAGCCACGTCACCGACGTCCACCGAGGCATGGGTAACTCCTGGAGGTGGGGCGGATGAACACCCTCCAGAAGCGGCGAAGGAACGCCAACGTCGACTCGTACCCGTCCTCGTCGCCGTGCTGGCCGTGATCCTCATCGCCATTCTTGTGATCGTCGTCGTCAGGTCAGGGGATCCCCCTCCACCGAGCGACGATGAGACCGCCTCGTCGACCCCGACCGTCATCGTCCAAGACCCACTCGGCGGTTTGGCCCCAGCCGCTCCAGTCGACCTGGTAGGGGTCGCCAACGGCACAGGCACGGAGGTCGTCTACACCTGGACGAATCCCGACCCCGAGGAAGGGGACACGTATCTCGTCTATCGCACCGATGACTCCGGCAACACCTACGAGCAGGCGCAGCTAACAGAGGAGGCGCAATACACCGTGCCGTTCCCCGAGGGGGAGGACATCGTCTGCCTTCAAGTCGAGACTCTCCGTTCGAATGTCGCCTCGGAGCGATCTCTCAACGAATGCGTGACACGCTGACCGATCATTCCGCTCGACCCTCAAGGAAGAACAATGACGACAACACCGGGAGTTCCGCCTCCGATCACCGTGGAACACAACGGACTTGCCCACATGGTTCCTCCTGGCCAGCCTTGGGACATCGGCCGGGAAGCTGACCTCTCCCTCGACGACAACCGGTTCCTCCATCGGCGTTTCCTGCGCTTCGTCTGGGAAGACGGCTTCTGGTGGATCGTCAATATCGGGGCGAGCCTGGCAGCGACCGTCTCAGATCCCCGGACCGGCACCCAGTCCTGGCTCGGGCCGGGAGCCAGGCTGCCGCTCATTTTCCCGGAACTCGTCGTCGTCTTCACCGCCGGCGCCTCTTCGTATGAACTCGTCGTCACGAACCCGTCGGCTCCATGGCACGATCCGGTGGTGCAGCCGCCTCAGACCGGGGAAGCGACCATCGAAGGAATGCCGTTGACCTTGTCGCAACGCCAACTCATCGTCGCCTTGGCGGAACCGATGCTACGGCGCGAGGGCCCGGGAGTCATCACGATCCCGTCGAACGCCGAGGCGGCTGAACGCCTGGGTTGGCAACGCACCAAGTTCAACCGCAAACTCGACAACGTCTGCGACAAACTGGATCGGCTCGGCGTCGAGGGTTTGCGCGGCGGCGTCTCAGCCCATGCCACGAATAGGCGGGCCCGGCTCATCGAATGGGCCATTTCGACGGGCCTCGTCACCGCTGACGATCTGGGCCTGCTCGACGAGACGAGCCCCGCGTCGGCCGACGATGTGGACGACTGATGGCCGCAACAATGCATGAATGCGGTTTTCACGGTCAGGAATACCCGCACGACGAGGCACAAGACATGACGGATGGGATCACGACGACAGGGCGGAGTGAGCGATGAAGCTACGGGTCGGGTTCGGCGAGAACCCCACAGATGAGCGCATCCTTTCGATCACGACGGACGCGACGACAACGGTTGGAGATGTCGCCGCCGGTTTGGCGGCTTCTGATCCGAGACGGCGTGACGCCGCTGCGACGGTCGCTCCGGGAGCGCACACGTTGCGCTTGACGAGCCCGGAGGATCCGTCCGGCCGGACGCTCGATCCGGCGGCGACGATTCAGGACGCCGGGGTCCGTTCCGGTATGAGGGTCGAGTTGGCCGCGGCTGGGGATCGGTTCGTCGGCGCGGGGATCGACCGGGGAGCGGCGGCGGCGATCGTGCGCGTGCTGACCGGGCCGGACGCCGGGCGTGAGTTCGGAGTTCCGGTCGGCACGTCGTATGTCGGACGAGGCCAGGATGCCGATGTACGCCTGCGCGACCCCCTTGTCTCGGGGCGTCACGCTCGTCTCACCGTCGGCACGACGATCGAACTGACCGATCTCAACTCGGCTAACGGCATCATCGTCGGCGGGGAGATGGTCAACCGCGTCACGTTGACCGCCACCGATCAGGTCCTCCTCGGCGACACCGTCATCTCGATCGTGCCCCTTCACCATGGGGGTGCTCCAGCGGTTTCCGGGTCGCTCGTCAGCTTCAACCGCTCCCCTCGCGTCGTCGCCCGCTGCGACCCTCACGAGGTGGCCGGTCCGACGCCGCCCCAACTGCGCCAACCGACCCGCTTCCCCTATCTCGCCATGGTGGCGCCGCTCATTATGGGCGCTGTCATGTTCGCCGCCACCCGCCAGCTCATGAGCATTATGTTCGTGTGTTTGAGCCCGATCCTCATGGTTGGCAACTATGTCGATCAAAGGTTGACGGCGCGCCGTCTCTTCCGTGATCAAAAGGAGCAGTTCGCCGCTGGGTTGGAGCGTGCGCATGAGACGGTGCGACGCGAGCATGCCATTGAACGTTCGGTGCGCCGTTCGCGGTGCCCCTCGGCAGCGGAGGCGCTGGGGGCCGCTCTCACCCTCAACGAGTTGCTGTGGACGAAACGGCCGGAGAACCCGGATTTTCTCGCCATCCGTCTCGGCGTCGGCGATTCGCCGAGTGTCGTCAGCGTCAAACTTCCCAGCACCCAGAACACCGACAACGAGTCATGGAGTCAATTGACGGAGTTGACGGAGACGTGCGCCGTGTTGCGCGACGCGCCGGTCATGGTGAATCTCCGTGAATGCGGCGCGCTCGGCGTGGCGGGTCCGACTGAACAAGCGTCTGGTGTGGCGCGTGGGTTGCTGTGGCAGGTCGCCGGCACCCATGCCCCCTCCGAGGTCGTCGTCGCCGCTCTCATGTCGAAGAATTCCCGACAAGGGTGGGAGTGGCTGACCTGGCTGCCACACACCGCATCGGCTCACTCGCCGCTCGAAGGCGATCACTTAGCGGACAATCAGGCGTCGGCGACGGCGTTGTTGGCCCGGCTCGAGGAACTCGTCGACGCTCGTCTCGGCGCTGGTAAGGAGGGCGATCCCGTGGCGGCGGGTCCTCGTCCGCCGATCGAACCGGGCAAGGCGGAGGAGAAGACCCCTTCTCCCATCACTCCGGCCGTCATTCTCGTCGTCTCTGGTGACACGCCGGTCGACCGGGCTCGGCTGACCCGACTTGTTGAACGTGGGCCCGACGCCGGAATCCATACCCTCTGGGTCGGTTCGACGGTGGGTTCGCTGCCGGCGGCCTGTCGTGCCTTCATCGCCTTGCCAGACGACGTCCACGCGACCGATGGCGCCGGCCGTGGAGAAGGACCTGGTTCTCCTGAGATCGCGAATGTCGCCACCGGTGCGAACGCTGCGGCGGAGGCGGCCGCCGCCGCAGGGACGTTGCCGACCTGCCCGGCGACGACAGGGCAGGTTCGCTTGAGTCACCACACCTATCCGGTCGCCTGCGACCTCGTCTCCGTGCCGCTCTCGATTCGTGCGGCCCGGGCGCTTGCTCCCGTCGTCGACGCCGGCGCTCCGATCGACGACTCATCCGATCTGCCGCGGGCCCTGTCGTATCTCACTTTGGCCGGCATGGAATTCGCTGACAATCCCGGCTTCGTGGCCGAGCGGTGGGCGCAAACCTTCTCGATCACGCAGCGAGACCCCAACGTCGCACCGGTGCGACGCAAACCCGGCGGCCTGGCGGCGCTCATCGGCCAATCCTCGCAAGGGGCTTTCACTGTCGACCTGCGTTTGCAAGGCCCGCACGCCCTCGTCGGTGGCACGACCGGCGCCGGGAAGTCGGAGTTCCTCCAAGCCTGGATCATGGGCATGGCGACGCGATATTCGCCCGACCGCGTCACTTTCCTTTTCGTCGATTACAAGGGCGGCGCCGCCTTCGCCGACTGCGTCAAACTGCCCCACTGTGTCGGGCTTGTCACCGATCTCTCCCCGCACCTCGTGCGCCGGGCCTTGACGTCGCTGCGGGCCGAGTTACGCCACCGCGAGCATCTCCTCAACCGCAAAAAAGCGAAAGACCTCATCTCTCTTGAGCGGACGGGCGATGCTGAGACACCGCCGAGCCTCATCATCATCGTCGACGAGTTCGCCGCCCTCGTCCAAGAGGTGCCGGAGTTCGTCGACGGCGTCATTGACGTCGCCCAACGCGGACGCTCCCTCGGCCTCCATTTGATCCTGGCGACGCAACGCCCCGCCGGCGTCATCAAAGACAACCTTCGCGCCAACACGAATATTCGTGTCGCCTTGCGGATGGCCGACGAGACCGATTCCGACGACGTCCTCGGCGACAAGATGGCCGCCCACTTCGACCCGTCGATCCCCGGTCGGGCCTCGGCCAAGACTGGACCCGGGCGCATCACCCCGTTCCAAACCGGCTATGTCGGCGGGTGGACGTCGGACGAGCCGGAGGCCGCTTCGATCGACATCGTCGAGATGGACTTCGGCACCGTTGGGACGTGGGAGGCTCCGGAGGATCCCGACGCCGCCGCTCAGCGCGAGGCGAAGGATCCCGGGCCGACCGACATCGCCCGGATGGTCGCGACGATCGACCAGGCTTCGACCGACCTCGCCCTTCCGACGCCACGCAAACCCTGGCTCGATCCGCTCGCCGCCGTCTACGACCTGGCCAAGCTGACGGGTTATCGCGACGACCGGCATTTCGTCCTCGGCGTTCTCGACGACCCCGATCTCCAGCAGCAGCCTGTCGTCTACTATGAGCCAGACACGGACGCCAACCTCGCCATCCTCGGGGCTGGTGGCTCCGGCAAGTCGACGGCCTTGCGCACGATCGCCATATCCGCCATCTTCTCCACCCGCAACGGTGGCCCCGTCCACATCTACGGCCTCGACTTCGGTTCGAACGGGTTACAGATGCTGGAGGGCTTGCCTCACGTCGGGGCGATCATCGCCGGCGATGACGAGGAGCGCGTCATCCGTTTGCTGCGCACCTTGCGCGGCATCGTCGACGAGCGCGCCCTCAAGTACTCGAAGGTCAACGCCGCCTCGATCACCGATTATCGGCGTCTCGCCAACGCCCCGGCCGAGCCGCGCATCCTCCTCCTCATTGACGGCATGGGGGCGTTCCGGGAACAGTACGAGTTCACCTCCTCGACGCAGTGGTTCAACGCCTTCGCACAGATCGCCGCCGACGGTCGTCCTCTGGGCGTCCACGTGGTCATGACGGGTGACCGGCCCAACGCCATCCCCCCGTCGATCAGCTCCTCGGTGCAAAAACGCATCGTGCTGCGCTTGGCGACGGAGGAAGACTATCTGCTCATGGGAGTGCCGAGGGATATTCTAGGCGCAGGTTCTCCGCCGGGGCGTGGCATCCTCGACGACTGCGAGATCCAATTTGCCGTTTGGGGGGCCGACCCCAACGTCGCCGTGCAAGCCCGTCAAACCGCTGGGCTGGCAGCCGCCGCCCGTCGGCGCAGCGACGTCGTCGTCGCACCAGGAGTCGTCCGCTTGCCCGAAACGGTCGAGCTGGACACCTTGCCCGCCGCCGACCGCAACGGGTGGCCTGTGTTCGGATTGGCCGACGACACTCTCGGCCCCATCGGCATCGAACCTCGCGGGGCCCTCCTCGTGGCCGGGCCGCCGTCATCCGGACGCACCACCGCGTTGTTGGCGATCGCGGCAGCCCTGCACCGCGTCGGCGGCCGCAAACTCATCCTCTTCTCGCAACGCCGGTCACGGCTCGAGGACGCCCTCCCCTGGGACGAGAAAGCCCGAGGTGATGAAGACGCCATGGTGTTGGCCCAGAAGCTGACCGAGGAGCTGAACTCCGACGATGTCGTTTCCGGTCGCTACGCCATCATCATCGACGGTGTCACCGACTTCTCCGGTGGAGCCGCCGACACCGCTCTGGACGGGCTCATCAAAGCGGCCAACCGCAGCGAACAATTCGTCGTCGGCGAAGGAGAGTCGTCCACCTGGGCCAATGCCTGGAACCTCGGCAAAGCTTTCAAAGCCGCCCGTCGGGGACTCATCCTCGTCCCCGGGCAAATGGACGCCGACAACCTCACCGGCACCTCCGTCGGCCGCTTCCGCGCCTCGGACTTCCCGCCTGGGCGAGGCTTCCTCATCGGTGGCGGGCGTTACCGCAAGGTGCAGGTCGCGACAGCATGATGAAGGAAGGACAGGCACCATGGGGAAGTCTCCCCATTCCAGTCAGCAGCTGTGATCTCTACTGTTGTCATCACCAAGGAGGTGATTGATGACGGAGTCGATGTTCGGCGCTGATGTCGATCAGCTGCGCTCGCTAGCTCAGCAGTTCGAAACAGCTGTCACAGAATTGGAGCAAGCCACCGTGGAGGTGGAGCGGGGAATCCAGTCTCAGTTCTGGGCCGGCCCTGTCGCTGTACGTTTCAAAGCCTCATGGGAACAAAGCCATCGGGTGAAGATTGAACAAGCGGCGGGGGCAGTCGCGAATGCTGCTCAGGCATTACGGACGAACGCTGATGAACAGGAGGCCACGTCGAATGAGAGCGGCGGTTCCAACGCAGGTGCTTCGGGCGGTGGACCATCAACGCCACGGGCTGTCGCACCAGAGACATGTGAGCCTGACTCTAAACAAGGTTCGGATAGTGATGCCATTTCCATTCTTGGAGGCTTCTGGCAGACAGCGACAACTGCTGGGCAATGGGCTGCTGGCGCCTTCAAGGGAGGAAAAGCGCCTGATCTCGAGTCGGGATTTGGCGCCATCGGTCTTTTGGGAAGCGGTCTCAGCCTCATGGGCGACGCTGTCGGAATAGCCGATGCTGTTTCAACTAATACGGATGATGATCCTTGTAACGATGTTTCAGGATTAGGAATTGCCAGTCTGGCCACCGGGACAGCAGGAGATCTAGCCGGAGCCGGTTCTACGATTGCTGGCCTTGCAGGGGATGCAGGTGAAAAACTTGTTCCCGGATTTGGCATCGCGGCGGGGGCTTTAGGAGCGATATCCTCGGGAATTGACGCCTACGAAGCATTTCAAAGCGGTGACACCGTCAGTGGTATATGTAACGTGGCGGATGCCGTTGGCAATGTGGTGTCAGCGGTGGGGAGCGCGATTCCACCTCCTGCGGGACTGGCTGTTTCGGTTGTCGGTGGAGCAATCAGCGGTATCTCGAATGTTATCGACTTCTTCTGGTGACTTGTTTTTTTATTGTGAATCAATGAGGGATGATAAAGAATGACAGAAACCCCGAATCGACCGGTGCGGGTCAACCTCACCTTCGCTGAGCTTGAGTTCCTTTTCGGGCAAAATCCCCGATGGCCGGCTGTGAGGGAGGCGCTCAATGGGGAGATTCCTGATAGTCCTCAGGTGGTGGCAGCTGGCGCCGCCTCTCTTCTCGCACGTGGGCTGGCTCGGTTCACTCGCGACGAGCAGACGATCATTGATGGAACAGTCGCAACGCTGGCGAACCGTTTGGTGGAGGCAGAAGCTCCGCTCGGCATCACCATGATCAGCGAGGGAGGGATGGCTCCAGCGGTTTACTGCGTGGGAGCTGATGGAGGCAGAACGCTCGTCAGCATCGAAGCGCCCGGGGTGGCGGGATTTCAGCCGTTACCAGAGGATTTATCTCCAGTAGATCAGGCGATGACGTTGTTTGATCGAGCGATCTCCGTTGAGGGGGCTGTTACATCTGTCAAGGTGGCCGGGCAACTTCCTGTTCTTATCCGTAAGCGAGACGGAGGGTGGGAACTAGGGGATTCAGATCGCGATCCGGCTGATCTGGACTCATTTTTCCGTGCGACAACTGAGGGGGAAGCTCGCAGAATCGTACGTGAGTATATTATCCGAAATCTTGGCCAGCAATCATAACGTTTCTCGATAATTCCAGAATTCTATTTTTCTAGCTTAGAAAGATATCTGAGGAAGTTGCATATAGGCGTCTTCGGGTCGTCCAGAAAGATCAGTAGCTATCTGAGGAATAGGGATTGATGATTGAGTTGTCTTTGCTTCTCCGGGAGAATCTTTCATTGCCTGAGTGAGAGCAGACGCTACGAGCACAGGATCGTGCCGAGTGGGAACGAGCCACATCTTTCGTGGACCTTCGGGACTGATGACGACTGAGTACGTGGCGATACGTTGAATGAGAGGTCCCACAAAGACAATACCGTTCCCATATCGAGAACCGGGATTCGCAAGAATATCCCTTGGCACCATTTTTTTGAGCTTCCTCAACCCTAACAATGGGCGGATAGTCGTACTGTCGATCAGGGGATAAGAAAGACTTGGAACCCATGTCGAGGTTGAGGTATCTATATTCCTCATCCCTCCCGCACGTCGGAATCCTGGGATCGCAGTCAACCATGAGTTCGAAGGGATGATGAGGAGACCCTGGTCAGCGATGACGATCCCGGTGCGGCTTACCGCTACCGATGCGAAAGCTGCGATCAGGAAAGATAGGACGATGGCCGTGGCGACGACCCCCCAGATCACGGGGTCGAAACCGAGTATCAGGAGAACAACGCACGGCAGCGCGAAGACTAGGCCAATGATTCCAAGCATCCAAGCCTGTTCCCAATCAAAGACGCCACGGTCGGCGAATCGAAGAGAGCCCAGCTCAGGACGTCGGTTCATCTCTTTGATCATCCGAGATGTTGGCTGATCACCTTGGATTCCGGAGGATCCTGACGTCAACGGTGACGAAAATTGTGACATGAAACTCAATAGTAGTCGACAATCTCTTAAGTCTGATTGAAGGACAGCCGGTGAGGTGGGTTGCTGTCTACGTTCAGATCGCTCGGTTGCCTTCGCGAAGTTGTTCGATGGGGAAGTGTCCCCATGGCGCATCACTCTTCGAACCCGTAGTGTTACTTGCACAATAAGGAGGGCTCGTTCAGAAGACCGGGCTCCACTGAACGGAACCGAGCGACCGGCTCTCTCTGGGCGGCGCGTTACGAAGGAGTGAATAACATGTCAATGGTTGGTATGGTTGTTGCGGAAGTTGATGCGCTAGCCAGTCTGTTGGGCCAAAAGGCTGATCAACTTGATTCGGTCATCTCGGAGGTCAAGGCAAAGCTTGACGGAACCAATTGGAAGGGGCAGGATGCCGACACTTTCCGTAGTGACTGGGACGGCACGCTGACGACCCAACTACGCAATGTTGCGAACCAGCTCCGCGATGCTCAAACGAAGGCGACATCGAACGCGAGGGCTCAGGAGACTACGTCCAATTCCTGATCCAACACAGGACACCCATCGGGCCGAGCGCGGATTCTCCGTGCTCGGCTCGCATGGGAACGACGTAGTTCCATCCGAGCCCTGAGGAAAAGGAGGTGGAGAGATGACTGAATCGATGTTTGGTGCCGATGTCGATCAATTGCGGTCACTGGCGCAGCGGTTCGAGTCAGCTGCCACCGAATTGGAACAAGCCGAGGTCAAAGTCGAACGAGGCATACAAGCACAATTTTGGGCTGGGCCCGTGGCTCTTCGTTTCAAAGCCTCATGGGAGCAAGGGCATCGGGGAAAGATCGATCAAGCGGTCGAGGCTATCAACACAGCCGCCCAAGCCTTGCGTGAGAACGCCGACCAGCAGGAAGCGACATCTCGTGAGGGAGGAGATGGTTCAGGATGGGGCCGTGGATCCAGCGGTAGGGGAACATCCGGGACTGGCGGAGGTGACACGGGCGGTGGGAGCCAGCGTTCTGATGACGACGAGGGGCCGAATCCCTCTGGAGGAGACGGAAAATACTCGGGAGCCGACACGTATTCATCGGGCAGTGCTTCCTACAAGGACGGTGAGTTAGACGCGGAGGGCAAGGCTGGGGCCTGGGCTGGAGCTGGTGTCAACGCCAGTGGGCAATATGGCGCAGGTCCTTTTTCCACTGAATACGAAGCTGGTGCTTTCGCTGGAGCCAATGCACAAGCTGGATATTCTGCCCATGTCGGACCTGATGGCGCCTCGCTCGAAGGCTCGGCCTCCGCGATGGCAGGGGCAGAAGCGCATGGTTCGGTGACGGGGAAGGCCGGGCCACTTGAAGCGACGGCTGAAGGTTCAGCTTTCGCTGGGGCGAGGGCTGAGGCAGAGGGTGGAATTGAGATCGATAAGGACGGGATCGATATCTCTGGGAACGCTGAAGCGTTCGCCGGTGCCGAAGCTGACGGTTCCCTCTCGACATCGCTCGGTGGTGTTGCGGAAACAGAGCTCTCGGGACATGCCTGGGCAGGGGCTCAGGCGGAGGCCGGCGCCGGTGTCAGTGTCGGACCAGAAGGGGTGAGCGGTGAGGCGAAAGCGGGGGCGATGGCAGGGGCCGGGGCTTCAGCAGAATTTACTCAAGAGGCTTTCGGTGTGGAGACATCCGCCGAGGTGGGAGTTCGTGTCGGGGTTGGCGCTGAGGTCGAAGGGGAATTCGCTTTTGGTATGGAGGAAGTCAGCGTCGAACTAGATCTCTCCGCTGCACTCGGGGTTGGGTTCGATGTCGGTGTTGGATTCTCTTTCAGTCCACAGGAAATGTTCGATGACGCATCGAAGGTTATTGATTCTGTTGGCAACGCGATCGGGGATGTCGCCGGGTCGGTAGGAGACGCTGTCGGCGGATTTTTTGACGATGTCGGGAATAAAATTGATTCGATCTGGTCTTGGTGACATTCCTGAAAGGATGCTTCTATGTTGATCTCATATCCAAGTGAACAATTTCCATCTTTGCCGGAAATTTCAGTCGTTATCCCTCAATCCTGGGAGTTCGTTCGCGTTGAGGGTTCACTCATGGGAGCCGTTAGTAAAATGAAAGAGGGTTTCCATCCGAACGTGGTCGTTGGTCACAGTCGCCTCGTCTCAACGCACACTCAAGAAGAGATCGCCGAGCAAATCAAGTCCTATGCACGAACACTTCCTCAAGTGAAGATTGGGAAAGACCTGAGGCTTTTGTCTCAGGATAAGGAGTGGGTCATTGTATCTTTCAGCTACGTTCACGAATCCGTCGGACCGATTGGGCAGGTGATTGCTGCTGCGCTGTTTGAAAATCACGGTGTTTACGATTTATTCCGAATTACGGGGAGTGCTACCCCTGAGCAAACAGAGGCTCAAGAACAGATCCAAGCAATCATCCAGTCAGTTAACGTGACGGTTTCGTAGGCTACTTATCAATCACTTTTTCAAAGAAAGAGCCCCCACAATGTCATATCCCACCTCTCCACAGCAGCAGCCTTATACCCAGACTTCCTTTGGCCAAGGCCCCACTCAATCAACAAGTTACGGGCAAACACCGCCTGGTCATATGGCTTATCAAGCTCCTCCACTGGGGCAGCCACCAACGGGGTTCGGGAGTTCTCCTGCTCCGGCGAAGCCGAAGAAGGGTCCCAAGATTCTTCTCTTCATCGGAATCGGTCTTCTTGTGCTCGCCACAATCCTCGGCGTCACAGGAATAGTGATGACTGCTCGTGGTGTTGGGAATCTCACTGACTTCTCAACGATCACGTCTGGCCAGTCCCCGTCGTTGGAACTGGAATCGGAGACTGAATATGGAATCGCCATGTATCCCTATGGGTCGGGAAATGTCACCGTGTACGGCCCGGATAGCAACCCCATCACTGTTGAGCCTTACACTACGGGAAATGTAGAACTGCAAGGTGGAACGCTGGCGGCGACCTTCACCACGGGCCCAGCTGGTAGTTATACGTTCTATCTCACCGCAGACGATCCATCGACCGAGTTCTACATCATTCCCGATCCCCTCGGAACGATCGGCGCCACAGCTGGCGGCATCGGCCTTCTCGTCGGCTCCGGCTTCGTCGGTTTCGCCGGGCTCGTCTGCCTCATCATTGGTCTCGTGTGGCGAAGCAAGCAGAAGAAGGCTTTGGCGGCTTCCACTGCGTTCGCACAGAGCGTGGCTGCGCAACAACCCCAAGCTCCTGGTGGCGCGAATCCCTACGCTCCCCATCCGAATCTGTTCAACAATTGACGGATTATTTCCACGGATTCGCCATCGGGATCAGTCCCCATCGTGAGCGAACCAAGTAGACAGCTACTGTAAAGACAATGAAAATATTTCAGATGTGATTGGCTGATCATCGGAAAGCCAAGGGCCATCGCAAGCGCTGAGCTAGGCATCGGAAAGGAGAAGAAGATGGAGTACGGTAACGATTTCTTCGGCATGAACATCGAAGAAGTGCGCCGGACAGCCGGATCAATGGAACAGGCTGCTCAGAAGATCACTGATGTCGTCACACGGCTCAACGCTGCTCTCCAATCAACAGAGTGGCGTGGCCCAGACGCCGATCGCTTCCGGGAGGAATGGAACAGCCAACATGCCCCAGCGATTCGCGCTGTCGCTGACGATGTGCGGTCAAGTGCGAGCGAGGTACGGATGAATATCGAGGCACAGATAACGACTTCTCGCAACTACTAAGGAGAGCCATGACTGAGCTGATGTACGGGGCTGATGTAGAACAACTGAGGAGTCTCGCGAATCAGTTTGAATCTGCGGCTACTGAATTAGAGCAAGCAAAGATATCCATTGAACGTGGTGTTCAGACTCAATTTTGGTTTGGTCCTGTTGCTTTGCGATTTAAGGCATTATGGGAACAGGAACATAGTACGCAACTTGTGAAAGCGTGTTTGCAAATTCAAACCGCATCAAAAAAAATGCATCAAAATGCAAACGAACAAGATGAGGCTTCATCAAATCATGATCAAACGTTAACTTATGCAGGGAAATCAAATATTCCATCACCGTCTCCGGGGCCTTCGCCCATACCACCTACTCAGACGGATGGTGAACGTACAGGTCGAGCGGGCAGAGAAGAGAATGCCAATCGTAATCGCGACGATACGGGCTCCTCGGGAAATGATTCAGTTCCGGGGTCGAATCCTACTGAAGGTGGTTTAGGTGAGGGGCAGCCTGGAGTTCATCACTGGGATCCAGAGGCACCGACATGGACTCCCCCGGACTCGGGTTCAGGACCCTACGATACGGAGTGGGCAACTCCTGCGGATTACGCGCGATGGGAGGCTGCCAAGATAGGATCTTCTGTAAAGCGAGGTGAATGGCCTAATGCTTCTAGAAACCTAGATCATTTCTTGGATAATACTGGAACTGACCTTGACCAGGATGTAGATGGGATGCTTAATGATGTTCCTGGATTCAATGAGATGGTGACTGCAGAGGAAGATCGCTTAGCTCGTCTTGCTGTTGAGAATGCGAGGAACGCAGGTGCAAGCGGTCCAATAAGTTATCCGATAAATACTCCTTGGAACGGATATTATATAACAAAAGAAGAAAATGAAAATTGGTTTTATGCAACGGGAGGAATGCAGTGGAATCTTGGTGGTACTGTAGTTGTTTACCCCCCTGAGAATGGCGAGGGTTGGCGGTATGAGATTCAAACTGAAGTTAATTATCGAGATCGTTATAATTGGGACGGAACAAAAGAAACGACAATTGGACCGTTTACAGTCTCGGATACCGAGTTGCAAGAATTGCATCGTGCAGGGTTAGCTCGGGAATATAACATGAACGGAAAATCAAGTCAGCGAACTACAACTGGAATTATCCCATGAAAAGAGGATACGCATTAATTTACGTATTACTGATAGTATTGCTTTTGACGGGATGCATAAGTAACACTCCCCTTAATCAAAGCACACCAATTGATGAAGAAGGGTATAACAAGGTCATGCCAGAAGAAGCACAGGCCATCTTGGACTTAGCTAGCCTTAGCTTACCTAGCGATGCTCAAGATATCGAAGTTGTACGTAAAGATATCCCAGGATATAATTATGCTTATACTATTAAATTCACTTCTTCTTCGGGCTCGATCAGAGATTTTTTCTCCTCTTCATTCCATGAAGGTGGTAATGGAGTTCTCGGGTCGGAGCTGACAAGTAACAGTGCACCATTAATTAAAGAAATGATTGTTCCAGATGTACCGGTAGGATCGCGGTTCGCAACGAGATCCTTTATTCCGGGCCAAAATGGAGCCCCCCTCGGGCAAGGTGGCTACGGGGGGTTGGGCATTGTACTTGTTGCTCCAGATTATAACGTGGCTTATGTTGGAATATGGTCTTTCCCGAGTTAATGTGATGACTAAAGTTCTATCTGCTTATATTGCGTAATAGGCTGATTGGTAATATAAATAGCCATTTTTCACTTCTTGCGCTCAAATCGCCAGCATGGAGCAGCACCACAGTGACCTGCCGGTAGAAGAAACACTCCTGAAAAGCGGTAAGTCCGGCGGAGTGCTTCGCGACTGGTGTTCGTGTTGTCTTCACCTCGATGGCGATCAGGCGCCCGTCCCACGTTTCGATGACGAGGTCGACCTCGAGGCCGTCGGTGTCGCGGAAATGGTAGAGGTCGTATGGTGTCGCTGACCACGTCCTCTGTTTCAGTAGTTCGAGGGCGACGAATTGTTCGACGAGAGAGCCGTAGTATTCCCGTCCTCCCGGTGGTTGAGCCTTTTCGACGGTGAAACCGGCCAAAGCGGCGGAGAGTTGATCGGAGTAGCCGCCCCCGTGGAGTTCCACGGGTTACTCAAAGTCCGATGAGGTTGGCTGTGGCTTGGGGTTTTGCTGCGTTGATGCGGAGGTTTCGGGCGATGTCGGTGATGCCGCGTAGGTGCAGAAATGAAATGATGGTGTT
>JAISHO010000008.1 GCA_031262485.1 Propionibacteriaceae bacterium
CCTCCCGGTGCTCGACGACGAGCCGCACCGCCCGATCACGAAACTCCGGTTCATACTTCTTCGGCATGATTCACAACCTCTCAAGAAAAAAGGTGTGCACCAAACCCGGGACGGTTCACGGCTAGGTGGTGTTTGACTTCGTCGGGGTTGCGAGGTGACCAGGGCGGCGACGAGGAGATAACCTCCCAAGCGGATGCCGTCGATCATGATCACCAGTAACGCCATCCCCTCGAGGGGATAGCTCATGTCTTCGGCGGGGATGACGACATCCCCATCGGTCGGTGGTGTCGGTGTCGGTGCGGGCTGATAGTTTTTCTTCATCGCAGTCCCTCGTCCTTTCAGAACGATCGTTGATTAGTCTTAACGCCTGAGCCTGTCACAACCGACAGACCGGAGAGGGACCGCACCCCCCTCAAAATCCACGATCATCTGGACAAGCCCATAGTCGGTCTTAATACATACATTCAAGGGAAGGAGCTAAGTGAAAATCACGCAGCTTCGGCTATCCGGATTTCAGTCGTTTGGGCCAGACCCGACAACCATCGAATTGGCCGAACTGACCTATGTGCTGGGACCTAACGGAACTGGGAAAACTGCTTCATTGCTGGCTCTGGCGCGCATGTTCAGTCCTATTCAGGCACAACGGCAAGTCCAACCGGAAGATTTCTATGTTCCCAAAGGTGCTTCTGCTGAGCTTGGCTACAGGCCTGCACAATTGTGGCTTGAAGTGGATATTGACTTTGAGGAGTGTGGCGACCGAGAGACTTACAATCCTTCTGTTCCTCCGTTTTTCTCTCACATGCACCTCACCGAACCCGATTACCCTCCAAGGGTCCGGATTCGTCTGACTGCCGACCTGGAAAGCGATGGGTACGTTTCCGAGAAGATAGAGTACGTTCTGGAAACAGACGAAAATGATGAGCCGACCAAGAGTGCCGGCATGTCTCGCGCCGAGAGAGCGGCAATAGAGGTTCACTACTTGCCGGCTAGACGCGATCCAACTAATCAACTTGCATTTTCGGCGAATTCTCTTCTTGGTCGAATCTTACGCGCTGCGAACTGGTCAAAGCAAGAGACTGAGCTTGAGTCACTTATGGCAAGCATCACTGAATCCATGGCAAGTAATGGTGCTATCAAGTTGTTGGATGAGGGGATTGCGGACAGCTGGAAATCCTTGCATCGCGGCGATTACTTCAATGATCCAGCTATTGTCTTTGGGCAAGACGATATGCAAAGCATGTTGAAGCAGCTAACGCTTCAGTTTTCTCCTGCGCATGGCGGCGGCTCAATTGAATACCGGCGTCTCAGTGACGGCCAGCAATCTTTACTCTATATATCCTTGGTCGTGGCATGGTCTACGCTAGCGCGTCGAGTACTTTCAGGAACTGACAAATCTCTAGATGTGGATAAACTCCGTCCACCTGTACACACCATCATTGCTATTGAAGAGCCTGAAAATAGTTTGTCTCCCCATTACCTCGGACGAATCATTGGGCTTCTGCGTCGTTCGTGCGCACAAGGTGATGTCCAAGCGATGGTGGCAACTCATTCTCCAGCGGTTGTCCGGCGAGCCGAGCCAACGGATATCCGGTTCCTGCGGCTCTCCAAGGATAGAACCACCACAGTTCATCGTATTCTTCTCCCCGGCGGTGTCGGCGAAGATGCTAAGTATGTACGCGAAGCTGTAATGGCTTTTCCTGATTTGTATTTTTCGAGGCTCGTCGTCCTTGGAGAAGGCGACAGTGAACAGATCGTGCTTCAGCGGGTGATGGCTGCGAGGGGCATAGCTGAAGACGATGCTTCCGTGTCGGTGGTGCCGCTTGGCGGGCGGCATGTCCATCATTTCTGGAGGCTACTTGATGAACTTTCGATCCCTTACATCACTCTTCTAGACCTTGATTGTGCTCGGTATCGAGGAGGTTGGGGTCGGATTAAGTATGCTTGCGAGAGTATTAATAAACTCAAGCATACCTTTGATGGGAAGAAAATTGACAAAATACCAGAATGGAATGATAACCGAGGCTTCCCAGAATATGATCCTAGCAAGGGGGCACTTTCTAGTTTAGAGAAGCGCGGCGTTTTCTTTTCTTATCCAATTGATCTCGACATCATGATGCTTCTTGCTTTTCCGGAGGCGTACGGTGTTAAAAGTGAGAGCCCAGATGACTCTTGCGTGAATGCAGTCTTAGGCTCAGGCCGGGCCAACGAGAGATTACTTGGTAAAGAAGTATTTCTTGTATTCAATGACTATCGAAGACTGTTCACTTATGGAAGTAAACCGGCTAATCATCTCAAGGCGCTCTCCCGGCTCAGCGATGAAGAACTGACCAAGTATCTTCCGTCCGTACTCACCAGGCTCGTGGAAGCCGTATCCATGAAGTTGGAATCGATCCCAGAATGATCAATCCAGTTGATTGGAAGCCGGCGGACGGGATGATGCTGGAGCTAAACGCGGAGAAAGCTATTCGTGAAATTGGGAATAATATCGCTGTTATAGCGGGTCCTGGTGCTGGAAAGACAGAGTTATTGGCACAGAAAGCCGACTTCTTATTGCGCACCGGATTGTGTCCGTATCCAAGACGGATTCTTGCCGTTTCCTTCAAAATCGATGCCGCCAAGAATCTGAAAGATCGGGTAAGGCTACGTTGCGGAGCGCAACTCGCCGCAAGGTTCGACAGTTTCACCTTTCATGCCTTTGCAAAGCAACTTGTTGATAATTATCGAATTGCACTGTGTGAACCACTTAATTCTGATTACAGCATTGGTCCCGGTAAGAGTAGCCCGCCCGCATCGATTACTTTTGACGATCTTGTATCACTGAGTATCGAACTACTTGAGGAAAATTACTATACCTGTTCGGGTCTGCAGCAGACATACTCACATGTATTTCTGGATGAGTTTCAGGATGCCACTGAAGCGCAATACTCTCTTGTTAAGGAGGCATTCGAAGATTCAGAATCGGTGCTTACCGCAGTTGCTGATTCTAAACAGCGAATCATGGCATGGGCTGGTGCAATGGATCGAATCCTTCAAACGTATACCGATGACTTTTCTGCAGAGGCATTGACACTGTTTCAAAACTATCGGTCTGCCCCAAAACTCCGCAGGATGCAGAATCGAATGATCCAATTAATGGAACCCGAATCGGCCATTGATCCGACCGATATACAAGGAGAAGAGGGTCTCATCGAGGTGCTTCATTTCTCCAATGCAAACGCAGAAGCGGCATGCCTTGCAGAAAGAATCAGCACCTGGCTCAAGCGGGGGGTGTCGCCATCGCAAATCGCCGTCCTAGTGAGACAACAGTCAGAATTATTCGCTGGTGCATTGACTGACTCGCTCTCATCAAAAGGCATAGCGTCGCGAAATGAGCAGAAGCGGCAAGACCTCACTGCAGAGCCTGTTGTGACACTGGTTCTTGATTTCCTCAGAGTCATCGCCTGTCAAAGCCAGCCCAGTGCGTACGAGCGACTCATGAGAATAGCGTTACTCGGCGTTCTATCTGATGAAGCGAGCGATAGGCGTAGCAGCCAGATTCAGCATTTTCTTGCGGAACAGAGGTGTTATGTGCGCTCAGCAAGTTTCGAACCGTCGGATATTCTTTCTTGGGAACGGATTATTGATAAATTCCTTGAGTTAATTACGGAGCCTGTGTTAGTCGGACTATCTACGACATATCAGCAGGGTCTTAGGATGAGGGAGCTTCTGAAAGAAACAACAGAATCGTTACAAGAAGAACTCACTGTTGACGGAAATATTTGCAATGCTTTGGACAGACTATCTGAAATTAATGCGGTGAGGATACTGACAATTCACAAGGCAAAGGGCCTAGAGTTCGAAAAGGTCATCATACTGGGGGTTGAGAACGAGAGTTTTTGGATGAAGAAGAAGTCAGATATTGATGAGCTCCGCCGGGTTTTCTTTGTGGGAATTTCAAGAGCGAAACATGAGCTTTTATTGACCTACACAGACTTGCGCCCGAAACCAAATGCCTTCCAAGGGTTGTGGAAAGACCACCGAACTCCCCAGAAAGAGTTCTTGTCTTACGCAAATCAATCCATCTGATATCTTGTCGAACTCATACAACTGGCACACCGAGGTGAGGCCTGCACCTGATCGCCATAAGGGCGTCACGGTGATTGCTTCCATATGGTGAGAATAACGCCACAATTATCGTCTTATTGAAAAGTGAGAGAAGTAGTCTGAAATATTACTAGTCACACCTGCGAGCCGTAGATCCTAGGCCCCCATTGGACATGACTAACAAGTTCTACGAGATTCCAAATATCTTGTTGAAGGTTGGCTCGTATTCTTCCCAAGAGACGCACTGATCGGGGTGTCGGCGATTCTCTTCCACGCGCTCGTGGAGGAGTCGGAGAATCTCCGGATCGGTGGCATCGTCCTCAAGCGACTGCAGCATCTCCTGAGCCAAGGCGCGACGATCATCGGTTTCGAGACTGCGTGCGAGCGGCAGCACATCCATGAGCGTCATATCGTCATTCTACCGCCTGCCCGTCGTTCACCCCATCGCGTAATACACCGCTTCGATCCGTTGCTTGGCGATCGCCACGGAGCCTTGGTCGGGGATCATGACGTAGAGATCTTGGGCGCCGAAGGAGTAGGTCGGGGCGTAGGCGTCGGAGCCGGTGACGGAGGTGAGGTCGAAGCTATAGCCCTTGCCGGAGGAGAGCTGGTTGTTGGCTAGCTGGGCGATCCGGTCGGTCGGCATGGAGGTTTGCATCATGCCGCTGAGGGTGTCGAGGATGCTGGCGTAACGGGGCAGCACGGAGGGGTCGAGCATCTTCTTCAAAATGCCTTCGATGACGCGTTCTTGGTTCTCGCCGCGGATGCGGTCGCCCTCGGCGAAGGCGTAGCGGGTGCGGGAGAAGCAGAGCGCCTCCGTCCCGTTCATATCGTTGGGGCCGACGGAGAAGTGGTACCCGCCGTGGGTGCAGGTGAAGTCGTAGGCGGAGTCGACGGTGATGCCGCCGAGGGTGTCGACCAACTCGACGAGGGAGGTGAAGTTGACGCGGATCCAGTCGTCGATGTGGACGCCGTAGAGGTCCTCGAGGGTGGAGACGGACATGTCGACGCCGTAGATCCCGGCGTGGGTGAGCTTGTCCTTGAGGCCGGTCGTGCCGTGGAGTTGGACGTAGAAGTCGCGCGGGGTGTTGACCATGAGGATCTTGCCCGCCGTCGGGTTGACGACGATGAGGATGTTCGAATCGGAGCGCGAGGTGGCGGTGATGGAGCCGGCGACGTCGACGCCGGAGACGTAGACGATGAAGGATCCGGCCGGGTTGCCGCGCTCCTCTGTCGTCGCGTCGGGGGCCGGCTCGGGCTCCGGGGTCGGGGTGGGAGCCTCATAGGTGATGTCGAAGGTGGTGAGGATCTGGATCGACTCGTAGAACTCGGGCATGCCGTCCTCATAGATGCTGCGGTAGGCGCTGTTGATGACGGCGCCGTCGAGCGTGCCGTCGGTGATCTGCTGGGCCAGCGTGCCGGGGTCGGAGACCTCGCCGAGGTTGACGGAGACGATCTCGGCCAGTTTCTCCGTCACCTCGGCCTTGTGAGCGTCGGTGCTCAACTGCGCGACGGCCTGCCCGGCCAGGGAAGCGACGTCGGGGTCGTGGGTTTTCAGCGCGATGACGTCGTAGTGGTCGGTCAAGGTCTGAGGCGCCTGGATGCCTTCGAAGAGATTGGTGACGTTGCGAGCGGCCGAAGATCCGACGAGGTTGACGATGATGCCGAGGACGGCTAGCAGCACGAGAAGGGTGTAGCCGACGGGGTGGCGCTGGTGGTTGACCGACCACAGGCCGATGGTGACGAGGAGGGCGACGGCGGTGAGCGCTCCGACGCCGATGACGAACCATGTCGTCGGCACGACTCCGCTGTTCCACACGGTCCACCCCAGCGCGGCGACCGTCACACAGGCGACGACCCCGAGGACGCGCCCGATGATGCCGTAGACGCCGACGCCGCTGGGCGCCGGGGCGGGATCCTGTTCCGCCGGTTCGGCCCAGTCGTCAGCCGTCACAATCGCTTGGTCGTTCATCCGCTTCGCCTCTCGGGGGGAGCGCTCATCGTTTCTCTGCCGTTCGGTCGACCGGCCGTTCCATCGGCGATGGGGCTCGGTGATCGACGGACGTGCGAACACGCGAGCGGCTCAGCGTCACCATGGCAGGGGTTCCGCCGGCGCGTTCATCGTCGCGATCACGGAGCATCGCCTGGGCGGAACCGTGAGGATGAGGGCTCAGGACTGCTTCTCTCCGACTGTCAACGGAGGCATGCGCGCACAAATGGCGGCCTCCACCTCAAGCCGGTGAGGCCATCCTACGCTCTTCGCCTTCTAACGCCACTCTCATCATCGATAAGCAATGCTAAATGTTCTTGTGACGATGGAGGCGTCGGACGAGGGATGCTGGTCAGGCTGTGCGGATGATGCGAGATCCTCCGGCGGCGACCTCGTCATCCGCGTCCACCGTCTCCCCGCTGAAAGCGTCAGTCCCCGAGACAAGCAAGGGTGCCGCCTCGCCGGTGTGGTTGATGACGAAAACGAACTCCGCCCCGTCGTCGGCCACCCGGCGCAAACGTTCGACGTCGCCGGCCGCGGAGCCTTGGGCGAGGGCGGGGGTGAGCCCATCGGTCGCCGGCCGCAGGGCGGTCGCCAAGCCGTCGGCGGTCAACTCCGTCGCGACATACCAGGCTTCGCCGTCGCCGAAGGGATGGCGGGTGATCGCGGCGCGGCCATGTTGGGGGCCGCCGCTGAAACGCCACGCCGTCTCGGCCGTCTCGAGGCGCAGATCCTCGGCCCAGATCCGGGCGGGCAGCGCGAAATCGCTGACGGAGGCGGCCCCGCTCTCGGGGACGATGTCGAGCGCGGTCTCCACGCGGACCGGCGTGTACTCCTCGACGACAAGGCCGAGCAGCGAGCGCAACGGCGCGGCGAAGCCACCGGCGTGGACGGCGTCATGCTCGTCGACGGCGGCCGTGTACCCCGCGACGACGACGATCCCGCCGCTTCGGGCGAAAGCGGTCAACCGTTCGGCCGTCGCCTCCGACATGAGATAGGAACTGGGCACGACGACTAGGCGATAGGGGCTCAGATCCCCCTCCGGGTGGACGAAATCGGCCCCGCCGAAGTGGCGGTAGAGCCAGTCGTAGTAGACGTGCGCCCGTTGACGCGGGTCGAGGAGGGTGCTCGGCTGGGAACCGAGGCTTTGGGCCCACAGCGACTCCCAATCCACCAGGATCGCGGCCGGGAAGGCCGGGCCGGGCGCGGCGATGGCTGGGTCGACGATGACATCGGGATCCGTCCCTGCCGTCAGAGAAGGCCCAGGGCGGAAGGTCGCCGGCGCGACCGTCAACTCCGACAATCCGGGGATCGCCGTTTCCTCCGATCGTTCGATGACCGGCTGATCGCTGGACTCCAGCGCGGCGTCCATCATCGGCCCCGTCGCCTCATCAGCCGTCCCGCTAGGTGTTTCGGCGATGTCGTCGGCGAGCGGCAGCGAGACGAGCGAACCGGCCAGGTTCTCGACGCGGCTCAAGCCCTGGCCCAGATCGCAGATCTCACGCCAGACGCGCGATTCCGTGCCAGCGTGGGGGAGCATGGCCGAGTGGAACTTCTCCGACCCGCGCCGGGAAGCCCGCCACTGGAAGAAGAGAACCGAATCCGAGCCCCGGCCCAGATGCGTCAGCGCCGTGCGCGCCTCCTCGCCCGGGGTCTTGGCGACGTTGTGGGGCTGCCAGTTGACGGCCGAAGAAGAATGTTCCATGAGCAACCAGGGCCGCCCCCCGGCGATCGAACGGGTGAGATCGGATTCGAAGGCGGCGCCGACGTAGTTGCGGGGATCGGCCGCCGCTAGGTAATAATCCGTCGCCACGACGTCGACCTCGCGGGCCCACTTCCAATAATCGAGCGCGTCCAGGTTGCTGACCATGAAGTTCGTCGTCACCGGCTTGTCGGAGTGGCGCTTGATGATGTCGCGTTCGAGGATGTAGCACTCGCGGATCGTCTCGTCGTTGAAACGCGCGAAATCGAGGCGCTGGGAAGGATTGACGCTCGTTCCCGACAGACGCGGGGTGGAGATCTCCTCCCATTCGCCGTAGCGCTGGCCCCAGAAGGCCGTTCCCCAGGCCTCGTTGAGGGCGTCGAGCGTGACATAACGGTTCTCCAGCCACGTGCGGAAAGCGGCGGCGGAGACCTCGCAGTGGCATTGCGAGATCGGAACGCCGTATTCGTTGTGCACATGCCAGAGCACGACGGCGGGGTTCGTGCCATACCGCTCGGCCAGGGCGGTGGCGATCCCGGCGCAAGCCTCACGGTAGGCGGGGGAGTGCGGGCACATCATGCCCCGTGAGCCATGGTCGAGGACGTGCCCCTCGGCCGTGACGACACGCGCCTCGGGGTGGGCTCGGTTCAACCAGGCTGGCGGCGCGGCGGTCGGCGTGGCCAAGTCGACGTCGATGCCCGCCTCGGCCAGCATGCCGATGACCTCGTCGAGGAAGGTGAAGTCGTACTGGCCCGGCTTGGGCTCGGTCGTGACCCAGGCGAACACGCCGATCGTGGCGAGGTTGACGCCGGCGTCGCGCATGAACTTGACGTCCTCCGCCCACACGTGGCGAGGCCACTGATCGGGGTTGTAGTCGCCGCCGAAACGGATGGCCGGGCCGAGGATGGGGTGCGCCATGATCTGGTGTCTCCGATCGTGGGGATGTGAGGTGGAGTCGTGTCTCGCCCCGGAGGATCGTCAGCGCCCTCGATCATGAGGACTCCGCGACGTCGGGGCGTGTCGAGTGCGATTCTTCCGGTCGACCCGGATCGGCGCAAGAGGACGTACCTGTGATAGGGGACGGTTCCGTCTCAACCTTCGAGCAAGGTCGTCGTGAACGAGGCCTCCTCGGCGAGGAAGACCATGAGCGGCTTCGGGTCCCCGGCCGTCTGGGCGATCTCGAGGCAGCGGTAGTAACGCTGGCGGCGGGGCCGCTCGACGACCGGGGGAACGATCCCGGCGCTGAGCGCCTGGGCGACCATGAGGAGCCGCCCGATCCGCCCGTTGCCGTCGCTGAAGGGATGGATCTGTTCGAAGCGGGCATGCGCCCGGGCGATGAGCTCCAGCAACGATCGGCTGCCGGTCAAGGCGTCAGCTGGGCCGTTCTCCGCCTCGGCTTCGGATGGCGTCTCAACGGCCGTCAGATCCCCCTGATCTGCCGTCCCGCTAGGTGATTCGCTTTCATCGGGGAGAGAGTGCGAACTCGCTCCGGTGTCGGTGGGGGCCGCCTCGCCCCGCGCCGTCGGCTGGTTCGCCGCCATGATGTCGGCCAAGCGGATGCTCGGCAGGGTGAATTCGATGGTGACGGGCCCATGCTCGGTCTCCTCGACCTCGGTGACCTCAGATGCCGTCACCATCGCTGCCATGGAGGACGCGGGCGCGGACGAGGCCCCCTCGGTTGACGAGACCGTCTCGGGCGCCCCCTGTGGGATCGGTCCGACGAGGGCCGATGTCGCCGCCGCGATCTCCTCGACGAGGGCAGCCATCGCCTCGGGGATCGACTCGTGGGCCGAGGTGACGGTGGCGTAATTGGCGATTCGCACGCCGTGGACGCGATAGTGCCCGGCGTCGGAGCGCACCCCGTTCATGAGGCGCAGGTGCAAGCCCCGGATGAAGTCCTCGGTGATGGTGAAATCCGCCCCCTCGGCCACGATCGTGTCGAGGAGATGCTCGAAGGCGGCGCGGTGGCCGATCGCCTCGATCTGCTCGGTGGCGGTGCGGTTGGCCAACACCGTCGATTCGTAGAGCACGGCGCCGACGTCGGCCAAGGTCATCGTCGAACCCTCGATGGCGCCGGTGTGATACGTCAGATTCGTCGTCAATCGGTCGACGAGATCGCGGTCGGCGACGAGGGCGGCGACGTCGAGCTGAGCGCTCGAGAAAGCCTCGGCCGCCTTCGCCAAGGCGTCATCGGCGACGGGGGCGGCTTCGATCACCTCGGCGTGGAGACGTTCGATGCGCTCGACATTGTCGCGCCGCTTCGGAGTCACCTTGCCGTTGAGCCAGGAGTTGACGGTGGCGAAGGAGACGGCGAGGCGAGCGGCGATCTGCTCTTGAGTCCACCCGGTCGATTCGCGGATCTCCTGGAGCATCTGCCCCGTCGGGGTCAAAGGTCGTGCGGCCATGGAATAACTTTATAGAGTTTTCGTCACTTTATAAAGTTTAAGACGACGGGCGCGTCCCGTCTTCGCGAAAAACATGCCCTTCTGCCTGGAAGATGGCGACCGCCGTCAGAGACGGGCGGGCGAAATCCGAGCCCCTCTCCCGGAAAGGAAGAGAGAGCGCTCAGCCTTCCGGTTTGAGCAAGGGGAAAAGGATCGTCTCGCGAATGCCCGCGCCCGTCAGCAGCATGAGGGTGCGATCGATGCCGAGCCCGACACCGCCCATCGGCGGGACGCCGTATTCCAAGGCGCGCAAGAAATCCTCGTCCAATTCCATCGCCTCGGGATCGCCCTGGGCGGCGCGCAAGGATTGCGCCGTCAACACCTCGCGCTGGACGACCGGGTCGATGAGTTCGGAGAACCCGGTGCCGCGCTCGACGCCGCCGATGATGAGATCCCAGGCTTCGACGAGGCGTGGATCCTCGCGGTGGGGGCGGGCCAAGGGTTGGGCGACGGCGGGGAAATCGCACACATACGTCGGCTGCATGAGGTGGTGCTCGACCAACTCGGAGTACAGCTCCATCGCCATCTTGCCCTGGCCGATCGGGCTCGTCAGCCACTTCGGGTCGTAGACGATCTCACGGTCGTCGGCGTATTTCTTGAGCGTCTCCAGCGGGGTGCCGGGATCGACCGTCTCGCCGACCGCCTCGGAGACGAGGTCGTAGAACTTCGCCCAGCGCCACTCGCCGTCGAGATCGATCTCGGTGTCGCCGACGACGACGGTGCGCCGGCCCAGGGCCGCGTCGGCCGACTCCTGGATGAGCCGCCGCGTCGTCGCCGCGCCGGTGTGCTGGTCGCCCCAGGCGGCGTAGAACTCGAGCATGGTGAACTCGGCCGAGTGGCTCGAATCGATGCCTTCGTTGCGGAAGATCCGGCCCATCTCGTAGACCTTGTCCGCCCCTCCGACCATGACGCGCTTGAGGTAGAGCTCAAGGGCGATGCGCATGTACATATCGGTGTCGAAGGCGTTGAGATGGGTGATGAACGGCCTAGCCGCGGCCCCGCCATGGATGAGTTGGAGGACGGGCGTCTCGACCTCGAGGTAACCCTCGTCGTCGAGCACGCGCCGGATCGCCCGGGTGACGGCCGCCCGGGTGCGCACCATCTCGCGGGCCTCGTCGCGCACGATGAGGTCGACGTAGCGTTGGCGCACCCGCGTCTCCTCAGAGAGGTCCTTGTGCAGCACGGGCAGGGGGCGAAGCGCCTTCGCGGCCATCGACCACTGCGTCGCCATGACCGAGAGCTCGCCTCGCTTCGAGGCGATGACCCGCCCGGTGACGGCGATGAAGTCGCCCAGATCGACATCCGACTTCCACGCCTCGAGCCGATCGGCGCCGACCTCGGCCAGGGAGATCATCACCTGAAGGCGCTCACCGTTGTTCTCCGCGGTGAAGCCGTCCTGGATCGTCGCAAAACACAATTTCCCCGTGTTGCGGAGGAAGATGACACGCCCGGCCACCCCGACGACGACGTCCGTCTCCTCACCGGCCGTCAGATGCCCCCACTGGGCGCGCACCTCGGCCAGCGACGTCGTGCGCCCGACCTCGACCGGATACGGCTCCGTCCCCTCGGCGAGCAACCGGGCCCGCTTGCCGAGGCGGACCTGGGTCTGTTCGGAGACCTCGGCTTCGACGGCGTCGATTCCCACCGGCGCCTCCGTCGTCGGTCGCGCTTCCACAGGAGGAGTAAAGTCATCGGTCATAGGGGTCAGGCTAGCGGTCATCACCCGCGTCTGATGCGCACGAGGACGAATCTCACAACGAAGGAAACACGAGGCCGCACTATGCTGCACCCGGTGGGCAGGTCGAGGAAAGACGGATGAGAGAGAAACTCGACAGCTTCATTAAAGAGTATTTCACGGAGAACCCTCTCAACCGGGCCGTTTGGCGCTTCATGAAGCCCTATTGGGGGCGTGGCTTCCTCGTCGCTTTCCTTCAATTCCTCTCCGCTGTCGCCAGCCTCTATCTGCCGACGTTGCAGGCCGACATCATCGACAACGGTGTCGTGCAAGGCGACACGGGGTACATCTGGCGCTACGGCGCCATCATGATCGGCGTGTCGATCATGCAGGTCGTCGTCCAGATCCTCGCCGTCTACAACGGCGCCAAGCTGGCCATGAGCTTCGGGCGCGACATGCGCCGCGACCTGTTCTCCCACGTGTTGGATTTCTCCTCCCGCGAGGTGACGAAGTTCGGCGCCCCCAGCCTCATCACGCGCAACACGAACGACGTTCAGCAAGTCCAGATGCTCGTCTTCATGACGAACGTCCTCATCCTCGGCGCTCCCATCACCATGGTGGCCGGCGTCTTCATGGCTCTGCGGACGAATTTCGGCTTGTCGTGGATCATCCTCGTCGCCGTCGTCGTCCTCGGCATCATCGTGACGATCCTGCTCGCCCTCATGGGCCCCTTCTATCAGCGGATGCAGGAGCGGATCGACACCGTCAACCGGGTGCTGCGCGAGCACATCTCCGGCATCCGGGTCGTGCGCGCCTTCGTCCGCGAGCGCTACGAGGCCGGCCGCTTCGATCGCGCCAACAGCGACCTCAAGGACATCGGCACCTCGGTCGGGCGTCTCATGATGACGATGTTCCCCCTCGTCTTCATCGTCCTCAACCTCTCCTCGGTGGCGGTCATGTGGTTCTCCGCCTCGGAGATCACCGCCGGAACGATGCAGGTCGGCCAGATCGGCGCCTTCATCTCCTATCTCATGCAGATCCTCATGTCCGTCATGATGGCGACGATGATGCTCGTCATGCTGCCGCGCGCCACCGTCTCGGCCGGGCGCATCATGGCGGTGCTCGACACCAAGACGACGGTCGTGCCGCCGGAGAATCCCGTCACTGAGTTGACGGCGAACCAGGGCATGGAGTTGACCGACGTCGCCTTCCGCTATCCGGGCGCCGAGGAGCCGGTCATCGCCGACATCAGCTTCCGCCTCGAGCCGGGCACGATGACGGCCGTCATCGGCGCGACCGGCTCCGGCAAGACGACGCTCGTCAACCTCATTCCGCGTCTGTACGACGCGACCTCTGGCACTGTGGCGATCGACGACGTCGACGTCAAACGGATCGATCCTGATCTCTTGTGGTCGAAGGTCGGGCTCGTGCCCCAGAAGTCGTTCCTCTTCACCGGCACCGTCGCCTCGAACCTGCGTTACGGCAAACCGGACGCCAGCGACGAGGAGCTGTGGCACGCCCTCGAGGTCGCCCAAGCCAAGGATTTCGTCGAGGCCATGCCGGGTGGGCTCGAGGCGCCGATCGCCCAAGGGGGCACGAACGTCTCCGGCGGGCAACGCCAACGTCTCTCGATCGCCCGGGCGCTCGTCAAGCGGCCCGAGATCTACGTCTTCGACGACTCCTTCTCCGCCCTCGACGTCTCCACCGACGCCAAGCTGCGCCAAGCCTTAGCGGGGGAGACGGGCGACGCTTGCGTCTTCATCGTCGCCCAGCGCGTCTCGACGATCCGCCAAGCCGACCAAATCCTCGTCCTTGACAACGGGCGCATCGTGGGACGAGGCAAGCATCACGATCTGCTGGAGAGTTGTCCGACCTATCAAGAGATCGTCCAATCCCAGATGACGACGGAGGAGGCGATCGCATGAGCGAGACGACAGCGACCACAGCTCAAGCTTCCTCGACGACAAAGACGACGCCCGCCAAGGCCAATCCCCGCCCGGCCGGCCCGGCGGGCCATCGTGGCGGCGGCGGGGGCCACGGCCGCGTGGCGGAGAAGGCGATCAACTTCGGCCCCTCGTTCCGTCGCTTGCTGACGTATCTGCGCCCCGAACGGCTCGCCCTCGTCATCGTCTTCCTCATGATGGCGGCGTCCGTCGCGCTCAATGTCATGGGCCCCAAGCTGTTGGCCCGAGCCACCGACATCATCGTCGCCGGCGTCATCGGCCTCATGACAGGCGAGGCGCTGCGCAACCAAGGCGTCGATCCGTCGACGGTGACGCGTGACCAGTTCCTCACCGCCGTCGAACAGCCCGGCGTCGATTCCGGCATGCCCGAATCGACGCTCAACATGCTCAAGAACATCGATTTCGCCCCCGGCGTCGGCATCGACACCCACGCCCTGGGTGTCATCATCGCCTGGGTCATCTGCACCTACGTGCTCTCGGCCGCCCTGTCGATCATCGCCGGGTGGATTCTCAACGGCGTCATCCAGCGCACCGTCTACTCGATGCGAGCCCAGGTCGCCGGCAAGCTCGATTCTTTGCCGCTGTCCTATTTCGACCGTCTGCCGCGCGGCGAACTGCTGAGCCGGGTGACGAACGACATCGACAACATCACCCAGTCGCTCCAGCAGACCCTCCAGCAGGTCGTCCAATCGGTCTTCATGATTGTCGGCGTCATCGCCATGATGCTGACGATCTCCCCGCTGCTCACCCTCGTCGCGCTCGTGACGATCCCGTTGTCGATCATCGTCGTCAGCCTCATCGCGCGCCATTCCCAGCGTAAATTCGCCCAGGTCTGGAAGTCGACCGGCGAGTTGAACTCCGAATACGAGGAGGCCTACACCGGACACGCCCTCGTCAAGGTCTTCGGACGCCAGCGCGAGGTCGCGGCCGCCGCCGAGAAGAAGAACGACGAGCTGTACGAGGCGGCCTTCGGGGCCCAGTTCATCTCCGGGATCATCATGCCGGTCATGGGTTTCGTCGGGAACCTCGGCTTCGTCGTCATCGCCGTCGTCGGCGGGCTGCGGGTGCTGTCGGGCCACATCACGATCGGCGACGTCCAGGCCTTCATCCAATACAGCCGTCAGTTCACCCAGCCGATCAACCAGTTGGCCTCGATGGCGAACCTCCTGCAATCCGGCGTCGCCTCGGCCGAGCGGGTCTTCGAAGTGCTCGACGAACCCGAGCAGACTCCCGACGGAACCGGCACGCTGCCCGACCCGGTGACGGGCCACATCGAGTTCGAAGACGTCTCCTTCTCCTACGACCCGGCCAAGCCGCTCATCGGCGACCTCTCCCTGAGCGTGGAGCCGGGCCAGACGATCGCCATCGTCGGGCCGACCGGCGCCGGCAAGACGACCCTCGTCAACCTCATCATGCGCTTCTACGACCTCGACGGCGGGCGCATCACCCTCGACGGCGTCGACACCGCCTCCGTGCCGCGTGGCGACGTCCGCGGCGAGGTCGGGATGGTCCTCCAGGACACCTGGCTGTTCTACGGCACGATCCGCGAGAACATCGCCTACGGCAACCCGGGCGCGACGGAGGAGGAGATCCAGGCGGCCGCCAAAGCCACCTACGTCGATCGCTTCGTCCGCAGCTTGCCCGAGGGCTACGACACCGTCATCGACGAGGAGGGGTCGAACATCTCGGCCGGCGAGAAGCAGCTGCTGACGATCGCGCGGGCCTTCCTGGCCGATCCCACCCTGCTCATCCTCGACGAGGCCACCAGCTCGGTCGACACCCGCACCGAGGTGCTCATCCAAGAGGCGATGGGGGCGCTGCGGCAAGGGCGGACGTCCTTCGTCATCGCCCACCGGCTGTCGACCATCCGCGACGCCGACGTCATCCTCGTCATGGAGGACGGCCACATCGTCGAGCAGGGCTCGCACACCGAGCTGCTCGAGCGCAAGGGCGCCTACTGGCGGCTTTACACCTCCCAGTTCTCGGCTGCGCAAGACGCCGCCTGAGCCGGTAGACTTCCGACGGTCCCTCACCCTGAGAATTAGATAAGTGTTATTCCCTCTGTTCCTAAGAACACGTGGGATGAGCGCGCTCCCCACTGTGTGGAGAGCGGGGGTTGTGATCTCCCGATAGCTTTCGATATGAGCGATGGGCAATCACTCTCGTTGAGTCCGCTGGTATCACTGAGATGTGGAGCAGGAGCGGCGGATTCGCTCACAGACGGGTGGCCGATTCTAATTTTTTTTCAGGGATTTCTAAGATAACCTGACGCAAGAGGTCGTGGATGTGTGGCCCACGGGTTTCTGTGCGTGAGACGGCGGTCATCGATCCCGGCCCTGGTCTGGGTTGGACGGATGGCTCGCCGGGGCTGAGAAGGAGAGGCTGAGGGTGATTGTCTGTGCACGCTGCGGACGACGGTTCCCGTCGACGTTCGCGGTCTGCCCCGCTTGCCGTCAGCCGGTCGATCGGCGCGTCGACCAGGCCTCCGCGGCTGCGACGCCCCCGCCCAGCCCCTCGAGCGAGCCAGCCTTCTCCAACGGTCCTAGCCTCGACTACCCCTCTGCAGACACGAGTGGGTCCTTCCGGTCAGAGCGTGATGTGCCCGCTGGGCCGTCGGGTCGAGATTCCGCTGCGCGGCCCGGTGCGCCAGCGCCGATCATTCCCGAGATGACCGAACCGCAGTTCGACGAGGAGCCGTTCGACGACGAGATCGACGAGTTCCCCTGGGACGACGACGCCGCCTACGACGAGGGGCCCTTCGACGACGTCCATGCCGTCTACGAGGCCGCCGCCGTCCGTTCCCCTCGTCCCGATCCCGCCGCGCCGGCCGATGCGGCGGAGGATGATTCCCAAGCCTGGGGCGATGATGTCGTCCTCGTCGAGGCGACGACGTACCGGGGGGCGCCTGGCCGCCGCCGATCGCCGAACGCGCCTGTGAGCCCCCATGACGCCGCCGAAGAGGCCGCGATTCCTTCCGTCGAGGTGACAGCCGACGTGCCCGTCGCCGACGCCTGGCCTTCTTTCGACGACGATGAGGTGGAATCCGGCTACTCCGCTTCCCATGACGACGGCTTCACTCCGGTCTCGGCCGATGAGCCAGATGATCGCATGGCCCCGCGCTCCGGCTGGTCGAACCCCTGGCTCGACGCCTTCCCCGGCGCCACCGACGACGCCCCGGCGCCCAGTTCGAACCCGTGGGTCGGCTACCGCGATGACGACGAGGACGACCACGTCCCGACGTCGAGTTCGCCGAGCCTGCCGAGTTCGAATCCCTGGACCGGTTACTCCCTCGATGACGACCCTCCCTTCAAAGAGACCGACCCCCCCTCGACCTCGCAGACCGACGCGATCGACGATCGGACGCCGCCGGAGGATCCCCAACCGCACACCTGGGCTTCGCCGACGTCGCGCTGGGATTCTGATCCGGCCCCGGCTCCGGCCAGCCCTTACCGTTCGAGCCGAGTGGCGGAGATCTTCTCCGACGTCGCTCCCATCGCCCCGGTGGCCGCGGCGGCGGGCCTGGCGGCGGCGCCGGCCTGGGGGGATGATTCCTGGGGTTCCTCCCAGCCCGCTTCGCTCGACCATGATCAGCCGTCGACAGGTGATGAGACACCGCTCAGCCCGGACAGTTCCACCTCGGCGCCGGTCTGGGAAAGTCCGCAGGCGGTCGAAGTCTCGCCCGGTCTGGCCGACTCCGCGTGGCGCCCAGGCGATGATCGCTGGAGCGACGCCCCCGACACCGCCCCCACCGCCGATGATCCACTCGACGATGATGAGGTCGATCATGGGGGAGAGGACGATTGGGCCGAGGTCCACGAGTGGGACGATTCCGACATCCCCAGCAAAGCGGGCAGCAATGTCCCTGCCTCGAAGCGCTGGGACGACGAACCGGTCTCCCCGGCGGATGAGCCCGAAGCCGACGTCGCCGAGGATCCCCTCCCACCCGTGAGCGCCGACGACGAATGGCTCGACGACGACTACGACGACGATGAGGACTACGACGACGACGAGGATGAGGACGACCGTCCCGACCCCGACTTGGTCGACACCCAACGCATCCCTGTCCTCAAAGCCGAAGCTATCCGCACTGGCGCGGCCGCAGTCGCTGGTGCGGGAGCTATCGCCGCCGCCGGCGCCGCCACCGCCGCGGCCTACGATGACGACCTCGACGACGATCAAGACGCCGAAGAGCCGTACGACGACTACGACGATGACGATGACGCCTACGAGGACGACGACGCCGCCTGGGACGATGACGACCCCTACGACGACGATCCCTACGGCCCCGGCGAGGGCGACGCCTACGACGACCACCTCGCCGAGGAGCCCCTAGCGACAGGGGCTTATCCCTCCGATGATCAGGGAGGACGCAGTCCCTCCGACGCGACCGCCCCTTACGTCTTAGGCGAGGCCTACGACGACGGTTACGACGAGGACTATGACGACGACGGATACGACGACGAGGACGACCGTCACGGCGACCGCTCCGGCCACGAGGACTACGGCTACGACGATCTCTACGACGCCGCTCCGATCGTCGGCGCCGGCCTGACGAGCGGGCGGGACGACACCCGGGTCTTCTCCGAGGGCGACCTCGATGATCGCGGCTGGGACGATGACCGCTTCGATGCCCCAGTTGCCGCGGCTGCCGCGGCGGCGACGGCGCTGGCCCCCGCCGCCGTGGGGGGAGTCCGCCGGTCGGCCGGCCCGGCCGCGGAAGAGCCAGAGGACAACCGTGCCCTCGCCTCGGTCAAGCAAGCTTTGACGAAGACGGAGGGCGCCGACGGCCGGAAGGTCGACTGGTACTGGCCGGTCATCCTCATCGCCGTCATTCTCTTCTGCCTGTTCGCCTGGTGGTGGCAAGCCGGTTTCCCGACTCCGGGAGGCGCCGACGACGACCTCAGCCTGACAGACACGCCGACCCCGACGCTCACCGTCTCCCAATCCCCGACGCCCGGCCGGGACGCGACGAACCTCCTGCCCAGCCTGACACCCTTCACCGCGACCCCGACGCCGACTCCGGAGATGACACCGACCCCGGATCCGGTGGTCGCGACCGAACCGACCGAGATCGTCATTCCGACCGACATCGAGATCCCCACCGAGATCCCGACTGACATCGAGATTCCCCCCGACTTCGTCATCCCGACGGAGATCCCGACTGACATCGAGATCCCCACCGACATCGTCATCCCCACGGAGATCCCCACCGCCAACAATCAGGTGCCCTCAGGAAACATCACCTTCCCCGATGGCGCCAACGTCTGCTCAGCGTCGATGGCGACGAAGTCGACGGCGACGTCGTGCGGCTTCGGTGAGAACGTCGCCTCCGCCATCCCCCCCGGCTCGACCGGTTACTTCATCATCCAAAACGTCTTCTCCCCCCAGTCGAACCGCACCTACAGCCTGGCCTGCGTCACGGGAGCCCAGTACTACACGTGTTATACAGCAGGGGGCGCCGAGGTCTACGTCGGGGCATAGAAGGGCTAGAGAAAACGCCCATTACCTCAAGCGGTGACTACGCGTTCGCTGGCGTGAGCTGCTCGAACCGCGCTTGCCAGGTTTCGTCGCGCTGCCAGAGGACGGCGGCGAGGAAGCGCTCAGCGCCGTAGTCGAGGGTGAAGCGGACGAGCGCTACGCGCGGGGCGGGGTGGTCGACGCCGACGATGTCGAAGTGGGCCGGGCCGTGCAGTTCCGCCGGGCGGGCCAGGATCGAGCCGCGGGTCCGGATCACCCCACCGGGCAGGTGGGCGACGAAATCGCGATGGAGGAGCGCCTCCAGTCGAGCACGGTCGAGGTGGGTCTCGTCGCTGACCAAGTCACGGGTCAAGGAGCTCAACTCGGAGTCGTCGGCGCCCACGAGGGCGGGTTGGTGCGGCGACTCCCGGCGAGCCGGAGGCGGAGCCTGAGGTGAGGTGGGAACGGTGGAGCGAGGTTCCAGCGTGAGGCCGAACAACGGCTGTGGCTCAGCCGGATGCCCCGCTGAACGGTTCGACGCGTTCCCCGACGACAGGGTCGAGGTGGCTCTCATCGTCGACGTCGAGGCTCCCGCTCCGTTCAGCCCAGGGCCCGGATCGAAGGATCGTCCCTCCTTGAGGGCGGTCGCCACGCCGCGGGCGAGCGTGTCCGCCTCCTCGTTGAGAGGGTGGCCGGCATGGCCCTTGACCCATTCGAAACCGACCTCGCGGCCGGTCAACTCCTCGTCGAGCGCTTGAATGAGATCGAGGTTGAGAATCTCCTTGCCATCGGCTTTCCTCCAGCCCTTGCGCTTCCAACCGAGACGCCATTTCGTGCAGACGTTGATGACGTACTGGGAGTCGCAGCAGATCCGCAGGGAATCGTCGACCTGCCGGGTTTGGCGCAGCAGATCGAGCACCGCCATCAGCTCGCCCCGATTGTTCGTTCCCAGCTCCCAGCCGCCGCAGGCCCAACGGTCGTCGTCGATGTACCAGGCCCAGCCGCTCGGGCCGGGATTGGAGAGGGAAGAGCCGTCGGCCGCCGCGATGATCATGGGGCCAGTCTGCCGCCTCACCAGGATGATGACGATTCCGCCACCACAACGGTTTAGGATAATGACGTGAGCGCACCGACATCAGCACCTGTTCCTCTTGATCCCGAACTGATTCTGACGGGACGTCAACGCCACGGTGTTCCAGTGCCGGTCATCATCATGATCGTCATCTCCTCGATCTGCCTCGTCGGTTTCCTCGGCATGTGGATGATCGTCGGCGGGGCGCCCTTCTTCGTCAGCGTCTTCCTCGCGCTAGTCACCTTGCTGCCGATGCTGGCCGGGGTGCTCGCCCTCGACCGTCTCGAACCGGAACCGAAGCTCACCCTCATCGTCGCCTTCCTCTGGGGGGCGGGAATCTCGATCGTCCTCTCCGTCCTCTTCGAAGGTCTCGGCGCCGCCGTCGTGACACCGGCCCTCGGCGACGCGGGCACCAGCGTCTTCACCAGCGTCGTCTTGGCGCCCGTCTTCGAGGAACTGACAAAGGGCCTCATCCTCTTCGGGCTCTTCTGGCGTCGTCGCCATGAGATCAACGGCATCACCGACGGCGTCATCTACGCCGCCGTCGTCGCCCTCGGCTTCGCCGCCGTCGAGAACGTCCAGTACTACCTCATCTCCGGGTTGACGTCGGGTGGTGAGGGGATGGCCGGCACCTTCCTCATGCGCGGCATCTTCACTCCCTTCCTCCACCCCGTCTTCACCTCGATGACGGGCGTCGCCCTCGCCATCGCCGCCACGAAACGCAGCGGGACGATCAAGGTGTGGCTGCCGATCGCCGGTCTTATCGCCGCGATGCTGCTGCACGCCTTGTGGAACGGGGCGGCCACGATCGGTTTCATCCCCATGCTCATCGCCTTCGTCATCCTCGTCGGCGTGCTTGTCGGGCTCCTCATCCTCATTCGCCGCGAACGCATCCAGACGATCGCCAAGATCGACGCCTGCCTGCGGCAATACCTGCCGACCGGGCTCGTCACCCAGGCCGACCTCCTCATGCTCTCCAGCGTCAGCAACCGCAAGCAAGCGCGCACGTGGGCCCGATCGACCCATGGGCAGAACGGGTTCAACGCGATGCGCGATTACCAGTTGGCCTGCACCGAGCTGACGATGCTGCACGATCGCGCCTCGAACGGCACCGTCGACCCCCAGGAGTTCGAGCGCCGCCGTCAGGGCCTCCTCGCTCTCATGCGCGTCGCCCGACAAGCCTTCCTCGGCCCGGTTCAGTACTCCGTGGCGCCGATGATGACGATGCCCGGGTTCGCCGCCACGCCAGCCGGACAGGTTCCGGCGGGCCAGGCGATGGGGCAGCCGATGCCACCTCAGACGGGCACGGGTCAGATGTTCGCCACCCCTGGCGTCGCTCAAGCCGCCCCCGGGCAGCCCATCTGGGGGCAAGCTCCCACAGCCCCTGGTCAGATGCCAGGTCAGATGTCCGCTCAGATGCCGGCTCAGATGCCGGCTCAAACCTGGGGCCAAGCGCCGTCCCAGCCCACGACGACACAGCCTGGGAATCAACCGGCTGCTCAGCAGTGGCCGGCGGCCCAACCGGCGTCCGCCTGGCCGGCTTCCACTCCGGCGCCCGCGGCCTCGACGAGCGACGATCAAGAGATCGAGGGGTTCAAAGCCTCGTCATGACGGGTTTGAGAACCTCGACGAGCCGAGCGCGGGTGAGATCGCCCCAGGTTCCCTCGGCTTCGAAATGGCAGCAGGTCGCCGTCGGATAATACGTCTCGATGAGGCGCAGCGCTTGAGGATTCGAAGTCTGCGGATCGCTCAACCGGCGGGCCACCGCGGCGACGCTCGGGTTGTGCCCGCAGACGAGCGCGGTGCGAGCGTCGTCAGGCAAGGCGCGGATTTTCTCGAGATAGGTCTCGGCGCCTTCGGTGTAGAAACGCTCCTCCGGTTCGACGACGACCGCGCGGTCGACGCTCCCGGCCGGTTCGGCGGCCCGGTTGAGAGATCCGGTGAGGTTGAGCCCGGCGACCGTCTGACGAGTGCGCAGCGCCGTCGAGACGAGGACATAGTCGATTCCGGCGGTGCGCAGATACCCGCCGACGATGCGGGCTTCGTCACGCCCCGTCTCGTCGAGCGGACGATCCCGGTCGGCCAGCCCACCTCCCGAGGCGGCGTGGGCATGCCGCATGACGTAGAGGGTGATCACATCAAGCTAGGTTGACGTGATGCGCCTCGTAATGGGTACCCTTGGCGCGCTCGAAGGAGGCGAGGATCTCGACCTCGGCGGCGGCGCGGCCCGTCCAGGTGGCCCCTTCGACCGATTTGCCCGGCTCGAGGTCCTTGTAGACGGTGAAGAAGTGCTGGATCTCCAACAGCTGGTACTCGGGGATGTCGTTGATGTCGCGCAGATGATCCTGCCGCGTGTCGGCCGTGGGCACGCAGATCACCTTGTCATCCCCGCCTTTCTCATCGCTCATCCGGAACATGCCGATCGCGCGGCATTCGATGAGGGCGCCGGGGAAGGTCGGCTCGGGCACGAGCACGAGGGCGTCGAGCGGATCGCCGTCCATCCCCAAGGTTCCCTCGATGAAGCCGTAGTCGGAAGGGTATTGGGTGGAGGTGAACAAGGTGCGGTCGAGGCGGATCCGGCCCGTCTTGTGATCGAGCTCGTACTTGTTCTTCGAGCCGCGGGGAATTTCGATGGTGACGTCGAACGTGATGCCACGAGGGGTCTCGATCGTCAGGGCGTGTTGCCAGTCTCCGGACAATGCAGGTCCTTTCCTAGGATCAGGACGCTACCACCCAACCCCCTGATTCCCGTAGTGGAACGGGGTCGCGACAGTGCGACGAGGCGATCCGGCGCCCTGGTTCGAGGGCGGTTGCCAACCCTCGCCCGAGCGGACGGGCGCTGGCGGTCGCCTAGGATGGGCGAGCCGAGCACCGCGCTCTTTCTTGTCGCCGGTTCGTCTGCCCCGGCCCCTCATCGGTACCGTGGTGTTGTGCGGCAAGCTGTGAGCCCACCCTAACGCTCCGGAGGTGACGATGCGAGACCAAACCTCGGGCAAGCCGCGCGTTCGACGGGGAACATGGATCGCCTGGGGGGCGTTGGCCCTCGCTCTCGTCCTCGCCGGCTCGGCGGTGGCCGCATCGGCTGCAGGGATCCTCGTCGCCCCTGCGGCGGTGGCGACGGTCGACCCGCTCGATTTCGCCGATCCCCCCACCGAGGAGCCAGCCGAGCCAGCCTTCGGCCCCGCCGAGGCCCAACCTCTTCCTTCACCCGAGGCGCTCAAGGCCGGCATCGACGCCCTCGATCGCACCGGGCTCGGATCCGTCGGGATCGCCATCGCCTCGCTCGACGGCGACGGTCTCCTCGTCGACGAGAACGCCGGGGCGCCGGGCATCCCCGCTTCAAGCCACAAGATCCTCACCGCCACGGCTGCCTTGTCGGCCTTGGGCGCCGAGCACCGCTTCACGACCCGGGTCGTCCGCGAGGGGACGACGTTGACGATCGTCGGTGGCGGCGATCCTTTCCTCATGAGCTCCGTCGATGAGAAATACCCGCTGGCGGCCTCCGTCGTCGATTTGGCCCGTTCCACCGCCGAGGCGTTGCGTTCTGACGGTGTCACCGCGGTCGATCTCTTCTTCGACGGCACGCTCTTCACCGGTGACGGATGGCATCCGGCGTGGACGGAGGATTATCACCTCGACGTCTCGCCCATCACGGCGTTGGTCGTCGACGCCGGCCTGGCCGGTGAACGCGATTGGGGCGAATACTCCCTCGATCCGGCCGGCGACGCCGCCACCGCCTTCGCCACCGCCTTGACCGCCGAAGGCATCAACGTCTCGGTGCTCGGGGCCGCCGTCGCCGCTCCCGAAGCCACCGAAGTGGCGAGAGTGGATTCCCTCCCGCTGCGGCTCATCATCCAGCAACTCCTCTTAACCTCCGACAATGTGGCCTCCGAGATGTTGTTGAGGCACATCGGCCTCGCTGGGGGGCAACCGGGCTCCTTCATCGGCGGCGCCGAGGCGATGCGCGCCCGCCTGACGGAACTCGGCCTGTGGGCCGAGGGCATGGTCATCGACGACGGCTCCGGCCTCTCGCTCGGCAACCGCGACACTCCCGCCGTGCTCGCCGCCGCCGTCCGTCATGCCTTCAGCGACGAGGACTACAGCACGATCATGACCGGCCTGCCCACCGCCGGCGTCGACGGCACCCTCCACGACCGCTTCGACGACGATCCGGAGACCCCCGCCCGCGGCCTCGTCCGAGCTAAAACCGGCACCCTCACCGGAGTGCGCACCCTCACCGGTCTCGCCCCCACCGCCGCCGGCGGCTACGTCGCCTTCTCCTTCCTCTGCAACGACTCCCTCGACGACTACGCCATGCTCGACTGGCTCGACCGCGCCGGAGCCGCGCTCGTCACGACGAACTGAGACGAAGGAACGACCTCTAAGCTGACTTGTATGGATGGAATCGATGAATCAGTTGATTGGGGAGCCGCTCGGCGGATGACCCGCTGGGTGCCGCGTGGGCCTCGGGTCGCTGTGGGGGAAGCCATCGAGATCGTCGCGGCGTTGCGGCGGGGGAGCGGGGTCGCTCAGTCTCATGTCGCCGAGGCGACGCACTGGAGCGCCGATGAGCCGCTGACCACCCTCGTGGTCGATCGTGCGGCGTGGGTCGAGGCGAACGTCTCGAGTTTCCAGCGGGTGTTCGCTCAGGCCGACGAGGCCGAGTCGGTTGAGACGCACGAAATCCACCGGGATGCCCCGAGTTCAGAATCGGGAGCTTCTCAGGCTGGTCTCGCGGGCGATTCCGCCGAGGCAGGCGCTGAGGAGCCGGGGGAGGAGACAAAAGGCGAGAGCGGATCCGGGCCGCGACGCGCCGTCGAGGAAGCTTCCTTCTCTCCGATCGATGCGATTCGGCAGGTCGCTGACACGTGTTCGGCCTATCTGTCCGCGTCGACCTTGACGGGGGTCCTCGGCCTGCTCTCGACGCGGGTGCTCGGTCAATTCGATCCCTTCACGGCGAAACCGACGCTCCTGCTCAACGCGCCGACGGTGTGGGCGATCTCCCGCGACATCGACGTCGACCGGGTCGAATTCTCCACCTGGGTGTGTCTCCATGAGATGGTGCACCGTTTCCAGTTCGCCAACGCGCCGTGGCTGACGAACTATCTCGTCGAGCGGATCGGGCGAACGATCGCCGACGCTCCCTCGTTGACGCACAACATCATCGAGCGGGTGCGCGATCGTGACGACGCCCCAGCGCCGACCTCGTTCGGAGATTTCGTCGTCGGCCCACAGAACCGGGAGACTTTCGCCGAGTTGACGGCGGCGATGTCGCTCATCGAGGGCTACGCCGATTTCATGATGGATCGCACCGAGGCCGTCGTCGACGTCTCCCGTATCCGTTCGCGCTTCAACAACCGCCGCGAGAGCCGGGGATGGGGGCGTGTCGTCAAAGCGGTGACAGGGATGGCCGACAAGATGGCCCAATACAAGGCCGGTTCCACGTTCTGTCGAGAGGTCGAACGCAAGGTCGGTGTCGACGGGCTCAACGCCGCTTTCGCCAGCCCCGCGACCTTGCCGAGTTCCGAGGAGTTGGCGGCGCCGCACCTGTGGGTCGCCCGAGTGCACGGATGACACGATGGCGCGACGGGCGCTGAGTTCCGCTTGTCTGGAGATCGTCCAGAATCTTGAACGCGTCGTCGGCGGTTCACTCATTCCTGACTCCCTCACCGGCGGCCACACTCTGACGGTCGCCTTCTCCGGGGGCGCCGATTCGACCGCCCTGGCGGCCGCCGTCGCCTGGGCCACGACCCGACGCCGCGGCCCCTTGCAGGGCATCCCCGCCGCCGCCCATGTCATCGACCATGGCCTTCAAGTCGATTCCGCCGCGGTGGCCGCCCGGGCCGTCGCTCAAGCGGAGGAACTCGGGCTGCCCGCCCGCGTCACGCGCGTCGAGGTCGACGCCGCCGACGGGGGGATCGAGGCCGCCGCCCGACACGCCCGCTACGCCGCCCTCTTGGCTGATCCGGACGCCCTCGTGCTCACCGGACACACCCTCGACGATCAAGCGGAGACCGTTCTGCTCGGCCTCGCCCGCGGCTCGGGAACCCGTTCACTAGGTGGAATGCGCGCCCAGCGGGGCCGTGTCATGCGTCCTTTGCTCGCCATCCGTCGCGAGACTATCCGCCAGGCCTGCCGCGATTGGGGTCTGACGTGGTGGGAGGATCCGATGAACGCCGACCCCCGCTTCACTCGGGTGCGGGCCCGTGCCGCGCTCGCCACTCTCGAGGAGACGCTCGGGCCTGGCCTGACGGAATCACTCGCTCGCAGCGCCGCTCTGTGCGCCGACGACGCCGACGCCCTCGACGCTCTGGCTGCCGCTTCGGCCACGACGACGGTCGCCGACCTCGCCGCTCTCCCCGCCGCCCTGCGCCGCCGCGTGCTCCGCGACTGGCTCGCCCGCTGCGGAGCCAGCGAACTGACCGCCCACCACCTGAGAGCCGTGGAGAGCCTCGTCACCACCTGGCATGGCCAAGCCGGCGTCGACCTCCCCGGTGGCCGTGTCAGGCGAACCGACGGCGAGCTACGATTCGTTGCCGCAGGTTAACTTTCGTATCGCTTCCCTCCCTAGTTATAGGCCACTCGTGTCCTGCCAGCGGCGCCCCTTCAAGAGTTCCGGATCGTCGTCTAGAGTGTCGTCGTGGACATCGACGACGTGCGTGACGACCTCTCCCAAGTTCTCTACAGCCGTGAGCAGATCGACGAGCGCATCCGTCAGATCGCCGCCGAAGTCGATCGCGATTATGAGGGCAAAGACCTCCTCCTCGTCGGGGTGCTCAACGGGGCCATCATGGTGATGTCCGATCTCTCCCGGGCCCTGCGCAGCCACTGCGAGATGGAGTGGATGGCCATCTCCTCCTACGGCGCCGGCACCGCCTCCTCCGGCGTCGTCCGCATCCTCAAGGACCTCTCCGTCGACCTCGTCGGTCGCCACGTCCTCATCGTCGAGGACATCGTCGACACCGGGCTGACCCTCGCCTACCTCGTCGAGAACCTCCGCGCCCGCGGCCCGGCCAGCGTCGAGATCATGACGGCTTTCCGCAAGCCCGAGGCGATCAAGAACAAGATCACCGTCAAATACGTCGGTTTCGACATCCCCAACCAGTTCGTCGTCGGCTACGGCCTCGACTACGCCGGGAAATACCGCAATATGACGGGGCTTGGCATCCTCGACCCCAAGGTCTATCTGCAAGAGTGAGTCCGCCGTCTCAACACTCTTCATCGTGGCTGGGGATTCACTGAATCAGCACTACGGCGGGGATTCCTTGAAGCAGCGCTTCGCCGTGGTCGGCACACCGTCGTCGGCGGTGTCCTTTCGGGCCTGGATTATCACTGGTGCTCTAGACTTGCTCCCACGCTGGAGCCCTTGTCCAGTGCCATGTGACGAGGCGACCAGCCGGGCGGGTGTTCGCGGGTGGAAAGGAGACGATCGTGGGCCAATTGCGGTTCCGGGCCGCTCTGGGGGCGGGCAAGATGGCGGCCTTGGGGGCACGATTCATCGATCCGTCGCGCGGCACGAATATCTCCGGGCGCATCGCCCTGGCGATCGATCCTGATTTTCTCGACGACGTCGCCAACATCGATCCCCAGCACACGATTCTCATCACCGGCACCAACGGGAAATCGACGTCAAACAACCTCATCGTCCACGTTCTGCGGACGGCCGGCCACAGCGTCGCCTCGAACCTCGAAGGCGCCAACATGAAACCCGGCGCCGCCACCACCCTCATCAAGAACACCGGCGTCACCGGCAAACTCAAATCCCGCTACCTCGTCCTCGAAGCCGACGAACGTAGCCTGCCCGCCATCCGCGAGGCCATCCCCGCCGCCTACCTGTGCGTGACGAACATCCAGGAGGATCAGGTTCAGCGCAACGGCGATCCGGAGTACATCCAGCGCAAGATCGCCTCCGTCATCGACGACAGCCTCACCGTGATCGTCAACAACGAGGAGCCCCGGGCCCTCGCCCTCGGCGACTTGGCCGGGCGCGCCATCACCTACTCCGTCGCCCCTTATGCGCCGCTCGCTCCTTCTCCCGAGCCCGGCTCGGCGATCGAGGATTCCTTCTGGCACGTGACGAACCCGTGCCCGCGTTGCCACGACGCCCTCGTCTTCAGCGCTGAGACCATGCCCTCAGTGGGGGTGTTCCACTGCCAGCGTTGCGGCTTCGCCTCCCAGGAGAAGCCTGATCACCAGGTCACCGCCGTCGACTTCGACAAGGGAGAATTCACCGTCGGGGATCGCACCTTCACCCTGGCCTACAAGACGCCCTACTTCCTCTACAACCACATCCTCGCCTATGCCCTGGCTAAGGAACTCGGCATCAGCGACGACGACATCGCCGAAGCCTTCGCCACCTTCACCAACGTCGGCGGGCGTTTCGAGGCGGTCGAGGTCGATGGGACCCCGCTGCACTACATCCGGATGAAGCAGGAGAACCCGGAGACCCTGCAATCGGCCTTCGATGTCATCGCCGCCGATCCGCGTCGCAAGGCAGTCCTCATCGGGCTCGACACTGTCCACGACTTCGTCCCCCACTACACGAACTCGTTCTACGCCTTCGACTGCGACCTCGGCTCTCTGCTGGCCAGCGGTGTCGACCACGCCGTCTGCTTCACTGAGACGGTCTGCTACGACGTCGCCAACCGGTTGCGTTACGCCGGCATGCCGGAGGAGAACATCTCGATTGTTCCTTCGAACGATCCGGTCGAGATCCTCGCCGCCATCAGCGACGTCGATGTCGAAGCCGTCTACCTCATCACCTGGTTGTCCTTCTTCGACGCTCTCAAAGCCCACCTCGCGCGCACCGGCGGAGCCTCTGGAGATTCCGGGACGAACGCGGAGGGCGATCCGCCCGGTGGTAAGAGAGACGAGAAGAAGAGAGCCAGCGCGGCAGCGAAGAAGGGACGGGACGCCGCCGCCCGTCGTCTGTCAGCCGGAAAAGCGACGCTGACGGAGAAGAAAGCGACCTTGACGCAGAAAGCCGCCGACCGGAAACGGAAGAACGCGCCGGTCAGTGTGGACGAGACGATCGACGAGATGAGTGACGAGACGAAGGAGGAGCAACGATGAGCGCGCGCCCCACTCTCAACGTCTTGTGGATGTATCCGTCGATCCTCAACCTTTACGGCGATCGAGGCAACCTCATGGCCCTGAGATGGGTCGGGGAGCAGGCCGGCGTCGACGTCACCGTGCGACGCGTCGAACACCTCGACGACAAGGCCGATCTCGGTTGGGCCGACCTCATCGTCTTCAACCCTGGCGAACTGGCGCTCATGCCCGACGTCATCACCGCCGTCATGGGGCAACGCGCCGCCATCGGCAACTACGCCAGCCAGGGCAAAGTCATCTTCGCCACCGGCACCTCCGGCGCCCTCCTCGCCAAACGCACCGCCCGTCGTTCCGGCTCCAACTTCCCCGGGCTCGGATTGCTCGACATGGTGATGACGGAACGCGAGACCCCGCTCGGCGACGACCTCATCACCCGGATCGACGACCTCGGCGACGACATCGTCGGCAACCAGATCCAGATGGTCGACGCCTCCCTCGGCGACGGGCAAACACCCTTCGGGCGCGTCGTCTACGGCTACGGCAACGCCGGGGCCGGGACGGCCGACGGCGCCATCAGCCGCGGGGTCGTTTTCACGAATCACCTCGGCCCCGTCCTCGTCAAGAATCCGTGGTTGACCTTGTGGCTGATCCGTCGTGCCTTGCCGGAGGCCGCCTCCCACCTTCCTGCCCCGGACGACCCTCAGATGCGTTCGACATGGAATCTTGAGCGCGACTCGTCAGCGGCCATCCTTCGATTCACCACCGCCAAGGAGAAACCCAGCTATGCAACCCACGCTGGAAATCAATCTCGGCGCGATCGTTGAGAACTACCGTCGTCTCAACGAGATGTGCGCTGACCAGGGAGTCGGCCTCAGCGTCGTGACGAAAGGCTTCGTCGGCCACGATCCTCTCGTGCGCGCTCTCGTCGACGCCGGGGTCGGGTCGATCTGCGACGCGTACGTCAAGAACTTCGAGCGCTACAGCGACCTCGCCGTCGAGAAGTGGATGATCCGCTCGCCCCTGCTCAGCCAAATCCCCGACGTGGTCCGTTTCACCGACATCAGCCTCACCTCCCAGGCCGTCACCCTCGAGCGGCTCGCCGCCGAGGCCCGCCATCAGCGCCGCACCCACAAGGTCGTCATCATGGTCGAACTCGGGGAGACGCGCGAGGGATGCGATCCGGGCGACATCGTCGGATTATGCGAATTGGCCGAAAGCCTCGAGGGGCTCGAACTGCACGGCATCGGAGCCAACCTCAGCTGCTGGTACGGCATGGTGCCCGATGATGCCAACATGGGCGAGTTGGCCCGGCTCGTCAACGACGTCGAGGACACTCTCGGCCGGGACCTCGCCGTCGTCTCGGGGGGCAACTCGACGTCCGTCCACCTCCTTGAGCGGCATGCCCTGCCCCAAGCCGTCAACCATCTACGGTGCGGCGAAGCCATCCTGCTTGGCAATGTACCTTGCTATGAGACGTCGTTCGCCGGCGGGCGGACCGACACGATGCGGCTGCGGGCCGAAGTCATCGAAGTGACCGACAAGCCGATCCGCCCCTGGGGGCACAAGATCGATCCCACCACCGGGGCTGAGATCCGGGTGCGCAAAACCCTCGTCAACGGCAAGGCGCCGCTGCGTCGCCAAGCCCTCGTCGCCGTCGGCGCGCAAGACACTGACGTCATGCACATGCGCCCGCTCGACGAGAAGGTGACGATCCTCGGGGGAACGAGTGATTGTTTCATGGTCGATGTCACCGACTCCGAGCACACCTATGTCGTCGGCGATCTCCTCGACCTCGCCATCGACTATCACTCCTTGCTCGCGACCATGGTGACGGACTACGTCGACAAAGTCATCGTCTGACAAGGGACGAACGTCACGGTTTCTCGTATGGTTGAGACCACGAGAATTCCCTAGCCCGAGGCGGTTTCTGGGCGACTGCTCCGGCCCGCGAAAAGGCCCAGGGGGCGGGTCCGGTTTCCTCTCACCGGGCCCAGGCGGCGAACGGTTCGAGGTGTCGCACGAAATGATCCCGGATGATCGTCGTCAACTCGTCGCGATACTCGCTCCAGCAGGCGAACAGGCGCGGGCCCAACGTCGTCAGGGCGGGGCCGTAGGCGACATGGAGGACCTGCCGAGAGTCGATCGCGGTGACGAGGCCGTCGAGCTCGTCGTCTGCGGGATTCGCCGGGATCTTGGCCGGATCGCAGCTGAGGTGGTAGCTGTGCCGGTTGATCTCGAACTGGTCGAGGGCCAGCCTGAGGAGGTCGCGGAACAAGGCCGGGTCGTGCCGGGCGATGACACGCAAGGCTTCCGCCCAACTGGTGCCGGCCGTCTTGAGGTGGACGACGCCCTGGGTCGCCTCGGCGATGAGCGGATAGGTCGAGTACTTGTCCGAGCCGGAGTGGAGGGAGAGCTTGTAGGGGCCGAGCGTCCGTGCGATGGCGGCGTGGATCTGGAAGTCGCGGGCCAAGGCGTCGAGATCGCCGATGTATTCGACGCCTTTTTCGAAACCGCCGACGAAACGCGGCGCGAAGGAGACGGGGCGAGCGCCGAGACGGGCCAGTTCGGAGATGATGACGACGTGCTCGGCCGGTTTGGTCGGGTAATCCGTCTCGTCGACGGCCATCTCGAACTCGTAGGCGATGCCCTTGCCGTCGAGGTGGCGGTACATCGTCATCGCCTGGACGAGCGCGGGGCCGTATTTCGCCATGGCCCGCACGACCGCTTCTTCGTCGAGGACGACGGGCGGCTCGCCGTCGAGTTCGATCGTGTGCCCGGCGTAGGTGGCGATGAAGGCCTCGAGCGAGGAGTCGAGCGCGGCCCAATCGAGCGCGGCGGCTTTCTGGCGGATGACGGCCTCAGTGGCGGATTCGGCTTCGGGATCGACGTGGTCGCCCGGGTCGAGGGTGAAGAAGACATACCCCGCCTCGACGCAACTATCGATGTCTCCTAGGGTTTTGAGGTGGTCGGCGTCGGCGCCGACGGGGCCCTGCCAGCCGCCCTCGAACGCTCCCCAGGTGGCGTCGTCGAGCACCATGAGCGGGGTGCGATTCGTCCGGCCCATCTCGCGGATCGACTGCTGGGCGAAGACCGGTTTGATCGTGCCGCCGACGGCGTTGACCGCCGCGACATGGCCGGGCGTGCAGATGCCGAGACGATCGCCGAATCCGGCCGAGAGGCTCAAGCCGAAGGTCGTCGGCGTCAGCCAGGGCAGCGCTTGCCGCAGCGCCGCGGCATTGCCCGGAGTGAGCGCGGCGCGGAAACGATCACCATCGGCTTGGCCGGTGAATCCGCCGACGACGGCCGGATCAGTCGAGCCGATGACGAGGTGAGCCGCGGCGCCCTCGCGTTCCAGCCAGTAGGGCACATTCTCACGAGTGACGAGCGACGTCGCGACGGCGCGGTCGGGGAGCGTGAAATCAGTCATGGATGAGGATCTCCTTTGATGGCTCGGATGGCCTCATCATAAAGGGAATGGCTCCCTTGATGCAACGATCATGGAAACGATTGCAGAAGCATGTCGTCCCCGTTCCACCGCCCGTTGGGGCAGTCGTGGGGAATCGGGGGAGGAAACCGGGAAGATCTCAGGGTGAACCGGGTAGTGCGGCCACATTCCGCACTGCTATTGTGACCTCATAGGTGCGGCCATGGCAGGTCGCGCAGTGTTAGTAGGAAAGGGGTGATAGTTAATGGCTTTTGACGATTTGGTCAACAAGGCAAAAGACTTCATCGGAGACGCTGGCGACAAGGCCAAGGATCTCATGGAAGAGGCTGGTGACAAGATCACCAACGCGGTCGACGGTGCGACGGATTTCATCGACGAGAAGACTGGCGGCAAGTATTCTGACAAGCTGCAGTCGATCGACGAGAAGACCTCCGGCGTGTTCGACAAGGACGGCGACGCGAAAGTCGACGCCGCCGTTGACGCGGTCTCTGACGCGGTGTCCAACGCCGCCGACTCCGTCTCCGACGCGGCTGGCCAAGCGGCCGACGCCGTTCAAGAACAGTTCTGATTTCCCCGGTGCGGGAGTCGGGCTGGTTGAACCGACCCGGCGCGAGGCCATAGCGCCGCCGAAGAACGGCGGGCTCGGCCCTCTTGATCAAACGCGAGTGGCGCCTCAGGGATCCTTTTTGGATCACCCGAGGCGCCACTCGTCTTTTCTCGCCATGACTCGCATGTGCCCCACAAGTCCCCGGCCCGGGACCGCCGTTGGCTCGGCGATCCCGTGACGCCGGGCGAGAGTACTCCTTCATCACCCACGGGTGAGTTCCTCAACTCAGCAAGAGGGTTAATTTCCTCTGCTTGAATCGATGGCCATCTCGTGTGGGCCCTGAAACGACCCTAGATCGTTCAGCGAGGCAGTGCCAACCCGGGTGCTCGATGGGAGGAGTAAGAATTCCCCAAGAGTCCCTCTCGCTTCTCTCATTGTCCTTGAGAACAAGGTATTTGCTGGAGAAAACGAGGGGAAAAGGCTCACAGGGAGAGAAGGTTGACAACCTTCATGTCGTTCTCGAGGGTAAGAGAAAGGCGATCGTCGGTTCCAGGGAGCGAGACGACGTCCGATGGGGGAGAGGGTGGCGAATCGCCGCTCTACCGGGAGATCGAACGAGATTCTGAGCGTCACGAGGCGCATTCGGCGGCGGTCGCCTGGGGAAGATCGTGGTTTCTTGGTGAGCCCGTTCGGAGGGGGTGGGGCCTTTCGCCTGACTGTCACGGTGGGTCACCTACGGAAAACATATTGGAATAGTAAATAACTATATATTTTTTAGCGATCATCTCATAGTGTTGTGTCAATCCTCTTATCGTGGATAGGATCACATGCGACGATCCTCGTGGAATCGGAAGAAGAGGTGTGGCGCGGAGTTTCCCCTGCGGCGTCCCCCCTCATTCCCCCACTAGGGCCGTCAGACTGTGATAACCGCCCAGACGGGGGCGGCCCCTCTCCACAGGAAGATGATGACGGTGAGACCCTCCACACGTTCCCCCCTCCTCGCTCGGCTGCGCACGCCTCTGATCGCGCTCATGGCCGCAGTCGGCCTCACGGTCGGCGGCGTCGGCGCCCTGACCATGGCCCAAGCGGCCGGTGTCGCGAGCTGTGCCGATCCCCTCGGCGCCACCGGCGACGGCGTCTGCGGTGACGGCATCGTCAACGTCGAAGGGCCCAGCCTCGCCGTCGCCACCTGGTCCGTCCCCGGTGATGGAGCGACGGTCGTCCCGGGCGATGTCATCCGCTACGCCGTCCTCGTCACGAACAACGGCTCTGATTCTCTGTTCACCTACTCGGCGGTCGTCGATCTCGCCGGCGTCGCCGCGGTCGCCGACATTGACGCGGGCTCCCTCGTCCAAACGGATGGGCCGTTGCCCTCGATGGGCGTCTACGACGTTGGCGCACAATCGATCATCATCTCCGGCAGCCAGTTCGAAGCCGGAGAATCCGTCGTCTTCACCTACGCCGCCACGGTGCGCGCCGACGCCGCGGACGGCACGGTCGCCAGCCAAACCGTCACCGCCTCGGCGGAGACCTATCCATCGTTCCCGGCCATCACCCCGGGGGCGGCTCCCGTCAACTGTGTCGCCGGCGCCGCCACCGATCCGCTCTGCTCGACCGATCACCCACTCCCCGCGCCGGCGTCCGAGCCGACCGTCGAACCGGAACCCACCCCGGAGCCGACCGTCGAACCGGAACCGACTCCGGAACCGTCGCCCACCGCCGATCCGACGCCGGAACCCTCTCCGGAGCCGTCGCCCGAGCCCACCCCGACCCCGGAGCCGACGCCGACACCGGAATCCGTCGTGACCCCGAGCCCGACACCGACCCTCGTGGAGACGACTCCCACGCCGTCCCCGACTCCGTCGCCCACCACGTCGCCGACGCCCACCCCTTCCCCCACGCCCACGCCGCAACCTCGGCCCGCGGTCACCGAGGCGACGCCTGAGCCGACACCGACGGAAGGGCCCGCGGTCGCGATCCCCGAACCTGAGGTCGGCGTCGAACTGCTCGTCGACTCCGAACTCGGCGCCGGCGAGACGGGCCGGGCCGGCGACACCATCACCTATGACGTCTCCGTCACCAACACCGGCGAGTCCGCCCTCAACGGTCTGACGATCCAGCAGTCGCTCGACGGCGTCACCCCCGTCGACTTCCCCGTCGACGCCGAGACGCTTCTGCCCGGAGAGACGGTCGAGGGCCTGGCCACCTACACCGTCACCCAGGCTGACGCCGACGCCGGCGTCGTCGTCAACGAGGTCGTGGCTGACGCCCGCAGCGATGTCGGCGAGGCCGTCGTCTCGCCCTTCGGCACCTCGGTGCCCCTGGCCGCCTACCCGGCCATGAAGATGACGAAGAACGGCGTCCTCGAGCACCCCGAGGCTCCCGAGGTGGGCGACACGCTGACGTACACCTTCACCGTTCACAACACCGGCGACGTCACTCTCCTCGACGTCGAGATCACCGATCCGCTCAACGGGCTCTCCGGCATCAGCTACGGCCCCTGGCCGCAAGGCACGAAGGGCGTCGTCGGGCCGGGCCAGACGATCGACGGCGTCGCCGTCTACATCTTGACCGAGCACGACTTCGAGGTCGGCTGGGTCCTCAACACCGCCATCGTGCGGGCCAAGACGCCGCGGCCGAAGGGAGGAGACGATGTCACCGCCGGCGGGAACGTCGTCGAGAACGCTCCGTCGGCCAGCGACACCGTCCGCATCGACCTCGTCGGCGATGGCATCCCCGGCACGCGTGATGGCTTGGTCGGCGGCGCCACCGATAGCGGATCCACCGGTGGGGCGGCGGTCGCCCCCGACGTCCTCCCCCAGACCGGTACGTCCGACGCCGCCACCGTCCTCGCCCTCCTCGGCGTCGTCTCGATCGGCCTTGGCACGGTGACCCTGCGGCGCCTCCCGCGCCCGCGCCGCGCTCTCGTCTGACCACAACGAACCAGCGACATTCTTAACTGAACGATGGCCCGGCCTCCCGCGATCGTCCGTGGGAGGCCGGGCCGTTCCGTCGCATCGTAAGATAGGGCGTTGTGCGCGCCCACGAGACGCCCAATCCGATGGCGTGGCGCCGAAGACGCCCCCAGAACATGAGGTGAAGAACACGATGACCACACCCGAGGACGATCGCCCGTTCGCTTATCGCGCGGTGCCGCCCCAGATCGACCTGCCGGCGATGGAACACGAGATTCTCGACCTGTGGGCCGGGCGCGACACCTTCACCCGTTCGCTCGATCGCCCCGACGCCGAGACGTGGACCTTCTACGAGGGCCCGCCGACGGCCAACGGCATGCCCGGCACCCATCACATCGAGGCGCGCGCCTTCAAGGACGTCTTCCCCCGCTTCAAGACGATGCAGGGTTACCGGGTGCCGCGCAAGGCCGGTTGGGATTGCCACGGGCTGCCCGTCGAACTGGCGGTCGAGAAGGAACTCGGCTTCAACGGCAAGCCCGACATCGAGACGTACGGCATCGAGGAGTTCAACGCCCGCTGCCGCGAGTCGGTCGGCCGCTATGTCGGCATGTGGCGCGAGTTGACAACGCGGATGGGCTATTGGGTCAACCTCGACGAGGCCTATTGGACGATGTCGCCCGACTACGTCGAATCAGTCTGGTGGGCCCTCAAACAGATCCATGACAAGGGACTTCTCGTCGAGGATTACCGCGTCGCCCCGTACTGCCCGCGTTGCGGCACGACTCTGTCGGACCACGAGTTGGCCCAGGGCTACGAGGACGTCACCGACACGACTGTCTTTGTCCGTCTGCCGCTGACCGAGGGCCCGTGGGCGGGCAAGGCCAGCCTCGTCATCTGGACGACGACGCCGTGGACACTCATCTCCAACACCGCCGCCGCCGTCCACCCCGACGTCGACTATGTCGCCTGCACGAACGGCACGGAGACCCTCATCGTCGCCAAGGCCCTCCGCGAGGCCGTCTTGGGCGAGGAGTATCGCGTCGTCGCGACGATGACGGGCGCCGAGATGGCCGGGTGGCACTATGAGCGCCCCTTCGACGTCGTCGACATGCCCGGCGACGCCAACTACGTCGTGACGGCCGATTTCGTGACGACGGAGGACGGCACCGGCATCGTCCACGAGGCTCCCGCCTTCGGCGAGGTCGACATGCAGACCGGCCGGGCCCACAACCTCCCCCTCGTCAACCCGATTTTGCCCGACGGCTCCTTCGAGGCCGGGCTTCCCCTTGTCGGGGGCATGTTCTTCAAATCGGCCGACCGACCCATCATCGACGATCTCAAAGCCCGCGGCCTGCTCCTGCGCGCCGTCGACGTCGAGCACTCCTATCCGCACTGCTGGCGCTGTCATACGACGCTTATCTACTACGCCCAGCCCAGCTGGTATATCCGCACGACGGCGATCCGCGAGGCCCTCCTGCGCGAGAACGAGGCGACGAACTGGCACCCCGACCACATCAAGCACGGCCGCTACGGCGACTGGCTCGAGAACAACGTCGACTGGGCCTTGTCGCGGAAGCGCTACTGGGGGACCCCGTTGCCGATCTGGCGTTGCGAGAACCTGCACCAGGTCTGCGTCGGCTCTCGGGCCGAGTTGAGCGAGCGGACGGGCACGGATCACTCCGCGCTCGACCCGCATCGCCCCTTCGTCGACGAGGTGACGTTCCCCTGCCCCGAGTGCGGCCAGGAGATGTTCCGGGTGCCGGAGGTGATCGACGCGTGGTTCGACTCCGGTTCGATGCCGTTCGCCCAGTGGGGCTACCCCTGGGCCGAGGGTTCGAAGGAGAAGCTCGAGCAGGCTTTCCCGGCCGATTTCATCTGCGAGGCGATCGACCAGACGCGCGGCTGGTTCTACTCGCTCATGGCGGTCGCCACGCTCGTCTTCGATCGCAGTTCCTACAGTGACGTGCTCTGCCTCGGTCACATACTGGCTGAGGACGGCCGCAAGATGTCCAAGCACCTTGGCAACATCCTCGAGCCGATCCCCTTGCTCGACCAGCACGGGGCAGACGCGGTGCGTTGGTTCATGGTGGCCGGCGGCTCGCCGTGGGCGTCCCGGCGCGTCGGGCACGCCACGATCCAGGAGACGGTCCGCAAGGTGCTGTTGACCTACTGGAACTCGGTCAGCTTCCAGGCTCTCTACGCCCGCGTCAACGGGTGGACGTCACGCCCTGGCGAGGCTGGTCGGCGCGACCTGCCACCCGCCCAGCGTCACGTGTTGGACCGCTGGCTCGTCTCCGCCACCCAGGCGCTCATCCGCGACGTCACCGAGGCGCTCGAGGCTTTCGACACACTGCGGGCCGGCTCCCTCATCACCGACTTCGTCGACGAGTTGTCGAATTGGTACGTGCGCCGCTCACGCCGCCGCTTCTGGGCTGGCGACGATTCCGCGTTGACGACGCTGCACGAGACCCTCGACGCGCTCACCCGCCTCATGGCGCCGATCGCGCCCTTCATCACCGAGCGGGTCTGGCAGGACCTCTTCGTGCCGACCAATCCGAACGCCCCGGACTCCGTCCACCTGGCCCATTGGCCCGTGGCCGACGAGACGCTCATCGACGACGCTCTCAACGAGGCCATGACGACGGCCCGCCGCGTCGTCGAACTGGGCCGCTCGGCCCGCGCCGAGGCCAAGATGAAGATCCGCCAACCGTTGGCCCGCGCGCTCGTCTCCTCGTCCTCGCTGGCTCGCTTGGGCGACGACCTCGTCGCCGAAGTGGCCTCCGAACTCAACGTCATGGCCGTCGAATCCTTCACCTCGGCCGGCGACCTCGTCGACTACGTCGCCAAGGGTAACTTCCGTGCCTTGGGCAAGCGTTTCGGCCAGCGCACCCCCGTCGTCGCCAACGCCATCGCCGCCGCCGACCCGGCCGCCCTGGCCGCAGCCCTGGCTGAATCTGGCAGCGCGTCCGTCACCCTGCCCGACGGCGAGACGGTCGAGGTCTCCTCCGAAGAGGTCCTCATCTCCGAGCGCCCCCGCGAGGGCTGGATGGTCGTCGGCGAGCACGGCGACACCGTCGCCCTCGACCTCGAGCTGACCGACGACCTGATTCGGGCCGGGCAAGTCCGCGAGGTGATCCGCAGCGTCCAAGAGACCCGCAAGACGACCGGCCTCGACGTCTCCGACCGCATCACTCTCACCTGGTCCGCCGCCGGCGACACCGGCGAAGCCATCGAGGCCGCCGCCCCCCAGATCGCCGAAGAGGTCCTAGCCACGACGATGACCCGCGTCGCCGAACCGGGCGAGGACTGGACGACCGACGCCGAGACGGGGGTGGCTTACACGCTGGCGAAGGCGTAGGTCGTAGGTACGCTGGCGCGAGCGGGTTGATCAATCCCACAGCCTGGCTCTCTGTCAGGAGCCCTCCACAGGCGTGCGAACGCAGGCGCTGCGGTCGACCAAGGAAAGGATCTGTGAATTTCGAATCTACCGTTCAGCTGGTAGATTCGAAATCATGAGTGGTAGATCAGGTGCGGCTCTCCGGTTCCTGCGCGCTGACGTAGATGAGTCCGCGAAGCTCAGCGAACTGAGCCTGAAAGGCCTCATGAGCGTCGCCCTCACAAGCCGTTATGAGTTCTATGGATTGTCGCTTCTTGAGGAAGACTACGTCGTCGCCTCGCCCGTCGGGCCATTCACTGTCGATCGGTTGGCGGCCGACTTCAGCGCCATCGAGGCGAAGACCAGCAAGCCGGTCATCGCGCTTGTCTCCCAGCTTTCGCCCTACTTCCGTAAAGCGTTGATCGCAAGACGCATCCCATTCTTGCTGGAAGATAAACAGGCTTATTTGCCTTTTATCTACCTGAACGTGATCGCCTCCACGTCTATTCATCAACCACGCGACTTCGCTCCCGCCACTCAAGCGGTGTTCCTGGCTTTGCTGTATTCCGAGGGTGTGCCGCAGAGCCAGGAGAGCCTTGAGAGGCAGCTTCTCCTCTCACCCATGTCCGTGTCCCGAGCGGTCGGGCAACTCGCTAGCCATGAGCTGATCGACGTGGAGACGACGGGGAAGACGGGGCGACGCAAAGTCATCACGGTGCCTGACGCCGCCGTGTTCTATCGCTTGGGGATGGAGCACTTCGGCGAAGCGGTGAAACGATCCATTCACATCGCCGGGAAACCGCCTCAGGGGTTGCTCCGCAGCGGAATCGACGCATTGTCGCGAAGAACCATGCTCGGCCCGCCGGAGTGTCCCTCGTTCGCGGCGTCCAAGCGCCACTATCAGGAACTCGAATCACAGCAAATCGACTGGCGCGAAGCGGCGGATCGACGAGACTCGTTCAAAGTAGACCTCCTTGGCTACGATCCATCGACGCTGACCTCCGACGACCTTGTCGATCCCGTGACAATGGTGCTCACCGTGGATCATCACGACGAACGGATCGACGAGGCGATCGACACGTACATGAGAGAATTCGCATGGTATTCGGAATAGATGTGTTCGCCCGGCACTTCCACGACTTCGAGAACCGTTACGTGCTCATCGGCGGCACAGCGTGCCAACTCGTTCTCAGCGAGCAGGGTCAGTCCTTCAGGGCAACCAAAGACCTTGACATCGTCATTGTCGCCGAAACAGTGGACGCGGCGTACATCGCTCGTTTCCTGGAGTTCGTGGAACTCGGAGGTTACCGCCACATCAGCCGTTCCAGCGGCAACCGACAGTACTACCGCTTCGACGCTCCCGACCAAGCCGGTTATCCCGCCATGCTCGAGTTGTTCTCCCGCCGACCAGAGACGCTCGAAAACGTGGACACGCATCTAGGGAGAGTTCGTGTCGAAGACGCCCCGCACAGCTTGTCAGCGATCCTACTTGACGACGACTATTACCGATTGCTCATGCAAGGCGTCACGGTCATCGCAGACGTGCCGGTTCTCGATCTCGAGCATTTGCCCACCTTCAAGATGAAGGCATGGCTCGAACTCACGGCGACACGAGCCCGAGGCACGCACGTCAACTCAGGTGATATCGCTAAACACAAGAACGACGTCTTTCGACTCGTTTCCGTAATCGAACCGGATACTCGCGTCCTGCTGCCAGCATCGGTTCGAAATGACGTGCGCGCATTCCTTGACTCGGTTCCTCTGACCAGCAACGATCTCGTCAACCTCGGCATTCGTGGTTACTCTCCCGACGAGATACGCGAACTGATCGCTGAGATCTACTCGGTGTGAGCGGTTTCGAAACACCGCTGCTTCGGCTCATACCTTCAGACGGAGCCAACTCCCAGACCCTGTCGGGCCATATCTGTAACCGCGCGCTTGGTGATCAAGGTCGCCCTGATGTACGCTTCCATGCACCTACCCGGTCCTCCCACGTGAAGCCGGGTTTTTCTTTGCCCTTGAAGGCTGACGAGTCAGAATCTCCGATCCTGAATTCGTCGTAAGGTTGGCCCATGGATGAGGCGCGGATCCCCCCCGACGACGACGTGGCCGAGGCGGTCGCCGAGATGGCGGCCGATCTGGCACCGCCTCAGGCGGGCGAGGCGCCGTTGGCTCTTTATCGGCGGTATCGACCGGATGTCTTCTCCGAGATCATCGGGCAGGAGCAGGTGACGGAGCCGTTGCGCCGGGCCCTGCTCAACAACCGCGTTAACCACGCTTATCTGTTCTCCGGGCCGCGGGGCTGCGGGAAGACGTCGTCGGCACGCATCTTGGCTCGGGCGCTCAACTGCGTCCAGGGACCGACACCGGATCCGTGTGGGGTGTGCGATTCATGCGTCGCCTTGGCTCGGGGCGGTCCGGGGAGCCTCGACGTTATCGAGATCGACGCCGCCTCCCACGGTGGGGTCGACGACGCTCGTGATCTGCGCGAGCGGGCTTTCTTCGCGCCCGTGCAGTCGCGGTTCAAGATCTACATCGTCGACGAGGCGCACATGGTGACGACGGCGGGTTTCAACGCCCTCCTCAAGCTCGTCGAGGAGCCGCCGCCGCACGTCAAGTTCATTTTCGCGACGACGGAGCCGGACAAGGTCATCGGCACGATCCGCAGCCGCACCCATCACTATCCGTTCCGGTTGGTGCCGCCCAAGGTGATGGGCGCCTTTCTCGCCGACATCTGCGCTCAGGAGCACGTCGAGGCCGAGGCCGGGGTCATCCCGCTCGTCGTACGGGCTGGCGCCGGATCGGTGCGCGACTCGCTCTCCGTGCTCGACCAGTTGCTCGGGGCCGCCGACGCCGACGGAGTCCACTACCGCCAGGCCGCCGCCCTCCTCGGTTACACCCCCGATTCTCTCCTCGACGAGTTCGTCGACGCGCTCGCCGCCCACGACGCCCACGGGGTGTTCACGAGCATCGACAAGGTCATCGAAGCGGGGCAGGATCCGCGCCGTTTCACCGAGGATCTGCTGCGCCGACTGCGCGACCTCGTCATCGTCGCGGCGGTGCCCGACTCCCTCACCAACGGGCTCATCGATGTCGCCGCCGACCAGGCGGAACGTTATCTCATCGCCGCCCAGGCGATCGGCGCCCCTGAGTTGACCCGGGCGGCCGAGGTGCTCGCCTCCGGGCTGACCGCCATGCGCGGCACGACCGCCCCCCGGCTTCACCTGGAACTCATGTGTTCGCGCATCCTCGTGCCCGGCAGCGACGCCGGGGAGCGTGGATTGACGAGCCGGATCGAACGGATCGAACGACGCCTCGCCCTCCTCGACCAAGGGGCGACGCCGGGCGAAGGGGAGGGGGTGCCCGCCGAACCGGTTCAACCGGTTCAGGCACCAAAGCGAGATCACGACCACGGCTCGATGTCACAGATATCGCCACCACCTCCCGCTCCCCCTTCTCCTTCCCCTGCGCCTGTGCGTTCAGCTGCCTCACCAGTGTCGGCCCCCTCTGACTCCTCGGCCCCATCGCCAGGCGCTCCCACCGGGCTGACGACTGCCGACCTGCGCCGGGGCTGGCCGCAGATCCTCGACGAGGTCAAGGTCCGCCGCAAGTTCATCTGGATGATCCTCACCCAGTTCGCCCAAGTGACGGAGGTCACCGGCGGGGAGGTCTGGCTCACCTTCGCCGATCCGGGATCGCGGGAGAACTTCAACCGCTCCGGCGGCGAGGAGACGGTGCGCGACGCCATCACCGCCGCGTTCGGGGCGAAGCTGGCCGTGCGCGCCAGAATCGAAAGCGAGCCGATCCCGGGGAGTGGATTCTCCGGCGCCCCCGCCAGTTCGAGGGCGAACACGGCCACAAGCACGAGCGTGAGTTCCCAAGCGGGCAAGCAAACAGGAGCGCTAGCTGCGTCATCCTCTTTTACGCCTGACGATGAAGTTCCTTCGTCTCCGGCGCCGATCCCCACATCGGTTCCACCTCAAGCGGCATCGTCCATCCCTCCATCCGAGCCCTCGGCGGGGCCATCCCGACCCTCGGTTGCCGGTGAACCGGGCCTGGAGGCCCCAGGGATAGCGCGTTCCGTCGAGACGCCACCGGATCCCGCTGACGAGGAGCCACCTTTCGTCTCCCACCGTCCTCCCCTTGCCGACCTCGCATCCGATGCGCCGCTCGATCCGCCCCGCGACGACGTCTCACCCTCCGCCCTGACTCCGGCCAGTCGCCGCTCGGGCGGCCGCTCATCGTCGGCCGGGCGTGGGAAGCGGCCACCAAAACCCGCCGACGAACCCGCGCCGGAAACTTCGCCCGACGACGAGGCCTCCCCAGACGACGCCATCGTCGAGAACCCGATCGACGAGGCCGAGCAACTCATCCGCGAGACTCTCGGCGCCGAACTCGTCAAAGAGGAAGAACGGTGACGTCTCTTTCCCCTGTGGACCCGCTCCGTCGCCCCCGTCTTCAGGGCTTCGCTGGCGGATAAGCGATAGTCTCAGCCCTCGTGTACGACGGACCGATCGAAGAGCTCATCGCCGCCTTGACGCGCCTGCCGGGGATCGGGCCGAAGGGCGCCCAGCGCATCGCCTTCTACCTGCTCGACGCCGACACCGAAGAGGTCATGGGGCTGGCCAACGCCATCGTCACCGCGAAGAAGAACGTGCACTTCTGCTCGATCTGTTTCAACGTGACGGAGGACGAGATCTGCCGCATCTGCCGCGACGTGCGCCGCGACCGCAGCCAGATCTGCGTCGTCGAGGAGTCGAAGGATGTCCTCGCCGTCGAACGGACCCGGGAGTTCCGCGGCCTCTACCACGTGCTCGGCGGGTCGATCTCCCCGATCGACAACCGGGGGCCGGGCGACCTGCACATCCGTGAACTCCTCCACCGCCTCGAAGACGGCACGGTGACGGAGATCATCCTCGCGACCAACCCCAACACCGAGGGCGAGGTGACGGCCACCTACCTGGCCCGTCTCCTAGGCCCACTCGGCCTCAACGTCTCCCGTCTCGCCTCCGGACTGCCCGTCGGCGGCGACCTCGAATACGCCGACGAGATCACCCTCGGGCGCGCCTTCGAAGGACGACGCACGATCACCACCTGAGCCCTTCCGCGCCCCCCGCGCCTTCCCTGAACGACGAGACGAGCGATGTCTTCCCCCGAGATTCCCCCAACCACCTCCGCCTCGCCCTTCCGAGCCGCCCTGGCTCGGCTGGGCCGCCCTTGGCCCTTCCGGATCACGCTCATGACGCTGACGGTCCTCGTCTACGCCGTCTATGCGATCTCGCGCTACGAGACGTACCTCGTCGCCGGTTACGACCTCGGCATCTTCGACCAGGTCGTGCGCTCCTACGCTCATTTCGAGGCGCCCATCGTCACCCTCAAGGGCGACGGCTACAACATTTGGGGCGATCACTTCCACCCCATCATCGCCTTGTGGGCGCCGCTCTATTGGCTGTGGGACGACCCACGCATGCTGCTCGTCGGGCAGGTCCTCGTCGTCGCCGTCGCCGTCATCCCCGTCCACCGTTTCCTGCTGCGCCATATGCGTGCCCGGTGGGCCAACCTCATGGCCGCCGCCATCATCCTCGGCTGGCCGATCGAGGATCTCATCGACTTCGACGTCCACGAGATCGCCTTCGCCGTGCCCCTGCTGGCCTGGGCGATCGACGCGCTCGACACCCGGCGTTATCGGCAGCTGATCGCCGCCTGCGGGCTGCTCCTCCTCGTGCGTGAGGACATGGGCGCCGTCGTCGCCATGGCCGGGCTGGTCTGCGCTGGATCGGCCTGGTGGCGGGCCCGCGCTCGACGTCGGGCGGGCGAGGAGCCGGTCGTCGATCGTGGCGTCCTCGTCGGCCTCGGGCTCGTCGTCGCCGGTGCGGCCGTCTTCGTCCTCGTGACGATGGTCGTCATTCCCCATTTCTCCACGGGCGGCTTCGACTATTGGGATTACAGCCAACTCGGCGACGGCGTCAGCGGAGCGATCGTCGGCGCGCTCACCCAGCCGTGGAAAGTCGTCGCGCTCCTCTTCTGGCCGGGGATGAAGACGCTGACCTGGTTGCTCCTCCTCGTCCCCCTTCTCTTCCTTCCCCTGCGTTCCCCGCTTGCCCTCCTCGCTTTGCCCATCATGGCGGAGCGCATGCTGGCCGACCGGGAGAACCTGTGGACCTTCCATTTCCACTACAACGCGCCGGTGTGGATCATCCTCGCGCTCGCCGCTGTCGACGGCGCCGCCCTGCTCGCCCGATCCGAACGGCTGCACGCCCGGTTCGAACGGATGAAAACGCTCGAACTGCAGCGCCTCCTCGCGCTGTGGGCCGCTTTCACTGTCCTCATCGGCTGGGTGCTCGGCATCGGAGGATACCTCATCTCCGGATCGCGCACCATCACCGATATCTATCCGCTGCCCCGTCTCATCACCGGAGAAGCGTTCCGGATGACCTCGGAACAGCACGATCGTGCCGCGATCGTCGCTTATCTCCCCGCCGACACCTGCGTCGTCGCCGACGACCGGATCGCCGGGCAACTGACACGAAGCAACCGCGTCACCGTTCCGGGTGTTTCTCAGCACCGCCAGGACTTCTACGTCCTCGACTTCTCCGAACCGTACCCGGCCACCACCCCAGCCGATTGGACGACGGAGGAAGCGAGCGCCCATGCCACCGACGCGGGTTTCCACGAGGTTTTCCGTTCCGGCGACATCGTCGTCTATCAATCCCCGGACTACGCCGGTCCAAGCCCGCAGTGCTCGCCGGTGGAGTCGTGAGGAGACGGTCCGGCGTGACGAGGTTCGACAGAAATTCTTAACTCACCTAGAGTGATGCAACACTTTCGGTTGACGGAAAGGTTTCCGGATGATCCCCCGTTCTCGTTCTCTCTTCTCGCGCGCCGTCGTGCCGACGCTCGTGCTCGCCCTGCTTTCCCTCACGGGAACCTCCACGCTGGCATGGGCGGAGCCGACGGATCCGGTGATCCCCGTGGAGTCGGTGGAGCCGGTGACGATCGCGCCCGCCGAGACGGCGCCAGTCGAGGACACATCGGTCGGTGAGGCCGTGCTTTCCCCGTCGGATGATGTGACACCGGCGTTGGAGGAACAACCGGCGCCGACGCAGGAGACTGCGACTCCTGAACCGATCGCTGAGCCGGAGCCGGTCCTCGACCCAGAGCCGGTGGAGACGCTGGCGATGCCAGAACTCGCCGCCGTCGAGGGCCTCACGAGCGGGAATCCGGTCGTCGAAGCGGCGGGGTTGGAGCCGCGTGGCGCCACGACGGGAATCCTCGCTTCCGAACTCGACGACGTCGATCTGCGCTACATGCCAGGGCCGTTGCGCCGCTCGACCGAGGTGGCGGCGGCCACGGTGGTGGAGCCGGGCACGGCGGTGCCGCACCAGTTCGACGTCGCCCTTGTCACCTATGTCGACGATCCCTCTGAGATTCCTCCGGCGGGCACGATGCCGGCCTGGCTCGACCGGGCGCCGGTCGTGGAGTGGCTCAAGGGCGCGGAGACCTGGTGGTCGGCCAACACGGGGCTCGATTTCGACTTCATGACCGGGTTGAACATTCAACCGGTCTATTCGCTGCGGAGCGAGGCGCCCACGCCGGCGGCAGGGTGCGTCAGCACGTTCAACGACCCCATGGCGGCTTTCGGTATGACACGTGAGGAGGGTTTCCGTCACTACACGAGCGGGGCGTCGAACCTCTTGGTCGTCGACGAGCCGGGTACGGAGTGCTCCTACCACTTGACCGGCCTGGCATATTCGCTTCCCACGCAGGCAAGCGTCTTCGCCGGTGGGGTTTTCGAGCTTTACCCGTATGCAGCGGTCTCGGCCGAGCCGCAGCAGATCCGTACCATGTCGGAGATCCTCGCCCACGAATTCGGCCACACCATCGGCCTCGGCCATTCCAACATCAGTGATTGTCTCACGGCTGACACGCTCGGCGACGACACTCTTGGCCCGGTGTGGGATCTCACCCTCGGCAGCGGCTTGTGTTCGACCGTCAGCTACGGTGACGGCTGGACGATCATGGGAATGACGAGGGATTACGCGACTTATGGCACCCCGGAACCAACCTTGGACGCCATACGACGGTGGCAACTCGGCCTCGTCGCTGACGGTGCGGGGATCGAGGAGGTGACGGTCGCCGACGGCGAGACGTTCACCCTCCGTCTCTCTGACGTCAGCACCGCCGGCGCTCCGCAGGCCGTCATCGTGCCGGACGTCACGACCGATCCGACGCGTCCGGCGTCATCGTCGACCTACGCCATCGAGTTCCGCCGGGGTGGCTCTGGATATTTCATGCAGACGTCTCAGGGGCTCTATGTGACGGCGTTGGCCGATGAGGATCCGGCCCGCATCTACACTCCGACGATGGCTGAGGTTGTCTTTCCGCGTGAGACCACCTTGGTGCAGCCGCTCGGCGCGACGACGACGGAGCGGATGAGCGGGCCGATCCCGATGATCGCGGGGGACCGCTTCGTCTCCCCGGATGGCCGGGTCGTCTTCGAGGTGGTGTCCGTCGGGGCGGAGACCGCCGAGGTGCGTGTCGATGTCGCGGATACCCATGGAGTGGCCGGACAGGTGTGGATCGAGGAGACTCTCGGCGGGGACCTCATCGCCACCGAAGCGCTTGGCAGCGACGAGGCGACCGTCTCGTTCCAATGGTTCCTCAACGGCGAGGCGATAGCAGGGGCGACGGACCGGGTGTTCACCCCCACAGCGGTCGGCCCGACCGATGTCTACCGGGTCGAGGCGACGATGACTCAACCGGGCCGGGTGGCGACGGTCCGCACCAGTTTGGGGTTCGCGCCAGGCGCTCAGCAGCTCACCGTGCTCGCGGGTTCCGCCCCGGCGGGGGGAGCGCCGGCCGATGGCGTCTCCGGCCCGATCGTGGAATACCAGGTGCTCAGCTCTGACGGGTTGCCGGATCGTAGTCTTCCCGGCGCGATCATGACAATGGTCACCTTGGTCTCGTCGGACACACCGGCAGTGGTCAGCGAACAAGCCGTCGTCATGATGCTCGCCCCGGATCGCCCGGGGGTTTACCAGGGCCGGATCGTCTCGGTTGTCCCGGGGCAGTTCACCGCCACGGTCCAGCCGATGGTGCGCTATCCGCTGTACAAGAATCTCATAGGGGAGGAGCCGGCGGCGCCGTTGGGAACCGTCGAGCTCACTTTCGCGCCGGTGTCGACGACATCGGTGGCTGTCACCTACAGCGACGCCCAGCAGGTGATGTGGACTTCGCCGATCACCACCGCGATCGGCCCCGAGGGTCTCACAGGCGGTTCGGCACAGGTCGTCGTCACCGCCCTGGATGACTCCGGCGCTCCGCTGGCTGGGAAAGCCATTGATGTCGTGACGGCGCTCCCCTTCGGCTTCTCGAAGGCCGGGACGCCGGGTGAGACGCAGGGGTCGTTCTCCACGGTGACCGATGAGTTCGGCCGGGCAGTCGTCGACGTGTCGTGGTTAGGGCCGCGCGGCCAGGCGGGGGCGTGCGGTCTCGCTCCTCTCGTTGTGCTCGTCGACGGCTCCGTGGTGGCACAACCCACGATCTCGTTGTGCAATGGCTATTCGCGGGCGGAGGCCGGGGTCGTGCCGGCGTCCACGCCGATGCTCGAGGCCACCGCCTGGGTGGAACAAATCGAGGGCCAAGACACCTACGAGGTGCGTTTCCGCGTCTTCGACGAATCCGGCCAACCGGTCACCGACCGCGCGGAGGATTATGCGATCGTGGGCCTCGAGCTCGGCGGGACGGTCAGCCCCATCGTCTTCGACGAGGCTTCAGGGTGGTATCGCGCGACGGTGACGATGACGGTCGCCGGTGACTACAACGTTCTCGTCGTCGAGACGGCGACGAGCGCTCAGGTGTGGGCGGGAGTCATCGGCGTCGAGGTCGGCCAAGGCAAGGAACCATTGGCGACCCAGCTCTCGACCGACACGAGTGGCGCCATGTTCGCCAGTGCGGGCGGCGCCTGTGTCGATCCGCTCGCCTCGACCACTGCGGTCGTTGTCGACGCTCTCGGGGGAGGTGGGGCCCCGCTGCCGGGTGTTCCGGTGGTGTTCTCCGCCGATCCGCCGCTCTCCTTCGAGGCCGGGCCGCTGGTGTCGACTAACCAGTACGGGCAAGCGATCCTGCCGGTGACGTCGACGCAGCCGGGCACGTTCACGATCTCGGCGAATCTGGCGGACACGCCGGGCGGTGGGCCGGTCGTTTCGCTCGGCTCGGTCGAGGTGACGTTCACCAACGCACCGGCTGATTCCGCCGCTTCGACGGTGGCGGTCAGCGACGGGACGCGTCAGGCTGACGGCACGGATTCCCACACGGTGACGATCGCGCCGGTCTCGTTGTGCGGCGCGCCCATCATCGGGGCCGCCGCCGAGATCGACCTCGTCGTCACCCGTGCTGCGGACGCTCGCGTTCTCCCCGTCGGCGACGCGGACGCGCTGGCATCGACTGCCCGTGGCGTCAGCGACGCCGAGGGTGTGACCGTCTCTGCGATCACCGAGACGTTCCCCGGGGTGTACAGCGCCACGATCACCTCGACGGTCCCCGGCGAGTACCGTGTCGAAGCCTTCTATGAGGCCTCTCCGCTCGGCGATCCTCAGACGGTCGTCTTCGCCGCGCCGCAACCGGCCCCCGATCCGGCGGCGCCGACGGATGATCCCACGGCTCCCGCGGTTGATCCCGGTGACGGTGGGACCGCCCCGGCCGACGTCAGCGAGACGCCCGCCGAGGACCCGTCCCTTCCGACGTTGCCCGAAGCCGACTTCTGGAATGAGCCGTTGCCCCACACCGGTCTCGGCCGGGACGCCACCGTCCTCCTCGCTATCGGGCTCCTCCTCGCCCTGGCCGGTGGTGTCGCTCTGAGGCAGACTGTGCTGTGACGGTGTGACCAGGCTGGGATGAGCGAGATGGCAAGGTGGCCGGATGAGTGAGTTCGCTGACGCGGTCGCCTGGGTTCTGGCTTATGGCGTGGCGTGCGTCGTCATCTTCATCGTCACGGTCCCTCTCCATGAGGGTGGCCATTTCCTCGCCGGGAAATTGGCCGGGCACCGACTCATCGTCATTGATGCTTTGGGCTCTCATTGATTGTTTTAAACGTATGAGGTGGGGTCCGCCACTGCAGGATAGTCCTGTTCTGTGAGCCAGTGGCAGAAGATCTTCTTTCCCGGCACGGAGAGCCTGCTCTTCCGATGCCCTGTGACCGACCAGGCGGCTACCTCCGCCCGGGGCGAACCACTCGACCGCGAACGTAAAGAATCAACAAATTCAAGAGCTGGGACAAGATCAGTATCGAGAGACATCATGATGCCGACGTCGTAGTCATTCTGAACTGCCATTGCGACGAAGTCGACGGCGAGTTCTACGTCCACACCCTTTTCTCTTGGTCTCTCGCCGGCAGAGGAGTTGGGCCAGTCGGGCGGGTATCGCAACGGCCTCTATCTCACCTCGACGCGGGGGTCTCGTTCCCACACAGAGGCTTGCTTACGTGCCGCCCCATAGGCTTTGGGATCATTTTTCGACGATGGCAGGCCCCGATACACGAGAACCTTGTGGAGAACACGTGGGAATGGCGAACGGTTGACGATGAGGTCGCCGATGGCTCCAGGATGAACTTGGCCGGCTTGGGGCGGGTCATAGTCATGGTCGTGAAAGCATGCCCGGGTCGCCCGATAAGTGTTCTGGTAATCAATGAACAGAACAACACGTTGTTTATTCATTGTCGTTCCTTAGGTGAAAATAAACCCCGCCAGTGCGAGAAAACTCGGACGGCGGGGAAGATTGGTAAAACCGTAACACGGAGCGCAAATTTCCGCCTAATCTGAAAAAAGATTGCTACCTGCCGAAGTTGCCGATGAGGGGGTCCGGGGGCTTGGCCCCCGCCGGTGAGCTCCGGGGAGCGATGGTTTGAAGCGAAGCGCAGCCGGTGTCTCGCGGCCTTCCTCTCGCAACAGGCGACTGAAAAGGCAACTGTTGTCGGTAAGGGGGACCCGGGGGCTTGGCCCCCGCCGATGAATTCCGGGTGAGCCACGGTTTGAAGCGAAGCGCAGACACAGTTCTCCGCGAAGCCGGCGGAGGATACGAGATTCGAACTCGTGAGGGCGTGAACCCAACCCGCTTTCCAAGCGAGCGCCATAGGCCTCTAGGCGAATCCTCCGTAGGCGATGGTACAGGGAGCACAACAGGTCCGGCAAACGCTCACCCGCCACTTCCTGATGCGCAGCGACCCTCTCGGGGGCCCGGGGGCGCAGCCCCCGAAACCACCACCCTGGGTGGTTCCGTCTCAGCGGGACTCCGGGCACCGAAGGAGTCACCTCGCGTGGTGACCGACAACTCTCTCAGGGGCTCCGGGGAAAAGCTGTACGTCTCCATCAGGAGCACCGACGGCCCCTCGGGGCTCCGGGGGCTAGGCCCCCGGACGGACAACGCTTTCGACTCACTAGGTCGATCCCTGGTCGACACAGATCCGGGATCGAAAGCGCCCTCCGCGCACCCGGTAGAGCACTCTGACCCTTGCTGCATTCCTGCCCTGGGGGAGTTGGGAGTGGTGCCGCCGCGCGGAGGACGGGTGTCATCCTACCGGGTTGAGGCGCCGAGTGTCACCCGGAGTCAAGGAGTCGTCGGCGGGGGGCTCGGTCGAGAAGATGACGCACCGCGCGCGGGAGTCGTGGGGTGTCGCGCCTTCGCCGTCGTACGATGAGGGGCAACCCGGGGACGCTCCCGCACCTGGGGGCAGGTTCGTTGGATGACGCGGAGGAGGCATTGTGGTTGACCCGATGAGTGGGAAGTCGACGTTGTCTCACGCGACGGTGGGTGATTATGTCGCCGAGTTGGAGCGTTGGGGCTTGGTCGTGGGGGCGGAGAATCTCGCGAAGATCGTCTCTCAGCGGGTCCGTTTCCTCACCTATGATTCGCGCGAGGTGGTGCCGGGGTCGGTGTTCATTTGCAAGGGGGCGAAGTTCAATCCGCAGTTTCTCGCCGACGCGGTGGCGCGGGGGGCGGTCGCGGCGGTGGGGGAGTCGACGCATCGTCCGGCCGAGTTTCCGTTGCTGCCGGATCTGCCGGGGACGAAACCGTCGCGGATCCTCGGGATCTCAGCGGACGATCCGGTGCCGGCCGGTCCGCTCAAGCGCGTCCCGAATCCCGCGGGAGCGACCGTCGCCTCGGATGTGACGGAGGGTCCCAGGGAGCGCGACGACGTGGGATCGGATGGGGTGGTCTCCCGCGGCGATCCCGATGCGATCGATTTGCGGACGGAGGAGGAGATCGCGGCGAGCGAGGCGGCCCGTCGGCGTCATCTGGCGTGGATCGAGGTCTCCGATGTCCGTCAGGCGATGGCGCGGTTGGGGGCGCTGTTCTACCGCCGGCCGTGGGACGAGGTGAAGCTCATCGGCATCACGGGGACGAAGGGGAAGTCGACGACGGCGTATTTCGTCAAGTCGGTGCTCGACGCGTGGCGGGCGTCGTCGGGGGAGGGCGAGACGGGGTTGCTCTCAAGTATCCGCACCTATGACGGTGTCGTCGACGAGGAGTCCCATCTGACGACCCCGGAGACGTTGGAGTTGTTCCGACATCTGCGCCGGGCGGCTGACGCCGGTCTGGGCTATGTGACGATGGAGGTGTCGAGCCAAGGGCTGAAGTACGACCGGTTGCTCGGCGTCCAACTGGACGCGGCGGCCTTCCTCAACCTGGGCGAGGACCATATCAGCCCGATCGAGCACCCGGACTACGAGGACTATGTCACCTCGAAGCTGAAGATTTTCCATCAGTGCGATCTGGCTTGCGTCAATCTTGAGACCGCCGAGTTGTCCCGGGTGCTCACCGCGGCCAAGGTGTCGCCGGAACTCATCACTTTCATGACGGAGACGGGCGACGGTTCGCTCACGGCGGCGCAGAGCGGGCGGGCGGCAGCCGAGGCCGCGGCTTCGGCGACGACGACGGCCGAGGCGATCACGGACTCAACCCGTGAAACTGCGATGACGCCCACCGTGACGCCCGATCCCGCTGAATCGGCTCCCGAGGTCGTCGATCTGACGGCGCCCGAGGCAGTGGACGCGACGATTCCGAATTTGGCGGTGGCGCCGGTCGTCGAGGCGGATCTCGTCGCCACCGACATCGTGGCGACGGCGTCGGGGGTGTCGTTCATGGTGACGAGTTCCCAGCGGGGAGCAGGCTCGACTAGCGCGATGCGTCCTTCGCCGTTCCGGATCGGGGTGCCGGGGCGTTTCAACGTCTCCAACGCTTTGGCGGCGATCGCTTTGTGCCGGCGCATGGGGGTCTCGGAGGCATGTCTGCGTTCCGGCTTGGCCAAGGCTCGGGTGCCGGGGCGGATGGAGGTGTATCAGGCGCCCAACGGCGCCCATGTCATCGTCGACTATGCCCACAACATCATGAGTTTTGACGCTTTGTTCGACACGGTCGATCCGACGGTCGCGGCCAGTGGTGGGAAGATCGCCATCGTCTTCGGGTGCCCGGGCGACAAGGCGTTGGGCCGGCGGGCCGAGTTGGGCACGATCGCCGGGCGGCGGGCCGACCGGGTCTATCTGACGGAGGAGGATCCGGGCAGCGAGGACGTTCTGGCGATCAGCCAGGAGGTCGCCGGCTACGTCGAGGAGGGTCGTCGGGCGACGACCCTTGAGATCATCCCCGACCGGGCTGCGGCCATCCATCGGGCGTTGGCCGACGCCGGGCGAGCGGATGTCGTGCTCATCACCGGCAAGGGCCGTGAGACGCGGCAGAAGCGGGGCGACGCCTACGTCGCCACCCCATCTGATGTCGAAATCGTCGAGGCGTTCGGGGCGACCACGCCCGCCTGAGCCGCGCGGGACGATTCAGGTGGGACACCGGGAGAACCCTCGTTCTCATCCACCTCGGATGTGCGGCAGACTAAGCCCATGTCGATGAGTCCCACACCGCATGACGACCCCGCCGAGTCGTCGACGGGCTCCATGCCGGGTGGCCTAGCCGCCCTCCTCGCCATCGCCGCCCTCTTGGTGGCCGCGCAGGCGATGGATCCGATCCGCACGATCGTCGCCTCGACGTTCATGGCGCTCAATCTCGTCATCGTCGTCTGGCCGATCCAAAAGGCCTTGTCGCGCGTGATCCCTCGGATTCTGGCATCGATCGTCGCGGGGATCGCGGCGATCGCCATCCTCATCGCGTTGGTCCTCTCCCTGGGGTGGACGATCGCCCAGCTCGTCTCCGAGCTGACGAGCACCCGGGCCCAGACTTATCTCTCGAAGTTCCAGTCGATGGTCGAGGAGGTCGTCGATTTCGCCCAACGTCACAATGTCGATGTCGACACGGTGATGACGGAGGCGGTGACGCAGATCCAGCAGAACCTCTCGACGCTCACGTCGTATCTCGCCGGATTGTTGTCGAACATCACGTCGGCCATCGGTGTCATGACGATGATCGTCCTCATCCTCATCTTCATGATCATCGACTCGGCCGATTTCTCCGACCGCATGACCCGCCTCAGCCAACGTCACAATTTCACTTTGGCTTGGGCGTTGACTTCGTTCGCCCATGGCACCCGGCGCTACTGGGTCGTCGCGACCGTCTTCGGCCTCATCGTCGCGCTCTGCAACTGGGTCCTCCTCCTCATCCTCGGCGTGCCCTTGGCGGTCGTGTGGGCGATGTGGAGCTTCGTGACGAACTACATCCCCAATATTGGTTTCGTGCTCGGCATCGTGCCGCCGGCCATCATGGCGCTCGTGGCGAACTCGCCGGTGACGGCGCTGTGGGTCATCATCGGCTACTGCGTCTTCAACGTGCTGATCCAAACGGTCATTCAGCCGCGCTTCACCGGCGGCGCCGTCGGCATCACGACGACGGTGGCCGTCCTCAGTCTCTTCTTGTGGGCCTACGTCCTCGGCCCGCTCGGCACGATCCTCGCCATCCCGGCCACCCTCTTGCTCAAGACCCTTTTCATCGACATCGATCCGAAACTGCGGTGGGTCAACGCTTTCATCGCGTCGAATCCGACGACGTCCGACGAGGATCCGATGAAACTGTCGGCCATCCTCGAGCGGGCCAAGGCGATGCGCAAGGCGACGAAGCGGCGCCGTCGCCATGGTGGCGGCGACGCCACGCCGACGTCTCCGATCACCCCGTACGCTCCAGCGGACGACGAGATGCCGACCTCAGCGGCTCCAGTCGGTCAACCCCGCTCGGTCGTGACACCCACCTGGCCAGACGACCCGCTCGATTCCGGCGGCCGCTAGGGCTTTGCGGCAGCCCGGGCAGGGCGGGTCGGTGATGAAGGCGGTCGCGCCCTTGGTGTCGCGGGTGGCGAAGAGGAGCGCGTTGATCTCGGCGTGGATGGCGATGCAGAAACCTGGGGTGCCCGGCCGGTCGTAGTCGCCCAGTTCGGGGACGACGTCGTAGCCGAGCAATCCGCGCGGGCAGGCCCCCTCGAGGCAATCCGGCTCCCCGGAAGCGGCGCCGTTGTAGCCGGTCGCGATGATGCGGCGGTCGAGGGTGAGGACGACGCCGACGCGGCGCCGGCGGCACTTGGCCCGGGCGGCGACGGCCTGGGCGATGCCGAGGAAGTAATCGTCCCAACTCGGCACCGGCCATTGATCGGCATCGGACAGCGCGTGGGGACCAGCCTCGTCGTGCGTCGCGGGGGAAGAGGTCGTAGGGGGAAGGCTCGTCATGAATGAATGATGGCACAGCGTCCCTAGGCGAGAAAGGGCGTGCGGTGGACGGGGCGATGGTCGAGGACGAACAGGCGAGTTTGAGAGGGAGAACAGGGAGGTAAGCGTTTCGACGAGCGCTGGAACGGGTGCACTACTCTGGAAACCATGTGGTCCAAGCGCTCAAGCGTCGATTACGGCTTGCAACGCCGTCGCTCTCTTGAGCGATTGCGCGGCCGGGTGCGCTCGCTGACCGTCGCCGACGTGTGCGACGCCGACCCCATGCTCATCCGCGCCGCCGTCAACCACGGGGAACGCGCACAGACGCGCTGCCCGGTCAGTGATTGCGGACGCCTCGTCAACCTCCACTATGTTTTCGGCGATCAACTCGGCCAATACTCTGGCCGCATCAAATCTCCTGGGGAACTCGAGGAGATGGAGAATGAATTCGGCGAATTCAGAGTCTGCGTCGTCGAAGTCTGCGTCGAATGCGGATGGAACCATATGATCGAGTCATACGTTCTCGGCGATGGCGTCACGCGCCGCCCCCCTCGCCGCCAGCAGACGATGGAGGACTTCTATGGCTGACGCGTCACCCGCGTCCGAATCCGCCGTCGCCGCCGACGGCCCATCCCCCTCCCGGCACGCCGCCGATCCGGTCGAACGGCGCCCCGGCGTGGTCGGCTGGTTGAGCGGTGTCTGGGAGGATCTCCGCGTCCCCCTCGAACGCCCGGCCGCCCCGTGGCGTCCCTATTTCGATCTCTCCCGGCGCATCGGAGGCGGTCTCGGGCGTCATTCGGTGCCTCGGGCCGCGCTCCACCCGGCGCCCTGGATCATCGTGTTCGCCGTCATCGCCTGGATCATCCTCATGATGCGCCAGTTGCCTTGCCGCCAATCCAGCCCCGACGACGCCGTCGACTCCTACGGGGCGCTCTGCTACTCCGACATCCCCCTGCTTTACAACTCGCGCGGCATCTCCCAAGGCCAGGCGTTCTACACCGACGTGCCCTGGGAATATCCCGTGCTGTCGGGCTTCTTCGCCAACGTCGCCCGTTGGATCACCGACCACCTCGGCTTCCGGGCGGCCCCCGGATTGAGCGCCGAGACGTTGCTGGCGAACACGCACGTCTACTTCGCTGTCACCGCCGTCATGCTCTTCATCTGTTTCCTCGTCGTCGTCATCGCGCAGATCGCCCTCGTGCGGCGCGACAGCTGGATGCCGATCGCCGTGGCCGCCTCGCCGGCCATCATGACCGCTGGGCTCATCAACTGGGATCTCTTCGTCGTCGCCCTCACGTCGCTCGGGCTGCTCGCCTGGGTCAAGCGCCACCCGGTGTGGGCCGGAGCCTTGCTCGGGTTGGCCGCGGCCGCCAAGTTCTACCCCCTCTTCGTCATCGGCGCCCTCTTCCTCTGGTGTTGGCGCGCCGGGCGGCTGCCCGAATGGGTGCGCGCCACGGTCGCGGCGCTCATCGCCTGGTTCGCCGTCAACCTCCCCCTCGCCATCATCGACTTCAGCGCGTGGAGCTACTTCTACACCTATAACGCTGATCGCGGCGCCGAATTCGGGTCGATCTGGTACGCCCTCCAACTCATGGGCTGGGGGCTGCCCGGGGTGAAGTGGTGGTCGCGCGCCGTCATCGTCGCCGGCCTGGCCGGATTAGCCTTCCTCGTCTGGAAGGCGCCGATCCGCCCCCGGCTCATCCAAGTCGTCTACCTCGCCGTCGCCGTCTTCGTCGTCGGCAATGTCGTCTACTCGCCACAATACGTCCTCTGGCTCGTCCCCCTCGTCACTCTGGCCCGGCCCATCCTGGCCGACCTCGCCGTCTTCACCGTCGGCGAACTCGTCTACTTCGTCGCCATCTGGGCCTATCTCGACGCCAAACTGACGCCGCCCGACGGTGGTCCCCCCTGGCTCTACATCGCCGCCGTCGTCGTACGGGTCGCCGCCACCTGCTGGATCATGAGCCGGGTCGTCCGCGACGTCTGGCATCCCGAGAAGGGCCCCTTCGCCGCCCGGGTCGTTCCCGCCGTCCCCGCCACGGAACCGTCAGAACCCGTGGCCTCCCGCTCGCGGCGCCGTCGCTCCCCATCCACCGACACAGTCGCCGCCGAGCCCGCCCACCGATCCGCCTAGCCATGAGCCACGCTTCCTCTCTCCCCACTCGCCGAACCCCTCCCGGGCGGCCCTCCGCCGCGCTGCGCCTCATCCCCGCCCGCTGGGAACGCGTCGTCCTCGTCGAAGGATGGCTCATCAGCCGGATCATTCTCCTGACCGCCGCCCTCAGCGTCGCCCATAGCCAGCAAGTCCCCCTGGCCGACGTCTTCGCCCGGTGGGACGCCGGCCACTTCCTCGGCATCGCCGCTCAGGGATATTTCGAGAAGACGGAGACGGCGTTCTTCCCAGGCCTCCCGCTTGTCATCGCCGCCTTCGGAGGGCTCGGAGTCGCCCCTGTCGCGGCCGGGGCGATCACCTCGACGATCGCCTCCGGATTCGCCGCCTGGGCCCTCTATCGCCTAGCCGGACGGGGTTCCGCCGGAGTCGTCGCCGCTTTGTTGTGGTGCTTCGCCCCCATGGCCGTCTTCACGGTCGTCCCCTATTCGGAGAGTCTGTTCTGCGCCTTCGCTTTCTGGGCTTTCGTCTCGATGCGCGAGGGCCGCTGGCGCCGGGCCGGGGGCCTCGCCGCAGCCGCTTGCCTCATGCGCGTCTCCGGCCTCTTCCTTCTCGGCGCCCTCGCCCTCGCCGCCCTCCTCGGCGAAGGGAGCGACGACGCCGCCCCCGCTGAAGCGAGCCGCTTCCCGAGCAAAGAGGAATGGCTCGCTCGCCTGCGCCGTCTCGCCTGGATCATTCCCGGCGTCGCCGTCCTCACTGTCTACGCCGCCTACCTCAAAGCCGTTTACGGTTCGTGGACGACCTGGTTCCAAGCCCAATCCGAAGGCTGGTTCCGCGGCTTCCACTGGCCCTGGGAAGCCCTCACCCAAACCCTCTCCGCCGCCGGCATCAGCGGCCCCTCCACCCAAGGCGACAACGCCATTATCTTCGCTCTGGAACTGGTCGCGATCCTCATCGGCCTCATCGTCACGGTCGTCTGCCTCGTCCGCCGACGCTGGGTCGACGGCGCCTGGGTCGGCGTGCAAGTCATCGCCTTCTCCTTCCAAGTCTGGTTCATCTCCGTCGCCCGCGCCGTCCTCCTCTGGTTCCCCGTCTGGACCCTCATCGGGCTCGCCACCACCCGTCGCCCCCGTGCCCTCGCCGCCGGCGCCGTCGGCCCCGCCCACGGCGCGCTCAACCGTTCCGACCTCTGGATCCGCCGCGCTTGCCTCGCTCTCATTCTCATCGCTGAAACGATCTTCATGGTGTGGTGGGCTAGGCGGTTTTTCTCGGGGGCGTGGGCTTCTTGAGTTAGTGGCCCATCTCGTCTCCAACGCTGTCTTCGCTTTCGGCGCCGGGGCGGACACTCTCATCCCACTCACAGGCGGGAGTGGCAGAATGGGGAAAATGCGTATCGTCGGAGTCTTGGCGCCGGGGCGTCCGCCGGTGGTGGACGTCGAGATCGGCCACGCTGAGAATCCGGACGACCTCCTAGCCGCCCGCGGCTTTCACTTCATCCGGCTCCTCGCCGCCACCGGGGAGCATCCGGCGATCACCGTCACCGCGCTCGTCAGCCGCACCGAGCCGCGCGGTAGACAGCGCCGGCGCCGCTTCTCCACCCCCTCGGTCGAGGTGCCGCCCGGAGTGACGCCACGGCGGCGTCAACGCGTCGCCTCTTACGCCATCGCGCTGTCGCCTCGCGGCCTGCTCGCCACCCAATACTCCGAGAAGATCGCCGCCAGTGTGCTCTGGGGCCTGCCCGGCGGGGGAGTTGACGAGGGCGAGACCGCCGCCGCCGCCGTGGTGAGGGAGATCTACGAAGAAACCGGCCAAGACGCCCGCCTCCAACGCGTCCTCGACCTCCAATCCGATCACTGGATCGGCTACTCGCCGGCTGGCGAACTCGAAGACTTCCACGCCCTGCGCCTCGTCTACGTCGCCGTCGTCGACCACCCGAGCGATCCGATCGTCCACGACCGCTCCGGCACCACCGCCGCCGCCGCCTGGATCGACCCAGTGCGTTGGCCCCAGATCACCTGGTCGGTCGGCTTCCGCGCCGCCCTCCACCAACACCTCGACGAAGCCCGCCGTGAGACCGGCGTCACCGTGCGCGCCGAACCCGACGCATAACGACGATGTGGCCCCCACCCGAAGGCGGAGGCCACATCGTGGCGTAGATCAGGTTCGCGATCAGTCGCGACGGATATAGCTGAGGATGCGCAGCAGCTGCCAATACAGCCACACCAGTGTCACCGACAGGCCCCAAGCCGCCCGCCACGACTCCGAAGCCGGAGCGCCCATCTGGACGCCCGCCTCGATGTACTGGAAATCATCGACGAGGCTGAGCACCGCCAAAACGACGCCAAGGCCGGCGAAGAGCCACGCCATCGCGCTGACATCACCGGTGACACCGGCGACGATGCCGAGGTTGACCCCGAGCAGCGAGAGGACGAGATTGAGCAAGGCGACGATGGCGTAAGCGATGACCGACAACATCAGAATCTTGCGGAACTTCGAGCTGAGCCGGAAACCACCGAAATGGAAGGCGCCGAGCGTGACGGCCGTGGCGATGAACGTGGCGATCACCGCCTGCATGACGATGCCGGGGTAGACCGCCTCGAAGTATTTCGAGATCCCCCCGAGGAAGAGCCCTTCGACGGCGGCGTAAGCGATTGCGAAGCCAGGGCCGACGCCGCGCCGGAAAGCCGCCACGAGGGGGAAGATGATGGTGACGAGACCGGCCACGAAACTGATCGGCAGGAGCGTCTCCAAGGGAAGGAAAGTCCACCCCAAGGCGGCGACGAGAACGATGCACCCGAGCGTGATCGCCGTCTTCGTGATGACGTCGTCGATCGTCATCCGATCCTGCGGCGCCTGAGCCGGGGGGAACTGCTGACCCGGCGTCGGGCCGTACTGCTCATAGCCTTGCGGTTGCTGCCCGGCGGGATACTGCTGATACCCGGCCTGGGGGCCGTACGGATTCTGCTGATAACCCCCGGGCGCGTACCCCGGGGCCGCCTGACCATAGCCGGGGGCGCTGGTGAAGGCTCCGGGACGGGAAAGGACGGGATTTGCCACTGAGACTCCTAACACTGTGCCGGCGTTCGCCGAGGCACGAGGATACCGATGTGGTTATTCTATCGGGCTGATCGCTCGACCAAAGCCGGTCCATCCCGGAACGAGCCCCGAACAGTCCCTGAACGGACGGGCGTCCGTCCCGGTCCAGACGGTCAGATGCCAGCCGATCAGATGCCAACCGGTCAGATGATCGTGCCGTCCAAGCGCGCCGTCACGACGCCGTCGTCGACCGTGGCATCGTCGACCGTGAGGTGGAAAAGGGGCTCATCCTCCCCGGCGCGATGCTCGACGACGAGGACGACCCCCGCCTCGGCTTCGGCTCCCGTCAATCCGGGCGCGGCCGCGATGAGCCGGGCCACGACCGCCGGATCGACCACCCCCGGGTCGAGGTCGAGCAGATCGGCGTCGTCGCCGGAGCGGGTCACCGAACGCGGCGGCAGGAAACCCGAGCGGGTCGTGGTGACGACCGAGCCGGGGGCGCCGGGCGTCTCGACCGCGACCGACTCGCCGGCCGTCGAGACGGTGATCCGTCGCACCGCCGTGAGCGAGCCGACCGCGTCGGCCCAGCCCTCCGCCAGCCCGGCCTCGGAGGCGACGTCGAGAGCGGCGACGAGCGAGCCGTCCGGCCGGTAGAAGACGGTGCGCGACTCCGGGGTCGTCGTCACCGTCATATAGACGGCCCGGTCGTCGTATTCGACGATCTGAAGCTGCTGGCCGGCCGTCGATCCGGCGATCGTCCCCGCCCGCCGCAGGAGCGCCCCGGGATCGGCCAGCGCGAAATCACGCGGGTCGAAGATGACCTGCCCGACGTAGGCGGTGTCGGATTCGATCGCGGAGACCACCCCGGAGCGCCAGGCGAAGGTGCGGGCCGTCCGTCCCGTCACGACGGCGACGGTGACCTCCTCGGCGGTGATATCGACCTTGACGGCGTGCGTCGTCCCGGCCGCCGCCAGAATCTCTTCGATCGCTGTCTCCGCCACCCCCGGATGCAAAGGTCGCGCCGTCACGCTCGGGCTGGGCGAGGGCGAGGCGGTCGGTTCGGCGGTCGAGGGGCTCGGTTGGTCCCCGCCTGAAGGAGTCGCGCTCACGGTGGGCTGGGGCACGCCGTCGAATCCGCCCCCGGCGACGAAGACGACGACGGCGGCGAGCAGGAGGACGATCGCGGCGGCCAGCGCGAGACGAGCGGCCGGGCGGCGGCTTGGCTCAGAGCCGGCGGACGAGGGAGGGATGGGCGGGGGAGACATCGTGGCCTCAGCATATTCTTCCCAGGGATGGGGTGGGCAAGATAAGGTAACGGCACTGGGCGGCGTCGCCCAGCCCCACCTGTAAGGACTGGCGCCATCCGTAGACGAATCGAGGTTCAATGATGACGGAGCAGATGACTGATGGGCACAATGACGGCGTCACACGGGTCTCCCGTGTGGTGCGCCAACCACTGAAAAAGGTGTGGTCCGTCTTACTGACGGCCGACGGCCAAGCCGCCCTGCTCGGCGAGGGCGCAGCGCTTGGCGACAAGGGTGAGGAGTGGCGTGCCGCCGACGGCACCTGGGGTGTGACGCGTTCCTACCATCCGATGGAGGAGATCCGTTTCTCCTGGCATGTCCGTGACGATTCCCCGAAAACGTGGGTCGAGGTCCTCTTGACGGAGCAGGGCGACGACAGCACGATGATCGAGATCCGACACGACCACACCGGCGTCGAGATCGACACCGAGAAGGTCACCGATCACTGGACGAAGGCGCTTGAGCGGATCGAATCCGACGCGCTCTGAACCAGCGCTTCCCGCCGGAACGTCTCCGGCTGAACCAGGAACATGACGCTATCCGATGGCACGGGCCGCCTCGTCGCGCCCGTGCCATCGGGGTTTGACGAGATGATGGACGAGACGAACGACGACACCCTCGCCGACGAAGCGCCCGCTCCCCGGGAGATCGGCGCGACGTCCGAGTTCGTCGACCCCGCCGAGGCGAGGGAGACGGTCGAGACCAGCGGGGCGAGGGAGACGACCGACGAGGAGACCCCGCGCCGGCGCCGGATGACGAGCGCCGAGCGGCGCGACCAACTCATCACCGTGGCCCGCTCCTGCTTCTCCGAGAAAGGCTTCGACGGCACCTCGGTCGAGGAGATCGCCGCCCGCGCCGCCGTCAGCAAACCCGTCCTCTATGAACATTTCGGAGGCAAAGAAGGCCTCTACGCCGTCGTCGTCGACCGCGAGGTCCAAACCCTCCTGACATCGATCCGTCACGCCATCACCGCCCCCGGATCGGGCTCGCGGGTCAAAATCGAACGCGGCACCCTCGCCCTCCTCGACTACATCGAATCGTGCCCCGAGGGCTTCCAGATCATCATGCGCGATTCCTCCGAGACGGGCGGCGGGGGCTTCACCTCGATCCTCAACGACGTCATCGTCCGGGTCGAAGACATCCTCACCCCGCTCTTCTCCGCGCGGGGCATCGATCCCGACGCCGTCCCCCTCATCGCCCAAGCTCTCACCGGGCTCGTCGCCATGACCGGCCAATGGTGGCTCGAGCACCAGGAGATGCCGAAACGCGAAGTCGCCGCCCACCTCGTCAACCTGGCCTGGAACGGCATGCACAACCTTCAGACAGGTTTCACCTTGACGGCCGGGGAGAACGATCTGGCTGAAGGATCTTCCCTCGCATCGGAGTCGACGGATGGGTGAGGCCCCTCCTCCGCCCCGTAATTTTGAACTGTTATCCAACACATTGGCCGCGTTGTCTGTAGTGTGCCTGGTGTCATGACAGCGCACTCGCCGGCTCCGCTCATCGTCGCAGACGATCTCGCCTCCCTCTCGCCCGTCACGGGCCCAGAGGAGGACACCGTCACGCTCGTCGCCGAGACGCCGCAACCGCGCGTGCGCAACGCGGTCGACATCGTCGCCGCGATCGGTTGCCTCGTCCTCGTCGTCCTCATCTGCGTCGGTGTCATCTACGCCCAACACACCTCCGAGGGGATCTCGGCCGACGTCCGCGGTTTCTCCCTCCTCGTGCGACGGGTCCTCTTCGTGCCGGTCGCCGTCCTCGATTTCCTCGTCCTCGTCGTCCCGCCCGTCGCCGTCGGACTCGACCTCCTCATCCGCCGTCACCCCCTCGAAGCCCTCCAGGCCGGCATCGCCGGGTTGGCCGGGCTCATCGTCAACACCCTCGCCCTTCTCGCCCTGACCACCTTCGCCCCCGACGTCTTGCGTGAGGGATTATCGGTGTGGCAAGGCAGTTCGTTCGTCATCGCGATGCCGTTCTGGGCAGCTGCGATCTGTTCGCTCCTGACGGTGGCGGTCACCCCGGCCAAGCGCGTCTCCGTGCGGTGGAGCTGGAATCTGCTGTGGATCGTCGCCGCCATCACCGTCATCACCTCCGGCGCGACCCTCCAGGCGATGATCCTCAGTCTGCTCCTCGGGCGGATGACCGGCCATATCGTTCGCTACATCGGCGGGGTCGCCTCACAGCGGGCCCAGGGACGCACCTTGGTCGAAGGGATCCGCCAGGCCGGGTTCTTGCCCCGCTCCCTCACCCCGATCGAGCCGGGCACCGACGATCGGGCGCCCGGGCGGCAGACCCCCCAATTCTTCGGCGACCACCGCCTCTACGTCCTCAAGACGATCACCGGGGCGACCTACGACGTCGTCGTGCTCGACGGGGACCGCCAAGTCCTCGGCTTCCTCACCCGGCTGTGGCGCTATATCCGTTTCCGGGGAATCGACGGACGGACGACCGCCTCCCTTCGCCAGACCGCGGAGCGGGCCGCCTTGCTCAATTACTCGGCCCGCTCGGCCGGGGTCAACACCCCCTCCGTCCTCGCCCTGGCCGAAGCGGAGGATTCGATGCTCATCGTGCGGGAGCCGACGACGGCCTCGCGCACCTTCGCAGAACTCGGCGTCGAGGTCCTCGAGGACGACCTCGTCGACGACATCCTCGACGCCATGTGGCACCAGATCCGCCGCGCCCACAGGGCCAGCATCGCCCACCGGGCGCTGACCGCCGACGTCTTCCGGATCCATTTCGTCTCCGATCCCGCCACCGGGGAGGCGACTCGCCGCTCCGAGGTGACCGTGCTGGGCTGGGAGGCCGGCGACGTCGCCAGCTCTGAGTTGGCCCGCCGCCTCGACCTCGTCCAGATGCTCGTGCTGACCTGCGAACGGGTCGGTGTCGATCAGGCCTTCGCGGCCGCCGAACGGGCGCTCTCCGACGCCGAATTGGCCGCCCTCGGCCCGCTCCTCCAACTGCCCGCCCTGCCCGCGCGGGCCAGGGCCGAGCGGGCCCGGACCCAGGAGATCCTCAGCCAACTTCGCCTGTGCCTGGCGCGCGACATGCCGACCGCGACGGTCGAGCCGGTCCAGTTGACGAGGATCAGCGTCCGCTCGATCATCTCGATCCTGCTCGTCGCCATCGTCATCCTCGTCGTGGCGACGACGATCAACATCGATCAGATCATCGCCGCGGTGCGTGACAGCGACTGGCGCTGGGCCGTCGCCGCGCTCCTCTTCGGCGGGGTCGGGCTGTTCGGGGCCGGGCTGACGCTCGTCGCCTTCGCGCCCGTCCGTCTCCCCTTCGGGCGGGCCGTCGCCGCCCAGGTGGCGGCCGCTTTCGTTGCCGTCGCCGCCCCGGCCGGGTTCGGACCGGCCGCCGTCAATCTCATGCTCTTGACGAAGCGCAAGGTGCCCACCGCCTTGGCCGCCGCCACCGTCGCCTTGACCCAGGTCTCCCAGATCGTCGTCACCGTCGTCTTCCTCCTCGTCCTCACCCTCGTCACCGGGTCCGGGGTCATCGGATCCCTCACCGTCACCCCGGGGATGCTCGTCGTCGCCATCATCGTCGCCCTCGCCGTCACCGTCGTCCTCATCGTCCCCTCGACCCGGAAGTGGGTCGCGGCCCGGGTCCTGCCGACCCTCCAGCAGACCTGGCCCCGTTTCGTCGAAGTCGTCGCCAGCCCGGCCCGCCTGGCCGCGGGGATCGTCGGCAACCTCCTCATCACCCTCGGGTACGCCGCCGCTTTCCAAGCCTCGCTGCTCGCCTTCGGCCAAGAGATCCCCTTCGTCACCGCGACGATCGTCTACCTGCTCGGCAACACCGCCGGCGCCGTCGTCCCCACCCCCGGCGGCATCGGCGCCATCGAAGTCGCCCTCTCGGCCGCTCTCGTCTCGGTCGGCGTCAACGCTGGTGTCGCGACCTCGGCCGTCGTGCTCTTCCGGGTCGTCGCCTACTGGATCCGCATCCCGCTCGGTTACATCGCCATGCGAGTCCTGCGCCGGATGGGCGAGTTCTAAGAAACTGTCGCGCGGTCGGAGCGGCGCGCCTCGTCTCTCTTCTCCTCCGACGAATGCTCCTCAAAGACGAGCGTTCCCAACGGCTGAGAAGGACGTGGGGACGATGATCCGCGCGCGCCCGTTTCAGAAAGCCCGCTTCAGCACAGTGTTATAGCGTGACAAACACGGTGGCGCTCCTCGCCGCCGACCCCGCCCACCAATGGCGTGCGGCAATCCCAGGCCACAGAAGTGGACTACTATCCTTCCCATGGGGGGGAATAACAAACGTGGAATACGGCTGTCCTCATGGGAGGACATCGAACAACCAGCTGACCCGGATGATCCCGGGCAGCCGCAAACCGGCGATCGGGGCGCCGAACTGACGATCTGGCAGATCATCGTCGCGATCTTGGGGTGGATTCTGGCCGTCCTCATCGTCTGGTATTTCACCCGGCACATCACCCTGTTCGCCGTCTGGATGGTCGTCGTCTGCGTGGCCTGCGCCGTCGTCATCGCGCTCGTCAGCGGGTTGATCAGCATCAATGTGGCCCGGCCCAAACTCATCGAACTGCGGGCCGTCGCCAACGTCCGTCCCTTCCCCCGCGTCATGACCGATCGCCTCGGGCGCCGCGTCGTCAACTGCATCAGCCAGATCGACCGCGAGGGAGACTTCGTCGTCGTCGAGTTGCCCGAAGCCGGGATGCGCATGTTCGTCCAAGCCGAGGAGGCTTCCGTCATCTTGAACGAGCCGCCGGCTCTGGAGAGCGTGGTGGCCTCTTCGAGCGTCCCGGCCATCGAGCCGCGCAGCCAGGCCCAGTTCGCCGCCCCGCCGCTCGAGCATCCCGTCCAACTGCCTTTCGGGCGTCGTCCCGGCACAGGAGACACCGTATGAATGATTTTTTCTCCGTTCTGCGCGACTATCCCGTCACGACGATCATCATCGCTTTTCTCGGCACCTATCCGATGTGTTCGGCGATCCAACAGATGGTGACCGCCTGGTGGTATCGGCGGGGCAGGCGAGCGGCCTGGGTCTTGCCGACCGTCGACCGGGAGACCGAGGCGATGCGTCGCTATCCCACGCTCAGCGTCATCATCGCCGCCCACAACGAGGAGCGGACGATCGAAGACGCCATCAGTTGTGTGCTCAATCTCGATTGGCCGGTCGTCGACCTCATCGTCGTCGACGACGGGTCGAGCGACGACACCGTCTCCATCGTTCGTCCCTACGCGTTGCGCGGGCAATTGCGCCTGCTGCGTAAGCCGGTCAACGAGGGCAAGGCGCTCGCCATCAACGACGGCCTCGTCCTGGCGCGCGGCGACCTCGCCCTCGTCCTCGACGCCGACGGGCGCCCCGAACGCAAAGCCGCCCGTTTCATGGCGGCGCACTTCCTCATGCCCCGCGTCGCCGCCGTCACCGGCAACCCGCGCGTCGGCAACACCCGGAGCATCCCGGCCCATCTCCAAGCGGTCGAATTCTCCGCCTCCGTCGCCGTCCAACGTCGTGGCGACGAGGCCTGGGGACGGTTGACGACGGTGTCGGGCCTGTGCGTCATGCTGCGCCGGCCCGTCATGGTGGCGCTCGGCGGTTTCGACCCGCTCATGGTGACCGAGGACATCGAATTGACCTGGCGGCTTCAGATCAACGGATACGAGGCGGTCTACGAGCCGGCCGCGCTCTTCGGCATGGAGGTGCCCCAGACCTGGCGGCAACTGTGGCATCAGCGTCGGCGCTGGGCCCGTGGCTTGGCCCAGGTCTTGCGTCGCCACGGCTGGGCCGCGCTGCATCCCTCGCACCGGCGGATGTGGCCCAATCTCATCCTCGCCTGGCTCTCGCTCATCTGGGTGCACGCCGAGGCGGTCGCGATCCTCTTCGGCCTCATCGGCTGGGCGATCTGGACGCCAGTCGGCGAATGGGTCGCCGTCCTCGCCTTCATGGCCGCCTGCACCGTCGTCACCGGCGTCGCGCAGGTCATCACCGGGATGATGCTCGACCGCAAGGTCGATCCCAAGCTGTTCCGGGAGGTCCCCTGGGCGGCCTGGTATCCGGCCTTCTATTGGATGCTCATGGCGCTGTGCGTCCTGCGCGACACCATCCCGGGCCTTGTCGTCAAGCCGAGGAGCCCGGCGGTCTGGCACATCGCCCGGATCGACGATCCCGAGCGCGATTGGGACGATCGGGCTCTGGGCGACGATGACGAGTCATTGGCCGATTTCCTCCTCGCTGGAAGCGATCAGGGATGAGCGGGGCCTCGTCTCCTCGTCGGCTCGGCGACTTGGCGTCGTGGCAGGCGCCGTCGGTGAGGTGTCTGTGGGAAGTCGTCGCGTCTGGCCGGACATCGCCGGGTGGGAACCCGGGCAAAACGCCGTAGACTGTCTGCTCTATGGACACCTTCAAGCGGCTCCTGCGTAACCCTTTCATCTGGATGCTCATCGGCATCCTCGTTTTCAGTCTCATCCTGCGGATCATGCAATCAGCCAACGGATACGAGGAGACGCCGACCTCTCAGGCCGTCCAGATCATCAACGGGGACGAAGAGCTGACTGAGGTCGTCCTCACCGATCAAGAGCAGAGCATCGAGATCATCGCCGCCGATGGCAAGAAATACCGCTCCATTTGGATCGACAACCAGTCAGCTGAGCTGATCGACCGGCTCAACGAGCGTGTCGAGGAGGGCACCCTCGAGAAATGGGAGGGTGTCAACAACATCGGTGGGTTCTGGACGACGTTGCTCGGCACCCTCATCCCCCTCCTCATCATCGCCGGCGTCCTCATCATCCTCATGAACAGTTTCATGGGGGCGGGCACGGGCAAAGTGTTCAGCTTCGGACGGTCGCGCGCCAAAGTCGCCGCCAAGGACACTCCGAAGACGACCTTCGCCGACGTCGCCGGGGTCGACGAAGCGGTCGAAGAATTGCAAGAGATCAAGGAATTCCTCGAGGATCCGGGCAAGTTCAAAGCTCTCGGCGCCAAGATTCCCAAGGGCGTCCTTCTCTACGGCCCGCCTGGAACGGGTAAGACCTTGTTGGCCCGCGCGGTCGCCGGGGAGGCCGGAGTGCCGTTCTTCTCGATCTCCGGCTCCGACTTCGTCGAGATGTTCGTCGGCGTCGGCGCCTCGCGGGTGCGCGACCTCTTCGAGCAAGCCAAGCAATCGGCCCCAGCAATCGTCTTCATCGACGAGATCGACGCCGTCGGGCGCCACCGCGGCGCCGGCATGGGCGGCGGGCACGACGAACGCGAGCAGACCCTCAATCAGCTCCTCGTCGAGATGGACGGGTTCGACGACCACGGCGGCGTCATCCTCATCGCCGCCACCAACCGGCCCGACGTCCTCGACCCGGCCCTGTTGCGCCCGGGCCGCTTCGACCGTCAGATCGCCGTCGACGCCCCGGATCTGCGCGGGCGCTACAAGATCCTCCAAGTCCACGCCCAGGACAAACCGTTGTCGACCGACGTCGATCTCAAGAATGTGGCTCGGCGCACCCCCGGGTTCACCGGCGCCGACCTCGCCAACGTTCTCAACGAGGGCGCCCTGTTGGCCGCTCGGGAGAACAAATCGTCGATCACGATGGAGACCCTCGACGAGGCGATCGACCGGGTCGTGGCCGGACCGCAGAAGCGGACCCGGCTCATGAACGCCCACGAATTGCTCGTGACGGCCTATCACGAGGGCGGCCACGCGCTCGTCGCCGCCGCCATGCCGGGCAACGACCCGGTGCAAAAGATCACGATCCTGCCGCGCGGGCGGGCGCTTGGCTACACCATGGTCATGCCGGATCAAGACAAGTACTCCCAAACCCGCGGCCAACTGCTCGACCAATTGGCCTACATGCTCGGGGGCCGGGCGGCCGAGGAGCTCATCTTCCACGATCCGACGACGGGCGCGAGCAACGACATCGAGAAGGCCACGAAGGTGGCGCGCGCCATGGTCACCCAATACGGGATGACGTCCTCGCTCGGCGCCGTGCGCTACGGCTCCGACGACCGCGAGCCCTTCGTCGGCATGGAGATGGGGCAAAGCCGCGGCTACTCCGATCGCACCGCCGGGATCATCGACGAGGAGGTCGCCGACCTCATCAACCGGGCCCACATGGAGGCCTACGAGTCGCTCGTGACGAACCGATCCACCCTCGACGAGCTGGTGCGCCAGTTGCTCGAGCACGAGACGCTCGAGAAGGAACAGGTCGCCGCGATCTTCGCCGGGTTGTCGATGCGCCCCGAGCGAGGGCCCTGGACGGGCTCCGACAAGCGCGTCCCCTCGCCGATCCCCCCGGTGCCGGAACCGGACATCCCCGAACCGGCGCTCGACGACGACTTCGACGCGCCCTCAGTCGCCGCTGCCGGCGCCGCCGCCCCGGGCGCCTCGCCTGCTCCGGGCGCCGCTGCCGGACCAGTCGCCGGCCCCGCCGCGGGAACTCCGTGGACGGATCCGTCTCCGATCGGCTCGTGGGCGCCGCCCGCTCAGCCCGCTACGCCCGCGCCCCCGGTTCCGCCCGCCGGGCCGTCCGGGGCGGCGGGTCCATCCGGCCAATCCCCGTCCGTTCCGCCGACGGATGGGCCGTCCTCTCCTTCCGGCGGCGACCGGGCCTGAGATGAGGAGGTGTGATGTCCTTCGACCATGACCGTGCCGCGAGGGCGATTCGGGAATTGCTCATCGCCGTCGGCGAGGACCCCGACCGCGAGGGCCTGCGTGAGACCCCCGATCGGGTCGCCCGCGCCTACGCCGAGGCGTTCAGCGGGCTGACGGCCGATCCGGCCGAGGTGTTGACGACTCGCTTCACCGTCGACCATGAGGAACTCGTCCTCGTCAAGGACATCGAACTGTGGAGCTATTGCGAGCACCACCTCCTTCCCTTCACCGGGGTCGCCCATGTCGGATACATCCCCGGGGGCGAGCCGCGCCAGGTCGTCGGATTGTCGAAACTGGCCCGCCTCGTCGACGTCTACGCCAAACGTCCCCAGATCCAGGAACGCCTCACCACCCAGGTGGCCGACGCCCTCGTCGACGCCCTCCACCCGATCGGCGTCATCGTCGTCATCGAAGCCGAGCATCTCTGCATGACGATGCGCGGGGTCCGCAAACCCGGATCCCGCACCGTCACCTCGGCGGTGCGCGGGCAATTGCACGATCCGGCCTCCCGGGCGGAGGCCATGAGTCTCATCGTGGCGGGCCGACCACGATGACCACCGCCACCCTCTCTCCGTCACGGGTCCCTCTCTCTCCAGCCACTCCGCCCTCACCGGTCATCCGGGCCGGGGCGGGGCCGGCGCCGACCTTGAACGGCCTGCTCACCCCCGGACCGACCCGGATCATGGGCATCGTCAACGTGACCTCGGACTCCTTCTCCGACGGCGGGCGCTGGCTCGATCCCGACCAGGCCATCGCCCACGGCATCGACCTCATGAGCGAAGGCGCCGACCTCATCGACATCGGCGCCGAATCGACTCGCCCGGGCGCCGCTCGGGTCCCGGCCGATGAAGAGTTGGCTCGACTCTTGCCCGTGGTGGCAGGTCTGTCCGCCGCCGGGGTGCCTGTCAGCGTCGACACGACGCGTTCGACGGTGGCGGCCGCCGCCATCCAGGCCGGAGCGCTCATCGTCAACGACGTGTCCGGGGGGTTGGCCGATCCTCGCATGTTGGCCACGGTGGCGTCGTCGCCGGCCGGCTACGTCGTCATGCACTGGCGCGAGTTCATGTCCGACGGCGCCCCGCGCACCTCTCCTTATAGCGCGGTCGTCTCGGAGGTCATCACCGAGGTCTCCCGGCGGGCCGAGGCGGCTCTGCGGGCCGGGATCGAACCGGAACGGCTCATCCTCGACCCCGGCATCGGCTTCTCCAAGACCACCGAGGACAACTGGGCTCTCCTGCGTGCGGCCGATCGCTTCCAGCGCATCGGTCTGCCGGTGCTGTGGGGCGTCTCGCGCAAGGGTTTCCTCGCTGAGGCCTATCCCCGGGCGACGGAACCATCCGATCGCGACGCCGCCACCGTGGCCGTCACCACCTTGCTGGCGGCGCTCGGCGTCTGGGGGGTGCGCACCCACGAAGTCGCCAGCCAGCGCGCCGCCGTCGTCGTGGCCGGGCGGATGAGGCGGCCGTGAGTCTGCACCTCCCCTCGATCTCCTCCGATCCATCCGATTTCAGCGATCGCGGCGCCTCGGTCGCCTCGTCGAGGGTCGATCTCGTCGGCATCGAGGCGATCGGCCACCACGGGGTCTACGACGAGGAGCGACGCGACGGGCAGCGTTTCGTCGCCGATGTCACCTGGTGGCTCGACACGCGGCCCGCCGCGGCGAGCGACGATCTGGCCCGCACGGTCGATTACAGCGTCGTCGCCCGCCTCGTCCATGACATCCTGGCCGGGGAGCCGGCCGATCTCATCGAGACGGTGGCGGAACGGATCGCCGCCGCGGTCATCGAGCATTTCCCGGTCGAGCGGGTCGTCGTCACCGTGCACAAGCCCGAAGCCCCCCTCGGCCTGTCCATCGCCGACGTCCGGGTGACGATCGAGCGAGTCAGGCCCGCCCCTCCCGCCGTCGCCGATTTTGTCTTCGCCCCGGAGGTGGATCCGATCGCTGGCGACGACCTCCTCGTCATGGAGTCGGAGCCGAAGGGCCCCCCAGGCGGTGTCCTGCGCCGGATCGTCTGTTCGATCGGGTCGAACGTCGGCGACCGCCAATCCTGGCTCCAGTTCGCCGTCTCGGCCTGGGCGACGACCCCGGGCGTCGTCTCGCTCGTCGCGTCGTCGATCTATGAGACGGCCGCGGTCGGCGCCCTCGCGCAAGCCGATTTCCTCAACGCCGTCGTCATCCTCACTTGCGAATTGACCGCCGACGAGGCTCTCACGCGGGCGGAGGAGATCGAACGGGCGGCTGGGCGGACACGCATCGTGCCCCATGGGCCGCGCACGCTCGACATCGACCTCATCGACGTCGCCGTCGTGGGGACCGACGGTCGGCTCTCGCCCGAACACCACGACACTCCTCGCTTGACGCTGCCGCATCCGCGCGCCCAGGCCCGGGCCTTCGTCCTCGTCCCCTGGGAGGAGATCGATCCCACCGCCCGTCTGAAGGATCGCCCGCTCGCCGCCTGGCTGGGCGAGGTCGCCGATCAGACGATCCGCTGGGTCGGAAACACCTTGTTCGTGCCGATGGAACAGCCGCCCGTGGTGGGGGAGGCGTTGCCGGGAGACGGCCAGCGATGACGCGTTTGCCCCACACCGTCGTCGCCGGAGCCGCTCTCGTCGGAGCCGGAGCCGGTTGGGTGCTCGTGCAGGCCTGGCGGCTTCTCACAGGCCACGCCCCGACGCCAGGGTGGAGCATCGCCGCTTTCTGTGCTCTCGTCGCCTTGGCCGGGTTCGTCTTGGCCTGGCTCTCCCATCAGCGCAACCATGTGCGCCACCAGCCGGCCGAGCCCCGTCGCGGCCTCGCCCTCGTCGCTTTCGCCCAGGCACTCATCGCCGGTGGCGCTGTGATGGCCGGATTATTCGCTGTCACCGCCGGATTGGCTATTCCCCGACTTGTCGTCGAAGCCGAGCGAACGCGTCTCCTCCATGGCGCCATCTGCTTTCTGACAGCAGTCGTCATGGTGGTGGCGGGGCGAATTCTCGAACGGGAATGCCAAACCGACCCGCACCGGCGGGGATCGGAATCCGGGCGGGGCGGGGACGACTCCGGGCAGTGACGGAATCATCCCTCCTCTTTTTTCGCGCCTCCGCGCCCCCGGAGGCCCCGCATCTATCTCCATGAATGGACGCCGGCGATTCAGCGGAATGAATATTTTGACGTGGGGTGAGGTTTCCATGAGTTTATGAGAAACATCTCCCGATGATTTGCGAATATTCTCTTCTCACTCTATGATTTCGGCTGTCAGCGGTTAACGCCGCGAAATAGATGTGGTGATAGTTTCTTCTCGGAGCCCTCCGGATGAGCACAGGGAAGAATACATCGGCCGGTCCCTCCGCCCGGGTTCCGCGCCACTAGACAGCAGTAATAGACGACGAAAGTCGCATTAAGGAGATCTTGATGGCTAAGCACACACAGACCATTATCACTGACGACATGGACGGCACCGAAGGCGGCACGACGGTCAACTTCGCCTTCGAGGGCGTCGCTTACGAGATTGATTTATCCGACGCGAACGCCGAGCGTCTGCGTTCCGAACTCAGTCCTTGGATCGAGAAGGCTCGTCCCGTTCGTAATGTCGCCAAGGCTCCGCGCAACCGTCGCTCCGCGAGTGCGACGGATAAAGAGGCCCTCGCCGCCATGCGTGAATGGGGTCGTGACAACGGCTTTAAGGTCTCCGATCGCGGCCGCGTCTCGGCCGAGTTGCAGGAAGCTTACGCCAAGGCGCATAGCTGACAGATGCGTCTGGGCTCTCGGCCTTTTCTCCTAGGAGAAGCCGATGAGAATCTTCGTCGCTGAATAGTATTGGCTGTGGCCATTCCCATCGTCCTGAATGAGAGGGATCGATTGGGAGTGGCCACAGCATTTTGATGGATCCCACCTGTTGATCATTCCCACGATTGGTCGAGTCCTCCGAAAGTCATCAAGAAATGGGAAACTGCCAATGGGTTCCCTTTACTCCTGATTAAAATAAGCATCGATAAAGTCTTGTGTGTTCTTGGGTGTCGTTCCGCCATCCGTGGCGGTGAACTCGCTTCGATCGGCCCGTCGGCCCCCATTCACCAGACGCTGTTGATGCGCTCCGGAGTTGTGTGAGGAATGTATCAATGCCCAGAAATCACTCGACGGGGGAGCAGGGTGGGCGCAAGGCCTCCCAAGGGGCGGGAATATCTCAGGGGAGGCCTCCGTTCACTAAGGTATCCCTCGGGGATCCGCGTGCGACAACGGCGGAATTCCGAGGGACGCCCTAGACTGACGATGTGCGTCACGACATGTTCCGCCACGGGGGTGGGCGTCGGACGCATGAGGAGAATGCATGTTTGAGAGATTCACGGATCGCGCTCGCAGGGTCGTCGTCCTAGCTCAGGACGAGGCCCGGATGCTCAACCATAATTACATTGGCACTGAGCACATCCTCTTGGGATTGATCCATGAGGGCGAGGGCATCGCCGCCAAGGCGCTCGAGTCGCTGGGGGTCACCCTCGACGCCGTGCGCGCTCAGGTCGAGGAGGTGATCGGCCACGGGCAGCAGGCGCCGTCCGGTCATATCCCCTTCACGCCCCGGGCTAAGCGGGTTTTAGAGTTGTCTCTGCGCGAGGCGCTGCAGCTCAACCACTCTTATATCGGGACGGAGCACATCCTGCTCGGCCTCGTCCGTGAGGGCGAGGGCGTGGCGGCCCAGGTGCTCATCAAGCTCGGCGCCGACCTCAACCGGGTCCGCGACGCCGTCTTGCAGTCTCTCTCCGGGCATCAGACGAAGCAGGCCGCCATGGCCGGCGCCCCGGAGAAACCGGCCAACCAGCACTCGAAGATCCTCGACCAGTTCGGCCACAACCTCACCTCGGACGCCCGTGAGGGCAAGCTCGACCCGGTCATCGGGCGGCGCACCGAGATCGAGCGGGTCATGACGGTGCTGAGCCGCCGCACGAAGAACAACCCCGTCCTCATCGGGGAGCCCGGCGTCGGCAAGACCGCCGTCGTCGAGGGCTTGGCCCAGGCGATCGCCCGCGGCGAGGTCCCCGAGACGCTGCGCGACAAGCAGGTCTACAGCCTCGATCTGGGCGCGCTCGTGGCCGGGTCGCGCTATCGCGGTGATTTCGAGGAGCGCCTCAAGAAGGTGCTGGCCGAGATCAAGCAGCGCGGCGACGTCATGCTGTTCATCGACGAGATCCACACGCTCGTCGGCGCCGGCGCGGCCGAGGGCGCGATCGACGCCTCGAGCATGCTCAAGCCGATGCTGGCCCGCGGCGAGTTGCAAACGATCGGCGCCACGACGATCGACGAGTACCGCAAGTACATCGAGAAGGACGCCGCCCTGGAGCGCCGCTTCCAGCCGGTCCAGGTCTCCGAGCCGTCGATCGGGCTGACGATCGACATCCTCAAGGGCCTGCGCGATCGCTACGAAGCCCACCACAAGATCACCATCACCGACGCCGCGCTGGCGGCCGCCGCCCAGATGGCTGATCGATACATCTCCGATCGTTTCCTCCCCGACAAGGCGATCGACCTCATCGACGAAGCGGGCGCCCGGCTGCGCATCAAGCGCATGACGGCCCCGCCGACGCTGCGCGAGATCGACGAGAAGATCGCCCAGGTCCGCGTCGAGAAGGACGCCGCCATCGACGGCCAGAACTATGAGGCCGCCGCCGGTTTGCGCGATCAAGAGCAGAAGCTTTTGGCCGAGCGGCTCGAACTCGAGCAGCAGTGGAAACAGAACGAGGATCACATCCCGGCCGAGGTCGACGAGGAGCAGATCGCCGAGGTTCTCAGCTCGGCCACCGGCATTCCTGTCTTCAAGCTGACCGAGGAGGAGTCCTCCCGTCTGCTTCAGATGGAAGCGGAGCTGGGCAAGCGGATCATCGGGCAGACGGACGCCGTCAAGGCGCTGTCCCGTTCGATTCGTCGTACCCGCGCCGGCCTCAAGGATCCGAAGCGTCCCTCCGGCTCGTTCATCTTCGCCGGCCCCTCAGGCGTCGGCAAGACGGAGCTGACGAAGGCGCTGACGGAGTTCCTCTTCGGAGACGAGGACGCCCTCATCACCCTCGACATGTCGGAGTACTCGGAGAAGCACACGGCCTCCCGGCTGTTCGGTTCCCCTCCCGGCTATGTCGGTTATGAAGAAGGCGGCCAGCTGACGGAGAAGGTGCGCCGTCGTCCGTTCTCGGTCGTCCTCTTCGACGAGGTCGAGAAGGCTCACCCGGACATCTTCAACTCGCTCCTGCAGATCCTCGACGAGGGGCGTCTGACGGACGCGCAGGGCCGGGTCGTCGACTTCAAGAACACGATCATCGTCATGACGACGAACCTCGGCACCCGCGACATCTCCAAGGCCGTCGGCCTCGGCTTCTCCGGCAAGGGAGACGCCACCTCGTCCTATGAGACGATGCGGGCCAAGGTCTCCGACGAGCTCAAGCAGCACTTCCGCCCCGAGTTCCTCAACCGGGTCGACGAGATCATCGTCTTCCACCAGTTGAGCCACGAGGAGATCGAGCGGATCGTCGACCTCATGGTCGCCCAGTTGGAGGAGCGCCTGCGCGATCGCGACATGGGCATCGAGCTGACGCCGGCCGCCAAGTCGCTCATCGCCGACCGCGGTTTCGATCCGGTCCTCGGCGCCAGGCCGTTGCGCCGGGCCATCCAACGCGACATCGAAGATGTGCTGGCGGAGAAGATCCTCTACGGCGAACTGCAAGCCGGCCAGGTCGTCCTCGTCGACGTCGCCCCGGAAGGGTCGGAGACCCCGTTCACCTTCACCGGAGCCGCCAAGACGACGATCCCCGACGGCCCCTTCGAAGAGCTGGCCCTCGGCGCCGCCAGCGGCGAAGGCGTCTAATCGCAGACCATCGACGAACGACGGTGGGGACTCCTCAGGGGGTCCCCACCGTCGTTGTGTCAGCGTTGCCTCTTTGTGTTCATGACGCCGTCGGTCGCGTCGTACCATTCTTCGACCTTGCTGCGGAGGACGGCCAGGTCGTCCGCGTGGCGCTCGCCGCCAAGGCCGACGACGGCGTCGAGGAGAGCTTCCTCGTCCCGGACGGCCTGGGGGGCCTCGTGATCGTCGGGGGAATCTGGTGAGGCGGGGGAGTCGGCGGTGGTCGTCTCGGAATCATCCGGCCCGGCCGGCGGCAGCGAATCGTGCCCGCGATCGATCTGGAAGCCGCTCTCGTCGTGCCACCCGAACGTCTCAGCGATCCCGAAATCTGACATACTTCTCCCTCGTTTTCGTAGAACAGCGGTGTGATAAATTCCATTCTACTTGAGCGCTCCGGCCTTCATCGGCGATGATTGAAGAAATGAAGAGCCCCCGGTTTCGGTCTCGCCCGATCGATCCCTTGGCGCTCGCGACGCGTCCACACGGACTGCCTCATGACTCCCGGGAGGCTGACCATCCCTCGTCAGCTCCCTCACGACGCGAAGGAGGCCCCGATGGCAGAGCAAGAAACAGCGGTATTGATGTTGCCGGACGGCCGGCGCATCGACCTGCCCGTCGTCATCGGCTCGGAAGGCGAGCAGGCGGTCGATATCAGCGCCTTGAGAGCGGAGAGCGGATTCATCACTCTCGACGACGGTTACGCCAACACGGGGTCGTGCCGTTCCGCCATCACCTATATCGACGGCGAGCGGGGCATCTTGCGGTATCGCGGATATCCGATCGAGGAGATCGCCCGTCGCAGCTCGTTCACAGAGACGGCGCAGTTGCTCATCTGGGGCGAATTGCCCACCGCCGACGAACGTTCTCGGTTCAGCCAAATCCTCACCGATAATTCAGCTCTGCCCGAGGATTTCCGCCGTCACTTCGCCGGTTTCCCGCGCGACGCCCATCCGATGTCGATCATGTCCGCGATGATCAACGCCCTTCAGTCTTATGATCTGCCCGGCCTCATCATCGATTGTGACGAGGAATTCGAACGCGTCGCCGCCTCGCTCATGTCGAAAGCCCGCACCATCGCCGCCGCAGCCTACAAATCCTCGATCTCCGAGCCGATCCAATATCCGCGCTACGACCTCAAGTACACGGAGAATTTCCTTCACATGATGTTCTCCCGCCCGCACCGCGAATACGTCGCCTCCGCCGAAGCCGCCCAGGCGCTCAATCTTTTCTTCATCCTCCACGCCGATCACGAGCAGAACTGTTCCACCTCGACCGTCCGCATGGTCGCTTCCGGGCAGGCCAATCTTTACGCCTCGGTCGCAGCCGGCGTCTGCGCCCTGTGGGGTCCTTTGCATGGCGGCGCCAACCAGGCCGTCATGGAAATGCTCACGGAATTGAGCCAAACCGGCCAATCCGCCCGTGATTATCTGGAACGCGTCAAAGACCGCAAGAACAATATTCGCCTCATGGGCTTCGGGCATCGCGTCTACCGCAACTGGGACCCGCGCGCCCTCCTCCTCAAACAAGCCGCCGACGACCTCCTCGCCGCGATGCAGATCACCGACCGCCGCCTCGACCTCGCCCGTGAGCTTGAAGAGATCGCCCTCCACGACGACTACTTCGTCGCCCGTCGGCTTTATCCCAACGTCGACTTCTACTCCGGCATCATCCTCACCGCTCTCGGCATCCCCACCGAGATGTTCCCCGTCCTGTTCTCCATCGGCCGCATGCCCGGCTGGATCGCCAACTGGAAAGAACTCCACGACGACCCGAAGCAGCGGATTTACCGCCCCCGCCAGATCTACACCGGCTCCCCGTCGCGCCCCTGGATCTCCACCTTCAAACGCGAACCCGTCAACGAGATGACCGGCAGCTTCCGCTTCCAAATCGCCGCCTGAGCCCATGATGACCTAGACTCAACAACGCGATGTCGCAGACTACGGGGCGGTAGCTCAGCTGGTCAGAGCAGGGGACTCATAATCCCTTGGTCGCGGGTTCGAGCCCCGCCCGCCCTACTGTGAAAGCGGACTATGTCCGCTTTCATCGGACCAGGTCACACTAGGAGTGTTGGTCCGGGGGTCCAACCCCCGGAGCCCCGGGAGGGGGTTTACCTTGGGCTGGGTTTGCGGATAAGTTTGGCCCCCCGGAGCCCCGAGGGAGTGGTGGCGAGTGGTAGCGGGGCTCGAACCCGTTATCCCGCTGCTAACTTCCACTCTCCGCGCGGGTCGAAACTGAAGTTTGGCGGGGCTTCTACCTTGACCTCGACGACGATACGTGAGCCTAAGGGAACCTGCGGTCCGCCCACCGCTACCGCTCGGACGCGTTTGCTCCTCTGTGAAAGGAGCAGCGTCCTTACTGCTCGGGACACCACCTGGGGCACGTAACCGAGCGGAACGCCAGTCGACGTGACGATGAGGGCATCAGGATCGTGCTCGTTGCCTTCCTCGTGAAGAAGAACGAGTTTGTCTCCTTCTCTGAGCTGATCTACCGCCTTGTCCCGTTCTTCGCGGGTGCACTGAATGTGAATCCCTTCACACATTCTCATAGGACCAGGGATGTGCCGGGTGCCGTGAAGAAGGAAACGTGTTGTGGCAATTCCTTGATGATCGACTGTCGGCATCTCCATGACTCGGACGCCGTCACCTTGACGTCTTCCCCCTAGCCTGACAAGTTGCTCCCAAGGAGTCGCTTCCGAACTGATCCCGAGTTCAGCGATGCTTTCCCTAAAATCGCGTCGGGCAGGATCAAAAATCCGTTGTGCAAATAGAAGTGGTATGTTGTAGCTCTCGTAAAGTTGGTCGAAATCTGGGAAACCGAGGAGTGGACGCATCCCCATCGACGATGCCCCTGTGACATACCCGAACCGATACCGTCCATCGTGAAGGAACAATCTCCCGACAGGGACGATTGAACGTGTATGGATGTTCTGCCAGAGGACGAGGAGTTCTCGCACATCCGTAGCTCCTGCGAGATCCTTATCTCTGACCGCAGTCGATGGCATCCTTCAACCTCCTCACGTTCCACGTCACTAACTCATCGATGAAGATAGCAGTCACTTCCGACACCCCGTCTAGTCTAAGGGTTTGCAGTTCCAAGCGGCTGAGATCGGAGCGTGCAAGCTGGTGAGTCCAGAATCCCCTCCCTGATGGAGATGCCATCGTTAAGGCCTGTATCGACAATTCTGTGAGGGTGAGACATTTCTTCCTTGTGTGTTCGAACCTGTGAGCCGTCGCCCGGCGAGAGAACGCTTCCCGGTCGCACGTCCGACGTTTGTGATCTGACAAGTTATGCCCGAGCGTGGTCCCATGATCGAAAGATGGGCAGAGACGATCCGGCTGACCATCGGTCAACGATTGCATCACAGCCCAGTTGAACTCGTGTCGGTCGCGGTTGGCGATGATCGCATCGAGAAGAAGATATCCAGCGAAAGCGTCGAAAGCGGTGAGATCGTCTGGCAGGGAAAGGGGAGCTTTCACGTGAGCCAAAGCGTCTCGGATGTTCTCAAGGTTATGACCACGTTGAATTGTTCCACCGGAGGAACGACGCTGATGGCCGCGCGATGATCGTTGCTGCCAATTCTCGAATTCTGGAACGCCGGCGGCTTCAAGCCAATCGCCTCCGTGCACTAGGGAGTAACCCTCTGCATTGAGGCTCAGGGAAATTGATCCCCTCCGCCCTTTCCGTCGGCATAACCGTGCTTGGGCGCAGGGAACGCCGAGAAGCTGGGCGATGCGGGTGCTGACGGCCTCAGCCCAATCTTCGCCCTGCTCCTCGCCATTCGTGGGAATGACGGTGCTCTTGTGAAGCCATAGGGTGCTCTCGCTTCCCGGCTGAGCGAGCCAGAGAGGGTCGCTTGAACCAACCGGTTCTCGGTCGATCACTTCCCAATCTGAAACGTCAATGACGTTCCATCCGTGCAACCAAGACTCCTGTCCACTTTCAACGGCGGGAGGATCCCCAGAGTCGTATGGCATGGGTCTCCCTCCCGTGGCTGTCCTTTCGTTGGACTCTACTCATGAGGTATGACAACGCTATGAATCTTTGTAATCATGGCGGTGACCGCAAGCCGTTTCGTGGATATGACTGACGATGACAACCTCGTTTGCTGGCCTGTCGGGTCTGCGTCAGATGCGGGCTTGCATCGGTGCCATGGGTCGGTAAGGGATTGTCACGACATAATTATTGTGGAATAGTTATTTTCTATGACTGAGGTTCATCCTGGGTGGTTGCCCGATCCGCAGAATCCATCGCTTCTCCGCTGGTGGGATGGTCGTCAATGGACATCCCATACCCAGGCTTTGCCTCCACCACCAGTTCAACAGATTCAACAACCTGTATCGCCGATGGCCTCAAACGATCAGTGGCAAGGGGGCGCACAGACCCCCAGCGCATCGCAGTCTGTGCCTGGACAAGAATCTGGTGAAACTCCGCCTATTCGATCTCGATTTTGGTTAGTGTCTATCATTGTCATTGGCATTTGTCTCATCGTTTTTGGGATCGCTTTTACTGCGACGCAGCAAAACAATGATGAAGGGACGAACACTCTATCCCCGACGGGATCACAAAGTTCACTTCCACGTGCGTCCATTTCCCCGACAGTCAATGCGGAAAGGGCAGCTTCAGAATCTGCTGCCGCAGAAGCGTCGCGAGCGGCTCGAGCCTCCCAACAAGCTGAAGCGGAAGCTACGCGCAGAGCCGCAGAAGCGGCAGCCGAAGCCGAACGTTTCGATCCAGCGACATATTCTGCGGTCTCAAACCGCGACTGGTTACTCGTCGAACGTGACCCTGATTCTTTTATAGGGAAAAAATACGTGCTTTATGGGCGAGTCACGCAGGCTGACGCAGCGACGGGGACGACCTCCATCAGAGTCGATACTGCGGGCGAAAGGCCTGAGTCGGTCTGGGACTATGACGTAAATACGATTGTCACGGCGAATGAGGATTTACTGAAAACAATCGTTAAAGATGATCTCGTTACTTTATATGTATCTGTCATGAGGGCTTATACATATGACACATCTATCGGCGGCACGGCTACTGCGGTTATGGTTACCGCTAATATTATAGAAGTCACAGGATAAGGGTAGAAAGCGGCAGACTAAAGCCGTTAAAATATTTCACTGGACCGCGCGCCGACCAACTAACGGTCCACCGTATCTGCTGCCCGTTTTCTGAAGGTGCCTATATTTTTCTGTTGAGTGTCACTGTCGTGATATTCCCTTACCCAGGGCTGAACCCGAACACCTCACCGAGAAAGGTGAGCATCTGCTCGTATTGATCCTCGATCGTTGTCGCTTGGCGGAAACCGTGGCCTTCGCCGGGGTAGATGACGAGGGTGACGGTGATGCCTTTCTTCTCGAGCGCATCGGCCATGGCGGTGGCTTGGGAGGGGGGCACGACGGCGTCGTCGGAGCCTTGGAGGAGGAGCAGGGGGCAGTCGAAGCCGTCGAGGTGGTGGATCGGTGATCGATCGAGGTAGGTCTGGCGCCCGGCGGGATAGGGGGCGACTAAACCGTCGAGGTAGCGGGCTTCGAACTTGTGGGTGTCGGTCACCATCGCTTCGAGGTCGCCGATGCCGTAGCTGGAAATGCCGGCGGAGAAGGTGTCGGTGAAGCATAGGGCGGCGAGGGTCGTGTAGCCCCCGGCGGAGCCGCCCATGATGGCGATGCGTTTCGGATCGGCCAAGCCGCGCTCGACGGCGATCATGGCGGCGTCGGAGCAATCACGGACATCGGCCACACCCCAGGCGCCGCGCAGGCGGTCGCGGTAGGCGCGTCCGTAGCCGGAGGATCCGGAGTAGTTGACGTCGAGCACGCCGATGCCGCGAGTGGTGAAGAACTGGCGTTTGAGGGAGAACGTCGGCGGCGAGTACGACGTCGGCCCGCTGTGGCTCATGAGGATGAGCGGTGGCAGCTCTCCCTCGGGGGCGGCGAAGCCGGGGTGATAGGGCGGGTAGTACCAGGCGTGGACTTCCTCACCGGGTTCTCCCCAAGTCAGGGGGCTCGGCCGTGAGACTGACTCTGGGGGCACGAGGGGGGCGCCAGGGGCGGTCAGCGCGGTGACGCCGGGGGTTTCCAGTGAGAGCCAGGGGCGTGATCCGTAGTCGCCCTCCGGGTGCGTCTCGGCGCTGGACGCGGGAACCGGAGTGGCGGATTCGTCGTCGGGGACGCTGGCGGGCAAGGGACTAGCCGGGTCGGGTGAGACGACGGGAATGTCTCCGATGCCCCGGAAATCAGGGTCTGCTCCGTCGATCAACGACTCCCAGTCGAGGGCGACCAATCCGCCCGGACGATCGCTCAATCCGAGGGTGGCGACGCTGGAGGGGTAGCCGGGGGTGAGCGTCAGGGAGGCAGCCAAGCCGATGCCGTCGAGCGTGCCGTCGGGGTCGAGGCGGCCGAGGTGTGAGATGCCATCGGCGATCCACACGCACCCGATCGAGCCGTCCGGCAGGTGGGTGTAGGGGGGAGGGTCGAGCACCCAGGGCGGCTCGCAGAAATCCCACGGGCGGGTGTGAAGCGGTTCGGGGCCGCGCAACGCGACACCGCCGGAGCCGGTGAGGCGGTAGAAGTTCCAGAAGCCGCCCGTGTCGGCCAGGGCGACGACGGAGCCGTTGGGGGCGATCGTCGGGTGGACGAAAGAGGTGTGGCCGTCGCCGGCGAGGATGACGGCGGGGGCCGGTTTCGTCGCCTGAGCGGAATCCGGTGTGAGGATGGCGCCGGCGATCCGGGTCGAATCCCACGGCATGTTGGGGTGATCCCATTCCATCCAGACGGTCCGACCATCGTCGCCGACCCAGGGGGTGTGGTAGAAATCGGCTCCGATAGCGAAGATCCCGCCGCCAGTCGCATTGTCACTATCGAGATCGAGGACGACGAGAGCGTCGACGGGCTCGGCATTCGCGTCGCTGTGGTCTTCGCGCACGCAGACGACGAGACGAGGCTTCCCGGGCGCGACGGGAGCGAGCGCGAATCCGCCGTAGCGCCAGGGTGAATCGGCGGGGGTGATGGGCCGGGGCACTGATCCTTCGTCGACGACGTGGACTCGCCCGCTCAGCGCGTCAGTGAGGACGACGACACCGTCACGGGCGGCCGCCGCACCACCGCCGTACTCGTGCACCCGGGAACGAGCGTCGAGTCCCGGGGCGACCTCGGCGACGACACCGTCATGGCGCCGGAACACTGCCACCCGGCCACGGTCGCGCGGGTCCCCGACGAGCCAGTAGAGGTCTCCGCCGTCGGCGAACCCACCGCCGAGCCGCACACTTGAACCGGCCAGATCGGCCGGGGTGACCGGTGAGGGCCAGGAACCAGCCGGGGCGATCATCGTCTCTTCCATGGCGTTCTCCTTCATGACAAGGCGATTCCGAGCAGGGCGTCGACGGCGTCGCGGATCATCGCCCGGGCGCCGGGGACATCGTCGGAGGAAACAAGACTGCGTTCTCCCCAGTGGTCGAGCGCGACAAGAGCGTCATCGGCGTGCAGATCCTCACGCAACGATCGACGTACCGCCTCGACGACGGGAGCGGCGTCGACGGAGACGGACCCCGTGACGGCTTTCCGCCACCGAGCCAAGCGTTCTTCCGCTTGAACGAGATCGGTGGGCGTCCAACTCCACTCGGTGCGATAGTGGTGGGCCAACAAAGCGAGACGGATCGCCATCGGATCCGCGCCCTGGCGGCGCAGTTGCGAGACGAGGACGAGGTTGCCCTTCGACTTGCTCATCTTCTCCCCGTCGAGGCCGACCATGGCGGCGTGGGCGTAAAAGTGGGCGAAGGGCTCGCCTGTCACAGCTGTCGCCTCGGCCGCGCACATCTCATGGTGAGGGAAGAGGAGGTCGCTGCCGCCGCCTTGAAGATCGAAGGCGGCGCCCAGGGTGTCGAGAGCGAGAGCGGTGCATTCGATGTGCCAACCGGGGCGTCCGGGGCCGAATGCGGAAGGCCATGACGGCTCGCCGTCGCGCTCGAGGCGCCACACGAGGCAATCGAGGGGATCACGCTTGCCGGGACGCCGGGGATCGCCGCCGTGCTCGGCGAACTCGGCGATCATCGCCGTCTCATCCAACCCCGCGACGGAGCCGAAGCCGGGAGCCTGACGGCACGGGAAATACCAATCGGGATACTCATCGTCGTCGACTTGGTAGAGCAGGCCGGCATCCCGCAGCCTCGTCAGGAGCGCCTCGATCGGACCGAGCGATTCGACGACCCCGAGATAGTGATCGGGCGGCAGAACCCGCAAAGCCTCCATGTCCTCACGGAACAAGTCGATCTCACTATGGGCCAGCTCGCGCCAATCGACCCCGGTGGCGGTGGCGCGCTCGAGCAAAGGGTCGTCGACGTCGGTGACGTTTTGGGTGTATTCGACAGCCAACCCGAGATCGCGCCACACCCGCTGGACGAGATCGAAGGTGAGGTAGGTGAAGGCGTGCCCGAGGTGTGTGGCGTCATAGGGGGTGATGCCGCAAACGTAGAGCCGGGCGGTTCCGTGCTGCGGCCCCACCGCATGGAGTGAGTCTGAGTCGCGCCCTTGCAAGCGCAATTCCCCCGGGGCAAGAGGCAAGGTTGGCACGGACGGCTCTGACCACGATCGCATGGGCTCAGCCTAGTGTGCCTGTCGGACACGAGGTCGCCGTATGAAATCGTTGTCCTTTACGGAGTCGGCGCCGTTGAGCGGGCTCGAGAGCCTGATGTCACCCGACCTGGCGCAACCACGGGGTCGGCTCGACGTCGCCGGCATAGCGGAAGATCTCCAACTCGTCGTCCCAGGGCTCCCCAATGAGGTAGGCGAGTTCCGTCTCGAGGCTGGCCCGGGCCTCACGATCCCGGCGCGACGAGCGATGACGGTCAAGGGCGGCGCGCAACCTCTCCTCAGGCACGACGATGTCACCGCTCGGGCCGATCCGTCCGCTGAACAATCCCAGACGGGGGGTGTAGGTGTAGCGCATGCCCTCCGTCGTCGCTGTCGGTTCCTCGGTCACCTCGTAACGGGCCTGGGTGCAGCGTTTCAATTCACTCGTGATGATGGCGGATGTGCCGGCGACGCCATGCCAACGTCGTTCCGCCCTCCACAAGGCCGGATCAGCCGGTTGTCGTGTCCATGAGAGACGAATCGGAGCACCACAAGCAGCGCTGACAGCCCAATCGATATGGGGCCGCAGCGCTGACGAAGCGGAGTGAATGAAGATCACACCGCTGGTTCTTACGGTCATCATTCTCCTCAGCTCGGATAGCTTCCCCACGTATCCGCGCGTCAGAGCGACACGATCATTCTGGCCCAACAGTGCACAAACAAGCAAATATACTGAGTTGATTGTCACGGAGAAGCAGAGTAGTTGTCACCTTGCTAGGCTCTCTTCCAGTACCCACCGAACTTCAGTAAAGCCGGATCTACCAGAAGGAGAGTACGACGAATCTCATATTATCGATATTTGCAGGAATATTATGTGGAATCCTGATAGTTGGATTCTTTAAACTCCTCAAAAAGTACGATTCTGAGAACTATCTTCAGAATCCAATAAATCATTATGCAATCCTTATATCATCATACTACTCCCTTGCTGAGGTTGCGCTTAGTTCAAATAAATCTGCAGTCTTATTTAAATACACCGTGTTTAGATTTTTGCCTCCGCTGATAATACTTGTACTACTGACTGCTTCCTTTCATAGATATTATCAGAAAGGTTTCTTATTTGCCGCCATTATTTCAACATTGCTAATATCACTTATCCCCAATATCGAAGCCTTTGAAAAAGCTGATTCACTGCGAATTAAGCTAACCCATTTATCTGTTGCAATAATCGCTATTATTGAAGGACTGGCAGTATATGTTGTTGGTAGAATATTTAATCTCTCGTGGCTCGCCCCAGGCCCGGATGTGGTTGATGATTTCTGGTCAGCCTTACTAATGGGTTCTCTTGTAGCAGTATTTTTTGCTGCGATACGACGAGAACCAACACAGCCACAGTATGATCGAAGAAATGAACTTGCAAAACAGTCATTTATAATAGAAAGTTATGTGAAGTTCAAGAAGAAATATGGATCTATTATTGCAACCGAAGCAGAGAAAAATAACTCATTCGTGCCAGTAATTTACGCAATTATCATTTATGAGGATTACAATAGGCCGGCACTCATAAGGTTATTCGAAGATCTATGCGTGAATATTTTCCATAGGGAAATGACAGTAGGAATAGCTCAGATTCGATCAAATAGAACTCTATCCGGTGAAGAGTCAATCAAGCGGTTGGCAAATTATTTCAGTGAAACTGGAAAACTTGGCTTTGATGAATTCTGTAATGATATAGATATACAGAAACAAGTAAATGATTGGAACCCCGGAATGGATTACTGGGCGGAAATCAAGTACATCATGGACATTCTCAAACCCCATAATATGCCCTCCGAACTCATCGATACCCCTAATGCCGATAAGGCACCGATCATTGAAGAAGCCGAGACTGCCGATGAAGAAGAGTTGAACGCGGAATCTTACTCAGAATGATAGGTCACTCCATGGAAAGCCGATCTGATTTCGTGAAGCTATAAACATTGTTTTTTAGTATAAATAATTTTCACTTTCGAGTGAGGAAATCCGACTTCATTAGCATTAAACACATCATAGCCGTGGCTCTTACCTGATTTCATGATTTTGCTGCCACAACGAGTATGCTGGAACTTACTGGTGAGCACCGCCCAGGGCGAAGATCATTTTGCTTCGCCGTGAGGTGAGGACGGGAGTGGTGTGGGCGACGTTTATGGTCTTACAAGAGCAAACGCCGGCCTTCCCCACGGTAGTCTCGGATTCGGATAAGTTATGGGAAGAAGGATCCGGGCCTCTTCTGGTGTATCCTCATTATTGAGGCGGTTTCACCTTCAGTCTTTGGGTTCTTTCCGATGGGATACCCGCTAATTGAGGCTTATTCATAATGAGAGTTTGTAAAAGTGGAGTGATATGACTGCGGTAATTGTTTGGGGATACGTTCGGTGTGGTCGGCGGTAGTCGGTGTGGAGTATTTTCCAGTTTTTCAGGT
>JAISHO010000030.1 GCA_031262485.1 Propionibacteriaceae bacterium
GTGACCTTTTCCGTCCAGGATCGTGAAAAACTGTTATTTACTAGGTGAAATAACGACAACAATTGTCGGGCTGACAGGATTTGAACCTGCGACCCCTTGACCCCCAGTCAAGTGCGCTACCAAGCTGCGCCACAGCCCGAAATATTGCCGTCGCCCTCAGCGAGCGACGGCCCGTATTCACTTCTTCGTGCCCGAGGGGCACAGCGAGTCACTCTACTATGCGACTCCCTAGTTGAGGCAAGTCGAGTGACCCGGTCAACCAGTCACGTAGGTATCCAAGAAGCACCGTCAGTTTCGTGGCATCGCCGATTCCCTCGAACCGATCAGCGGTGGCCCTGATCAGCAGCCAGTCATCGTCGTTGTCGTAGCCGACGGTGAAGGTAACCGTTTGCTTGCCGGATTCTCCGTCAACCGTGACCTTCCAGCCTGGGTTATCGAGAGATTCCACCGACATCCCGTAGCCGTGCTCCCAGATGCCGTCACACTTGCTGCCATACCAGTCCTGAACGAAGTCGAGAGCTGAGTTGGCACCCGTCTCTGCCTCGCGTAGCAGCCCTTCCGCAAGTCTCAAGGACTTGATCCGCCGTTCGGCCAAGGTCCGCTGCGACTTCGCCGTCTCAGGGAGAGTGCTCAGCGCCTTCTCCAGCTTCGAAATCATCGACTCGTACTGAAACAGCGTTGCTGCCCGTTCCTCCGGCGTGAGTTCCATGAGACCTAAGCTACTGGCGTCGTATCTCAACCCGCCCGGCAACCGGGGGATAGGGGCGAAGCCCCAAAAAAAGAGATGTCCAGACCGTATCCAGCGACTGATTCGTCAACCGCTTCCCCTGGGGTTCGGGGGCTGGGCCCCCGTCGGACATGCCCACAAGCGCGTGGTGAAGCTTGTGAAAATGACACAAGCGAACAAGCTCCGCCTGTCCGCTTGTGTTCGGCAGCTTCGCTGCCTATCACAGACTTCAATCGGCTCAGAAGAGAGAGTGAGCTCTCTCTTCGCTCGCCTCAATCGTCTGTGGGCGACACTGGGTTCGAACCAGTGACCTCTTCGGTGTGAACGAAGCGCGCTACCACTGCGCCAGTCGCCCGGGATCGGGTTCACTGTAGCCGAGATCAGCGCCGTGCGCACGTTGTCGTCAGGGTGCGGTCGTCGGTTGCGGTTGAAGGGCTGCTAGGACGGCGCCGATGGCGGGGACGGCGTCGGCGCCGGGGCGGTGGACAGCTTGGAGGGTGCGTCCGCTGAGCCCGTCGAGGGGGCGGATCGTCACACCTGGATGCCGGTAGGCGGACAGCGCTGTTCCGGTCAGGGTGGCGATGGCCAAACCTCGAGCGACGATGGCTTGGACGACGACATAGTCGTCTGTCTCATGGCGGATGTGGGGCTGGAATCCGGCTCTCTGAGCTGACAAGACGAGGTGTTCCCGGCAGCGCGGGCAGCCGGCGACCCATTCTTCGTCGGCCAGGTCGGCCAAGGTGAGGTCGGCTCGCTGGCTCGCCGGATGGCCTTCGGGGAGGACAAGGAGGATCTCGTCTGAGCCGAGGGGGCAGCTGGTCATCGTCTCGCTCGTTGACTCCGGGGTGGGCCAGTCGTACTGGAAGGTCAACGCGAGATCGGCTTGGCCTTGGCGCACCATCTCGATCGCCTCGGGGGGTTCCGCTTCGATGAGCCGGACTTGGACTCCTTCTCCAGCGGTGTCGCGGAGGCGCTCGAGGGCGTCGGGGACGAGCACGGCCAACCCCGAGGGGAAAGCGGCGAGCCTCACAGTGCCGGAGACGAGGGCGCCCAAAGCGGCCAGTTCGGCTGCGGCGGCCTCGAGGTGCCCGGCGATGGCGTCGGCGTGGGCGACGACGCGCTGGCCGGCTTCCGTCAGGGCGACGCCATGGGAGCGGCGCAGAAGCAGCGGCTGGCCGACCTGCCGCTCGAGGGCGGCGATGTGCTGGCTGACAGCCGGTTGGGTCCACCCGAGTTCGCGGGCGCCGGCGCTGATCGAGCCCGCTTCGGCGACGGCCCGAAGGATGAGGAGACGTTTCGGATCGAGGGAACGAGTCACACCATAAGTCTACCTACTCTTCAACTGAGATAACAAGGTCCTTCTCTTATAGCTAGCCGTGGGGGAGTGAGAAGAGATTTGAGTCACGCTACGGAACTGTGTATGGTGATCACGCACCTCGATGAGGCGTGCGGACGTGGCTCAGTTGGTAGAGCATCACCTTGCCAAGGTGAGGGTCGCGGGTTCGAATCCCGTCGTCCGCTCGGAGAAAACACGGTGGAGTGGCCGAGAGGCGAGGCAACGGACTGCAAATCCGTGTACACGGGTTCAAATCCCGTCTCCACCTCGACGATTCGGGTGTAGCATCCGGATCACAAAGCACGGCACCCCGCAGTGCTTTGGGCGGCTGGCGCAGCGGTAGCGCGCTTCCCTGACACGGAAGAGGTCACTGGTTCGATCCCAGTGTCGCCCACAAGCGGACAGGCGAAGCCTGTTCGCTTGTGTCATTTTCACAAGCTTCACCACGCGCTTGTGGGCATGTCCGACGGGGGCCCAGCCCCCGAACCCCGGGGGAGTGGTTACCGAATCAGTCAGTTTGATCCGATCAGGTCCTCTCTGTTTCCTGGGGCTTTGCACCTTGCCCCCTTGCGATCGATCTCTGCGGCACTGGTCGCTGAGCCGGGGTAACTCCATCTTCATCGCTGAATCAGTCGCTGGATCGTATCGTGGCTTCTCTTTTTGGGGCTTCGCCCCTTGCCCCCACTCGGTGTTGATCTTTGTGGCACTGACTTCTGCGATTCTTCCCTCTGAATCGGTCGCTGGCTGCCTGGTGGGGGAGCCTGGGGAATAATCCTGGCGGCGGTATACTTGATGTGTCTGAGATCTATTGCGCGCGGGATGGATGCGCTGGTTCGGGGAGGAACGGAACCTTATGGCCGAGGAACGGGTGGCGCGGCGGGCGCTTGATGAGGCCGCCGGGTCCGCTGGCGCGGGGCGTCGCTCCGCTGGTCGGCGGCGGGGGCCGCTCGTCATCGGGCTTGTCCTTCTTCTCGTCGGCGTCGGCATGCTCGGGTATGTCGGCTGGGAGATGTTCGGCACCACGTGGCTCGCGCGCAACCAGTACGAGAGCGAGATCACGGGGCTGCGCGACGAATGGGGCGGCGAGCAGCCGACCACCGAGCCCGTCGCGCCGGAGCCGACGGTGGATCCGGCTGGGTCGGTCGCTATGACGGGCAGCATTTACGCCATCCTCCACATTCCCGAGTTCGGCGAGGAATGGGAGGTGCCGATCGTCGTCGGCACCGACAATGTCTCCCTGCGTAAAGGGGTCGGCTGGGATCCGACGACGGCCGATGTCGGCCAAGTTGGCAACTACGTCCTCGCCGGGCACAACACCACCCAGGGCGGTCCGTTCGACCGGCTCGTCTCCCTCATGGACGAGGGCGACACCTTCATCGTCGAGACGCAAACCACCCTCTACACCTACGTCCTCCTCAACGCGCCGCGCGACCTCACCGTCGACGCCACCGAGGGATGGGTCCTCATGCCCGACCCGCTCGAGCGCACCGACATCGCCACCCGGCACCTCGCCACCCTCATCACCTGCACCAACCTCTTCGCCGACTCCGAGCGCTCCATCGCCTTCGCCGAACTCCAATCGACGACCGCCAAATAAGACGTCACGCTCCTAGTGATTTGTCGTCCGGACGAGGTGCGCCCTGATCCGGCCCCGCGCGCCTAAGACGACAAGCGCCCCACACGCCGAGTAGTGTTTCACTCGTCAACGCCCGGACGAGGTGGCATCCCCACCCGCCGGGCATCGTCCATGGTGAGAGAGGAACACTCCGATGCGGGTAGTCGTCGCGGGGGAAGAACCAACCGAGCATGTCGTCGACGACGGCGCCACCGGGCTCGACCTCTTCGGAACCGATCAAACCATCGTCGCGATGAAAGTCGACGGCGTCACGCGCGATCTCGCCACACCCCTCACCGACGGGACCGAGATCGCCCCCATCGTCAACACCAGCGACGAGGGCCTCGCCATCCTGCGCCACTCCTGCGCCCACGTCTCCGCTCAAGCCGTCCAACTCTTGCGCGCCGACGCCAAACTCGGCATCGGCCCGCCCATCACCGACGGCTTCTACTACGACTTCGACGTCGCCGAACCCTTCACCCCCGACGACCTCAAAACCCTCGAGAAATCGATGGCGCGCATCATCAAAGAACGGCAACGCTTCGTCCGCCGCGTCGTCACCGACGAGGAAGCCGCCGCCGAACTCGCCTCCGAGCCCTACAAACTCGAACTCATCGCCGACAAAGGCTCCTCCGCCATCGACGCTGACGCGGCCGTCGAAGTCGGCGCCGGAGAACTGACGATCTACGACAACACCCGTCGCACCGGCGAGGTCGCGTGGAAAGACCTCTGCCGCGGCCCCCACGTGCCCCACACCGGCTACATCAAAGCCTTCGCGCTGACCCGCACCTCCGCCGCCTACTGGCGCGGCGACCAAGCCAACGCCTCCCTCCAACGCCTCTACGGCACCGCTTGGGCCACCAAAGACGACCTCGTCGCCTACCAGACCCGCCTCGCCGAAGCCGCCCGGCGCGACCACCGCCGCCTCGGCGCCGAACTCGACCTCTTCAGCTTCCCCGAAGAACTCGGGCCGGGGCTTCCCGTCTTCCACCCCAAAGGCGGCGTCGTCAAACGCATCATGGAGGACTACGTCCGCCAAGCCCACATCGACGCCGGGTTCCACTACGTCGGCACCCCGCACATCTCCCGCGAAGGCCTCTTCTACACCTCCGGGCACCTGCCGTATTACGCCGACTTCATGTTCCCCGCCATGGACGACGACGGCGACCGCTACCGCCTCAAAGCGATGAACTGCCCGATGCACAACCTCATCTACCGCTCGCGGCAGCGCAGCTACCGGGAACTGCCCTTCCGTCTCTTCGAATTCGGCACCGTCTACCGCAACGAGAAATCCGGCGTCCTCCAAGGGCTCACCCGGGTGCGCATGATCACCCAAGACGACTCCCACTCCTACGTCACCCGCGAACAAGCCCCCGACGAGATCCGCCACCTCCTCCGCTTCGTCCTCACCCTGCTGCGCGACTTCGGCCTCGACGACTTCTACGTCGAACTCTCCACCCGCGACGAAGACGGCAAGAAGAAGGATAAGTTCATCGGCTCAGACGAGGATTGGGCCACCGCCACCGCCGTCCTCGAACAAGTCGCCCTCGACGAGAACCTCACCGTCGTGCCCGACCCGGGCGGCGCCGCCTACTACGGCCCCAAGATCTCCGTCCAATGCAAAGACGCCATCGGGCGGACCTGGCAGATGTCGACGATCCAATACGACTTCAACCAACCCGAACGCTTCGAACTGGAATACGTCGCTCCCGACGGCTCACGTCAGCGCCCCGTCATGATCCACTCGGCCAAATTCGGCTCCATCGAACGGTTCATGGGCGTGCTCATCGAACACTACGCCGGCGCCTTCCCGATGTGGCTCGCCCCTGTTCAAGTCGTCGGCATCCCCGTCGCCGACGACCACGCGCCCTACCTCGCCGGCGTCATGGAACGGCTCCGTGAAGCCGGGGTGCGCGTCGAACTCGACGACTCCGACGCCCGCATGCAGAAGAAGATCCGCAACGCCCAAACCCTCAAGATCCCCGTCATGCTCATCGCCGGCGGCGACGACGTCACCCACGACGCCGTCAGCTTCCGGTTCCGCGACGGCACCCAACGCAACGGAGTGCCCGTCGACGAAGCGATCGACGAGATCGTCACCATGATCGCCGAGCACCGCTGAGCCATGATCCCCCCGGCATCCCCCTCCTGCCCGGTCGAAGCCGCTAGCGCCCTGCCCGGCGACCCCGACGGTCTCCAACGGCTGTGGACCCCCCACCGGATGGCCTACATCGACAGCCACCGGGAGACGGCGCCCGCCGCGCCCGAATGCCCCTTCTGCGCCGCCCCCGCCAAGAGCGACGCCGACGGGCTCATCGTCACCCGCGGTGAGACGGCCTACGTTTTGCTCAACCTCTTCCCCTACAACGCCGGCCACCTGCTTGTCTGCCCCTACCGCCACGTCGCCGACTACACCGACCTGACCGAAGCCGAAGTCCTCGAAGTGGCCGAACTGACCCGGCGAGCCATGCGGGTCCTGCGCCACGTCAAAGGCCCCGACGGGTTCAACCTCGGCATGAACCAAGGCGCCGCCGCAGGAGCCGGAGTCGCCGCCCACCTCCACCAGCACGTCGTGCCCCGCTGGTCGGGCGACGCCAATTTCTTCCCCATCGTCGGGCAGACCAAAGCCGTCGCCGAACTGCTCGCCGACACCCGCGCCGCTCTGGCCGAAGCTTGGGATGAGGAACCCCATGCTTGAGCACGCCCGCAAGGTACTCACCGCTCTGACCGCCGCCCCCGCCCGGTGGTTCGTGCGCCACCACGTCCCCGCCAACGCCGTCACCCTGGCCGGCACCCTCCTCACCATCGCCGCCGCCCTCGCCACCCTGCCCTTCGGGTGGCTCTGGCAAGGCGCCATCCTCATCACCCTGTTCGCCCTCGCCGACGGCATCGACGGGCAGATGGCCCGGATGACCGCCCCCACCCGCTTCGGCGCCCTCTTCGACTCCTCCCTCGACCGCCTCGCCGACGGCGCCATGGTCTCCGCCGCGCTCATCCACCTCGTGCGCACCGACGCCCACCTCGCCTGGATCTGCCTCGCCCTCGTCGCCCTCGTCACCGGGCAAGTCATCCCCTATGTGCGCGCCCGCGCCGGCGACCTCGGCCTCGACGGAACCGGCGGCATCACCGGGAGGGCCGACCGCATCGGCCTGCTCGCCATCGGCTGCTTCCTCGCCGGACTCGGCCTCACCCTAGCCCTGCCCATCGCCCTGACCATCATGGCGATCCTCGGCCTCATCACCGTCACCCAACGCCTCCACCACGCCTGGCTCAGCCCCGGCCACGGAGACCTCCCATGAGCGACCTCGACACCCGCCTCCTCGGCGCCGCCTTCCACTGGGGGCCACGCCTGCTCGGCCCCGCCCCGGTGCGCCACGCCCTCGGCGAACTCGCCTCCGCCATCGCCGTGCCCCTTGACCCGCCAGCGCTTCGGCAATGGACCCGCAACGTCACCCTCGCCACCGGGGTATCGCCCAACGCCGCCGCCACTCGCACCGTCGTGCGCGCCCACGTCCGCACGCTGACCGAAGCGATCGTCCTGCCACGGTGGAGCCACGACGAAGTGCGCCGCCGCGTCACCGTCGACGACCGCGACCTCGCCCGTCTCCAACGAGCCCACGAGGGCCCCGGGCTCATCCTCGCCCTGCCCCATATGGCCAACTGGGACCTCGCCGGAGCGTGGCTCTGCCTCAACGGGATCCCGCTCTCGACCGTCGCCGAACGCCTCCCCGACGGGTTGTTCGAGACCTACCGGGCGATGCGCTCCAGCCTCGGCTTCACCGTCCACTCCGACGACGACCCCCAAGCCCTCGCCCGACTGACCAACGACCTCGCCGGCGGCAAAGCCATCGCGCTGGTCGCCGACCGGGTCCTCGCCGGCCACGGCCTCGACGTCACCTGGCCCACCGCCACCGGACGCCGCCTCGCCAGCGCGCCCCCCGGCCCCGCCCTCCTCGCCCGCCGCAGCGGCGCCACCCTCATCGGCGTCGGGCTGCACTACACGCCCACCGGCATCCACGTCGAACTCTCGCCCGACATCCCCGTCGTCGCCGGGCCCACCGGACTGCGCGACATGGCCCAAAACCTCATCGACTTCTTCGCCGGGCAAATCGCCGCCACCCCCCACGACTGGCTCATGTTCCAACGCTTCTTCCCCGAAGACCGCACCCACCGGCGCTCAGGCGCCGCTCGGACCTCGGCCACCGCCGGAACAGCCGGGGGAGCGCGGTGAGGATCGGTCTCGTCTGCCCCTACGGCATGGACCAACCCGGGGGAGTGCAGAACCACGTCCTCGGCCTCGCCGCCTGGCTGACCGCCCAAGGCCACGTCGCCGGCATCATCGCCCCCGGCGACTTCCCCGCCGAAGCCGCCGCCGGCTACGGGATCGACCCCGCCCGTTTCACCTCCACCGGTTTGCCACTCGGCGTCCCCTACAACGGCTCGATCGCCCGGATCGACCTCCAAGCCCGCCTCGGCGTCGCCGCCTGGCTCGACGAAGGCCGCTTCGACCTCATCCACGTGCACGAACCCCTCGTGCCGGCCGTCGCCCTGACCGCGATCCGCCGCGCCACCTGCCCCGTCGTCGCGACCTTCCACGCCGCCTTCGACCGCGCCTGGGTCTACAACACCGCCGGGCACTTCCTGGCCGATGAGCTCGACCGCATCAACGCCCGGATCGCCGTCTCCCCGACCGCGTTGCGCGTCGTGCGCGACCTGCTCGGCCTCGACGCCGAAGTCATCGGCAACGGTTTTCGAGCCGGCCAATTCACCCCCAGCCTTCCTGCCGGGCGCTGGCGTGGGGGAGAGCGCCCCAGCATCGTCTTCGTCGGCCGCTTCGAAGAACCCCGTAAAGGATTCTGGGTCCTCGCCGAAGCGCTCGAGATCATCACCTCGCTGTGGGGCGAGGTCGACGTCACCGTCATCGGCCCCGGCGAACCAGTCGCCTCGCTTCCCGGCGTCACCTTCCGCGGCACCGTCTCCGACGCCGAACGCGACGCCGCCCTCGAACACGCCGACATCTTCGTCGCCCCCCAAATGGGCCGCGAGTCCTTCGGCATCGTCCTGCTCGAAGCCCTCGCCGCCGGCGCCCACGTCGTCGCCTCCGACCTCGAATGCTTCCGCGACCTGCTCACCGGCGACGACGGCGTCGTCGGCAGCCTCTTCCCCCCCGGCGACCCGGACGCGCTGGCGCGATCCGTCATCACGTTGCTGCGCGACCCTCCGCCGACCGGTCCCGGCATCGAACGGGCCTGGTGCTTCGACTGGAGCCGGATCGGCCCGCTCATCGTCAACCAATACGATCGCGCGCTGACCGACCACGCCGGGCATTCCCTCGATCCCCCACGTAAAATCGCACCGGCCGTCATGAACCATGTCTTGGCCGAGGGACACAAGCGGTTCCATTCTCGCCGCTGGAGAATGGAACGCGTAGACTGACAATCCGGTCGCCCATTGCGGCCTGATCAGTGAGATGGGGAGAGCACGATGACGATATGTCCGGCCTGCGGCCGTGAGATCGCCGAACCAGCCAATTTCTGCCCCTACTGCGGCGAGCGGCTCACCGGCGGCCCGTCACCCGACGTCACCACCATCATGGCGACGATCGACGATCAAACGCTCATCAGCGAACTGACCACCGAAGAGGTCAGCGCCATCGAGGCCCTGCCCGAAGGATCCGCCCTCCTCATCGTCGAGAAAGGCCCCAACGCCGGCGCCCGCTACCTCCTCAAAGGCGAATCCGCCTTCGCCGGGCGCCAACCCAAGGCCGACATCCTCCTCGACGACATCACCGTCTCTCGCAAACACTCCCGCTTCACCTACGCCGACGGCCACTGGCGCGTCGAGGACGCCGGCAGCCTCAACGGCACGTACGTCAACCGTCAACTCATCACCGCCCCGACGGTGCTGCGCACCGGAGACGACGTGCAGATCGGGAAATATCGGATGGTCTTCTTCACAGGCCACCACGGGAACGGATGATGTCGGCGGAGAAACCACTCAAAATCAAAGAAGTCGTCGACATCCTCAAAGAGGAACAGCCGGACTTATCGATCACGACGGTGCGTTTCTGGGAGGACCAGGGCCTCATCAAACCGATGCGGACGAAATCCGGTTATCGTCTCTTCACCCACGACGACATCGAACGACTGCGCTACATCATCGTCGCCCAACGCGATCATTACCTGCCCCTCAAGGTCATCAAGGAGAACCTCGACCTCCTCGACCAGGGGCTCGATCCCCGACGTCCAGACGCGCCCGCCACCTCAATGGCCGCCTCCAACGTCGACGAAGACGAGGAGACGTCGCCAGAACACAGAACTCACACGCCCGCGCCCGCGCGCCGAAGCGGAGGAGCGGGGGCCGCCAGCCGAGCCTCGATGAAACTCACCCGCCAAGAACTCCTCGCCCAGTCGGGGCTGCCCGAATCCAGCCTCGTCGAACTGGAGCGGCAGAAGATCATCCAACCCCGGCGTGGCACCTCGTATTACGGGTGGGAGGCTTTCACGCTGGCCTTCATCGCCCGCAAAATGGTCCCCCTCGGCGTCGACACCCGCCAGCTCAACGTCATCAAACAAGCCGCCGAGCACGAGGTCGCCATCATCCGTCACACCGTCGCCGGATACCGCAAACGCGAATCGCAGCAGAAGGCCACCTTCGATCTCGCCGAACTCGTCGTCCAAGCCCACGCCGCCCTCATCCAAGTCGTCCTCGACCACTCCGAGCCCCCCTCGCCCCGCTGACCGAATTCGGCGGCAACCCTCAACTATCAACCACCTCTTGAGGGTCGTACGCTGTGGCGAACCGTGCCGCCACGCCGATAGAATGAGGATCGTTGACCTTCCTCACAACGGCTTCTAGCGTGCTCAACGCCGGTTCCCCGGAGAGGAAAGGCGGAGGAAAGATCATGGTTCAAGCGGTTTCAGCGTCCGTGCAAGACGCCCTGTTCGAGAGCGCTGATTTCGCCCCGGTGGGCGAGGATCAGGGGTTCCGTGGGCCCATCGCCTGCCGCGCCGTCGACATCACCTACCGCCAGCTCGACTACTGGGCCCGCACCGGGCTCGTCGTCCCCGAGATCCGCCAGGCCACCGGTTCCGGCCACCAGCGTCTCTACAGCTTCCGCGACCTCCTCCTCCTCAAAGTCGTCAAGCGCCTGCTCGACGCCGGCATCTCCCTCCAACAGATTCGCGTCGCCATCGGCCACCTGCGCGAACGCGGCGTCGAGGACCTCACCTCTGTCACCCTCATGTCCGATGGCTCCTCGGTCTTCGAATGCACCGACGACGACGAGATCATCGACCTGCTCAAAGGCGGCCAAGCCATGTTCGGCATCGCCCTGGGCGGGGTCTGGCACGACATCGAGGGCACCTTGACCAGCCTTCCGACCGAGCGGGCCGACGCCGAACACACCTGGACTGACGAATTGGCGGCCCGCCGCCAGGCCCGACGGGCCAGCTGAGAGGAGCACCGGCTCCTCACGGTCGCGGCGACGTCGCGGCCGGATCGTCTCGATGAGAGGAGCCCATGCCCACCACCGCTGACTCATCCGCCTCCGCGACAGCCGACGCCGAGGCGGCTCCGTCGTTGAAAGATCGCCTCCTCGCCCTCAAAGACGCCCCCGCGATCGCCCACCTCATGCGAGCGCTGCAACGCTTCTCCCAACGCAACGGCCCCCAGTTCGCCGCCGGCACCGCCTACTTCTCCATGGTCGCGATCGTCCCCGTCCTGCTGGCCACCTGCGCCATCCTTGGCATGATCGTCACCGTCATCCGCCCCGACATGCTGACGACGATCGAAGATTGGATCACCACCCAACTGTCCGGCATGGAGATGGCCGAGCAAATCAACGGCATCGTCTCCAACGCCCTCCTGCAATGGCGCTCGATCGGGATCGTCGCCATCATCATGGCGATCTACGCCGGCTCCGGCTGGATCAACAACCTCGCCCAAGCCATCAACGGCGTCTGGCGGCGCGTCTTCGACCTGCCCGACCCAGCCGTCTTCCCCCTCCTGCGCATCGGAAAGAACCTGCTCATCTTCGTCGCCTTCGCCATCCTCGTCATCGCGACGATCGCGACCTCCGCCGTCGGCAGCCTGCTCGGGCGCATCATCCTCGACTGGCTCCAATTCGAAGGGATCTGGGCGACGATCGGGCTCCGCGCCATCTCCCTCGCCAGCACCCTGCTCGTCGGGTGGGTGCTGTTCACCTTCATGTACTTCACCCTCTCGAAGCAGAAAGTCCCCTTCGGAAACATCGCCCGGGGAGCCCTCCTCGGATCGACCGGCCTGTGCGTCCTCCAGCTACTCGCCTCCGAGATCATGAAATCCTTCTCCAACAATCAGACGGCGGCGATCTTCGGGCCGGTCATCATCGTCCTGCTCGTCCTCAACATCTTCGCCCAGATCATCCTCTTCGTCGCCGCCTGGATCGCGACCTGCCCCCAGCCGGACGACGAGCCCGCCCTCGTCGCCGACCCGCCGCCCGACTTCGTCCCCTTGACGACACGCGTCGACGAGGAGATCGACATCGTCTCACCGAACGACGCCCGCCGGGCCGCCTCCGCCACGATGAACCTCGGCTACGGCGTCGGGCTTCTCACCGGGCTCGGAGCCGGGGGAGTGGCCGGTGGTCTCATGGGGCGCCGCAAACGCCGTCGTCGCTAATCCCGCCACCGCATCGCTGCCAGCTCGAACAAGCTGAGAAGACGGCGGGGGCGCGTCACCTCACGTGACGCGCCCCCGCCGTTGATGTTTGTTGTGGGGGAGAGGAGTGTCAGCTCTCGTTGCCCAGCGGGATCGGCTGGCCGATCTCCTTGAGCATCCCCTGGAACCATTCTTCCTCGACGTTGAAACGCTTCCCACCGGCGATGCGGTCGAAGGCGATGGCCGACAGGCGATTGCCGTTCTCCTCGTCGTGGCCGATGACGCCGGGCACACCCTCGAGGGCGCGCTCGACGGCCATCTTCGTCATCTCACGGATGAGATCGAGATCGTAGTCGTTGGCCGGCGCCGACCGGGAGAAATAACCCGACTTCTGCACGAGCACCTTCTCGGCGCCGATCATCGGGGCGAAGTGCCGGGCGAACCACTGGCCCGGGTTGACCTTGTCCAACTGGACATGGCCGAAGGCGTCGCGCGGGACCTCTTCGCCGGCCTCCGTCATCTCGTCGATGATCGTCTCGACTCCGGCGCCCTCGGAGAGGAAGATGTTGACGCTGCCGACCGAGTTCATGACGGCCTTGAGCCGCATCGCCTCAGCCGACAGATCGATCTCCGCCTCCGGCACGAAGACGGCGTGGATATCCCAGGCCTGCTGCGACAAGCCGATCTCAGGGAGCCACTCCTGTTCACTGATCCATTCGCGGTATTTGAAGGCGGCGGCGGCCGTCAACCAGCCGCAGTTGCGGCCCATGACCTCGTGGATGATGAGGGTGTTCGTGGCGGAGTTGTGTTCGGCCAAGACGTTTTGGGCGTATTTCTTGGCGTATTCGGCGGCGGTGTCGGCGCCGAGCGACTGACGGATCGGAATGATGTCATTGTCGATCGTCTTGGGCAGGCCGACGACGGTGAGGGGATAGTTGTGATCAGCCAGGTAAGCGGCCAGATCGGCGGCCGTCGTGTTCGTGTCGTCGCCGCCGATGGTGTGCAGGACGTCGACGCCATCGCTCTTGAGACGCTCAGCGGCGACCTCGAGCGGATCGGCGCCCTGGGGGACGAGACCGCGTTTGACGAGGTCGGCCGCGTTCGTCAGCTTGACCCGTGAGTTGCCGATCGGGGAGCCGCCGAACAGGTGGAGCCGAGCGGCGTTCCGTCTCACTTCGGGGGTGACCCTGATCGAGTCGCCGCGCAACAGCCCCTCATAACCGTGCCGGTAGGCGATGATCTCGGCCTCAGGCGCCAACTCGGTGTAGCGCTCGATCAGACCGCCGATGGCGGAGGAGAGGCAGGGGGCGAAACCTCCGGCTGTGAGCAGTGCCACCTTCTTAACCATGAATAACCTTTCATCATTGTGTTTCCGCCCGGGGACGGCGAGATCACCAGCGCACAGTGAGGGCGAGGGGGACACAGTGCCCCGACGACGAAGCTGCTTCGACGCGATGGCCCGGCGAGGTGACGAGCCCGATCCTAGCGTCATCACCCGTCGACACGCGTGAGTTTCAGCGGGGGAGTGAGTGGGACACGCTTCTGTGTCAGACGAATCCGCACATCGGCGAGTTCATGCCGAATCCGGCCCCTCAGCGAGTTCATATTGTCGAATGGTTCTCGATTGTTACAAATTTGTGACGGAAATCGATGGAACTGGTTATCCCCACGCCTGCTCGACAAGACTAGGCTTCTCATGATGCCGCGAGGCCGCTGCCCCTAGCGCCCCAGTGGCGGATGTGTGAACATCAGAAAGGCAAAACCCCTATGAAGAAATTCTTCGCAGCCGGAACGACTCTGGCCGCGGCCGCCCTCCTTCTGAGCGGCTGTGGTGGCGGCGACGCCACCACCGGGTCCTCCGATTCCCCTTCAGCCGATCCCTCGGCCGAGACGACGAGCACCGCCGGTCAATTGACGATCTGGGTCGACGAGACCCGTCAGACCGCCCTCCAGGACGCCGCCGCCAAGTTCGAACAGGACAATGGCGTCACCGTCAACCTCGAGCTTCACAACTTCGACGACATCCGTAACGACTTCGCCACCCAGGTGCAAAACGGCGCCGGGCCGGACATCACCGTCGGCGCCAACGACTGGCTCGGCGAATTCGTCGAGAAGGCCGTCATCGCCCCGGTCGACCTGTCCTCGGTCGCCAGCGAACTCGACTCGCGCGCCGTCAAGGCCTACGAGTCCGACGGCCAGACCTACGGCGTCCCCTACGCGCTGGAGAACATCGCTCTCTTCCGCAACAACGCGCTCGACTCCGACACCTCGGCCCAGACCTTCGACGATCTCATCGCCGAAGGCAAGGAAGCCGGCACGCAGTACAGCGTCCTCGTCCAGATGGGTGAGAACGGCGACGGCTACCACATGTATCCGATCCAGTCCTCCTTCGGCGCCCACGTCTTCGAGCAGGACGCCAACGGCGACTTCACCTGCCAGCTGGCCATGGGCGGCGACGCCGGCCACAACTTCGCCAACTACCTCAAGAAGATCGCCGACGAGGGCGTGACCGGTCCGTCGATCACCCAGGACATCGTCACCGACGCCTTCAAGAACGGTGAGGTTCCCTACATCATCACCGGTCCGTGGAACTCGCCTGACTTCACCGCGGCCGGCCTGGACTACTCCGTCCTCGCCATCCCGTCCGCCGGTGGCCAGCCGTCGCAGGCCCTCATGGGCGTGCCCGGCTTCTACCTGTCGGCCAACAGCCAAAACGGTCTCATGGCCAACGAGTTCCTCCTCAACTACATCACCGATAAAGATGTCCAGCTGGAGCTCTTCCAGGCTGGTGGCCGTCCCCCGGCCAACCTCGCCGCCCAGCAGGATCCTTCGGTCATGAACGACCCGGTCGCCAGCGGTTTCGCGCTCCAGGCCGAGAACTCCATCGTTCAGCCCTCCATCCCGGCCATGAACTCGGTCTGGGGCCCGTGGGGCACGACGGAGAAGAACATCTCCGACGGCACCGCGGCTGATCCCGCCGCCGCTTGGGATCAGATGATCACCGATATCACGAACGCGATCGGCACCTGCTGATCGGTTCCACCGAATTCCGGTATCGAGGTGGGGAGGCGTTCTTTCGGGGCGCCTCCCCACCTCCTTGTCTGGCCTGCTCGCCTGCTCCTCGAATGGCCGAGGAAGACAGGGGAGAGGCCAGGGAGAACGTTTTCCTCAGTAGCGGCGGCGCCTTTCCGAGGCTTCGCCGCCGAACCCCTCTCTCATCACCGTTTTCCCTCGTCCGAGTGGTGAGAACATCCCCAGAATTGAGCTAGAATCCCTCCCGTAAAATCCTCTTTTCTGATACTTTCAGATTGTGGAACGCGACGACGCGTCGACAGTTAGGACACACCCCGATGTCTGATCAATCCGCCGCTGTAGCGGCTGAGGCGGCCCAAGAGCTCGCCGCCACGAAATACACGTCACACGCGAGAACCTGGAGTCCTGGCTTCATCGCCAAGCTCATTCTCATGGCCATGGTCACCGCCGGCTGTGTTTATGGGGTCTTCATGGCGATCGCCGCTGAATCCTGGGTGATCGCCGGTGTCTCGGTGCTCATTTTGGCGATTCTGCTTTACGTCTACTTCAGTAAGAAAGCGATTCCGGCGAAGTATCTCGTCCCCGGAATGATCTTCCTCTTCATCTTCCAGATCTACGTCATGGGCTATACCGCCTTCGTCGCCTTCACCAACCAGGGCGGCGCGCACTCGGCGGATAAAGAAGACGCGATCGTCATGCTGCAGCAGTACAACCTCAAAGCCGATCCCTCGGGCGGCTCGTACACCTACAGCATCTTCGACGATGGGGGAGATTACAGCGTCGCCATCGTCAACAGCGACGGTGACGCCCTCGTCGGCTCCGACGGAGAGGCCTTCACTCCCACCGACAACGCCGAGATCTCCAACGGCAAAGTCACCAAGCTCGACGGCAATGATCCGGTCTCCCCGCCGAACAACGCCACCAGCTGGGAAATCCCCTTGTCGGAAGACGACCCCTCGCAAGGCGTCCTCAAGATCGTCACCCTCAACAACGCGCAGGTGTATCAGTCGAGCTTGAGCTACGACGAGGCCACCGACACGATGACGAACACGGAGACGGGCACCGTCTACCACGACAACGGTGAGGGCTCGTATGAGTCTGATTCGGGGGAGACCCTCTCGCCCGGCTGGTGGGTCATGGTCGGATTCGACAACTTCACCACCCTCTTCACCGATTCGACGATGTCGAAGGGCTTCCTCGACAGCCTGTGGTGGACCTTCGCCTTCGCCTTCCTCTCCGTGGCGACGACCTTCTTCTTCGGTCTCATCCTCGCCATCGTCTTCAACCACCCCCATATCCGGGGCCAGAAGATCTACCGGGTGCTTCTCATCCTGCCTTACGCCTTCCCCGGGTTCATGACCCCGCTCATCTGGAAGGCGATGATGAACACCGACTTCGGCTTCATCAACCAAACCTTGTTCGGGGGAGCGACGATCGGATGGCTCGACGGGCCCTGGATCGCGAAGTTCTCCATCCTCTTCGTCAACCTCTGGCTCGGTTATCCGTATATGTTCCTCGTGACGACGGGCGCCTTGCAGTCGTTGCCGGGAGACATCCTCGAATCAGCCAAGGTCGACGGAGCCTCGACGTTCCAGACCTTCAAGGCGATCACCTTGCCGCTCGTCTTCGTCGCGTGCGCGCCGTTGTTGATCTCGAGCTTCGCGTTCAACTTCAACAACTTCACCTTGATCTACATGTTGACCGGTGGGGGACCGAACCCCGTCTCCAACCCGAATGTGCCCGGCCAGACCGACATCCTCATCTCGATGGTGTATAAGGTCTCCGGTCTCGATGGCTCCGGCCAGCAGAACTACGGCCTCGCCACCGCGTTGTCGATCATCATCTTCGTCCTCGTCGGATTGATCTCGATCTACTCCTTCCGCCGGACCCGAAGCCTGGAGGACATGGGCTAATGAGCAACACATCATCAACTTCAAGCGCCACCATGGACACCGATCTCACCGCCGCCACCGAAGCGGTCAAGACTCACGAACGCGAAATCGCCGACGCCAAAACGAAAGCGATCGCCAACAAGCCCTCGATGGGGCACTGGTGGAAGGAGATGGGCTGGAGGCACGTCGTCGGCATCCTCATGACGATCTACGCCGTCTTCCCCATTGTCTTCGCCATCAACCTCGCCCTCATCCCCAACGCGACGTCCCTGGCCGGATCCTCGAAGCTCTTCCAGGTCATCAGCCTTGAGAACTTCCGTCACCTGTGGAATGAGACCTCGTTCCCGAACTGGCTCGTCAACACGCTCATCGTCGGCACGATCACCGCGATCGGCACCGTCCTCATGGGTGGGGCAGCGGCCTACGCCTTCTCCCGCTTCCGGTTCACCGGTCGGCGGGTCACGCTCACCTCGCTGCTCGTCATCCAGATGTTCCCCCAGATGCTCGCCTTCGTCGCGATCTTCCTCTTGGTCCGCGCCCTCGGCAACGTCTTCCCCTTCCTCGGCATGAACTCGCTGTGGCAGATGATCTGCATCTATCTCGGCGGCGCGCTCGGCGTCAACACCTTCCTCATGTACGGCTTCTTCAACACCGTGCCCAAGGAGATTGACGAGGCCGCCAAGATCGACGGCGCCACCCACGCCCAGATCTTCTGGACGATCGTGCTGAGGCTCGTCGCCCCGATCCTCGCGGTCGTCGCCTTGCTCAGCTTCATCTCGTCGTTCGGCGAGTACATCCTGGCCAAGGTCGTCTTGCAGCTCCCGGACAGCCAGACCCTGGCCGTCGGCCTCTACGGATTCACCTCGGACCCGCAGACGAAGTACTGGGGCTATTTCGCCGCCGGCTCCGTCATCGCGGCAGCACCAGTTATGGCATTGTTCCTTTACCTTCAGAAGTACATCGTCAGCGGCCTGACCGTCGGCGCCGTCAAGGGGTGAAAGAGCTTTGATCGGTGGGCCCGTGGGTGTTGTCCCACGGGCCCACCTTGCTTATTAGGGAGATGAAGTTGGTGAGTCGACGGGAGAGAAGCTCGTGGAACCCCTCTCCACCCCCTCTCAGCCTTAGTCCGATAAGTAATATTATGACATTTACGCGGAGCGTGAATGTCATAATATCTCAGACTTATGACAGGAACGCCTTCCTGTCATAAGTCTTCGTGAGTCAGCTTCCATCCACAGTTGTCCTGGAAAGAGTTTGTGAGTCTGATGCCACCGAGAGTTGGTTTGGAAAGAGCAGGCTCTCCTTGGATCGGCGTTAGCTCAGAGAACTGCCGCAGAATGAGCTTCATCGCCCCATTCACCGCAGTCTTGTCACTATGTTGAAAACTACAGAAAGAGAGTTTCCCGATGGCTACTCCTCATATCGCAGCTGAACCAGGTGATTTCGCACCAGCGGTTCTCATGCCGGGCGATCCTAAGCGGGCCGAGCGGATGGCGGAGTCGATCCTCGACGATGCCAGACTCGTCACGTCGACTCGGAACATCCTCGGGTTCACGGGGCGTTATAACGGCGCCGGCGACTTCAAGGGTCGTCCGCTGTCGATCATGGCTTCAGGGATGGGCATGCCGTCGATCTCGATCTACGCCACCGAGCTTTTCGACCAGTACGGTGTCGAGCGGATAATCCGGGTCGGAACGGCCGGCGGGATCGCCGCTCAGGTCTCCGTCGGCGACGTCATCATCGGCACCGGGGCCCACACGACCTCCTCAATGAACGAGTTGCGCATCCCTGGCACCCATTTCTCCGCCACCGCTGATCTGCGCATGGCCGCGGCTGCCCTCGCCGCCGCCGATGACGGCATGACGGTGCACGCCGGGGCTGTCATCAGCTCCGATCACTTCTACTTCACGATCCCCGGACAGTTCGACGCTATGGTCGCCCACGGCGTGCTCGGCGTCGAAATGGAAGCCGCCGCCCTCTACGGCGTCGCCGCCCAATTCGGCAAAGGCGCCCTGACGATCCTCACCGTCTCGGACCATCTCGCCAACCACAGCGCCGACATGACCGCCGAAGAACGCGAGACGATCTTCCAGCATTCCCTCAAGCTCGCTGTCGCCGCCGCCTTCGCCTAATCACGATCCTATACGTAGTTATCTCAGAGGGCTTGCCCCGTTCGTCGTGGATTTTGGGGTTCATCGGTTAGGTGGCCGGTGAGGTTTCGGGGCGTGGTTCCTGGATAGGAGCATAGTCTCCGTCTGTGACATGGGGGCTGCTTTT
>JAISHO010000031.1 GCA_031262485.1 Propionibacteriaceae bacterium
AAAAGCAGCCCCCATGTCACAGACGGAGACTATGCTCCTATCCAGGAACCACGCCCCGAAACCTCACCGGCCACCTAACCGATGAACCCCAAAATCCACGACGAACGGGGCAAGCCCTCGTCATGCCCAGGCCAACCAATGACGTCGACATGCTGGTCGATTACGCGGCATATCGGTCAAGTCTTCTCGATGCTCGGGCTGGTTTACATGCGATCGGATTCGAACTCAGCCGAGACGAGCAATATGCCTACCGCTTCAAGCATCCTGACGGCCGTAAACTCGATCTTATTGTCGCCGATCACCTGCCATCTCGGATGGAGCCACGTCTCGATCGGCGCCCCGCTTTCGCCGCACCTTCAGGAGAACAAGCGATACGTCGTCGGGACATCTATCAACTGACTTTCGCCGATGGAGGAACTGTGAGCTTGGGTGTACCAGACGAATTGGGAGCACTGGTCGCGAAGGGCGCAGCTTGGCTAGTCGATCGTCGTGATCGTGAGCGCCACCTTGATGACGGTGCGGTGCTCTTCGCCTCTGTCGAAGACGTGTCAGAGATTGATTATCCAGGCATGAGTAAGAACGACCGGAAACGAATACGCGCCCTCTTTGAACAGCTCAGCGATGCCGCTCATCCATCATGGATGAGGCTCGGTCGCGCTGACCGCGAACGAGGACTTGTTAATATGAAGTTGATCCATCGAGCGATTTCACTGACCTGATCTCGAGCTGAAGCCACAAGCGATGAACCGTCAATCGGACTTCTCAACCGTCCTGGTTGAAGATGCGCCTGCGTTCAAAACGCAGCGTCAGACACAAGTCAGAACTGCACTTGCCGAAATGACTAGGGAAGCGGCAGAGACCGGCGAGTATGACGAATCCTATGAGGATTACCAGGAGGCCTTGGTGTCAGGGACGGCGACATTTTCACCATGCCACGGTGGGCTGCAGTGGCGTTCCTCGGCTAGCGACGGATCAGCCAGGTTCTTGACTGCTTGGTTGATCCCGCTGATCGCACCTCAGTACTAGAATCACCGGAACCGGGGCGGAGCCCTGGAATCGCTTCAGTCGCTTCATCGAACAGAAGATCTGAGCGCCCACCTTCGATCACAGGAGCCCCATGAAGGCAGCAGTGTTGCATGGCGTCGGCGATGTCCGCGTCGAGGATCGGCCCATTCCCGAGCCCGGGGAGGGCGAGGTGCTCGTCAAGGTCACGGCGGTGGGGCTGTGCGGGAGCGACTTACACTGGTTCTCCGATGGCGGCATCGGTGACGCTGTCCTCACTCGGCCGATCGTTCCGGGCCATGAGTTCGGCGGGGTGATCGCCTCTGGTCCGCGCGCGGGGGAACGCGTCGCCATCGATCCGGCGGTGCCGTGCGGGCAGTGCGCGATGTGTGAGGAGGGCAATCCCAACCTTTGCCCGACGGTGGGGTTCGCCGGGCATGGGGTCACTGATGGGGCGATGCGGGAACACATGACGTGGCCGGTGAGCCGGATGCATTCGGTGCCGGATTCGTTGAGCGACGCCGATGTCGCGATGCTGGAGCCGCTCGGGGTGGCCATCCACGCGGTCGATCTCTCTCATGCCACTGTCGGGCACACTGCCGTGGTCGTCGGGTGTGGGCCGATCGGGTTGTGCGCCATTCAGGTGGCGCGTGCCGCCGGGGCGACGCGGATCGTCGCCGTCGAACCGCTGGCGCATCGCCGTCAGGCGGCGGCCAAGTTCGCCGACGTCGTCTTGGACAACACGGCCGATGGTTTCGCCGTCGCGCTGCGGGACGCTGTTGGAAAGTACGGCGCCCACACCGTCATCGAATGCGCGGGCACCGACGAGGCGGTGGCGATCAGCGTCGACGCCGCACGGCCCGGCGCCACTGTGGTGCTGGGCGGGATCCCCGATCATGACTCCACGACGTTCCCCGCCGGGCACGCCCGTCGCAAGGGCCTCACCTTCCGAATGGTGCGCCGTATGAAGGAGGTGTACCCGAGGGCCATCGCGCTCGTCGTCTCGGGGCGGGTGGATGTGAGCAGTATCGTCAGCGGGGTTCATCCGCTCGACGAGGCGGCCGAGGCTTTCCGCAGCGCCAACGCCCGTGAGGGCCTGAAAGTGGTGGTGACCCCGTGAGTGAGAACTCCCACCCGCTGGTGATCGCGGTCGATTGTTCGACCTCGGCCGCCAAAGCCGTCGTCGCCGACGAGACGGGGCGGGTGATCGCCGCCGGTCACGCCGGGCTGCGCACCCACCAACCCCAAGCCGGGTTCCATGAGCAGGACGCCACCGCCTGGTTACAGGCCACGACAGACGCGGTGAGCGGGGCCGTCGCCGCGCTGCCGACGGCCGAACGCGCCCGCATTGCCGCCCTGTCGATCACCCACCAACGTGAATCCTTCGTCCTCCTCGACGAGGCGGGTGCGCCCATGCGCCCGGCGGTGCTGTGGGTGGATTCGAGGGCGCACGCCGAGATCGCCGCCTTGGGGGCCCAGCGGCTCCCCGACGGGCGCACCGTGCACGAGACGTCCGGCAAACCGCCCGACACGACCCCGGCGATCTACAAGATCGCTTGGCTCAACGCTCATGAGCCGGAGACGCTCCACGCGGCCGCGCACATCGCCGACGTGCAGGCCTACCTGAGCCTGCATCTGACGGGGAACCTCGCCACCAGCTTCGCCAGCGCCGACACCCTCGGGTTGAGCGACCTGGAACGAGAAGAATGGTCGCCCGACCTCGTCGCCGCCGTCGGATTGCGCCTCGACCAGCTGCCCACGATGGTGGCGGGGGGCGAATCGCTCGGGATGGTGCGCGACGACATCGCCCGCCAGTGGGGCTTGCCCGGGCCGATTCCCCTGGTCGCCGGGATCGGTGACGGTCAATCCGCCGGCCTCGCCTTGGGAATCACCGAGCCGGGGGTCGCCTACCTCAACCTCGGCACCTCCATGGTGTGCGGCCTGTCGTCCGACACCTACCTGACGAGCCCCGCCTTCCGGACCCTCGCCGGAGTGCGCCAGGGGACCTACGTGTTGGAGACGGTGCTCAACGCCGCCGCCTATGTGGCCAACTGGACGGCCGAGTTCGTCGGATCAGACGTGCACGAGATGGAGACGGCCGCCGCCGACATCCCAGCCGGGGCGGAGGGGCTCCTCGTGCTGCCCTATTGGAACGCCGCCCAAACTCCCTATTGGGATCCGCTGGCCCGGGGCGCCGTCGTGGGCTGGCACGGCCGGCACACCCCCGCCCACCTCTACCGGGCCGTGCTCGAAGGCGTCGCCTTCGAATTACGCCTCCAACTGGATCTCCTGGAGCAAGCCACTGGTTCATCTATCACTGAGTTGCGCGCCGTCGGCGGCGGAGCACGCTCCGAACTGTGGGCCCAGATCGTCGCCGACGTGACCGGCCGTGAGGTGCGGGTCTGCTCAGCCGGTGAGATCAGCGCGGCCGGCGCCATCGTCGGAGCCTTGGAATATCTCGGCGTCGGCGACGCCGTCGCCCATTGCGTGGCAACCGCGACAGAAGGCTCACGTCTCATCGAACCAGGGCCCGCAACGACGGAATACGGCCGGCTGTTCGACGTCTACCGGGGCCTGTATCCCGCGTTGAGAGAGACATTCCAACGGTTGGAGTCTGCGGGGTGAGCGCTCTCAGCCAGGCGTGATTCCATCACCTGTGGTGCGATCGCTCTCGGTGACGTGAGCGCCCGTCCTCCCCGCCTCAGCCACCAACGGTTTCTTGGAACCAGGCAGACGTACCGGTCCTCGTCGCGCCGAATGCCACGCGCTGACTATCGGCCCACACAAGAGAGGCTCTCTCCCTGCGATCTGCGAAGATGTGCGGATGAGCGATATCACCGACCGCATGACCGCCATTCTCAACGGACAGGATTTCCATCTGCCTGATTTCGAGGCTTTCGACGATGAGACCTCGCTGGTGGCGCTACGGGCGGGAATGAGCGCCCAGAGCGACGCCTTGGCGACGATGGCCGCCGACACCACGCCTCCCACGCAGCAGCTGTTGGCTGATTGGGAGAGTTCCCGGCGCCTCTTGGCGCGGGCCGCGACCGCCTTCTGGACACGCAAATCCTCCGACACGAACCCGCGCCGCGATGAGATCGACGAAGTCTTCTCCCCGGAATTGGCCGCCCACCAAGACTCCATTTATCTCGACGCCGCGCTGTTCGAACGCTTCACCGCTCTCGACGCCCGCGCCACGGCCGGCGAGGTCAAGTTGGACGACGAAGACCGCTGGTTCCTTAGCGAGATCCTGCGGGGTTTCCGCCGAGCCGGCATCGAGTTGGACGCTCCCGCGATGGAGCGCCTCAAACAGATCAACACTGAACTGGCCGCTCTCACGGCGAAATATCAATCGCTGCTCGTGGCGGGGCGCCGAGAATCCGATGTTCACATCACCGACGAGGCCGCCCTCGACGGCCTCAGCGCAGCCCAGTTGGCCGCCTGCCGCGAGGCCGCTCAAGCCCGAGGAAGGGAGGGCTGGGTCATCGAACTGGTGAACACGACCGGTCAGCCGATCCTCGCCGACCTCAACGTCCGCGCCACCCGTCAAGCCGTGTTCGAAGCATCGGTCGGTCGAGGACAATTCGGCGACACCGATGTCCGTCTTGTCATTCTGGAGATCATTCGATTGCGCGACGAGAAAGCGAAACTGCTGGGGTTCGAGCATTACGCCGCCTATGTCGCCGACGACGGCATGGCGAAAACCACCGAGAATGTCATGAATCTGCTCACCCGGGTGGCAAGCGCCTCGATCCCCAACGCCGAGAAAGAACGGGTCGAGCTCCAAACCCTCCTCGACACCCTCGAACCGGGAGAGACCGTCCAAGCGTGGGATTGGCAGTGGCTGGCCGAAAAAGTAAAGGCAAGCAAACTCAGCTTTGACGAAGGCGCGCTTCGTCCCTACCTGGAATTCGAATCCGTGCTCGAGAAGGGTGTCTTCGCCGCCGCCACCGCGCTCTACGGGATCACCTTCCACCGTCGCGACGACCTGCGCGGCTACGTCGACGATTGCCGGTTCTACGAGGTGCACGACGCCGACGACTCCCCCATCGCCCTAGCGGTGTTCGACCCGTACTCCCGCCCCACTAAGGAGGGTGGAGCGTGGATGACCAGCTTGGTCGACCAGTCGCACCTGTTCGGCGAACTGCCCGTCGTCACGAACAATTGCAATCATGCCAAGCCGCAGCCCGGTCAGCCCAGCCTCATGACCTGGGATCAGGTGACCACCCTGTTCCACGAGTTCGGCCATGACCTGCACGGCCTCCTCTCCGACGTGCGCTACCCCAGCCTCAGCGGCACAAGCACCCCGCGCGACTTCGTCGAATACCCCTCCCAAGTCAACGAGATCTGGGCCTGGGAACCCTCCTTGCTGGCTGAATACGCTCGTCACTGGGAGACGGGAGAGCCACTCCCCCAGCCGATGGTCGACAAGATCGCCGCCTCGGCTCACATCGGAGAAGGGTACGCCGCCGCGGAGATCTACCAGGCGATGCTGCTCGACCAAGCCTGGCACCAAATACCCGTCGAGAACCTGCCGAAGAACCCCGACGAGATCGACGCCTTCGAGCAGCGCGCCCTTGAAGGATTTGGCGTTTTCTACCCGCTCATCCCGCCGCGCTATCGCACCTGCTACTTCTCCCACATCTGGGGTCTCAGCTACTCCGCCGCCTACTACGCCTACCTGTGGTCCGAAGTGATGGACGCCGACACAGCGGCCTGGTTCCGCGACAACGGCGGTCTACTGAGGGAGAACGGCGAACGGTTCAAGAAGATGATCCTCTCGATCGGCTACTCCCGTGATCTCAGCCAGGCCTACCGTGATTTCCGCGGCGCCGATCCGGACCCGATCCACCTCCTGCGCCGGCGCGGGCTCGACTGAATCAAGCGCTCGCCGGGTAACTCCACGAGCGACATCGCGCGACGAAAAGACGGATGACAAGGGCCGGGGCGCCTCGAAAGAGATGCCCCGGCCCCTCGTTCATCAGGGATGAAGATGGCGTGGTCGCCCGATCACCCTCGTCGCAGACGTTGAGCTCGCTGGACAGTGATGACGCCGGTCATCGCGAACAAGAGCCCCAGCCCGAGCAAGACAGTGGCGTCAGAGCTCGAACCAGTGTGCGGAAGGGAAGCAGTCGCGGAACCGCCAGCCGCCGGAAGAGACGGTGGAGTGCTGTCGGCCGGAGCGCCACTGGGCGCCGTCGACGGCGGGATGACAACGATGACCTCAGCCGAGGTCGACGACGACGGCGGGGGTTTCGGGGTCGGCGATTGGGTCGGCCGCTGAGTCGGCATCGGCGTCCGTGTGGGTTCGGGCTTGCCCGAGGAAGACGGAGTCGAGGTCGGCGTGACGCTCGGCTCCGGGGTCGGGGTCGGGGTCGGGGTAGAAGATTCACACGGCGTCGGAGTGGTTGTTGGCGTCGGGATTGGCTCGACCGATGGCGACGGCGTCTCGCTCGGAGTAGTCGTGGATGTGGGCGTCGGCTCCGGGGTAGGAGTCGATGATTCACTCGGCGTCGGCTCAGGTTCCACCGATGCGGAAGGGGTGGGCGTCGGCTCAGTTGTAGTGCTGGGCGTGACACTGGGGGTCGGCGTCGATGTGGGCGATTCAGTCGGAGTCGACGAAGGTTCGGGCTCCACGGACGGAGACGGCGTGGTTGTCACCGATTCACTGGGCGTCGGCGTCGGTTCCGCTGTGGTGGTCGGCTCCGAGGTGGGAGTCGATGACTCACTCGGCGTCGGCTCGGGTTCTACCGATTCCGAAGGGGTGGGCGTCGGTTCCGGCGTGGTCGTCGGCGTGACGCTGGGCGTCGGAGTCGGCTCAGGCTCTACTGAAGCGGAGGGCGTTGGCGTCGGCTCAGGAGTCGGCGTGGGGCTGGGTTCCGGCGTCGGAGTGGGGGTCGGCGTGGGCTCGACTGTCGGTGTGGGCGTCGGCGTCACGCAGGCAGCGGGATCCTCCGAAGCGTTGAAGATATGTATGTCATACGGAGCAACCCCGTCGATGGTGACGGTGTAGGTGTCGACGGTGCACGGGGCAGGTTCGGCGATTTCCGGCATTGCCCATGCCACATGCTTTTGGGGTTGTCCACCAGAATTGTCATCAAATATGCCCACAGCAGTTGTAAATGGTTCACCGTTTTTCGTAACAGTGATATTTGCAGATCCGGAGGCTTATTCATAATGAGAGTTTGTAAAAGTGGAGTGATATGACTGCGGTAATTGTTTGGGGATGCGTTCGGTGTGGTCGGCGGTAGTCGGTGTGGAGTATTTTCCAGTTTTTCAGGT
>JAISHO010000036.1 GCA_031262485.1 Propionibacteriaceae bacterium
GCTGGCTCAAACAAGTCGGCGACCACGTCGAGGAAGGCGAAGCCCTCCTCGAAGTCTCCACCGACAAAGTCGACACCGAAGTCCCCGCCCCCGCCAGCGGCACGCTGACGAGCATCGCGTTCAAGGAATCCGATGTCGCCAAGGTCGGCGAGGTCCTCGCCACCATCGGCTCCGGCGCCCCGGCTGTGGCCTCGGTCGGCGGTGATCCCGAAGACACCCCGCGCATCATCGACGCCGCCGTCTCTCCCTCCGGCCCGCACATCACTCCGTCGCCCCATGTCGACCCGGTGGCCCCGCATCCGATCCCCGGAGCGATCACCGCCAACACCCCCTATGTCACCCCGCTCGTGCGCGCCATCGCCGCCGAGCACGGGGTCGATCTCGCCAGTGTCACCGGAACCGGGGTGCGCGGACGTATCCGCAAGCAAGACGTCTTAGCCGCCGCCGAGAAGGCCGGGGCTTCGTCCTCCGCCGCCCCTGCGCCTGCCGCCGCACCCGCTCCAGCCTCAGCTGCGGCGCCAAGCCCATCGGTGAGCGCTGCCGCGACACCAGCTCCGGCCACCGCTAAGCCGGCCGTTGCCGCACCTGCCGCGCCGTCGGTGGCGGGGACGACGGAGAAGATGAGCCGGATGCGCACGATCATCGCCGAGCGCATGGTCGAATCACTCCACGTCTCGGCCCAGTTGACGGCCACCGTCGAGGCCGACTTGACGGCGATCTCCCGCTTGCGGGCCAAGGCCAAGGCCGATTTCAAGGCTCGCGAGGGCGTCGGCTTGTCCTACCTCCCTTTCATCGCCAAGGCGACGATCGAGGCGCTCTCCCACTATCCCAAGATCAATGCCAGCGTCGACACCGAGGCCGGGACGATCGTCTACCCGGATGGCGTGCATCTCGCCATCGCCGTCGACACACCGAAGGGGCTCATGGTGCCCGTCGTCCGTGACGCCGGCTCGCTCTCCGTGACGGGCTTGGCCAAGCGGATCGCCGATGTCGCCGCTCGCACCCGTGGCGGCAGCATCTCTCCGGACGAGTTGAACGGCGGCACCTTCACGATCACGAACTACGGCTCGACCGGCAGCTTGTGGGACACCCCGATCATCAACCAACCCCAGGTCGGCATCCTCGGCACGGGCACCCTCGTCAAGCGCCCGGTCGTCGTCGACGATCCTCAGTTGGGGCAGATCATCGCGGTGCGCGACATGATGTACCTCAGCCTGTCGTACGACCACCGTCTTGTCGACGGCGCTGACGCCGGGCGATTCCTCAGCCTCATCAAGAGCCGCCTGGAGGCGGGCGATTTCGGCGCCGAATTCGGAATCACCGACTAACGACACGATGAGCGAGAGGCGGTCCTGGGGGCGTTGCCCTTGGGGTCGCCTCTGCGCCACCACCGGCTCGGCGCGAGCCGGTCTCCACCAGCGAACCCCGAGGTGATCATGGCCCGCAGTGAGCGTGCGAAACAGCTAGAAGCCGAACAGAAAGCGGCCCGGAAAGCCGCCAAGGAACGGCGCAAGAACTCTGATAATCCGGCCGACTGGGGCCGGATGCGCCAGATGGTCGAAGCCTTCAAGGTGACCCGTCAGATCGACCCGGCGGTGACGTGGTTCATGATCGGCGCTTTCCTCGGGGTGGCCGCCGTCTTCATCCTCATCGGGTTGTTCCTTCTGCCGCCTTGGTGGATGTGGCTCATCTTCGGCATCACCTTCGGTCTGCTGGCCGCCATGGCAACGCTGACGTGGCGCGCCCGCAAAGCCGCCTATAAGCGCTACGCTGGCCAGCCCGGCTCCGGTGAGCTCGGGCTCAACATGCTCTCGAAAAAGTGGGTGACCGATCCAGCGATCGCTGTGACCCGTTACCAGGATGTCGTCCACCGCACCGTCGGCCCCGGCGGGATCGTTCTCGTCGGCGAAGGTCAAGCCGGACGAGTCCGCCAGTTGCTCGCCTCGGAGGCGAAAAAACATGAGGCCATCAAATACGGCGTCACCGTGACGACGCTCGTCGTCGGCGACCAACCGAACCAAGTCAAACTCGATCAGCTGACGAAGACGATCAAGAAGCTGCCGAAGGTGCTCAAAGGCTCCGAGGTGACGGAGCTACGGACTCGTCTGCGCGCCCTCGACGCTCAGCGCCCCCGCATCCCCTTGCCCAAGGGCCCGATGCCGACTTCGAAGGGCGCCCGCCAGGCTTTACGCGGCCGCTGAGCCCCGGAGCCGGCCAAGCTTGACGCGGCGCTTGTCCTCGGCAAACCAGACTTCTACGCGACCGGCGCCCTTTGGGCCCTGTCCCATAGCGCTCGTGGTGACGCCCCGAATTCGCCTCCCCGGGTTCGCCGGGATCGCTTGAGGCATGACCAGCTACTATGGAACACGTCTGCGATCGGTGAGGGAGTGGTGAGCGATGTCGGATCCTTATACGCGTCCTGAATTGCCCCATGACGGGTCGATGCCGGAGGATTCGTGGCCGACCTACTCCCCCAACCCTCAACCGAGCAGTTCCTCGAATCTGCCCTCGCCCTACACCGCGCCCGGAGTGCCCCAACAGCCCTACGGCCAACCGATGACGGGCCAACCCGGGCAAGGGCCGGTCAACCAGACGAACAACTACTACGCGATGATGCCGTTCACGGTGTCACCCGTGCCGGCGCCGAACAATGGGCTGGGCAATGCCGCCTTGCCTCTCGGTGCGGTCGCCTTGTTCTTCGGCTTCATCCCCTTCGTCGGCTCGCCGGTCGCCATCCCCACCGGAATCCTCGCCATCATCTTCGGAGCGCTCGGCCTGGTGAGGGCCAATCGTGGTGAGGCGACGAACAAGACCCAGGCGCTCATCGGGCTCGTGCTCGGGATCGCGAGCTTCATCATCATGCTCGGATACGGCTACGACCTGCTCTGGTTCTTCTGAACCTCTTTCTTCTGAGCCGGCGAGTGCCCCGCTCACACGCGAGGCCATACTGGTGTGGCGCGCGGGGCGCCTGTTCGTTCAATCGACCAGACGGATGGCCGCCGCCTCGATCCTCTCATCGGTGGCGGTGATGGCGATCCGGACATGGTCGCGCCCTGCCTCACCGTAAAAATCGCCGGGAGCGGCGAGGATGCCCCGCTCGCTCAGCCAAGAGACGGTCGCGCGCCCCGATTCTCCCCGGCTCGCCCACAGGTAGAGACCGGCCTCGGACGAGTCGATGCGGAACCCCGCCTTAAGCAAGGCGTCCCTCAACCGGCTCCGGCGTCGCGCATAGCGCTGCCGTTGCTCCTCGACATGGCCCTGATCGCCGAGAAGGACCGTCATGGCGGCTTGGACAGGCGCGGGAACCATCATCCCGAGATGTTTGCGAAGCCCGACGAGGGTGGTGACAAGATCGGCGTCGCCGCCGAAGAAGCCGGCCCGGTAGCCGGCCAGGTTCGAGCGTTTGGACAACGAGTGAAGGGCGAGCAGGCCCGTCAGATCGCCGCCGTTGACGCGGGTGTCGAGGATCGAGACCGGTTCGGCCTCCCAGCCCAATTCGCCGTAGCACTCATCGGCGGCGAGCAAGGCGCCATGGTCACGAGCGAAGGCGATCCAAGCGGCGGTGCGCTCGGCGTCATCGACGGCGCCCGTCGGGTTGCTCGGAGAATTCGTCCAAATGAGTGAGGGGTGCTCCCCTGCGACATCGTCCGGCGTCTGTGCGGTGACGACGCGAGCGCCGACGAGGGCGGCGCCGACCGCATAAGTCGGGTAGGCGACCGCAGGGATGACGACGGTGTCGCCCGGCTTGAGCCCGATCAGTGTGGGGAGCCAGGCGACGAGCTCTTTTGTGCCGATAGCGGTGGCGACGTTCTCATCGGCTAGGGCAGGCGCCCCCCAACGCTGAGCGAAGTAGGCGGCGATCGCCTGGCGCAGGGAGGGACTCCCCCACACCGTCGGATACCCGGGGGTGTCAGCGCAGGCACGCAGCGCCTCTTGACCGATCTCCGGCACCGGGTCGACGGGGGATCCCACGGACAAGTCGCAGACCCCGTCGGGGTGCCGTCGAGCCCGCTCGGCGTCGGCGGCGATCGTGTCCCAAGGGAAGTCGGGCAGGGCCGGCGGGGTGACGCGGAACGACGAAGCGGCCACGATCACTCGTTCTGGAACGGCAACGCCTCGACGGCGGGGTGGTCTTTATCGACCGGACCGAGCCGAGCGGCGCCCCCAGGAGCCCCCAATCCATCGAAGAACGCGGCGTTGATGTCTTTGAATTCGGCCCATTCCTCCGGCAGATCGTCCTCGTAGAAGATCGCCTCCCGCGGGCAGACCGGCTCGCAGGCGCCGCAATCGACGCATTCCTCGGGATTGATGTAGAGGGTGCGATTGCCTTCGTAGATGCAGTCGACGGGGCACTCCTCGACACAGGCCCGGTCTTTGACGTCGACACAGGGCAGAGCGATGACGTAAGTCATGAGACCGTCACTCCTTTGTTCCGTGGTCCGGGGGCCGGATGGCCCCGAGGGGATGGTTCATGATAGTTCACAGCGCCCGGATGATGTCTTCGACCCGCTCTTTGGCGTCACCGAAAAGCATGAGGGTGTTGTCGTTGAAGAAGAGCGGGTTCTGGACTCCGGCGTAACCGGTGTTCATCGACCGTTTGAAGACGACGACGGTTCCGGCCTTCCAGACCTCGAGGACGGGCATGCCGGCGATCGGGCTGGAGGGATCGTCGAGGGCGGCAGGGTTGACGGTGTCATTGGCGCCGATGACGAGGACGACGTCGGTGTTCGGGAAGTCGTCGTTGATCTCGTCCATCTCCAAGACGATGTCGTAGGGCACCTTGGCTTCGGCCAGGAGCACGTTCATGTGGCCCGGGAGGCGCCCGGCGACGGGGTGGATGCCGAAGCGCACCTCGACGCCCTTGGCCCGCAGCTTGCTCGTCAGATCGGCCACCGGGCCCTGCGCCTGGGCGACGGCCATGCCGTAGCCGGGAGTGATGATGACCGAGGAAGCGTTCGTCAACAGGGTGGCGACGTCGGCGGCGTTCGTCTCATGGTAATCGCCATAATCCTTGGCCTCGCCGACGACGGCGCCATCGGAACCGAACCCCCCGGCGATGACGGAGATGAAGGAACGATTCATCGCCTTGCACATGATGTAGCTGAGGTAGGCGCCGGAGGAGCCGACGAGGGAGCCGGTGATGATGAGGAGGTCGTTGTCGAGGGTGAACCCGGCCGCGGCGGCCGCCCAGCCGGAGTACGAGTTGAGCATCGAGACGACCACCGGCATGTCGCCCCCGCCGATCGAGGCGACGAGGTGGAGGCCGAGCGCCAAGGCGATGACCGTCATGATGGCGAGGAGGATGAGGTTGGGCGTGATGGCGAACCACACCGTCAGTCCCACGAAGACGACGAGCGCCCCGAGGTTGATCCAGTTGTGGAACGGCAGCATGAGGGGCGCCGATTTCATCTTGGCCGAGAGTTTGAGGTAGGCGATGATCGAGCCGGTGAAGGTGACGGCGCCGATGAAGACGCCGATGAACAACTCGACCGAGTGGACTTTGTCGGAGTGGTCGGTGACCTCGAGGTAGGAGTTCCAACCGACGAGCACGGCCGTCAACCCGACGAAGCTGTGGAGCAGCGCGATCAATTCGGGCATGCCTGTCATCTGCACGCGCAGCGCCAGGGTGATGCCGATGACGGCGCCGATGAGCATGGCGATGATGAGGACGGGGATCGTCCACCCGGGGGCGGCGGGGATGTCGCCGGCGGCGCTGCTCGTCGTCAAGACGGTGCCGAGGATGGTGAAGAGGAGGGCGATCGCCATGCCGACGATGCCATAAATATTGCCGCGTTTGGCCGTCTCATGTTTGCTCAGGCCGGCCAGGGCGAGGATGAAGGCGAGGCCCGCGATGATGTAGGAGCCCTGTTGCAGTGTGATCGTCATCGTCTCAGGCCTTCCGGAACATCGTGAGCATCCGTTGGGTCACGGTGAACCCGCCGAAGATGTTGATACTGGCGAGCAGAATTCCGGTGATCGACAAGACGGCGACGGCCGCGCTCGTCGACGCCGAATGCAGTCCGACGAGGGAACCGACGATGATGATGCCGGAGATCGCGTTTGTCACGCTCATGAGCGGTGTGTGCAAGGCGTGATTGACATTGCCGATGACATAGAACCCGATGACGACGGAGAGCATGAAGACCATGAAGTGGCCGAGCAGATTCTCCGGCGAGACCCAGAACAGGGCGAGCAGCGCCAAGGCGCAGACCGCCATGACGATGGGCCCGGCGTAGGGGCTACGTTTCTTCGGTGGGGCCGGTTCGACGACAGCGGGTGGGGCGGCCGTGGCGGGCACCGCTGGGGCGGCCGAGACGGCGATCGGTGGTGGCGGCCAGGTCACTTCCCCGGCGCTGACGACGGTGATGCCGCGCTGGACGACATCGTTCATGTCGAGGACGAGGACGCCGTCTTTTTCCGGGGTGATGAGTTTCATGAGGTTGACGACGTTGGTGCCGTACAACTGCGAGGCCTGGGTGGGAAGGCGGCCGGCCAGATCGGTGTAACCGATGATCTTGACGCCGTTGGGGGTGACGACGACGTCGTCAGGCACCGAGCCGGCGACGTTGCCGCCGTTGGCGGCCGCCATGTCGACGACGACCGAGCCGGGCTTCATCTGGCGCACCATCTCTTCGGTGATGAGACGGGGGGCTGGTTTGCCGGGGATGAGGGCTGTCGTCACGATGATGTCGACGTCTTTGGATTGTTCGGCGTACATCGCCGCAGCGGCCTCGGCGTAATCGGAGGAGGCTTCCTTGGCGTAGCCGTCGCTCGATTCCTGTTGCTCGCCGACATCGACGTTGATGAAGTCGGCTCCCATTGATTCGACCTGTTCGGCCACTTCGGGGCGGATGTCGGTGGCACGGACGATGGCGCCGAGCGAACGGGCCGTGCCGATGGCGGCCAGCCCGGCCACCCCGGCGCCGGAGACGAAGACCTTGGCCGGAGGCACCTTGCCGGCGGCCGTCACCTGGCCGGTGAAGAAGGAGCCGAACGCGTTAGCGGCTTCGATGACGGCGCGATAACCAGCGATGTTGGCCATCGAGGAGAGGACGTCGAGCGACTGGGCCCGCGAGATCCGCGGCACGGAATCCATCGCCAACACCGTCAGCTTGCGCTCGGCCAGTTTCTCGAGCAGTTCCGGGGATCGGGCGGCGTTGATGAGGCCGATGAAGGTCGCTCCCTCGCTCATCGCCTGGATCTCGGCGTCGATCGGGGGGTTGATCTTGCAGACGATATCGGAGGCCCAGGCGTCGCCGCGACCGACCAAAGTGGCGCCAGCCGCTTCGTAGTCGGCGTCCGGGTAGGACGCCTTCGATCCGGCTCCTCGCTCGACGACGACCTCGTAGCCGAGGCCGACGAGTTGGGTCACGGTTTTGGGGGTGGCGGAGACCCGGGTCTCATCGGGGCGCGACTCCAGGGGGATGCCAATCTGCATGCACAGTCTCTTTCCACGGGGGCTGGGGACCCGGGCTGATGGAGGGGTAACGAGCTACCGCTGAGCATACCGTCTGTTGGTGTGGCGGGACGTGACCAGGCGACGGCCGCAGCGCGGTCCCTCGGGCGGCCGGAGGATGGGACATCGACCGGCCGGCCGAGGGCATCAGCTCAGAGCGCCGCTAGGGCTTCGCGCGCCTCGGCGGCGACGTGGGCGGCGGTGATGCCGTATTCCTCGAATAGGCGCCCGGCGGCGGCGGAGGCGCCGAAGTGGTCGATGCCGACGCGGCGACCGCTCAAACCGGTGTACTGGGCCCAACCGCTCGTCACGCCGGCCTCGACCGAGACGATCGCGGCGCCCTCAGGCAGGATACTCGCGCGGTAATCGTCGCCTTGGGCGTCGAACCATTCGAGGCAGGGGGCGGAGACGACCCGAGTGGGCACGCCGGCCTCCTCCAATTCGGCCCGAGCGGCGACGGCCACCTGGACCTCGGAGCCGGTGGCGATGAGGACGACTTTCGGCGCCCCGTCGCTCGCCTCGACGAGGGTGTAGGCGCCCTTGACGGCTTCCTCGGCGGCCGCGACCGCAGAACGGTCGAAGGTCTCGACGTCTTGGCGGGTGAGGATGAGGGCGGCGGGATGGTCGTGGGTCTCCAAGACCTTCTTCCAGCACACAGCCGTCTCGTTGGCGTCCGCCGGGCGGATGACGTCGAGACCGGGGATGAGCCGTAGAGAGGCGACATGCTCGACCGGCTGGTGGGTCGGTCCGTCTTCCCCGACACCGACGGAGTCGTGCGTCCACACGAAGATCGTCGGAACCTTCATGAGGGCGGCCAGGCGCGGGGCAGGGCGCATGTAGTCGGAGAAGACGAGGAAGGTGCCACCGTAGACCCGCGTCAACCCGTCGATCGTGATGGCGTTGAGGATGCCGCCCATGGCGTGCTCGCGGATGCCGAAGTGGAGCACGCGTCCGTTGTCACTCGGCGTCCAGTCGGCGGTGCCGCGCGAGGCCGGCAGGAAGCTGCTCGCGCCCTTGATCGTCGTGTTGTTCGACCCGGCCAGGTCGGCCGAGCCGCCCCACAGCTCGGGCACGGCTTCGGCGATCGCGCTGAGGATCTCGCCGGAAGCGGCGCGGGTCGATTTCTTGCCCGCTGGGAAGACGGGGAGGGCCTCGGCCAGTTCCGCGGGCGCCTCGTGGGCGAGAACGCGGTCGAGGAGGGCTTTGCCCTCGGGGTTGGCCGACGACCAGGCCTCGAAGCGGGGCTGCCAGTCGGCCTTGGCCGCCTTAGCGCGAGAGGCGGCGTTGTCTCGGGCGTGGGCGATGACCTCGTCGGCGACCTCGAAGCTCTTCGCCGGGTCGAAGCCGAGCTTCTCCTTGAGGGCGGCGACCTCGTCGGCCCCGATCTTGGCGCCGTGGACGATGTGGCTGCCGGCCTTGTTCGGCAGCGGCCAACCGATGACCGTCGTCACCTTGATGAAGCTCGGCTTGTCGGTCACCTTCTTGGCCGCCTCGATGGCGTCGAAGAGCTCGCCCACCTTCTCCTCGTAGGTCGTGAAACCGTTCGTGAAATCGACGTGCTGGACATGCCAGCCGTAAGCCTCATAGCGCGCCATGACATCTTCTGACAAGGCGATATTGGTGTCGCCTTCGATCGAGATGCGGTTGTCGTCGTAGATGAGGACGAGGTTGCCCAACTCCTGGGTGGCGGCCAACGAGCTGGCTTCGGAGGAGACGCCCTCCTCCATGCAGCCGTCGCCGGCGATGACGTAGACGAAGTGGTCGAAGACGGACTCCCCCGGCTTGGCCTGCGGGTCGTAGAGGGCGCGGGCTTTGCGGGCCGCCATGGCGAAACCGACGCCGTTGGCGACGCCGGCGCCGAGCGGGCCGGTCGTGCATTCGACGCCTGCGGTGTGGCCGTATTCGGGGTGGCCGGGCGTCAGAGAGCCCCAGGTGCGGAACTGCTGGAGATCGGTCAGCTCAAGGCCGAATCCGGCCAAGTAGAGCTGGGTGTATTGGGTGAGCGAGCTGTGCCCGATCGACAGGACGAAACGGTCGCGGCCGAGCCACGTCGGATCGGCCGGGTCGACGTTCATGACCTTCTGGTAGAGGAGGTAGGCGATCGGCGCGACGGAGATCGCGGTGCCAGGGTGTCCGTTGCCGACTTTCTCGACCGCGTCAGCGGCCAGCACCCGGGCGGTGTCGACGGCGCGGGCGTCGAGATCGGACCACTGCAATGACGTGTTCATGACTCTCCTCGGTGAGTGCGACCAGGTGGGCGGGGCTTCCGGCCGAGCGTCGATCGCTGATCGACCGGGAGATTCCCTGATGCCCCACCCTATAACGATGCGGCCTCACCCGAGGTTGCGACGCCCATGATCACCCGGCCCCAGGAGAGAGCCGACGGGGCCGAGCGCGCCGATTCACATGAGGGAATATTGCTCCAACATGTCCTTCCACACCTGCGGCACCGGGATCGGACGCCCGTGGTTGTCGGCGAAGACGGCCACGGTGCAGGCCGAGGCGAAACGTTTGTGCTCGACCGGATCGGCGATCTCGGAGCAGAACGTGAGCGAGGTCGTTCCCATGTGCGAGACGCCGGTGCGGACGGTGTAGGGCTCGTGGCGGTATTGGATCGGCTTGACGTAGTTGACGTCTTGGCGCACGACGAACCAGAGATAACCGTCGTTGACGATGTCGTTCATATCGGCGGCCGCGGCGGCGGTGAAGGCGATCCGGCCCTCCTGGATGTAATCAAAGAAGACAGTATTGTTGACGTGGGCATAGGAGTCGAGGTCGGAGCGACGCACCTTCATCGGTGTGGCACGGGCGTTGTCGTTCATCGGGCGCCAGTGGATGTCGCGCAGCGCCTCGACCGGCTCTTTGATCTCCCCCATGAGCTGGCGGGCCTCTTTCGAGACACGTTGCGGCGCCCCTGTGACAAGGTTGTAGGGGCACATCACGGTGCGCGCCACCGCCACCTCCGTCTCCCCTTGCCGCAAGGTGAAAGCAAGTTCGAAGTTGGTGTAGCCGACGTCGCTGAGCGAGGTCTCGACGTGGATCGGCGTCGTCGAGAAACGGGCCGGGGCACGATAATCGACCTGTTGTTTGACGACGACCATTCCCCCGACCAAGTCACCGATCTTCGTCAAGCTGTGGAGGAACTCGTGACGCGCCTCCTGGACGTAATCGGTGAAGCGTGCGTTGTTGATATGGCCTTGGGCGTCGAGATCGCCCCAGCGCAGCGGCACTTCGATCGTCTCGCTCATCGCTCCTCGTTCCTCTTCTTTTCTCCCAGCCCGTCAGGCTCGTCGTTCGTCGTCTCGTGGGTTCAGCGCTCGTCGGTGTCGTCGAACAGGCTGTCGACGATCTCTTGATGCTGTTTGATGACGTGCGCCCGACGAATTTTCATGTTCGGCGTCACGCCGCCGCCCTCGACGGTCAACTCGTGATCGAGGATGGCGTATTTCTTGACCGTCTCCCAGCGTTCGAGGCGCTCGTTGGCCTTAGCCATGAGCTTGTCGATCGACCGGCGGATCTCGGGGCGTTGGCTCAACTCCTCGTAGGTGGCCTCGGGATGACCGTGCCGCGATCCCCAGAGCATGAGGGCGGTTCGGTCGAGCACGAGGAGGGCGGCGATGTATTTGTGCCCGTCCCCGACGATGACCGCCTGGGAGACGTAAGGCACGTTCGCCATGATCGAGCCCTCGACCTTCTGCGGTGCGACGTACTTTCCTCCCGACGTCTTGAGCAGATCTTTCTTGCGGTCGGTGATCCACAGCATGCCGCGTTCGTCGAGGTGGCCGATGTCGCCGGTGTGGAACCAGCCCTCGGCGTCGATGACCTCGGCGGTGGCCTCGGGATCGTTGTGGTAGCTGCGCATGATGGTCGGCCCGCGCATGCAGATCTCGCCGTCTTCAGCGATCTTGCGCTCGAGGCCGGGCGTGGCCGGTCCAAGCGAACCGAACACCGGATCGTTGTAATGGTTGACGAAGCTGACGGCTGACGTCTCCGTCAAACCGTAGCCTTCGATGACGGTGATGCCGGCGGCGTAGAACCAACGCTGGACTTGGGGGGAGAGCTTGGCCGAACCGGAAATCATGAAGCGGATGTTGCCACCCATCTTGGCCCGCAGCTTCGAGAAGACGAGCTTGTCGGCGAGCGCGTTTTGGGCGGCCAGAGTCTTCGGCATCGCCGTGCCCTCGAGCCGGTACGGCACCGCCTTATAACCGACGGAGAAGGCCCAGCGGGAGATCTTGCCCTTGAGGCCTTTCGACGTCGCGCCGGTCAGGGCGGCGGCGCGGACCTTCTCGAAGATCCGCGGGGCGCCGCACATGAAATTCGGTTTGATGACGCCAAGGTTGTCGACGATGCGGTCGATGCGGCCGTCGACGGCGGTGATGAAGTTGAAGCGGAGTTGGAAGGCGATGAGCGATTTGCCGAAGACGTGGGAGAGCGGCAGCCAGAGGAACTGGACGTCGTCGACGGTGGAGAGCTCGAGCCGGTTGATCGCCTCGGCCAAGTACGTCCACGCCCCGTGGTGGAGGCGCACCCCCTTGGGGCGCCCTGTCGTGCCAGACGTGTAGATGAGGGTGGAAAGAGTGTCGTGGTTCGTCAGCGCGATGGCGTCATCGACACAGGTGGGATGTTCTTTGAGGTAGGCGCGGCCCTCGGCGACGAAGTCGTCCCAGGTGATGACGCGCCCGCCGTCGCCTTGCCCGGTGAAGGTGACGATCGTGGGGATCTGCTCGTCGAGAGATGAGTGCGCTGTGACCTTAGCGACCTGTTTGTCATTCTCGGCGAAGACGAGCTTGGCGCCGGAATCCGTCAAGATGAAGTCGACTTCCTCGGCGGCGGTGTTGGGGTAGACGGTCGTCGTCGCCAGCGCGGCCACGCTGATCGCGAAATCGGCCAGAATCCACTCGAGCCGTGTCGTCGAGGCGATGGCGACGCGTTCCTCGAAGGCGAGCCCTCGCCCGATGAGCGCGGCGGCGACGGCGTAGGCGATCTCGCCCGCCTCGCCCCAGGTCATCTCTCGCCAGACCTCGTTCTCGTCCGGATAGATAAACGCCTTCTTGTCGGCTGATGCATTGACGCGATAAGCCACCATCGCGGCCAGGGATCGCGGAGAACGGTCATAGATGGCCTGTTGCAGGCTCGCCGTGTCGTCCATCGGAGTCTCCTTCACTTCGCCGGCGTCGCTGAGGACGCCTCGTCGGTGAAGCCACTCCACAGCCTGGTGGCGCCCCGTGAAAACGCCGAGTGGCTCTAGTGAATAGTAGCCCGCGTCATCCAGCGCACCAGTGGTGCTCTTCCACAAGAATTGAGGACCAGACTTGGGGGTTCCGGCGAGTCGTCGCCCCAGCGGCTGCCATGATAGCGGCGTGACCGTGTTTCCACTGGCTGATCTCAAGGCGGCGCTCGGCCCCGACCACGCCGCCGTCATCGACACGACGACGCTGACGCGCGCCCTTTATTCAACCGACGCGTCGATCTACCGGGTCGTGCCCGAAGCGGTCGCGCGGCCCCGCACGACCGAGGCCGTCTCAGCGGTGCTCGAGGCCGCTCGCCACGTGGGGGTCCCGGTGACGGCGCGGGGGGCGGGAACATCATGCGCGGGCAACGCCGTCGGGCCCGGTCTCGTCCTCGATCTGAGCCGACTGAACCGGATCGTGCGGATCGATCCCGAGGCGCGGATCGCCGTCGTCGAACCCGGGGTTGTCCAGGAGACGCTCCAGCGCGCCGCTCGGCCGCACGGGTTGCGTTTCGGGCCGGATCCGTCGACGTCGACGCGCTGCACGATCGGCGGCATGATCGCCAACAACGCCTGTGGGCCACGGGCGCTCGGCTACGGCGTGTCGGCCACCAACCTCGTCGACGCCCATATCCACACCGGAACCGGCGTCGAACTCGACTTGTCCAACCTCGGCGAGCATGAGACCGGCCGGCGCCTGCTCGACCTCATCGACGCGAACCTGGCGACGGTGCGAACTCAGTTCGGCCGTTTCTCCCGGCAGATGTCGGGGTACAGCCTGGAGCATCTCCTGCCCGAGAACGGCCCATTTCTTTCTGAGGGGGCCGGGGCCGGGGGGATCGGCGATTCCGCCCGGGGCGCGGCTGGTGTCGGGCTGCGGGGCCGGGACACGGTGCGCTTCTTCGCTGGTTCAGAGGGGACGCTGGGGATCGCGACGGAGTTGACGGTCCGCCTCGTCGCCGACCCGGCCCACACACTGACGATCGCGCTCGGCTATCCGTCGATGGCGGAGGCGGCCGACGCCGTCACCGCCTTGTTGCCCTTCTCCCCCACCGCCGTCGAGGGGATGGACCGCCGTCTCGTCGAGATCGTCCGACGGGCGAAGGGCGAGGCCGCCGTGCCACCCCTGCCGCGCGGGGACGGGTGGTCGTTTGTCGAGCTCGCCGGTGACGACCCTGGTGAGCTGGCCGCCCGGGCAGAGCGCCTCATCGCCGCCGCCGGGGCGCTCGAGGGGTGGGCTATGACCGACCGGGAGGCTGCCGCGCGGTTGTGGAAGATTCGCTCCGACGGAGCCGGTTTGGCCGGGATCAGCCTCGACGCTCCGGCCTACCCGGGCTGGGAGGACGCCGCTGTGCCCCCGGAACGGCTGGGGACTTACTTGCGCGAGTTCGACGCCCTTCTCGACGAGTACGGCTTCCATGGTCTCCCCTACGGCCATTTCGGCGAGGGCTGCGTTCATGTGCGCGTCGATTTTCCCTTGACGACGCCAGGGGGGACGCAGCGTTATCGCGATTTCGTCACTGACGCCGCTCGTCTCGTGGCCCGCCACGGCGGCTCGCTCTCGGGTGAGCACGGCGACGGTCGGGCCCGTTCGGCGTTGTTGAGCGAGCTTTACGATCCGACTGCGATCGCTTTGTTCAGGGGCGTTAAAGCCTTGTTCGACCCTGAGGGCCTGCTCAACCCGGGCATCCTCGTCGATCCGGCGCCGGTGGACTCCGACGTGCGCGCCGCCGGTTTGATCGACCGTGAGATGGTGCGCCTCCATCCCCGGTTCGCCCAGTCAGTGAGCCGGTGCAGCGGGGTCGGCGCCTGTGTGGCAGCGCATCCGGCCGGGGTCATGTGCCCCTCGTATCAAGCGACGAGGGAGGAGAAGGACGCGACCCGAGGACGTTCACGGGTGCTCCAGGAGATGCTCGACGGGCGCCTCGTCGACGGTGATTGGGCGGCCCCGGAGGTGGCGGAAGCCCTGGAGTTCTGCCTTTCCTGCAAGGGATGTTCGAGCGATTGCCCAGCCGGGGTCGACATCGCCGCCGCCAAATCGGTCGTCCTCGACGAGAAATATCGTGGACGGTTGCGCCCCCGCTCCCACTACGCCATGGGCCAGTTGCCGAAGTGGGGCCGGCTCATCACGTCGGCCCGCCTCGGCACACTCGCCAATCTCGCCACTGCCACCCCCGGGGTGGTCCACCTCATGCGCTGGGTCGCCGGGGTCGATCAACGCCGTCCCTTGCCGAAGTTCGCCCGTGGCGTCTCCGGCCGCCGGAAAGCGGTCGAGGCGCTGGCGAAGCTTCCCCACTCCTCTCACGCCACGCCGGTGGCCGTCTGGGTCGACTCCTTCAACGACTGCTTCGAGCAGAGCGCTGTTTCCGCTCTCCTCCGCGTCCTCGCTGGCGCCGGGTTCGCCCCCCGCATCATCGAACAGACGGCCTGCTGCGGCCTGACCTGGATCACGACCGGCCAACGCGACGAGGCGGCCAAACGCTTGAACGAGGCGGCGGCGGTGCTCGGCCCCCTGGCCCAAGCCGGAGTGCCGATCATCGGTGTCGAGCCGAGTTGCCTGGCGGTGTGGAAATCCGACGCCGCCGACCTCATCGACGACCCGCGCGTCGCTGACATCGGGCGGGCCGTCCACACCCTGGGAGAATTGCTGGCCGCCCGCGCCGGGTACACCCCGCCGTCGTTGGCCGGACGTCAGATCATCGTCCAGCCGCACTGTCATCAAGCCAGCGTCTCCGGCTTCGCCGCCGAGACGGAGATCTTGCGTCGGACCGGCGCCGAGGTGACGGTTTTGGGCGGCTGTTGTGGATTGGCGGGGAACTTCGGCGTCGAGAAAGGCCACCACGACCTCTCCGTCGCCGTCGCCGGCAACGAACTCCTCCCCGCGTTGAGCGCCCAACCGGAGGCGATCGTCGTCGCCGACGGGTTCTCCTGCCGCAAGCAGGTGGGCGATCTGACGGGGCGGCGCGTCGTCAGCTTGGCTGAGTTGCTCGACGAAGCCGGCGCCTGAAATCGGCACAACCGCTTCGGGCAACAAACCACGAGTGGCCTGAAAGCGCTGCGGACGTCGTGTCGTCACGCGCCCGTCGCCCTTGAGGCGGGGTGGCACGCGGCGCTGCGCTATCGTGATGAACCGTGCCGCAGACCACCCCTGAGACGACGCCCGACGACGCGCCCGCGACCGTGGCCGATCTCCTCTCGCCGACGGATCCGGCTTGCTGGTTGCGTGGTGGCGACGGCCTCATCGGCCAGGGGGCCCAGGCGACCCGCCAATTCGACAATCCTGCCCAGGCGGCAGCCTGGTGGTTCGCCCGCCATGGCGACCACGGAGCTCCATCGATCGAACCGTCGGAGCGTCCCATCGCCTTCGTCAGCTTCCCTTTCGATCATGACTCGGCGGAATCGTGCGTCGTCGTCGCCCCAGAACGGGTCGTGCGGACGCGTGGGTTGCCCCTCCATCATGATCCTCTGCCTGCTCCCCTGCCCGTCACATCGTGTCCCGGCACGCTCGATCATGCCGCCTGGAGCGATGCCGTCACCGCCGCTGTGACCCGGATCGACGCCGGCGAGGTCGAGAAAGTCGTCCTCGCTCGCGACGAGATCCTTGCCGCCGACCAACCGATCGATTCACGCCATCTCATCGTCCGACTCTCAGCCCTCTACCCGACGACCTGGGTCTTCTCCGTCGCCGGGCTCATCGGCGCCACCCCCGAACTGCTCGTCTCTCTCGAGGACGGCCGGATCACCTCGCGCGTCCTCGCCGGCACCATCGCCCGCGGCCCAGCCGCCAGCGACTCGCCCCATCCGAACGACCCCGATCTCCTCGCCGATCAACTCACCGCCTCCGAGAAAGACCTAGCCGAACACCGTTTCGCCGTCGATTCCGTGGCCGAGGCGCTACGCCCGTACTGCTCCACGCTCGAAGTCCCGACGGCCCCACGCATCCTCACTCTGCCCAACGTCCTCCACCTCGCCACCGACATCGTCGGAACCGCCAAACCGGGTGTCGACGTCATCACCCTGGCCGCCGCCATCCATCCTTCCGCCGCCGTCTGCGGCCACCCCCGCGACCGCGCCCTCGCCCTCATCCGCGAGCTCGAATCCCTCGACCGCCGCCGCTACGCCGGCCCCGTCGGCTGGGTCGACTCCGCCGGAGACGGCGCCATCGGCCTAGCGTTGCGCTGCGGTCACCTCGAGGCAGACCGCCTCCACATTTACGCCGGCTGTGGCATCGTCGCCGGCTCCGACCCCGACGCCGAATACGCCGAAAGCGAAGCCAAACTAAGGCCCATGCGCGACGCGCTGTGAGGGCGACTCAACTTGCAGAGTGCCGGGTGTTTGACTTGCAGAATGCCGGATAGATGGAAAATTACCTAGTCAAAGACATGATAAAGGATCATAGTTTTCAAGGTAGGAATGAATCTGCGACCATCCCCACTCGCTTCACTCACCGCCGCTTCGGAGGCGTCACGACCTTCTTCTCGGTGCTCTTCTTACCGGCCGAGTAGGCGGCGCTGAAGGGCGAGGCGGATCCACCGGAGCTCTTCATCCGATCGCGTTCCTTTTGCGCCTCGGCTTGGGCGCGTTCCATCTCGTCTTTGCCGAAGCGGCCGGAGAGCGCGAAGGCGCAGATGATGGCGATGATGACGGAGAAGGTGGGCGAGAGCCCGATGAGGAGGGGACCGGTGACGAGGAAGGCGATGTCGAAGCCGCGGAAGAGGTTGAACAGGAGGCTGGGCGGCATGGCGCCGAAGCCGGTTTGCAACATGGGCGACGAGTAGTCGGCCGATTTCGCGGTGACCCAGCGGATGCCGGCTAACAGACCGCCGGCGGCGGTGACTCCGGCGATGGCGAGGGCGCGGGAGATCGGCACGGAGCCGAATCCTTCGGTGGTGCCGAGCCCGGCGAAGGCGGGCAGGGTGGCGAGCGCCCAGATGACGGCGAAGATCGCTGGAACGGTGGTGAGCGCCCAGCGGATTTGGGGATTGGAGAAGGGGAACATGCGCGCCAGCCCGCGGGTGCGGGTGGCGACGCGCAGGGTTCCGAGCATGGGGACGAAGCCGACGAGGAGGACGAGCGCGGAGATGAGCGGCGCGAAGGCGGCCAGCCCGAGGGCCATGACGGCGTAGGGCACGACGATGCTGACGACGACGATGAGGGCGCGTTTGGGGAAGCGGATGAGCCGTTGGACCTCACGCCACGTCAACGCTTTCGGCCCGGAGCCCCGCCCGTAGGTGGGTTTGACGTGGCCGAGGGTGAGCATGTCGCGTTCGACGAGGATGTCGCGCATGAGGCCGATGTCCATGGCGAAGGCGGCGCCTTGCATGCCGGTGACGAGGTTGCCGCCGGCGACGAGACGGGCACGGTGGATGTAGCCGAGACGGCGCAGGGCGACGGTGGTGAAGACGACGAGGACGATGACGCCGGCGGCGGCGACGGTCAAAACGATGCGTGGACTGGTTCCGCTGACGCCCTCGAGGTCGAACCATCCGGCGGCCACGCCGGTGATGGTGAACAGCGCGAGAAAAGCGACGACGCCGAAGATCCACTGGAGTGTCTTCATGATCCAGGTGCGCCCATAAGTTTGTTCGGCGGCGGCGATGGCGGTCAACCCGGCGGTGCCGAGCCCCATGGCGGCGGCCCATTCGAGGATTTGGATCCAGGGATACCCGGTGAGCGCAGCGAGCAGCGCGCCGACGAGCGCCATGCCGAAACCGACGGCGGCGAGCGCGCCGATGAGTCGACTCCAGAGGAATCGGCCGCGCCGGATGGGGGCGTCCATGAGCCAGAAGCCCTCGGCTGCCGAAGCGACGACCGGCCCGAAGATGCGGGAGGCGAGCAGGGTGAGACAGAAGCTGGCCCCGATGGCGACCCAGGGCAGGAGGGTGCGCCCGACGGTGCAGGTGGTCGAATCGCAACCAGCCGCGGCCCCTTGGGCGCGGTAGACGGAGTTGCCGAGGATGGCGACGATCATGAGGACGGCGAAGACGGTGACATAGCCGTCTTGGAGCATCTGGCCGATGCGTTTGGTGGCTCGCCCGCGCCGCCAAGCTTTGATGAGGTCTTTCAGCTCACGTTCGTCGGGTTGTTCCGGTTCGATGGCGATGAGGGCGTGGCGCCAGGCCGGCACCGTCACCTCGACCTCGTCGGCGCCGCTGTCAGCGTTGTTGACGCCACCGGGGGTGGCGTTGACGAGCGCCTCCTCGGCCTCGATCGGAACGGTTTGCTGCTGCGCCGTCGTGTTCGGCTGTCTCTGACCCCCGGATGGTGGGCGCTTCTTCTTGTTCGCCATGGTGTCTCACTCCCCGCCGACCCGGATCGTGCGGGTGGCGACCGCCTTGACGAGGGAGGGCTCATGGCTCGCCATGACGATGGCCAAGCCTTCGTCGCGTTCCGAGGCCAACCGGGAGGCGAGCCAGGCTACGCCGTCGACGTCGAGCCGTTGCTCCGGCTCGTCGAGGATGAGGAGTTGACGGGGACGGACGAAGGCAGTCGCCAAGGCGAGGCGCCGGCGCTGGCCGGAAGAAAGCGTGCCGGGCAGCTGTCCCGATTGGGGCACGAGGGAGACTTCGCCGAGGATGGCGTCGACGACCTCGTCCGGATCGGGCAGACCATGGGCCCGGGCCAACAAGTCGAGGTGTTCGACGACGGATAAGTCAGGGAAGAAGTCGAGGTCGTCGATGACGGTGGCGACCGCTTGGCGGATCTGTGGGTCGGATTCCCGCAGCGGCATGCCGGAGACTTCGATCTCGCCGTCGTCGGGCATCTCGGCGCCTATGAGGCAGCGCAGAAGCGTGGATTTACCGGCGCCGTTGCGCCCGGTCAGCGCGATCGCCTCGCCGGCCCAGACCTCAAGGGAGAAATCGTCGACGATGACATGGGGCCCGTAGGCCTTCTTGAGATGGGAGACCTTGAGAACGGGGGTACGTGACTTCGCCATAGTTTCTATTCTCTCGTAACGGCCGACTCGCCGCGAACTCGCGTCACAGCGCTGCATCCAAGCCGGTCGTCGTGGCGGGCGGCTCCGTCGAGTGCCCGACGACGACGCGATCTCACCAAGTCGGCCCGGCGACCGCCCACCAGCGCCGGATGATCGTGGCAGACTATACCCTTGTGGGAAAGCGTGGCGTTGGAGAGAGAACGGGCCCAGCGGCTGATCTGGGCAAACAGCCTGAGGTCGTGACAAGGATGTTCGACCAAGTCGCCCGCCGTTACGACCTCGTCAACACCCTCGCCTCCTTGGGCCAGGATCACCTCTGGCGCCGGGCCGTCATCGCCGCCATCGAGCCTCGACCGGGTGAACGCGTCCTTGATCTCGCCGCCGGCACGGGCGCCTCGTCCGTCCCTCTGATCGCTCGGGGAGCCGAGGTCGTCGCCACCGATCTCAGCGTCGGCATGGTCACCGAAGGGGCCCGGCGTCATCCCGAGATCTCTTTCGTCGTCGGTGACGCCGTGCGGTTGCCCTTCGCCGACTCCGCCTTCGACATCGCGACAATCTCTTTCGGGTTGCGCAACGTCGTCGATCCGTTGGCCTGTCTGGTGGAACTGCGTCGTGTCGTCCGCCCGGGCGGCACCCTCGTCATCTGCGAGTTCTCGACCCCGACGTGGGCTCCGTTCCGGCGCCTCTACCACGGGTGGCTATCGGTGGTCTTGCCCGCCGTCGCCCGGATCGCCTCGTCGAACGATCCGGCGTATGGATATCTCGCCGAATCGATCCTCGCTTGGCCGGTCCAAGAACAACTGGCCGCCACACTGGCTCAGGCCGGGTGGAACGAGATCGAATGGCGTGATCTGACCGGCGGCATCGTCGCCCTGCACCGGGCGCAACGACCATGACGGGGATCACACTCGACGCCTACGAGGTCACCGGCTGCCCCGTCAAGGTTCAGAATTCTTTCAACCCCCTCGTCAACCCTGCGCTCGACCAGCCCGACGAGGCCGCCGTCGAGACGTTCAGACACGGCGCCGACTACCGCACTGGGGTGTGGGAGGAGATGCTCGACCAATTCGACGGCGACATCGTCGACATCCGCGTTCTCACCGATCCGATGGAGGCGGTCGCGGGGACCTTGGCGGCGATGAGCCGGGGCGCCGACGTCATCCTCGGCGCGGTCATGCCGGAGGATCCGATCGGGCATCGCCGGGGGCAGATCGATCTTCTCTTACGGGCCGATGACGCCTCCGAGGGACGGCCCGGGTATCACCCGGTGCTGATCCGGCGCCATCTCGTCTTCGAGAAGATCACGCCGCCCAAGGCCGAGCAACCGATGAGCGACTTGTCGCGCCCCCACCTGGCCGACGCCCGCACCGCCGCCAGTTGGCGGGTGCGCGTCTCCTCCCGGGAAGCCGACCTCCTCCATCTCGCGCACACCTATCGCATGCTCCAGGCCATCGGCCATGCCGCACCCGGGGAAGTGTGGGCAGGGCTCATCGGCACCGACCGTGTCCCCCGCCACAGCGGGCCGGTCGTCGGGTGGATCCGGCTCGACATCAAGCTGATCCGGACGTTCTCGCGCACCAGTTCGCACGCCTGGATCCGTCGCACGCCGCTGGAGCGCTACGACCACGAGCATGGGTTCCGGGTGTCGGTGGCGGAGAAGGCGTTGCGTCACACCGGGGGCCCCGACGATCCGCCGCTGGCCGTCCACCCCGTCCGCATCCGGGAATGCTCACGCTGCGAATGGTGGACGAACTGCCGTTCCCAGCTGGACGACGACGATCTGTCGATCAAGATCGACCGTTCCCCTCTCGACGCGCGCGAGATCATGAGTTTGCGTCGTCTCGGCATCGCCACGATCCGCGACCTCGCCGACGCCGACCTCGACGCCCTCCTGCCCGACTACCTTCCCACCGTCGCCCATCGCCCCGGCGCCGAGGAGAGGATCCGCCTGGCAGCCCGTCGTGGCGCTCTCCTGAGCCACGGCGACGAATTGGAGCGCACGACCCGCGGGCCGATCCCCATCCCGCAGGCCGACATCGAGATCGACCTCGACATCGAGAACTCACAAACCGACCGCGTCTACCTGTGGGGGTTCCTCGTTCACGACCGGCGCACCGACAAGGAGCCCGTCTATGTGCCGTTCGGTCGGTTCACCCGCTTGACCGTCGCCCAGGAGCGCGACCTCGCCACCGAGGCGATGGATTGGCTCCGCGACCTCGTCGAGGATAATCCCGAGGCGACGATCCGCATCTACCACTACTCCGACTACGAACGGGTGCGCCTCAACCGGTTGGCCCGTTCCCAGCGCGATCCGGAAAGCTCCCTGGCCTGGGCTTCCATCTTCGCCAAGGATCATTTCACCGATCTGTACATGATCGTGCGACGTCACTTCTTCGGCGTCCATGGGCTCGGCCTCAAAGTCGTCGCCCAAACCGGCGCTGATTTCCGTTGGCGCGATGAGGCGCCCAGCGGCCTCAACTCGCAGCATTGGTTCGAAACCGCTGTCAAAGCGGCAGCCGAAGAGGAACGCGACTCCGCTAAACAACGCATCCTCGACTACAACGAGGACGACGTCCGGGCCACCTGGAGCCTGCGGCGCTGGTTGCGCACCCTCACCTGAGAAAACTCGATGGTGTTCATGGGTGACAACGCGGCTGGGGGCTAGCGGGCGTCACGTATGCGACGGTTAAGTCGCGACAGACCGCTGACGGACCGGGGTCATCTCCCCGGCCCGACGATGCTCACCGCAATTCGGCTTCGTCGGCCGAATCCTTCGCCTTCGCTTTCTTCTCCTTCTTCGTCGCACCGGCGGCAGCCTTGTCTTTCGGCATCTTCAACCCGTCACGGCCCAGTTCGAGGGCGGCCAGTTGGGTGACGACAGCGGGATCGTCGTCCATCCACGCCTTGATCGGATCGGCCGAGATCTTCTGCAGATCCTTGAGCGGAGCATGGGCGATGGCGCGCAACGCGAACAGCTTCGGGGAGTCGTCGGCCGCCATGAGGGCCTTGGCGTGGCCCGATTGGGCGATGAAACGCAACCGCCATGGCAGCCACTTGCTGAGGTAGAAGATGACGGGGACGATGAGCACGATCCCGGCGAGCACGAGCGCGGCGACCGCGATCATGTCGATGAGCTGCTGGGAGTAAGCGGTGATGCTGCCGATCCCGCTAGCCAACCCGTCGAACGGCGTGCGGATAGCGTCGCCGACCATGGGGACCCCGCCGACGTTCTCCGCCGCATTGCCCAGGCTCGTGGACAGCGTGCTCGCCGTCTCCGCCGTCTTCTCCGCCGGCACTGCGAACATCTGGATGGCGTTGTACACCTTCCCGGCGATCCAGTACCAGGCGTAACACCAGGCGATGAGGCCGACGTCGCTGAGGAACTGGAGGAAACGGAGGGAGCCAGTCTGGGCATAGAGTCGCATGGGCCAATAATCCCACGACGAGTCCAGCTACGGGAGAGGGAAAACCAACGACACGCGGAGATGATCAACACAATCAAAACGGGCTATGGCTTGGTCTTATTTCTTTGAGGCCAATCGGGTCTCTCGCCTCATGATGGGGAGAACAGGGAACGATGAGGTGACGTCATGATTCACTGGTGCAGCAATGCCTCAAGTTCGTCGATATCGATGATGGTGGGGGTCATCAGTGGTTCGAGCGTTCCGTCGCTCAGGATCCGATAAGCGCCTTGAGGGCCACTGACAAGCTGCGACAGTCCTTCCTGCATATCCATTGTGAATAGAAGATAATCGTTCCCGTTCTCGAGGAGCAGGCCTTCGTTAGCCAGATAAAGGACTCGGTCGTAGGCTCCGCCCATCTCGGCCACCTCGACGAGATCGCCAGGCGCGGCGGCGCCCTTGATCGACTGAGCGACGCGCACGGAATGGACGGTGTACACATCCCACTGCGACCCACCATCATTGCCGATGCGCCGGACCTCGGATGAGACGACCTCTCCAGTGACGATGGCCTTAGAGGCCTCAACCAGTTCCTCAAACGAGGTTTGGAAAGCCCAATCGACCGCCGCATGCACCGTCTCTGTGGGCTCGCTCGAGGGCGGCTCTGCCGAACAAGCGGCGATCGCGACAGCCAAGGTCACCGCTGGGATAGTTAGAAGGCGTCGTGAGCGGCTAGTCATGGGGACGCCCCACGGAGAACTGATCGACCTTGATGAGGTAGAACTTGACGACCGCGTAGAGAGAGAACGTGATGACCGCGAGGATGAGGCCACGGATCAAGCCCCAGGCGAGGTCCCCGTTGAGGATGAGTTGATAGACGACGGAGCCTGCCAGGACGCCTGCGGCCACGATGAAGGCCTGAGTCAGGGCTTTTTTCTTCTCTTTGGTCATGGACATGGCTCCTCGGTGGCCTGTGTTCCTCACTCGGGCGCTTCGCGCTCACGCCGCTTTCGCGGCTACAGCAGCTTCGCTGCTGCCTCGTTCGTCAACACTCGTCACTACGTCAAAGTCATTCAAGCAAGCTTGATGACTTTTCCTTCGTTCCTACGCGTGCCCCCGACCGGATTCGAACCGGTACTGGGGCGGGTTTAAGCCGCTTGCCTCTACCGTTGGGCTACGGGGGCTCCACGCGGGAGTCAAGTTCAATCATAGTGGATTCTGTCGCTTCTTGCGTCAGCGAAGCCCGATCAATTCATCAACAGAGATGATCAATTCAGCTCCAGATTGTTTGGACTAATCAACCTGATGACGCGGAGGGATTCCTTTTCGAATCCGATCGACACTCTCCAACCAGTCTCCCCAAGCGGCAGGATCAGTTGGAGAACCATCGGCTTCAATGAAGGTATCACCGATCAACTGAACCATATCATTCCTGTCCGCCCTTGATGCGAACCACCACACGTAGTCAGTCATGGCAAGAAAAGCCTGATATGGCGTAATTCGCTCATTGGAATCATCGCTTTCTTGGAACAATATTCAGTCCTCCATTTGTAATTTCTGTTCCATTTCTCACTTCAGGCCAAGATAGAGTAGACTATGATCCATTTCCTCTTCTAAAGTAATTAAATTCTACAATCCATTATTATCGCCTAGAATCCTCCGCAGCTGCTCCCTCGGATTCCATCCACTGGGAGGTGGGCGTAGACTAATGCTATCCCATGGCATTCCTCGATCAATCCACTCTTTCCTCCACGACTCGTGAGTGTAACCGAGATCATCGTCTGACACCCCGAATTCAAATCCGCACGACCAACAAATTTCATATGATCCACCACCAGTTTCTGAGTATGGTGGCTCCGTGAGACAAGGGTAACCACATACAGGACAACTATAATATTTTATCATGTATTACTTTCCGGGTTGCCGGTTCCAATATGACGATCCCGCAGAGGGCTTGAAAAATGTTTTTGTTTCTCCATCAGGAGTGAACGACCCAAAGGTGTTCGTCGAGGGATCATAAACCCTAATCGTCCCATCGGTATCGACCTTCGTTTGGAAACCATTCCTTCGATTAGTGAAGAATTCAGAAGCCATCCTCGCGTAATCTTCCGGGGAAGCTGAATTGAAGTCAGAACCATGTCGATTAAAGTGATCCTGAAGAGTTCCAGAATTCGCCCAGTCGTACTTAGTTGAAATTCTTCCAAGATCATTTGATGAAGGATTATAAGCAGGCGATTCTTCACCGTGAGTAGCACTCGATGCCCCGTCGGACCTACTTGACGCACGTCCGGCGTCAGTAACCGCATCTCCAGCGTCCGTAACTGCGTCGAATGCCCTATTAAGAGCTTTTGGTGCTTTTCCAAAGGACCCTGGAATTATACCAGCGACTGCAATCCCCCAACCACCAACTCCACACCCAAAGTTCGCACAATCACGAATATCAGCCGTTGGATCAACCCAATCTTTTGCCGTCTCAACAGGATCGTCACTCGTTGCCACATCAACGACTGCAGCAATAACAACAACGGCTGTTACTATTAACCCTATAGCTGCAAGAATTCCAAAAAACCCATATCCATCTACATATGTGGCAGGTGAATTATATACGAACCGATGACTATCCAATGTTGCCGGCTTATTCAATAAGCCCCGATAATGGTCGCTTTGCAGCCATGTCGCCTGCTCGGGGAGATATGACCGGGCGTAGTAGTGGATCAATCCGACGTCAACGGGATCGATCCGTTCACCGGAATAGCCGAAGGCGGTGCTGGGGGATTCCTTGATCGTCTCACCGAAGTCGGTGTAGGAGGCGATCTGTTTCTTCTCAAGATCACCGTCGACGGTGGCGGAATAGATGGAGCCGAGGGCATCGGTGATGTACCAGGCTGGATCGTCCGTCTTGCCGTTCTTGGCGGTCGCCTGCTCGCCGAGGAGGGAGCCGTAGACGTCGCGGAGGTAGAGGGCGGTCGCGCCGTCGTCGGTGATGGTGGCGATGGGGTCGAGGCCGTCGTGGGTCCAGGTGAGGGTCTGTTTGGCTGTCGTCTCGGTGACGACGCGGCCGAGGGCGTCGTAGGTGAAGGCGACCGTGTTCTTGTGCGCGGCTGCTGTCACGCTGGGATGCTCATCGTCGGAACTGCTGGAGGAAGCAGAGGTCCCAGCCGTCTCGTCGCTTGCGGTCGTGGAGGGGGCGGAAGGGGTCGGGATCGTCACCTGTCCTTTCGACTTTCCCTTCCCGTTCGTCTTCCCCTGGCCGTTGCCGGGGGCGCCGGTGGCGGAAGTGGAATCCTCGGGCTTGTTGAGGCCGGGCGGGCAGCCGTTGTTGCCGACACCGGGGTTGGCGCCGACACAGTCGCCGGCAGTGGGGTTGTCATCGCCGCCTGTGGAGGGGTCGTCCGGGGTCACAGGAACGGGGACGAGATCGCGGATGTCGGGGCCGTAGGCGGTCAGGCGGTTCTCGCCGTCGTAGAGATACCCGACGCGTTCGGATTGGCCCGGGGCCTGGGCGTCGGTGTATGTCTCGGTCAGGTTGCCGGCGCCGTCCCAGGTGTTCGTCGTCTTGTCGACGAAGGTCGCCCCGCCGTTCTGCCGGGTCTGAACCGAGGAGATGAGTTGGCCGGCGGCGTCGTAGACGTTCTCTTGGACGAAGGGGTCGTCCGGCTTTGGCGTGTCCGGATCGTCCCCGGCGCTCCAGGTGAGGCGGTTGCCGACTGGATCGTAGGTGTAAGACGAGGGCAAGGCGCTGCCTTCGGAAGCGACGAGACGACCGAGTTTGTCGTATGTGTACGACGCCGACTCGGCGTTATCGCCGATCTCGGAGACGCGGCTGGCGACGAGCCCGTTCGGCGTGTAGGTGTACGCGAAGCTCGAGATGGTCTCATCTCCGCTCGTCGTCGCCAACGAGACGACCTCGTCGGCGCGGGAATACGCCGTCGAGACAACCGTGCCGTCACCACGTGTCACCGTCACCGGGCGATCGTCGGCGTCGTAGACGAGCGTCACATCGCCGAGCGGGCTGGTGATCCCCGTGTTCCGGTCGGCCGCGTCATAGGAATAAGCGACGGTCTCACCGGTCGACAATGTCATCGACACCCTGTTTCCGACAGCGTCGTATCCAAACCCAAGGGTGTTCCCAGCGGCATCCGTTGTCGCTATCTCACGACCAAGAAGGTCGAAGGTCGTCGAGACGGTCCCAGATTCGTTGACCGCTTCGGTGATGTTTCCGAGCGGGTCATGGGAGAACGTCTCGACTTCACCCGTCGAATAGGCGCGGCCCGTCATATTTCCCAACAGGTCATAGGAATACGTGGTGACGACGCCATCCCCCTCTGTGCGCGATGCGGTGTTCTCCGCTAGGTCGTAGGTGTATGACGTCACCCTTTCCAAGGGGTCGATCTCTTGGGAGACTTGCCCGTTCGCGCCGTAATCGAAACGCGTGACATTCCCATTCGCGTCGGTGATCGTCTCGAGGAGATCACGCGGATCATAGGTGTATCGGGTCGTCACGTTCTCATCCGGACCAGTCGCGCCAGAATCCGTCGCATTCTCCGTCACTGCGGTGAGATTCCCCACCGGATCATAGGAATACTGAGTCGTCGTGCCGTCGGGAGCGATCATCGCGGTGCGCCGGTTCAACGAATCCCACTGGTAAGTGGTCACCCGGCCCTCGCCGTCGACGATCTCGACCTCACGACCCATCGCGTCATAGGAATAACGCGTCACATCCCCGAGCGGATCGATCACCTCGAGCAAACGCCCGACGGGGTCATACGAATAGGTCGTCTTATTCCCTAACGCGTCGCTCTCTGCCACGACATCGCCAAGCAGGTTATAGACGGTTCCGCTCAGATGACCATTGGCATCCGTCACGCCGATCCGATTTCCGACGGCGTCGTAGTCATAGCGGGTGACACCACCGAGGGCGTCGGTCTCCGCAATCAAACGCCCTGCCGCGTCATACTCGTACGTCGTCGTCGCGCCGTTGACGTCAGTCGAGGAGGTCAAACGCCCAGCCAAGTCATAGGTGAACGTCTCGGTGTTCCCGGGCTTGCCCCGTTCGTCGTGGATTTTGAGGTTCATCGGTTAGGTGGCCGGTGAGGTTTCGGGGCGTGGTTCCTGAAGGGGAGCATAGTCGCCGTCTGTGACATCTGGGCTGCTTTT
>JAISHO010000039.1 GCA_031262485.1 Propionibacteriaceae bacterium
AAAAGCAGCCCAGATGTCACAGACGGCGACTATGCTCCCCTTCAGGAACCACGCCCCGAAACCTCACCGGCCACCTAACCGATGAACCTCAAAATCCACGACGAACGGGGCAAGCCCGGCGCCGGTGTGAATGGCATGGTCGTGCGGAAGGTCCACGTTTCTCAGCGATTCGGCGAGTTTGGCGACACTTTCGGAGATGCTGTGTTGTTGCTCGTGGAAAACCAGTGAGACGATGTAGTAGTCGGACTGGTCTCCGAAGTCTCCCGACTCGTCAACGAAGACGCTGAGGTCCGCCACATTGCCCCCTGGGGAAAAAAGAATGGCGGGGGACTTCCCCCGCCATCAGGTGGACCCGGGTCTTTCAACCAGTCCAAGTGGTCCCACTGTAGCACAGGGGCCATGAGACGAATCATTGGAGTCCGTCGAAGACTAAAACGGTCGTGCCTTCCACCGGTTTCCTGGCTGTATTACGCTCAGCGAGCCATGTACTCACTGGTTCTGCCGTTGATGGCCGTTTCGGATACGAAGCCACCCTCGTGGAGGCGTTCGAGTGAGTAGCGCACCTGATGGATGGATAGTCCGGTTTCCGCGACCAGGGCTTGAACAGTTGCGGGTCCGCGCTCCCGTAGCCAGGAAAGAACAAGCGTCTGGGTCGGGCGCAACCTAGCTTCGTCCTTGGTCTTCGGTGCGGCCGTTCCGTTTGTCGTCAGGGTTGACTGAGGATTGCGCCGGGAGAGTAAACGGACGGTGAAGCGCACGCCGTAGTCGTGGAAGAGCGGTGGTGGCATCTTCGCGTCGGCCAGTGATTCCAGCACGGCGGGGATGCCACTGCCGAGTCGTTCGACGACGCGACGTCCGTCTGCTAGGCGCACAGAGCGCAGAATCTCGCTCAGCCAACCGTTGCGGAGGTGCGATGGCGTCTTTCCGAGGGCTTCCACGGGGAGTCCGAGGAGTCCTCCGGGGTTGGTGATGAGGAGTTGTCGTGAGTCGATTCGTAGGGTGATCGGCGAGTCTTGGGAATGCGGGCCGAGGTCGCGGTGGATGAGCGCGTTGGCCACCAGCTCGCGTATGGCGTCGGGGGGATAGTCGGGTCGATCTTCGACCGCGCCCGTTTCGGGATCGGAGACGATGCCTTGGAGTGTCATGCGGCGCACCCATTGAAGCGCGGAGTCCAACATCGCGGGGATAGAGCCGGTCAGATAAGCGCTGTCGAGGGCACGTGAGGCGCGACCTTGGCGTTCATCCACGAGGCTCGCTTGGATCGCCAGATTAGGGAAGAACTGTTGTGGGTAGATCCCGAGGGCGAGGAGGCCTGCGAGCGTCGGCGTCCCCCGCTGGGTGGTGACACCGGTCCTTAACAGCGCGTCATCGTCAGTCATGGTGGCGAGAATCGGCGACAAGGCCCTGCGATCCTCCAGGTAGCGGTTCAGGGCAGCAGAGTCCAGGTCGTTCAGCGTGGCGTCATTGACGGGGGAGTAGTCGAAGGCGGGCTGCCCACGGTCTGCGATGAAAGCCTGCTCCTCTTGATACGACAGTGGATAGTCGCCGTCGTATTGACGTAAATATGCTTTGCCGGATCGTCGGACTCGTACCGGTTTGACCTGCCTCCTCGCTTCGGGTATTTCGACGACGACGAGGGTAGTGTCCTCGAAATCAGCGGTGGAAACCGACACAGAGAGAGCGGGCTCCAAGCCATTGCGAGCGACGGCCGCCACCGCCTTCTGGCAGGCCACCGTGTCGTAGACGCCCGTCGCAGCGAAACCGCGACTTTCGTCGAGGCCGAGAATGAGAGTCCCGCCGCCAGGAGTGTTAGCGAAAGCGCTCAGCGTGGCCGCGACCGTGTCAGGGAAACCGCCCGACGCGCTCTTCGCTTCGAAACGTGCGTCGTTGCTACCCATCGCCCTCAGCTCGGCGACGATCGAGTCGATGTCCATCGCCCGATTGTAGCAAAATACTAGGAATGTTGGAAGAAAATCCGGGGATTGTCGCAAAATAGTGGGAAAACCCGGCCAGCTGATGCCACAATCGTCCGACTATTTTCCGACAATCCGTGCACGGAGCGGGCGACCTGGTTGCCGCTGATGAGTCTGGGGCGTTCCCCGAACAGCACCGGAAGAAAACCCACGTGATGGAGGGCGGGCCGCTGCTCGGCATCGTCAACCGGTCCAACGTCACCTGATAGGCCATGAGTCAGTACCTCGAGCGGCTCGCGACGGTTAGCTGGGTCGTTGCTTCTCAACTCAGAGATCTGACGGATCGTAGAGTTCAGAACTGGCGGATTGTAGAGTTCAAAGCTGGCGACTTGTAGAGTTCAGAAGTGGCGGATTGTAGAGTTCAAAGCTGGCGACTTGTAGACTTCGGCTATGGCGGATTATCGAACACGGGTTGTGGACGCTGAGCTAGCACGTCGCATGCGGGTCATGGGCGCCATGCTGATCGACGGCCCGAAGGCGGTGGGGAAGACTCAGACGGCGACTCAGATCGCGAAAACGGTGCTGCGACTCGATGTCGATCCGGTGGCGCGAGCCGCCTTGGAGACCATGCCGGAGCAGCTGTTCAACTATCCGACACCTATCCTTTTCGATGAGTGGCAAGAGACAGCAGACTTGTGGAATCTGGTGCGGCGTGCCGTCGATGATCACCATGACAAGGGTTTATATCTGCTCACTGGATCGGCGACGCCGCGAGATGACGCCCGAATCCATTCAGGGTCTGGTCGTATCGGACGTCTGCGGATGAGGCCGATGTCGTTGTTCGAATCAGGCCATTCGGATGGCTCGGTCAGCCTGTCGGCTTTACTCGACGGAGGGCCGGTGACTGGCAGCACCAACACGCTCACAGTGCCGCAACTGCTTGAGCGGATCGTCGTCGGTGGTTGGCCGGAGATCACCGACTGGGACGTGACAGACGCGCGCGAATGGCTCACGGACTACCTGCGCAACCTCGTTGAGGTCGACGTTCCACGGCTTGGCCCGCGCCGGAACCCGGAGAACATCACACGCTTGTTGGCGTCACTGGCACGGGCAGTTGGAACACCGGTGAAGCGATCCGAGTTGGAGGTCGAGGTGGGCGGGTCGGCCGGGCCGATCGCATCGGAGACCCTCAACCATTACCTGGACGCGCTCGACCGGCTGATGGTGCTCGAACCTCTTCCGGCGTGGCGTCCCCATATGCGATCGAGGACGAGGCTGCGAACAACGCCAGTGCATCATTTCGTCGACCCGTCGATCGGAACGGCGGCGCTCGGCGTCGGCCCCGATGACCTCGTGGCGGATCTCAACGCGGCGGGCCTTCACTTCGAGTCAATGGTTCTCCGTGACTTGCGCGTTTACGCTCAACCACTCGGCGCGAAACTGTCATCTTGGCGAGACACCCGGGTGAATAAGGAGGTAGACGCCGTCCTCGAACTGCCCAATGGCACATGGGCAGCGTTTGAGTTCAAACTCGGCGAGGGTGCGACAAACGCTGCGGCGGACTCCCTGAATTACTTCGCAAGTAAGGTTGATACAACCAAGCATGGAGAACCCGCCGCGCTCGTTGTTGTCAATGGCGGTCGTTTCGCGATGCGCCGTGACGATGGTGTCACCGTCGTTCCGATCTCAAACCTCGGTCCCTGATCCAGAAGTGGGAGAACTGGATCTCGCTCAGTCATCTGTTGCGGAGATGTGATATCGCCTTCCCGAGTACCGTCTGAGCTATCACGACAGCCCACGGCTACTAACAACACTGCCGGCAAAGGCCAAACCGGTTCCCCTCAGTCGAGCCAAGTCTGTAACTGAAGGCTGCTCACTCATCGAGCTTGTCTTCGTCGGCGGTGGCTATCTCGCATTGATCAAGCAGACGTGCAAGATAACTGTAAGCGGCGAGGCGTTCCATCGCCTCCTGCTCGGAGAGCTCAGTGCGCGTATGCGTCGTCACGTTGCGGACCGTCAGATTCAGACCGGTGGCCAGCTCGTTGAGTGCCTTTGCGAGCGGTTCGAGACCGCCGCGCATGCTTTTCTCCGTCTTTCCGTCCAACGCTCCTGGCCAGGTGAGTTTCGGTTTGCCTGTTTCTGGTGGGCCGTATGAGAGCGTCTGTTGCCAAAAGACAGTGTTATCGACATCATTCCGGTCGAGTTTTTTCTTCCAGTGGGCTGTGAGGCCTTCGGCTGCTTCCCGAACCGCCACTCGGTATTGATGGATCGTCCAATGTTCGGAAGCGCAGGACCAGACCACATGGTGAAACTGTGCTGGGGAGAAGGTCGGCAAATCAGAGTCGGTGCGGGATTCTGCGTCCACGAGCATCGCGTTCAGTCGACCCTTGATCCGGGCGGTCGTCAGTAGAATGTCTCGGGGTGCGAACAGAGCCTTGGGGTCAGACATGGACGACCAATTGGAGATTGGGTCTATCGGTCCGATGCCCGCAAAGACCATGTAGGCGCCAGTTACCGAAACTGCTCCCGCTGCCAGACCGGCAGCCTCTGCGACCGCGAGTTCGAGACGCTGGACCTCGTTCTGATCCTGGTCTTCCTTCGTTTTGACGGTCGGAAGGAGGCCTAATGCTGACAGGTGGTCTGATTCGACCTGAGTGCTCATCCACGACTTGAACGCCTCCTCGAACTTCTCTACGGCAGCGCTCAATCGTCGTAGGTAGTCCACCCCGTACTGGCTCATGTTTCTTGCACCTCCCGATCTCATGCAGTCAAGTGACATACGGACTATTTGAATACTATTTGCTGATGACTCGATGAGCCGACGAGTGCTCCCGAGAAGGTTCGAAGATCATTCATCCCAGCCGAGATCGCCGAAGAGGTATCGGTCGATCGTGGGGCCGACTGTTCGGGCGGCTTCGGGGATCGTCAGGTGCGCCAGCGGTGGGACTTTGAGGATGTAGCGGGCGAGGATGAGGCCGATGACCTGGGATCCGGCGAGCGCGACGCGTCTCTCGGGGTGGTCGGTGTCGAGTTGCGGGGCGATACGTCCGAGGAGTTCCTCGCCGGTGAATCGAAGGGCGATGCGTTGTGATTCCTCATGGGCGCCGAGGCCGCGGAGGATTCCGATGAAGGCGGGGCCGATGCCGGGGTCTTCGAGGGTGGTGAGAACGGCGGAGAGGTATCGGGCCCCTGGGGTCTCGTCGCTCTCCTCGGTTCGGGCGGTGAGGAGGTCGAGGAAGCCACGTGAGCGGAAGATCTCGACGATCGCGGCGTTGAAGAGGTTTTCCTTGGTGCCGAAGTAGTAGTGCACTAGCTTCGCGTCGACCCCGGCGGCTTCGCCGATCTTGCGGATGGTGGTGGCTTGGTAGCCGTGTTCGCCGAACTGTGCTGTCGCGGCCTTGAGGATCTGTTCTTTGCTCGCGCTTCCGTCGGTCCGAGGGCCACGGCGCGGCGAGCCGGGAGCGTTCTCGCTCCTCACCTTGCCCGTGTCTCTCGCCTTGCCCATGGGCCCACGGTAGCAGCGCGACCGGTATTTCACCGATTGGTGAATTAGCGGTACCATCAGGTTTCATCCGTTGGTGAAATAAGGAGGTGGGCGATGCGAGCCCTCATCGTGAAGGAGTTCCGAGAGCTGGCGCGTGATCACAGAACCCTGGCGATGCTCGTCGTGCTGCCCGTGCTCTTGCTCGTCATCTTCGGATACGCGGCGAACTTCTCCGTCGATCGGGTCTCGGTGATCGTCGTCGGTTCCGAAGCGGAGTCCCTCGTCACCGAGCTCGACGGGTCCGACATCGCCAAGGACGATCTGGACATCATTCGTGTCGACGCGGCTCTCGACACGGCAGACGCCGAGTCACTGCTGCGGGATCAGGAGGCCGACGCGGTGATCGTCGCTGACGGCGGCAGCGACACAGATGCCGCCTTGTCAAGTCGCATGCGCGTCTATCTTGATGGCAGCGATTTGTTCACCGCCCAGTCGGCCCAAGGGGTGTTTTTACGGTTGGTCGCGGAGGACGCGAGTGCCCGCATGGCCGCCGCGCAGGCGTCAGGCGCGACGGCGAGCGTTCCGGCGGGCACACCGTCGCTCGACACCGATGAGGTGGTAACGGTGCTGTTCAACCCGGATCTCAAGACGTCGTGGGTGATGGTGCCGGGGCTCATCGGCATGATTCTGTTGTTCATCGGAGGACTCATCACCAGCATCGGCGTGGTGCGGGAACGCGAGACCGGCACGCTGGAGCAACTGGCTGTGATGCCGCTTCGCCCGTCGGCGATCATCGTCGGCAAGATCGCCCCCTACTTCCTCCTCGCCCTCGTCGACATGGCGGCGGTCACCGCGCTCGGAGTGTGGTTGTTCGATGTTCCCTTCGTCGGGAGTCTGTGGTTGTTCAGCCTCGCGGCCGTGGTGTTCCTCTTCGTCGTCCTCGGCATCGGTGTGATGATCTCAACGGTGTCGCAGAACACAGGGCAGGCGATCCAGATGGCGATCCTCTTCGTCGTCCCTCAAATATTGCTGTCGGGCTTGATCTTCCCACTGGATTCCATGCCGATGGGCGTGCGCTGGATCGGTTACATCCTCCCTCTCACTTGGTTCCGCGAGGTCGTGCAAGGTGTCATGCTCCGTGGAGCGGGCCTCGATAGCCTCTGGTTGCCGCTCACGATTCTCGCCGTCATGGCCGTCGTGGTGTTCGGCGTCGCGACCGCGCGGATGCGGTTCTCGCTCACACACGGGGGCGCTCGCTCATGATCCCCGTCAGCGTCCGCATGAAACAAGCCTCCGTCCGCTTCGGCGAGAGAATCGCCCTCGACAGCTTCACTGGCACGTTCACTCCCGGCGCCGTCACAGCGCTCATCGGTGGCGACGGGGCTGGGAAGACAACCTTGTTGAAACTCCTCGCTGGTCGTCTGGCTCTCTCTAGCGTGGAGAGCGAAGGATTACCGGTCGATCGGGGGAATCTCGGGTATCAGCCGGCGGATTCCGGGGTGTGGCGCGACCTCTCCGTCGCGGAGAACGTCGAGTTCGTCGCTCGCTCCTACGGTCTCGATTCCGAGCAAGCTCGAGTTCGCTCGGCGGAACTGTTGGCCCGTGCGGGGCTCGATCACGTCACCGACCGTCTCGCAGGGCGCTTGTCGGGCGGGATGCGGCGCAAACTCGGTGTCGTCCTCGCGACCCTGCACCAACCCGGTCTTGTGCTCCTCGACGAGCCGACGACGGGGGTCGATCCGATCAGCCGCGCCGAACTGTGGAGCCTCATCGCCGGCGCCGCAGCGGACGGGGCAACGGTCGTGTTCGCCACGACTTATCTTGACGAGGCCGAACGCGCCACCAGCCTGTTCCTGCTCGGCGAGGGGAAACTGCTCGCCGCCGGCTCCCCGGACGAGGTCATCGCCCGCACCCCCGGGAAGATCTGGCAAGTTCCCATGGCCGACGATGCCGCGCGACGCGAGCTCGGCTCAACCACGACGTGGCGTCGGGCAGACACCGTTTATCGCTGGGAGCCATCGCCGAATGCCACCGTTCCGGAAGGTTTCACCGCAGCGCCCGGCGATTTGGAGAACACGAGCATCGCCCTCCTTCTCAGGGAAAACACCGACACGCGTGACGCCGCCGTCCTCTCCGGCTCGGGAAACACACCCGCCGCCGTCAGCGATGGGCTCATCGTCGAGGCCAGCGAGGTCACCCGGCGCTACGGCTCCTTCACCGCCCTCGACGCGGTCTCCCTCAGCGTCGCCCCCGGTGAGATCGTCGGACTCCTCGGCGGCAACGGAGCAGGGAAAACCACCCTCATGCGCATTCTCCTCGGCTTGGAGACTCCAACCGCTGGGCGAGCCACCCTGTTCGGATCGGAACCGACGCTCGAGGCCCGCCGTCGCATCGGTTACGTCGCTCAAGGGCTCGGGCTTTACCCATCTCTCTCCGCGATCGAGAATCTCGAATTCGCGGCCTCCGTCAACGGAGTCGCCGTCAGCGACCAAGCCCGCAGATTCGCCGAGGGCTTCGGACGGAGCCCGATCGAGTCTTTGCCGCTGGGCGCCAAACGCATCCTCGCCTACCTCGCCGCGTCTGGGCATCGCCCCGAACTGCTGGTGCTCGACGAGCCCACCTCCGGCATGGACGCGCTCACCCGCGCCCGGCTCTGGAAGAACCTGCGTGACTCGGCCGACAACGGCACTGGAATCCTCGTCACCACCCACTACATGCAAGAAGCTCAACAATGCGACCGCCTCGTCATACTGACGAGCGGACGAGTCACCGCCGAGGGCACGGTGGCCGACATCACCGCGCCCCACACCTCAGTGAGCGTCACGACGGAGCACTGGGAAGATGCCTTCATCCGCCTCCGCGCCGCGGGCGTCGCCGCGCTCTTGAACGGTCGAACACTGCGGGTCCCGGGCGGCGATCGAGATCAGGTCGCCGCCGTGCTCGCCCCGCTGGAATCGGTGACGGTCACCACGCAGCGAGCGACGCTCGATGAGACGATGATGCTTGTGGGCCGTCAGTCGTCTGAGTGAGAGAGGCGCCACAGCCGATCCGATCCCTCTCGCAGGCTCGTAAGTGACGAAGCTGGCGCGGGAGGCTACTCTTGATGACTGGTTCCCTCACCGTCATTCCAGAAAGGCGTTGGTCATGAAAAAGTTCTTCGTGATCCTCCTCGGTCTCGTCGGCGCCGCCGCCACGCTCAAGTGCGTCAGCGCCCAACGCGAGAAGAACGCCCTCTGGGCTGAGATCACCGACGAGATCCCTTCCGCCTGAATCATCGGCTTTGCCGCTCCCTCGGGTCGGCGAGCCGGAGCGGACGATCTCGTGAAGCGCTTCCCGGCGCAGCACAAGGGGCATTAACTCAGTTGGTAGAGTGCGACCTTTGCAAGGTCGAAGTCAGGGGTTCGAGTCCCCTATGCTCCACGGAAATGAGAGGTGATCTGTGTTCGCCGAAGGCGAACCTCGCCTCATCTCCGATGCCTTTCGCGGGGGCGACCCCCGCGAACCCCACGATGTGCGCGGGCCCCGAGAGGGGCCCGTTTTCCGTGGAGCATAGGGGACTCGAACCCGCGAGAGAGCGACTATCGTGCGACGGCCCCGGTGGGCCGACAAGCGAAGGAGCGGTCCGACGAGGAGCGGAGCGACGAGGAGGACGGCGGATCGCGAAGCGAGACGCGCGAGTCCCCGACTTACCTAACTGCGCCGAAGATTCTCCGATCACGACGAGAGCCCCTATCGACGATCGAAGAACACGAAAAATCACCGTCCCCGCGGCCCGATAGTGGAGACCAAGACCGCGGAGACGGTGACCTTTTCTTATTAGGAAGGGGACGGACGACCGGAGTCGTCAAGGTTTTCAGGGACGCCCCACGGTGGAGTGGGGCGAAGGATGCGGGGCTCGGGGTGACGCACGGCGGCCAACCCGGGCCGAGAAGGGGCGACGTGGGACGGCGGTGAGGCCGTGTCGTGGTCGCTCAGGCGGTGTGCAGGGCGATGGCGTCGATTTCGACGCGAGCGCCGGGTTTCGGGAGCGCGGCCACCTGGATGGCGGCCCTCGCGGGTGGAACAAGGCCGTCGAAGCGACGTGCGTACGCCTCGTTGACGGCGGCGAAATCAGCGATGTCGGTGAGATAGACGGTCGTCTTGACGACGTCTCCGAGCGTCAGCCCATCAGCGGCCAGGACGGCTTCGATGTTGCTGATCACCCGGTCGGTTTGCTCGGCGGCGGTCTCACCGCTGATCGTCCCGTCAGCGGGATCGATCGGCAGCTGGCCGGAGACGAAGACATACGGACCGGCCACCACCCCTTGTGAATAGGGGCCGATTGCGGCCGGAGCGTGCGTCGTGGAGATCGCTTGGCTCACAGACATGATGATTTCCTCCTGGGGGCGCGACGATGATCTCTAGAAAATACAGCGTCACGTGCCCCCGGGCGGAAACGTCGTCCGACCAAAGTTGAGATCATGGCCCGTCAGCGTGATCCTGCGGAGAGCGTGGACGTTGGCGACGCCCAAAACCCTTCCACAACCTTTGGTTCAGTCTTTACCGTTTCCCCCCGTGGTGAACCCCAGTGATCCTCATTATTACAGAAGTATTCTTCATTGCGCAAACTCTCAAGCATTCTCTCGGGAATGAGCGGTGCGCTTCTTGATCTCGTAGGCGACGAGGAGCACGGCCAGCCAGATCGGCCCGACGTAGACGGCCGGTCGGTACTGCGGCGTGAGCACCATGAGGGCGACGACGCCGACGAAGAAGGCGATGACGATCCAGGTCGTGAAGGGCGCCCCGGGCATCTTGAAGGCGAGCCCGTCGATCGTCTCGGCCGAGGCGTGGCGGCGGAACTTCCACTGGGTGATGAGGATCATGACCCAGTTGATGACCCCGGCGACGAGGGCGATCGACATGAGGGTCGAGAAGACGTTTTGCGGTGCGACGAAGGCGATGACGACGGCGATGACGGTGATTCCAGCCGACAGCAAGATGCCGAGATAGGGCGCCCCGCTAGGCGAAAGACGGGCGAGGAAGCGGGGCGCGTTGCCCTGCTTGGCGAGCGCGTAGAGCATGCGCCCGTTGGAGTAGAGCCCCGAGTTGTACACGCTCATGGCCGCCGTCAAGCAGACGAAGTTGAGGATGCCGGCCGCCGCCTTGATGCCGACTGAGTCGAAGATCTGGACGAAGGGGCTCATCTGGCCGTTGATCGTCGTCCACGGCACGACCGCCATGATGACGGCCAAGGCGGCGACGTAGAAGATGAGGATGCGGTAGATGACCTGGTTGATCGCCCGCGGGATCGAGCGGGACGGGTTGTCGGCCTCCCCGGCGGTGATGCCGACGAGTTCGACGCCGCCGAAGGAGAACATGACGGCGGTGAGGGCTGTCGCGATGCCGACCCAGGCGCCGTCGGCGTTCTGCGAGAGGAAGCCGAAGGGGAAGAAGCCGCCCTCGCGCACCGACTCCGTCATCGCCGGCGCGTCGCTGTTGAGTCCGCAGACGACGACGATGACACCGAGCGCGATCATCCCGACGATGGCGACCACTTTGATGGCGGCGAACCAGAACTCGAACTCGCCGAAGGCCTTGACGGAGACGAGATTGATGGCGGTGATGACGACGAGGAAGAAGGCCGCCGACAGCCAGGTCGGGATGGTCGGCCACCAGTAGTTGACGTAGAGGCCGACGATCGACAACTCGGCCATGGCGACAGCGATGTAGTTGAACCAGTAGTTCCACCCCGAGACGAACCCGGCCCGCTCGCTCCAATGGGTGTAGGCGAAGTGGCTGAACGCGCCGGCCACCGGGGTGTGGACCGACATCTCCCCGAGCGCCCGCATGACGATGTAGATCGCGACGCCGCCGATGAGATAGGCCAGCAGGATCGAGGGGCCCGCCATCTGGATCGCTTCGGCTGAGCCGTAGAACAATCCGGTGCCGATGGCCCCACCGAGGGCGATCATCTGAATGTGACGGTTCTTCAAATCCCGGTGGAGATCACTGCCTGACCCCGAGGAGGAGCCGGTGGCTAGGGAAGACGCTCCTTGGGGCGTGGGTGTCGCGGCGGCGTTCGCGGGCCCGGACGGGCGCGGGGATGGCGTGCTCATGGCGGAACGATAGCGCTCTCAACAGACGATCAGATCACTGTGTCTCATTCGTGAACGGTCCCTGTTGATGGCCCGTTTTCACGCTTGGAACGGCACGTGACCTCTTGAAATTCTCTAAGACGTCCAAACTTCGTCGTGGAAGACATGGGCAGTTGTGGACGCTCTTCGGCCGATATTGTTATGACGAACGATGTTTGCTAGTGTTGCTTCATACTCGTTCACGTTGTTGATCGAAAGCGGAGAAATTACGGGATCCGTGAGAGAGACGACAAGGGGGCGTGGCGTCTCTCGTGGAGAGAGAGGCGAAGCGGTTCCGCGGGTATCGGCTCGCCACAAGGGGGAGCGCTTTCATCGGGAGTTTCACGGTCACTGAATGTTGACATGCTCAAAGGTCTATCACTAGGATCACATGCGATGTTTTCCTCTTACTCTCGATGTGGCGCAAGGCCGGCGGCCGGGCCGTACAACTTAATTGAGTCAACAATGAGTCAACATTGCGAACGTAATCGGGGACATATCACCGCGTATGCTCAAGGAAGGGGACAGCAATGGCTATGTCGACGTTAGCGCATTCAAGCGAGGAAACGTCTGTCAAAACGCCTAGCGACGCCGAGGTTTCGGCGATCGTCCACACACTCACCACTCTCATGGAGCCGCTTCAGCAGCTCATCCCCGGCGAATCCGAGATCATCGTCCATGATCTGCGGAAACTGCCGGATTCGATTGTCGGCGTCTCAGGCTCGTTGACGAATCACGCCGTTGGAGACGCGGCGCCGGATTCGCTCGTGCGGGCTGCGGCCGCTGGCACGTTGGAGACCAATCTCAACCAGACGTCGCACAGCCGTGACGGTCATGATCTGCACAGCGCGACGATCGTCGTCGAGGATTCGGCCGGCAATCCGGCTGGGGCGATGGTCATCAGCTCCGACACCCGGATCTGGCGCTCGCTGGCGGAGGTCGCCACCGCGATGCTGCCCGACGCTCAGGCGGAGCCGACTGTGACGGTCAACCAAGACAACTACATTCAAGACGTCGACGAGTTGGCCGAGGGCATCATCACCCACGCCATCAACGACGTCGGCGTTCCGGTCGAGCTCATGCACAAGCGCCACAAGTTGGCCGTCGTGGCCGACCTCAAGGAGCGCGGCTTCTTCATTCTCCGCGAGTCGGTCGAGCGGGCCGCCAGCGCCTTGCAGGTGACGCGCTTCACGATCTACAACTACCTCAAGGAGATCGAGCAGAACGAAGCGGAGTGACGTCGTCGATCTGACACGATCGTTTTAGACGCCTATTTCGGAGGGGTTCACCGCACGGTGGGCCCCTCCGAGACGTTCGTGCGCCGGTCATGCCGATCGACGCACGAGATCGTCGATGACAGGGTCGTCGGTCGCAGGGCGCCAGCGCATGGGATCGATCTTGGAGAGGCGCCGGGGAGCGCAGTCGATGGGGCCCGTCCATCCCCGCTGTCCACGAACTGAGACCGATTCCACCGCCATGCGAAGCCCGTGAGACGGGGCTGGTTCAACCCGCTAAAGTGAAGGACAGATGATCGGATTATCCGCTGATATCCCCTCTGACAAGGCATGTCATAGGGTTCGCGGGGTTCCGGCAGGGGGATCGTTTGACCGAGTAGAGGGGAATCATATGCGTATCACCATCATCAACGGATCGATGACGCCGAAGCACTACGGCAACCCGATCGCCGAATGGATCGCTGAAGAAGTCTCCGCTGTCAACGCCGACGATGTCGAGACGGACGTCGTCCATCTGTGCGATCTCAACCTCCCCTTCTACGACGAGCCCGAATTGCCGCGGCTGAAGAATTATGAGCATGAGCACTCGTGGCGCTGGTCGGAACGGGTCGACGCCGCTGACGCCTTCATCTTCGTCAGCCCGGAATATAACCATTCGTATTCGGCGGTGCTCAAGAATGCGCTCGACTATCTCTACCTCGAGTGGAATCACAAGCCTGCTGCGATCGTCTCCTACGGTTCCGGCGTCTCCGCCGGGCGGGAGGGGGCCCAGCATCTGCGCAGCGTCCTCGCCACCCTCAAGATGCTGCCCATTCAAGAGGGCGTCTCGATTCCCTTCGTCGATCAATTCACCTTCACTGATCGTCATGGCCCGAACGGAGTTTTCATGCCCGACGAACCGATGGTGGAGGCCGCTCAGGCGATGATCCGCGAACTCATCCGGTTGCGCGATTTCCTCTCGGTTTTCCGGGAAGCCAGTCATTCGCAGCGTCAAATGGCGGAGATGTCTCAACTGTGATGCTCTCCCGTCTCGGCGGGAGCACAGTGAACGGTCGGGGGTTGAGCTGAGGCTCGGCCCCCGTTTCGTCTTTGCCCCCGTTTCGTCTTTGATCCTGCGGAAGCCCGCATCTGATCTTCACCCCGCCCACCAGGTCCCCTCAAAGTCGGTCAGTACGGTGACGTCATTCCGATGATCGAGGGGGAATTCTGTCGTGCTGAGGTTCTTGACGAAACCACGCCGTTGGGCGGTGACGTACGGCGTCATGCTCGCCCTCGCGTTCACCGGCGTCGTGCTGCACACCTTCGTCATTCCGCATGCGCTGACGCCGGCTTCAGGGGCGACGACCGGCGGGAGCACGGGTCCCACCGCCAGCGAGACGGCCTCGGAGGACGCTTCGACTCAGAACCGGCCGGAACGCCCATCGCGCGAGTCGCGATCGTCCAGCCGGGGATCGTCGACGGACGGTGACGCCGCCCCCTCCGCACAAACGTCGCCTTCGCCGGATTCTGCGTCCTCCTCGTCGAACGATGACGCCGTGATCACCGATCTGTCCTATGAGGACGACGAGATCAGCATCACGATCGAGACGATTCGGGTGGCCGAGACGGACGTCTATGTCGCCGAGATCACCGTGAGCGATCCGCAGTTGCTCAAGGCCGCCCTGGCGAATGACACCTACGGGCGCAATATCTCCCAGACGACCTCCGAGATCGCCGGCGAGCATGGAGCCATCCTTGCCATCAACGGTGATTACTACGGGTTCCGTGACAGCGGTTATGTGGTGCGCGACGGGGTGACGTACCGCGATTCGGCGAACGACACCGGCCTCGTCATCGATGAGAACGGCGACTTCACCGTCATCGATGAGACGACGACACCCTTGTCCGAGATCGTCAGCGACGCCTGGCAGGTGTTCAGTTTCGGACCAGCCCTGGTCGAGGACGGCGAGGTCGTCGTCGACGCGAACGACGAGGTGTCCCAGTCGATGCGCAGCAACCCGCGCACCGCCATCGGACAGATCGGGACGGGGCACTACCTCATGGTCGTCTCCGACGGACGCACCGACGCCAGCGCCGGGTTGTCCCTTGCCGAGTTGGCCCAGGTCTTCGCCGACCACGGCGCGGTGACGGCTTACAACCTCGACGGCGGCGGCTCGGCCACCATGGTGTTCAACGGGCAGGTCGTCAACAACCCCACGAGCGGGCGAGGCATCAAAGAACGAGAGGTTAGTGACATTGTCTACATTGGTTACTGAGAACATGACGGATTGGTCGCAGAACACTTCGGCCCAACCGGGGAACGTTCAGACGCGACCGGGAGCCGTTCCGGAATGGCTCGAGGGTTCCTGGAACTCTGATGCGGAAGAACCAGCGGGAATCTATCCGTCGCCGACTCGTCCTCCGCTGGCCTATCCGTCCACCGGGTTCCCGACGGATAACGACCAGGTTCGTTTCCCAGAATTCACGTCCGTCACCTCCCAGGAGGCCACACCGACCCAGGCCCCGCGCTGGTGGTCGTATCTCATCGCTGCCGTCCTCTGCGGTGTCATCGCCCTCGGCTACGGTTTTTTCGGTCATGGAGTCCGTTCCTCATCGATGGACCTCATGTTCCTCTACCCGTTGGTCGGCGGGGCGCTCCTGGTGCTCACCGACCGGATCGCCCGGCAGGGTTACGAGGGCCCCTACCGGCTCGGTGTCAACCTCGTCGTCAGTGGCCTCGCCACCCTAACGGTGGGCGCGTTCCTGCGCGGCATCGTTGAGATCGCCGGCAGTAGCTCTCCGTTCATCGAGTGGTTCACCACCGCCGGGTGGGGTCTCACCGTTGTCGGGGTGGTGACGATCGTCTGGGCCATCGTGAGGATCCGCCGCGCTTGAGACAAACGAAGACGAGGGGTCAGAGCATGGCAGCACCGAGCGTGCGGGAGAGGCTCTCCGCAGTGTCGGCGTACACCGGGTCGGCGCCAGGCTCGGCGGCCTTGAGCTGACAATGGAGGACGAAGGTGAGCCGGTCGAAGGCTTCCCAGGCATCACGTCTGCGGTGGAGTGACGCGCGCTCATCCCCGTCGATCCCGACGGCGTCAGCATAGGCGTTGACGAAGCTCGCGATCGTCTCTCGTTCCATCGGCACGTACCACTGCCCGCCGTGGGCGAACCCGCCGATGAGCGCGAGATCCTTGGCGACATCGCCGATCTCGGCCCACTCCCAATCGATGTACCAGGGCCGCTCCCCGTCGAAAACGATATTCGACGCAACCGCGTCGCCGTGGATCAGCGAGAAACAGTGGAGTGCCTCGAAGTCGGCCGACCGTGCGGCGACGAATCGGCGCACCTGCTCCGTCAAGGCACGAAGCCCAACCATCCCGGTGATCTCAGGATGATGCGTGTTCCACCAGGCGAGGGCTTGCTCCAGCTCATCGACGAGGGAGAGGGGAGTGAGCGCGGCCGGCATCGTCCCCGTCGGCGTCGACGAGAGCGCGCCACCTGCAGCCTCGTCCTCTCTTTCGGGGATCAGCGCTCGGATCGGGCCCCGCCCCGGATAACGGCGATCGTGGAGTCGGGCCAGCCCCCGGGCATGGGCCGTGAGGTCGCCCGTCGTCCACTCGCTAGGCGCTTTGACGGCCCCAGGAGCGAAGGAGACGAGCATCCACGGTCGTTCTGCACCTTCGCCGTCAGGTGGGTTCGTCCCCTCGCTCATCGCCCAAGCGCGGGGCGCGACCTCCTCAGGCGCCAAGAGAAGCGCGGCGAACTCGTCGCCCATCGAACGCGGAACCGTCGCTAGATCCCGCCGTATCACGCGCAACCCCAGCGTCGTCGGGATATCGTCTTCTCCCGGGGAGAGCTCGAGCCGCCACACATCGTACGTCTCCCCGTGCCCGGCCAGCGTCGCGCTCTCCACTCGTTCTGTGACCGCTCGGACGACAACCTCGCCCCCGGGTGCTAGCGCGGTGATTGAAGCGGTCGCTTTTCCTGAACGAAGCCAGTCGGAGATCACGACACAATTTTCTTAGCTGTGGTTGCTGTCAGATAGAGCCGATCGGTGTCACCGATCTGATTGAAGCCGTGATGTTGGTAGAAGCTTTTGGCGTTCTCATCAATCGCGTCAACGAGAATGAGCCGGCCTGCCACAAGTTCCATCGCAGCAACAATGCATTCAATAGCATCGAACAGTAACTCTGAACCGTAACCCTGGCCTTGGATGGAGACATCAAGAGCGAATCGTCCGATGAGGTATCCAGGCACGAGGCTATGCCCACCACTCGCCGATCGAGGAAGTTGGCCTCGACGAACGAGCGTGGTGGAGAGGGAGTAATAAGCTACGACGTGAGGATCGTCAAGCAATGTCCATACATAAGTGTTGGAAATACCCTGCTTGTTAAAGCGGTTTGCTTCCCGTTTCAACCATGAGTCCAAGACCTCATTGCCGCACGTAAAACGTTTAGTAATATGTGTTTCTGTGAGGTGCTGTGAGAACCATCGCGTCATACTCGAACGAACTGACGAGGTCGTGCGGCCACTCGCTCAAGCACGGGTACGGACTGGGGTTGGTCAAGCGCGGCCATCATGGCGTCGAACTGCTCCTCAGGCATGATGGTGACGTCTTGACGGGCGAGGAGCTTGTCGGCCGCCTGCCGGGCAGCTCGAATGATGAAGGCGGATTTGGATTCACCGGTGCTAGCGGCCGCACGGCTGATGATCTCATCGGACTCGGGATCGATCCGTGCCTCGAAGCGGCGTGATTTCAGCGGAGTAGTTGGCGCGAACGCTGCTGTGGTCATACGAAGATTGTACGGGAGTCGTACGTATGATTCAAGGGTGATCCCGATTTTTACTCAGTACGTTTGAAATTTTACTCAGTACGATGAGCAAAATCCCTCGATCGCCCTGGTGATCGCCGGGCAGGGAAAGGGCTCACAACCGACCGTCACGCCGCCACGTGCTCGCGGGACCGGCGCACGCGCAGGAGAGCGTCGGTGCTGAGGAACACGAGCGCCACCCAGATGAGGGCGAAGCCGATCCAGCGGGCCAGGGGCATGGGTTCGCCGAAGACCCATACGCCGATGGCGAACTGGCCGATCGGGCAGACGTATTGGATGAGTCCGACGGTCGTGAGGGGGAGCCGCGAGGCCCCGTACGCGAAGCACAGCAACGGCGCTGCGGTGATGACGCCGGAGAGGGCGAGGGCAATGGTGTAGTCGGTGCTGAAGCCGAGGAAGTGGCTCGCGCCCGTCGCCTGGAGGAAGACGAGGTAGCAGAACGCGATCGGGCTGAGCAGGGCCGTCTCGCTGGCGAGGCTGGCGAGCGGGGGAATGGTGGAGGGGACGCCGTATTTGATGAAGGAGTACATCCCGAAGGTGAGCGCCAACGCCAGGCCGATCCAGGGGAATTGCCCGTAGCCGATGACCATGACGACGACGGCCACGAGGCAGATGCCGAGGGCGGCGATTTGCAGCGGACGCAGCCGCTCACCGAGGAAGAGCACGGCGAACAACACGGTGACGAGGGGATTGATGAAGTAGCCGAGGGCGGCGTCGACGGTGTGGCCGGTGATGACGGCGCCGGCGTAGATGAGCCAGTTGAGGGTGACGAAGACACCGGCGATGACGAGGCGTGTCCTCAGACGGCGGTCGGCGATGATGTCCCGCAACCCGATGCGTGGGGGTCGCTCACCATCGTCGCTGTCCGCGGTGCGGCGTCGAGACCGCAGGAAGGTGACGACGACGATTCCGGCGAGGCAGAAGAGGAAGGTCCACACGATCCGGTGGGCGGCGATCTCGAAGGCGCCGGCCTCGCTGATGAAAGCGAAATACAGCGGGAAGATCGCCCACAGGAGATAGGCGGCGATCATCATGGCCATCCCGGCCGGCTGGTTCGTCCTCACGTCGGTCACCGTCTTAGGGTAATCATCCCCTCGAAGGTCGATGGCGTGTTCCCCCGGTCCCGGTATCGTGCTGGGGTCACCCTCTCGTCGCTGGTCCCCCGGTTTCGTCAAGAGGTGTTCGGGTCGGATTCATGGCTCGTTCACCGCCTCTTCACACCCGGGCGGCATCATGGAGTCAGTCGATGGGGCGGGCCCTCATCAGCGAGTGAGACGACGAACGAGTCAAGGAGTCTGCGAGGATGTCGAACACCTACGGGTCGAACCCGGGCGGATGGGATGCCAGGAGCGGAAACGCGTCGGGCTCTCCGTGGGGGAGCGATCCCGCCGCGCCATCGGCCGGGTCGGGTTCGTCGTCGAACGGAGCCTGGGGCGCTCAGCCTCAGCAGTCCCCTCAGACGGCCACGCCACTCGTTCCAGCCGACGGGCCGTCGTTCCGCCCGTACTCTGGGCAACCGTCGTCGTACGATCCTCCGGCCTATCGAGGCTCGGCGTCCTACGCGGCGCCGTCATCGTCGGCTAACTCCTGGCCTCCCCCGGTGAGCGCTTCACCCTACACCGCCGCAGTCAACCAAACAACGCAACCGACAGCTTCGTCATCGTCGTATGGAAATTATGGCTATGGGACATCGGAGTATTCGTCGGCTCAACCAGCGGCGCCAGCCCACGCCATCGCCCCAGCCCACGCCGAACCGGCTGGCAAACGCCGCGGGTTAGGCGTCGGGCTCGTCCTCGTCTGCCTCATCGTCTCCCTGGCCAGTGGGTTCGGCGGCGCCAAGCTGGCAGCCTACCTCGAGCCGGTCGAGGAGACGACGCCGCCGACCGTCATCTATCAGGAGGTCGAGAACACCGGGGTCGACGCGACGACGACTGTCTCCGACATCGTCGCCACCGTCGAGGACTCCGTCGTCGCCATCACGACAGAGACGGTGGTGTTCAGCGGGTGGATGGGTTCGGCCGTCCAGGAGGGCGCCGGCAGCGGTGTCATCGTCAGCCAAGACGGTTATGTTGTGACGAATTACCATGTCATCAACGGGGCGCGGGCGATCGCCGTCCATTTGGCCGATGGCACGGACGCCCAGGCCCGCCTCGTCGGCGGCGACCAGGCCAACGACCTCGCCGTCTTGAAGATCGAGAGCGCTGGCCTCCAAGCGGCCGTCATGGGCAGTTCGTCCACCCTTGTCGTCGGGCAGACCGCGATCGCCATCGGCAACCCGCTCGGCGAGTTGGGCGGCACCGTCACCTCCGGCATCATCTCCGCCCTCGACCGTGAGATCACCATCGAGGGCCAGGCGATGACGCTCATCCAAACCGACACGGCCATCAACCCGGGCAACTCCGGCGGTGGGCTCTTCGACCTCAACGGCTCGCTCATCGGCGTCGTCAACGCGAAATCCTCCGGCAGCGACATCGAGGGGCTCGGCTTCGCCATCCCGATCGACGACGCCCGCCCCATCGTCGAGCAGATCATCGCCACCGATCCGGGCCGCTGATCTCTCCCAGCTGTTCCATTCGAGGGGATCACCGATGGTCGCCCCGCCGATCGAGGGATGGGCGGGGCGACCATCGCCACTGATCCGCGAGCGGGCCCGGCCGCGGGCTTGAGGTGTCCCGCGTATTCACTCCGCAGTCGCAGGCGGAGGGGGAAGCAGCGCCCGATGCCCTAGATTTCTTCCATGCATCTCCTCATTCTCACCGGGCATGGCCGCTACGAAGATCAATGGCATGACGTCGCCGCGACCTCCCACCGCACCGCCCTTGTCGCCGCCGAGATGGGCCACACCGCCGAGGACCGCTCGACGATGCCGCGTTACATCGACGATTTCGGCGCCGCCGACCTCATCGTCGTCAATGCCGGCAAGGGCCGGATCGATCCCACTTTCGATGGCGACGACGCCTTCTGGGAGCCGATGTGGTCCCTTTTCGACGCCCACCTCGACGCCGGCAAGCCGATCCTCGCGCTGCACGCCTCCGGCAATACGTTCCACGGTTATCCGCGTTGGGCCTCCGTCGTCGGCGGCTGCTGGGTCGATGGCACGTCCGGGCATCCCGAGATCGGCGAGGAGACCTTGACGGTCGACGAGAAGGCCCACCCGATCGCCGCCGGGCTAGGTGATATCACCGTCTTTGACGAGAAGTATTCCTTCCTTGTCATGCAGCCGGGCAGCGACGCGGCGCCTGAGGACGGTGGGGTCGTCCCCTATCTCTCCTGGACGGGCACATGGTCGCCGAAGGGCGAGATCGAACCGACGACGCACCAGCTGGCCTGGGCCCGCACGCTTGACACTGGTTCCCGCGTCGTCTTCGACGCCCTCGGCCATTGCCCGCGCTCCTTCGACTCACCGTCGCGTGTCGAGTTGCTCAAGCGCGAGATCGCGTGGTGCCTCGGGGCGCTCTGAGTCGCTGAGTCCTCGCTTTCGCCTAGCCGCGAGAGTCGAGGGTCAGGTTGTGATGGTCGTCGATGCGGGGACGGATCCCGCGAAGTCGGTCAGAGGAAGGGACGACGACGGCGGTGACCGGCGTCCGTCGGGCACGGTAAGGTGTCTCCTTGGAAGTTTGTGGAGTATTCCGTGCGCCGGATCCGTTGTGGGTCCCCAGGCCCGGGCTGAACGTCACCTGATGAACATCACTCCATCCCTGACTGAGAGCCCGATGATGCCGAAGACTGTTGATGCTGCCCTGCCCGATGACGCCGTGACGACGGAGGTGACGGAGCGCGCCGGAGATGTCGTTGCGAACGAGCCTGCGCTTGAGGCTGAGGAGACACCCGAGAACGGGGAATCCTCGACGGACGACCGGCTACGCGGAGTCAGTTTCGACGACGTCGTCGCGCTCGAGTCCAGCTTCGACGAGGATTCGGACCAGAACGCCGCGAAGAACGACGAAATCGCGCCCACGGAGAAATACGACAGCACAGGCTTCGGTGTTCTCGGTGTGCCCGCCAACCTCCTCCCGCCCCTCGAACGCATGGGGTTCACCGAGCCGACCCCGGTGCAGGCCGCGACGATCCCGCCGCTGCTCGAGGGCCGCGACGTCATCGGGGTGGCGCGCACCGGAACCGGCAAGACGGCCGCGTTCGCCCTGCCCTTGCTCAACACGATCGACGACGCGCCAGGGGTGCAGGCCCTCGTCTTGACGCCGACGCGTGAGTTGGCGATCCAGGTGGCCGGCGCGATCGCCTCGTTCGCGGCCGACCGACCGGCCATCGAGGTCGTCGCCGTCTACGGCGGCTCCGCCTACGGCCCGCAGTTGAAGGCGTTACGTTCGGGGGCGCAGGTCGTCGTCGGCACGCCCGGGCGCGTCATCGACCATCTCGACCGTGAGCGGCTCGACCTCTCCGGGGTGCGATTCATCGTCCTCGACGAGGCGGACGAGATGCTGCGCATGGGTTTCGCCGAAGACGTCGACCGGATCTGCTCCGAGGCGCCCCACCCTCGCCAAACGGCCCTATTCTCCGCCACGATGCCGCCGCCGATCCGGCGCATCGGGCGCACCCACCTCGTCGATCCAGTCGAGGTCGCCGTCTCGGCCGATGAGGCCGCCACCGTCGACACCGTTCACCAGCTCCACGCCGTCGTCCCGCGCCGGTTCAAGCGCACCGCGCTCATCCGCTTCCTCACCTTGTCGCAGGCGGAGGCGGCGGTCGTCTTCACCCGCACCCGGGCCGGGGCCGACGAGGTCGGAACCGCCTTGGCGACGGCGGGTTTCCGCACCGCCACCCTCTCCGGCGACGTGCCGCAGAAGGAGCGTGAGGCGATCATCGAGCGCACACGACAGGGTCTCCTCCAGGTGCTCGTCGCCACCGATGTGGCGGCCCGCGGCCTCGACATCCCCCGTCTCGGCCTCGTCGTCAACTACGACCTGCCGAGCGACGCCGAATCCTACGTCCATCGGGTCGGGCGCACGGGGCGGGCCGGGCGTTCCGGGGTCGCCCTCTCGCTCATCGCCCCGCCGGAGCGCTCCCAGATCCGTGCCATCGCCAAGAAGATTGGCGCCGAGATCACCGAGACGCCGGTGCCAACCTCTGAGGAGGTGCGTGAGGCCCAGGTCGAACGTCTCCTCGAACGCGTCACCGCCCACCTCGATCATCCGCTCGACGGCCCGCTCAAGGGCGGGGTGCGCCGCTACCTCGCCCATCACGACCCGGTCGAGGTCATGGGCGCGATGGCCTCCTTGCTCCTCGACGGCGCCAACAAGCAGCGCGATCGCCGCGACGACGAGGAGCTCGACCGCGAGTTGGCCCGTCACGCCGCCCGGATGGAACGGACGCCCGCCGCCCGCAGCGGAGGCGGCTCCTCCCGCCCCGAGAACCGAGGCAAGAAACAGGGCAAAGCCCCCTACGGCAAGCAAGGGCGCTTCTACCGTGACGGCTCGGATCGCGACTATGACCGTTCTCGTTCCCGCCGCCCTCACCAGGACGATGACCGGCGCTGGTCACGCGATGACCGCCGCCCCCGCCGTGACGACCGGCGTCCCCATGACGACGCGAACGCCCATGACGACGACCGCCCGCGTCACGAGGATCGTCGCACTTTCCGCGACGATGACCGCCGCTCTTCCCGCAGCGACCGTCGTTTCCAGCAGGGGTCGTCGCGCTTGGGTGAGGGTCGTCGTCGTCCCTTCGACGAGGACGCCCGCGGTTTCCGAGATGATCGTTCGTCGCGTCCCGGTGGCCGGTTCTCCCGCGACGCCCATGGCGCCCATGATGCCCGTGACGAAGGGCCGCGTTGGTCGCGTGAGGATCGTCGTCCTCGTCGCCTTGGCTGGCAGGACGAACGAGACGATCGCGGGGGTCGAACCGGGCGCGCCGGTGATGATGTCCGAGACGATCGTGGCGCTCGTAACGAGCGGGGTGACGCCCACGAGAAGTCGGGCCGGGGCGACGCATGGTCGCAACGCCCGGTGTGGGCCGACGACTCCGAGCCGCGTCAGCGCCATCCCAAGTCAGGCAAGAAAGACGGAACGAAGAAGCCCCGTCACAAGAAAAACAAGAAGAACAAGGGTTAAGGGCCCGATCTTTCACCTAGGCCGGGCCATACGGTGGGGACATGGGGTGCTCGAAGTCCTATTCGGATCAGTGCCGGTGGCTGACACTCGTTCCGTGAGCCGGAGCGTTCACGGTGTCTCGGTGAGCGGCTGCGTCTGGGCGCTGAATACGGCGTCGTCATCATCGATCCCGTGCGTGTCCCCGCTCTCGTCGATGGAGCGGCGCGGTGGGGGATCGCCGGTTCCGCGCGCCACAGCTCGGGCTGAGAGGACGAGTCCGCATTCGCCGGCGAGGAGTATGGCGATGAAGAGGGTTCCCCTGGTGACGGCGACCACGGGGCCACCAGTGTGACTGAAGAGCCAGAACAATCCAGCGTTGAGGGCGACGGTGACGGCGGCGGCGATGCCGAGCAGACGCCCGGGTCGGTGCGGTTGAGCCAATCCACCGGCGAGCCCGGCCGCGCCGATGAGGGCGCCGGCGGCGACGAGGGTGAGGCTGACGACCGACCATGGGGCCGCCGCTGTGTCGGAAGGATCCTGGCTTGTCGCAGATGTGTCGGCGACGCCGGGGAGTGCGAGTGGGATGGCGCTCATCGTGGCCGGTGCGGGGGTCGCCTGGCTGATCCAGCGCACCGGGGTGGGTTGTGCCACCGGCGCGATCGTGCGACGGGGCGATGTCGCGGTCGTCGTCCGAGCGGGATGAGTGGTTTGAGCGCTCGACGCGGTGGCCGCAGCGGTTGTCGGGTCGTCGACGATTTGGCCAGAGATGATCATCCCCCCGCCGTCGGCTGCGGCGGGAACCGAGGGTGAGGGAGAGGCCTGCGGAGTCGTCGGGATGGGGGAGGGTGACGCGGGGCTGGTGCTGGCCGATGCCGCTGGGTTCTCGACAACGAGAGAGAAATGCGAGACCTCCTCCTGCCCGGCCTCGTCGGTCGTCGTCACCTCGATGGCGAACTCCCCGGCGTCCACGGGAACACCGGTGATCGCTCCCGTTATGGGGTCGAGCGTGAGCCCCTCGGGCAGTCCGCTGGCCGACCAGGTCACCGGGCCGTCTTCGCTCTCCAAGTCGACCTGGTAGGACTGCCCGACGGTCGCCTCGGGGAAATGGTTGGTGAAGATGAGCACGGTGTGGTGGTCGGTCGGTCCATCCTCGGCTGGGAGGGCGGCGTGAAGGGTGGAGCCCAAGCGATTCGTCGCTGCCACGGGTGTGGTCGCTTCGGTGAGAGGAGTGTCATCGGCGCCGGCGTCAGGCGCGGCGAACACCACAACCATGACCGCTGCCAGTGGCGCCAGCAAAAGACACCACGCGCACAACCGCACCGTCAATGACATAATTCCCCCACAACTCGCACCGGGCCCCACCCCTGTGCTTCGTCCCCATTCCTAAGTGAGAACAGTAGTGCGGAATCGTCTCCTCGACAACGACATTCCAAGTTGACGATGTCCGCGTGTCGTCAGCCATCACAGTCTGTTGTGATCATGCTGTGGCTCTCATGCGTCCCTGGCAAAGCGCTGAATCACCTGAGCCGTTCGCCGCGGCGAGCGGGGACCGTCCCACCCCCAAAGATCAACAAGACACAATAAAGATCTGCTATTGAATCGGTGATTTCCCTTGCCAAGACGTCGAAGCGGGGATTGAATGAGGTGAGGCGACGAGGCCGCGACCCCGAGGAGCACGATGACGAACACGGCGCCCTGGAGGGCTTTCACCGTTCACCGCTGGGGGCAGGGGGGTGGGGCCGCATGATCGTCACCGTCACCCTCAATCCAGCGATCGACGTCACCGCTGGGGTCGGCATTCTCCGGGTCGGATCGCTCAATCGTCTCAGCGACGTCGTCGCCGATATCGGAGGCAAGGGCGTCAATGTGTCGCGGACGATCGCGGCTCTGGGAGGGCGCTCGATCGCCACGGGTTTCGCCGGCGGCGGCGCGGGGGCGGAGATCATCCGTCAGTTGGCCGCCAGCGAAGGGATCATGCCTCATTTCGTGCCGATCGCCGGATCGACGCGCACCAATCTCAAGGTCATCGACCACGGCGGCCAACTGACGGAGTTGAACCAGCCGGGTCCTGAAATCGCTTCGGGCGAGATCTCCCTGTTGGAGGGGATCCTCACCGAGGCGTCCGCTCAGGGCGCCGTCGTCGTCATCGCCGGCAGCGCGGCGCCGGGGCTGGGCGAGGGCTATCAGGCCCACCTCGTCCGTCTCGTCCGCCAGAGCGGGGGGATCGCCGTCGTCGACGCCGACGGACCCGCGTTGCGCGCCGCGATCGAGGAGCGGCCCGCCCTCGTCAAACCGAACCGCCATGAGATCACCCAGTTGTTCGGCGCCCGGGAGGACGCCTCGCGTGACGAGGTGACTGGTCTCGTCGCTGAATTGCTCGCCAGCGGAGTCGAGCGGGTGGTCTGTTCGCTCGGCCCGACCGGCGCTCTGTTCGGCTCGAGCGAGGGGATCATCGATTTCGACGGGCTCGTCGTGCCGGTCGCCTCGACGGTGGGCGCCGGCGACGCGATGACGGCGGTGCTCGCCATGGGGCTCGAATCGGGCGCCGAGTGGGGTGAGACGGCCCGCCTGGCGATGGCCGCCGCCACCGCCGCCGTCATGACGGCGGGGACCCGCCCGCCCCAGCGATCCGACGTCGACGCTTTGGTGAACCGGTTCGCCCCGCGCGACGATGTCTGAACGCGGGTCTGGCGGGGGTTTGACGGTCGTGGGGCAGGGGTGGCCTGAGGGGCGCCCTGGTTCGGTTCGCCCCGCGCGACGATGTCTGAACCCGGCCGGGCCGTGGGCGTGTCAGACCTTGCCTCTACAGTGGTGCCTGACGGCCCGCTGACGAGCCGCCGGAAAGGACGATCAACGATGATGACGCGCGCGGTCCGCCTCCATGGGGCCGATGATCTTCGCCTCGACGATTTCGAGTTGCCCGCGATCGGCGACGACGAGGTCCTCGTCAAGGTGATCTCCGACAGCATCTGCATGTCGACATACAAACTCATGCGCCAAGGCCCCGCCCACAAGCGCTGCCCCTCGGATATCGCGGAGCACCCCATCGTCGTCGGCCACGAGTTCGCCGGCGTCATCGTCGAGGTGGGGAAGAACTGGACGCACGAGTTCACTCCGGGGGAGAAGTTCGCCCAGCAGCCGGCTCTCAACTACCCCGGATCGCTCGCCTCGATGGGGTATTCCTTCCGCTACTGCGGCGGATCGTCGACCTACACGATCATTCCCCATGAGGCTCTCGAGATGGGCTGTCTGCTCCACTACGACGGCGACGCCTTCTTCAACGCCTCCCTGGCCGAGCCGATGAGTTGCATCGTCTGTAGTTACCACTCGACGTATCACACGAGCGAGCACGACCACGAGCACCGCATGGGAATCAAACCGGGCGGCAACCTCCTCATCCTCGGCGGAGCCGGGCCGATGGGACTCGGCGCGATCGAATATCCGCTGGGAACCGAACCGCGCCCGCAGCGCATCGTCGTTCTCGACACTGACGCTGAACGCCTCGCCCGGGCCGCCGCCGTCACGTCGGCCGAGTACGCCGCCGAGCGGGGCGTCGAACTCCTCTATGTCAACGCCTGCGAGCATGCCGACGTCGAAGGGTTCTTGCGTCAGATCACCCAGGGCGCCGGTTACGACGACATTTTCATCTACGCGCCGGTGCGCGAATTGGCCGAGATGGGCGATCGTCTGCTCGGCCAAGATGGCTGCCTCAACGTCTTCTCCGGCCCCTCTGACAAGGCCTTCAGCGCGGAGATCAACCTGTATGACGCCCACTATTCGGCCACCCACATCATGGGGACGACGGGCGGGACGACCAACGATCTCAAGGAGGCCCTCAGCTTGGCGGCAGCCGGCGCGACCCGTCCGGCTGTCATGGTGACGCACATCGGCGGAATCGACGCCGTCATCGGAACCGTCGAGCATCTGCCGCAGTTGCCCGGGGGGAAGAAGCTGACCTACCCCTGTGTGGAGATGCCGTTGACGGCGATCGCCGACTTCGCCGAGTTGGGGAAGACGGATCCGCTGTTCGCCGATCTCGACGCCGCTTGCCGCAGCCACCAGGGTCTGTGGAACGCCGAGGCCGAGGCGATTCTCTTGCGCGCCAAGGGGGTCGAGGTGTGATCTCCCCGCTCACCGGAGGTCTTGTCTATCTCAGCCCCGTAAGCCACTAACCCTGGCTTCGGCCCGCAGAAGACGGAGAACCGGGGCGGTGGATTCCCGTGCGAGAGGAATGCACCGCCCCGGTTCATCAGGGAAGGATGGGCGAGCCGTCAGGGTGTCAGGGGTTTTGGGAGTTCATCGAACACCACCGGCGGCCCGCCACACGAGAGAGATCAGCGCCACCAGCCCAGGATGGAGGAGAAGATGCGCTGGAGCAGGTTGAGGATCTCGTTGAAGATCCTGCTCAGCTCGCTGGCGTCGCTGTTGTCCGGAACCGGGTTGTAGGTCGGCTGGGTGACGGGGGCCGTCGACGTCGGAGCGGCGGTCGGCAAAGGCTTGTTCGTCGTCGGCTGAACGACCGAGGGCTGCGTCGGCTGAGTCGAGGGGCGCGCCGTCGGAGCTTGGGTCGGGACCTGCGTCGTCGGAGCGGCGGTGGGTTGGGCCGTCGCCGTGCCCGGGATCGAACGCATCTGGTCGACATCCCACTCGCGGACGGCGCCGGTGGAGGCGTTGACCTCGAACTCGTACTTGACGAAGTCCTTGATGATCGTGCCCTCATAGGTGTTGACGCGATCGTCGCGGTCGAGGTAGATGCGCAGGTTGCCTGTCGTGGCGCCGGCGACGCGGGCCAGGACGATGTCGGCGGCTTGGGCTTGGCTCAGCAGGCCGGCCGGGTTGGGATCGGTGGTGTAGTTCTCCACCGTCCACCAGCGGACTTCGCCGGTCGAAGCGAGGATCTCGAAATCATATTCGACGTTGTCTTTGACCAGTTCGCCATCGAACTCTTGGCGACCGTCGTCGTATTCCTGGTAGATGTAAAGGTTGTCAAGTGTGGCGCCGGGGACGCGTGCGATGACGGTTTGGGCGGCTTGGTCGAGGGTGACGGCGGCGGAGGCGGTGGGGGCGGAGACGAGGGCGACGGCGCCAGCGGTCGCGAGCGTCACAAGACCGATCCCAGCTCGACGGGCCAGGGAGATGCGAGTCATTGAACTACTCCTTGCAAATGAGGGGGCGGTGAGAATCACGTGACTTCATCCTCGTCGCCGGTTCTAAGAATCGACGCAGGTTCGCATGAGAAAAGTCTTAGTCAGAGGTTGTTTATCCTCAGCAGATCGGTCATGCATGAGAACAGGCGGAAGGCACGATGAGAGCGCTGTCGGAGCGATCCAACGGCATCGGTCTGACGCCGGTCGTATGGGGAATGGACGACGTCCCTCAAACGTTGCACATAAGGAAACCAGGGTTAGTTCAGGGACGGCGGGTTCCAGCTATTTGTGGTCTTCTCTATACTTTTGTGAGAAGGGGACTCCCGTCTGCCCGGCGGGATCCGAAGTGGGGTGTTCAGCATCGGGTGGGGCTCGCAGTCTGTTCACCGTCGCTTCACGGGAGCCTGGCACGATCGTCGTGCCTGGCTAAACAGGAGGTGGGGCATGACCGAGGCCGCGGTGATCATTCCGTCGCTGGAGCCGGACGAGCATCTCATCGAGGTGCTCGGCGAATTGAGACGCGAAGGGATGACTCGGATCGTCGTCGTCAACGACGGCAGTTCTGAGGACTACGACCCCATTTTCGCTGCCGCCGAGGCGGCCGGCGCGTCTGTCGCACGCCATCCCGTCAACCGGGGCAAGGGGGCCGCGTTGCGCACCGGGATCGAGTTCGCCACCGAGTTGTGGCCGGACACCCCCGGCTATGTCACCGCCGACTCCGACGGCCAGCACACTGCCGCCGACATCCATCGCGTCTGCGAGGCGCTGGCCGAACACCCGGACTCGCTCATCCTCGGGGTGCGCGACTTCTCCGGGGACGACGTGCCACTGCGCAGCAGCTTCGGCAACCGGCTCACGTCGCTCGTCTTCCTCCTCGAATCGGGGATCCGCTGCCAAGACACTCAGACGGGTTTGCGCGGCCTTCCCTTGGCGCAGAAAGATCGCTTCCTCGCGGTGCCGGGCGACCGCTTCGAGTACGAGATGAACGTGCTCATGGACGCCGCCAAGGCCGACATCCCCTTCGTCGAGGTGCCGATCGCCACGATTTATCGCGACGAGAACTCGCACTCGCATTTCTCCCCGGTGCGCGACGGTGTCCGCATCTACTTCAACATCGTCAAATTCGCCGGCTCGGCCCTGACGAGTTCAGCGACCGATTTGCTGTTGTTCCTCCTGTTGGCCCACCTTGTGCTCAACGGCCTGCCGCACTCGGTGGCGATCGCGACGATCATCGCCCGCCTCGTCTCCGGCGTCGTCAACTATCTCCTCAACCGTAAGGTGGTCTTCGACGACGACCAATCCACCCGGCAGACGGCGCCGAAGTATCTCGTGCTCTTCCTCTGCGTCATGCTGACGAGCGCACTAGTAACTCAAGCATTGTCGGTGCTGCCTATCCCGCTCGTCGTCATCAAGATCGTCGTCGACCTCACCCTCTTCGTCGCCAACTACTACATCCAGCGTCACTTCATCTTCAAGAAGAACAGCGCCGCGACGAGCGAGGAATGCACGGCTTCGGAGAAGCCGAGGGTCGCCAGCCTTCGGAAGCGTTGACAGTAGACGCGGCATACGGAGGTTGTGGAAGCGCGGTGTGACGCCGCGCACAGAGGCGTCGGCCTCAAGTGTCAGGCGTCGGTTTCCTGCGTCGAAAGATCTGAGGCGCTGAACCGGGAGCGCCTCACGGCGCGTGGCCGCTCGTAGCGGCTTAAGTTGGAGCCCGGGGCTGCCCGGTCCAGCGCAATCTGAGGATAGCCCCGCATCGTCGAGGAGCCAAGGCGCTTTCATCGAACCGCTGGTCTGCCCTCAAAGAGGCGTCGGGCGACGACCGCTCTGACGATCAGTCGAGCTTCCCGGCACGCCAGAGCGCCGCGCAGGCCACCAAGTCGGAGATGAACGTGAGCAACTGATCGCCCGCCAACGGAGCCGGGGCGGCGCCTGCTCGATCATGCCGCCCAGCGGAGACGACGTGGCAGAAGGCCGCCGCTCGTTCCAACGCCACGGCGAAATCCCCGGTGAAAGCGCCGCGGAGGATCTCATCGGCGACCTGGCGTATCTCGTGCGGTTGGGGCCAATCCACCCCGGCGACGACATGATGCGGCTCCGCCAGCCGGCTGCCTTCCGCATAATCCCGGGCGATCCCCTCCGGATCGGAGACCACCCATTCACGCAACAGATACAGCTTCCACAAAGCTCCGGGCAAGGAGCGAGCCGGGCGGGTGGCCCACAGATCGGCCAACACGACGAAACCCATCTCATCGACCAGTTCGATGAGGCGCCGCGTCACCTCAGGATCGGCCTCGGCGTGCCCGATATGAAGCAGCGCCGCCGCCGTCTCATGGGCCGCTTCGACCTGAGCGATCGGATCGAGGCGATCAGCCAGGGCTTCCAACACGGTCGACTCCCGATAACTCGGTCGTCGAGGCTTGCGCGGTTCAGTCACCGATCCAGGCTACCGGCCTCAATGGATACGCGGAGAATGACCTGTACCATCGTCTTCTGAGTTCGATTGGCTCCTAGTGAAGGGGTGCACGATGGCGACGATGCGGATCAGCGAAGAGAAGATTCTTTGTTCTGATGCACAACAGATGGCGGAGAGAGGTCAGAGGACTACTCTCATCGGCGGCGCAGCTAGGGAGGGCATCGCTGTCGTGGTCCCGATCGACGAGTGGCGAAGTCTCCAAGATCGTCGGCTGGGGTCTCTGAAAGGGAGGGGCAAGGTCACCTTTGCTGAGGACTGGTCGATGACCATCGAGGAACTCATCGGAACCGCCTCCTCTACTGGCAGGCGATCACCGATGGCTTCACCATCCTGACGATGGATCGCAGCGCGAAGCTCTATGCGCCCGATGGGCTCATTTCATTGTCGTGACTGTCTATGGAGAAGGAGAAAAGGGGAGAGAGAACTCACTATAACGAAATAAATATTGAGGTAATGAACGATTCATGACAATCTTGACTTGTGAATTTTCTCCACTTCACGCCTGATCTCCCCTTGCCATCTGAAGATCTTTCCTCGTGCCGTGCTCAGACGATGGTGACGCCTCCGCTCCTTCGCGTCGCGGTCGTCGTCGATGTCGGCCAGGAGGTGTACCACGTCGGTGACGAGGCGATCGGCTCGGCCACCGCCCAAGCCCTCCAAGCTCGGGGTTGCCAGCCAGTGCTGTTCGCCCGTCAGCCGTCGCTCGTGCGGATTCCCGGATGCCAGGTGGAGCCCGCCCCTCAGATCACCTGGGATCCCGCCGCTCGGATCGCCTTGTGCGAAGAGGCGGAGGCCATTGTCGCGGCGCTCACCGCTCCGGATCGCTCCAGTGATCCGGCGGAGACGCTTCTGGTGGCGGGGGTCGATCTGCCCGACGATCCTTTCCACGCCCCGGCCTCGGATCTCGCTGTGACGCTCGATCGGGTCGTCGCGGTCGTCGCCTCGTGCGACGCCGTCCTCGTCGCTGGTGGCGGCAGCCTCAATTCGACCTACGGGTGGCTGTTGGCGCAACGGTGTCTCATCGCCCGGATCGCTCGACGGCTCGGCAAACCGGTGGCCTTGACCGGGCAGACGATCGGCCCGGCGCTCTCGTTCGCCGACGCCCCGCTGGTCGCCGATCTCGTCTCCTCTGCGGTGCTCGCCGGGGTACGTGACGCCGCCTCCCGTGAGCTGGTGGAGGGTCTGGGCGTGATTGGGGTCGAGACCAACCATGACGATGCCACGGTGCTCGCCCTGGCTTCCTCGAGCGTGCGGGACCGCCGCCCGGAAACCGATGGAGACAGCATTGTCGCGACGTTCTCGGCGGAGACGTTCGAGCGTGGCGGCGACGAGTCCTACGCTCAGGTCGCCCGTATGTTGTCGCGGTTGTCGCGCAGTCTGGATCGTCCGGTCGTCTTCCAACCTCACATGCAGACGACGAGTCGCCAGGGTGATGGCGATGGTTTCCACCAGGATGGCGACGCCGCCGTGCACCGGAGGATCGCCGATCTCATGCCGCCGTGCGGCCATGAGCCTCGTCTCGAACAGATTCGCGATGCGACGAGCACGGTGTCGTCGTACCAGCGGGCCGCGTTGGTGGTCACCTCGCGGTTCCATCCTGTTGTCTTCGGGTTGGCCTCGGCCGTGCCGGTGCTCGCCATCGCGGCGAACGGGTACACCGCCGCCCGGATCGACGGTGCCTTCACCAACTGGGGATTGCCAGATATGGTGGCGCCCCTGACCGCCCTCGCCGACCCGGCTTTCGACGAGCGATGCGACGCGTTCCTCGCCGCCGCCCCCAGCCTTTCGCGGTATCTGACCCGGCGCCAGCCGATGGTCCGAGCTGATCTCGCGGCCTGGTGGGATCACCTCGTCGCGGCCTTGGCGCCAGAGCTGAGCTCCCCCCTCGTTGGCTCCGGGGCGCCGGCGGTCAACGACCATGTCCGGGTTCCGGAGACCTTGTCGTCAGAAAAGGAGCTCATCCCCGACGCATTGAGCCCCTGGTGTGATTTCATTCGCCGGTACGCTGCTTCTCTTCAGCGTTCGGTCGAGGAGGATCGCGTCGTCGTTGACACCTATGCTCTGCGGAGCCTGCGTCGGGTCGCCGATCCCGCCGTTGTCACCCTCTCACCTGCGACACCGGATGATCCCGAGGTCCCGGCGGTGAACGAAATCGGCGTCGTCGAGGCCGGGTTGGATCACGAGCCGCTCCCCATCGCTCGGCCCGAGGAGGTGGAAGCCCAACACATTGACCCCGGCCCCGCGCCGCTACCGCCGGCCACGGCGTCGCTCCCCTCTGCTCTGTCGACCTCCGCGGTGTCGCTGGAGGATCGACCGCCCCGGGTCGCGATTCTCATGCGAACGAAGGATCGCCCGGATCTGCTGGCGCGGGCGCTCGCCGACGTCTGGCATCAAACGTTCACAGACTGGCGTCTCATCCTCGTCAACGATGGTGGTGATCCGGATCCGATCCGTCGCCTCGTCGGGCTCGTCCCCGCGCCGGCGCGCTCCGCCATCACCGTCATCCACAACGATCATTCGCGCGGGATGGAGGCGGCGGCGAACCAGGCCCTCCACGCAAGCGACAGTGACTATGTCGTCATCCATGACGATGACGACACCTGGGCCTGCGACTTCCTCGAACGCACCGTCGCCCGGCTCGACGCGCACCCGGAGGAAGCCGGGGTCTCCGCCACAACGGTGATCGTCTACGAGGAGCGTCGAGGCGAGCATTATCACGAGATCGGCCGGGCCCCGTTCTATGACGATCTGACGGATCTTTCCTTGTCAGACGCTATGACGAGCAACCGTTGGGTGCCGATCTCTTTCCTCTACCGCCGCCTTGTCCACAGCGAGATCGGTGGGTTCGACGAGGATCTCGAAGCCGTCGGCGACTGGTCGTTCCACCTGCGTCTGCTCGAACGTTTCCGGCTCTCTCGGCTCGTTCCTCCGGACGGCGAGGCTTTGGCCCAGTGGCGCCAGCGTCCGTCCGTGAGCGGGGTCGAAGGCAACAGTGTCATCGCCCATCAGCGCGAGCACGAACGTTGCGATGGGATCGTCCGCGACCGGGCGCTGCGCGACTACGTCGAGCGTGAGGGAATGGGGTTGCCGCTCTATCTGGCTGGCCTCGCCGCTGAACAACGTGGTTTCATCCACGCGGAATCCTTGCGGTTGGAGCGTCGGATCGACGAGCTTGAGAATCGCACGGCCCACCTCGGCGAGGTGTTGGATGAGATCCTGCGCACCGTCCGACGCACCGAGGAGCGTGTGCTCGCCAGCGGGCTGCGCGAACGGGCCCACCGGGCGGCCGACGTCATGCGTGGATTGGGGAAAGGCTGAAGCTCATCCGCCGCCGCGCGCCGCGCTCGCTTGCCGCTGCATTGCCAAGAATTGTTCGTCTCGTTCGTTTTGCTTCGTCAAGTTCATGATCTGCGAGCGCACTTCGCGCCACCGATGGTAGATGAATAGGTGCAGGCCGAGCCGGTTCCACAGCGCGCCGGTGGCCAGCGGGATCGCGACGGTGAACACAGCGAGGACGAGGTCGGGCCACCAGGCGAGCGTGACGCCGCTGGTGACGACGGTGACGATGGCGACCGTGGCGATGACGACGACGGTGATGATTTCGACGGCGACGATCCCGATCCGTTCCCAAGCGGTGGCGACGTCATAGTTGACGACGCGCAACTGGGAGAAGTAGATCGCCAGCAGGGAGGCGACGGTGACGCTGCCGATGCTGAGGACGACGGTGAACCGCCGGTCCGGCGCGATGAGTGAGGCGAACGCGGTGTAGACGAGGATGAGGAGGCAGAACCCGAGGATGAGGAAGGCCCAGATCGCGGCCAAGCGCCACCAGCCGGTGCGCGTCAGGCGAAGCCGCCCGGAACTATCGTCGGTCAACCAGTCGGCCAGCGAGGTGTGCTCGCGGAGCCGCTGTTCGGCGGTGTCGAGGGTGATGATGCGTTGGAGGCGCTGCTCGTAGAGGGTTTCGACTTTCTGACGGGAGCGCGAGAAACAGGCCAGGGCGGCGCACCCGGCGACCGACCCGGCGACGAGGACGAGGCCTAGGAGGTAGAAGCCGTCGGACATGAGCCGCGGTAGGCACAACCAAGCCAACCCGGCGACGACAAGGGACGACGCCCACAACAAGGTGAGGGCGAGGTCGCGCGCCTTCTCCGCCCAGAGCGTCGCTCCGGAGTCGGAGAGGACGACGGAGAGGAAGAGGGTGACAGGCACCATGAACAACGCCAGGAGGATCCCGGTGATCTCCCAGGGGTTGTCCGACCCGATCCGCATCGTCGCCCAGACGTGGGCGAGGTAGCCGCCGTCGGGGTCCACCGGCGAGGCGAGGAGCCCTTCCATGAGGACGATGGCGGCCGCGCCGACGAACGAGATGAACAGATACGAGAGCCATTCGCCGACGACGGTGTAGGCGCCGTCGAGCGCCTCTTCGATCTCGTCGTCGAGAGCGGTCTCAGGGTCTTCGAGATTATCAGGATCGAGGGCCGGCGCATCGTCGGCGATCTCATCGGCGGGGAGAGGCGCGCTGGTCGCGTCGTCAGCCTGCGGGGTCGGGGGTGGGCCGGTCTCGCCGTAGTGTTCGACGCTCTCAAGGGGGGTCGGCGTGGTCTCCTCGGCCATCGGCACACTCCCCTTCCCGATCGCGCCCCACGCGCGGCTATCGTCGAGACTTCATGGTTGTCACAACCAGTTCATAGCATCAACAATAACCAAGAAACGCAAGTGTCGCCTCGGGGCCGGCTCACGTCGTCGAGACGAGGCCGCTGGAAGCCTCGGCGGGGAGATCGCGGGCTCGGGGCGCCGCGCGGACGGGCAACAGGACGCAGAACCCGGCGGCGAGCACGGCGGCGATGCCGAGCATGCCCCAGTGTTGCGTCGACGCCTCGCCGGTGACGGCGGCGCCGAGCGAGACGAGCAGGCCGAAGAGGCCGGGGGTGAGGAAGGAGATGGCGCGTCCCGTCATCGTGTAGAGGCCGAAGACTTCCCCGGCGTGCCCTTCGGGGGTGACGCGGGTGAGGAAGGAGCGCGAGGCCGATTGGGCGGGCCCGACGACGCCGGAGAGCATGAGCCCGAAGATCCAGAAGATCACTTGCCCGCGCCGCGAGGCCTCGGCGTCGTAGCCGTCCATCCCCTCGGTCAGCGTGTACACCGGTTCGTGGAGGCTGAAGATGATGAGCGCCCCGGCGACGAGGATGCCGAGGCAGATGAGGATGACGCGCTTCGGCCCGATGCGGTCGTCGATCAACCCGACGAGAATGGTGACGACGCCGGCGATGAGGCTGGCCGCCGCGCCGAAGATGATGATCGTCGTCGTGCCGAACCCGAAACTACGCGCCCCGATGACGGCGCCGAAAGTGAACACCCCGGCCAGTCCGTCGCGGAATAAGGCCGACGCGAGGAGGAAATAGCTCGTCTGACGCTGGGTGCGCCACAATTCGGCGATATTGCGGAAAAGCGATTTGTAGGAGCCGATGACGCCGAGACGGGCCGGTTTCGCGCCGTCCTGCGGCTTGTCTTTCACGATGAGGAAAAGCGGAGCGGTGAACAGGAGCGTCCATATCCCGCAGAGAATCATCGCGGCGCGAATCTTCCGGGCGGTGTAATCGCCGTCGCAGACCCATTCCTGGGCCCCGTCAACGACTTGCAGCGATCCGGGGCAGTCGGTGATGCCGAACAACCCGACGGGAGGATTGATGAACAAGACGAGGATGAGCAGCAGCACGAGAATGCCGCCGATATAACCCATGCCCCAGCCGAACCCAGAGACCCGCCCGATCGTCCGCGGCGTCGCCACCCGCTGAAGCAGCGTGTTGTAGTGGACGGAGGCGAATTCCCCGAGCACCGTGCCGACGACCATGAGCCCCAACCCGAGCCACAGATACCCCGGCGACGGCGCGACGAAATACAGCGCCATCGAGATGAGCGCCAACCCCCACGTCAACCAGCGCAAACTGCGCACCGTGTGCCCCGTGCGATCGGCCGTCTCCCCAATGACCGGCGAGACGAGCGCGATGACGACCCCGCCGAGGAACGTCGCGACCGACAGCGCCTGCGTCGGCCCGTTGAGATTCCCCTCCGTCGCGAAGGCCGAACTCGTGATGTACACGGTGAAAACGAACGTCGTAATGACGGTGTAATAGGGCTGCGTGCCCCAATCCCACAGCGCCCACGAGGCGACCGCCCGCTTCCGACCGGGGGAGAGCTGCTTGGCCAGCGCCACAACCCCAGCCGGACCGCCCGGCTCGTGGTGATCGCCGGAACTGGATACGGCGCCGAGGTCCGCCGTGTTGCCAGATCCAGTCGCATCACCCGACCCAGCCGCAGACGACCGTGCGCTCAGACTCTCACTCATCGCACTCTCACCCTCCAGAGATGAACGCCGCTTCCGGCCTCACAGATCACGCCGAGCCATCGTCGGCTCGAGCCGGCAGGAGCGTCGTCCCACCAGAACAAGGATAGAGCGCTTGATCACGCGTGAGAAGAGTGTTCAAAACCCCTTGTCGCGAGCTGAGTCCGGGCTGGAGACCAAAGAAACGCGAGATATTTCTTCGGATCTCTTGCCTATGACGTTACGTCACGAAGTTGTGTGGACATTGTTCTTCTCAAAGGAGATGAGCAAAGGCGAAATTCAACTCCCCATAAGTATAATGAAAGTTTGGTATAAATTATGACTCGCCTCAAAAGACTTTTAGCTGTATTCGTGGCTGTATCAGCAATCGTGGTTGGAAGCTCCGTATTTATGGCGCAAAATGCAAATGCGGGTACATTTTCCCGTATTGGGAATGGTGGCGCTGTTGCAAGTTTAGTTAATAATCAATGCAGGGGTTATTCGAAAATTGATTCTGGGACTTTTGCTAAAGGAAAAGCAAGATGGGAATTATATTATTCGAATGCAAATGGCGGGACGAACTGCTTCCTTGTTAGAAATTTATCCGGAGGCGAGCATAATATGACTGCAGCAATTAGCACATTGCCGCAAAGGGGTACATGGGCCTTCGGGCAAGATTCTGGAAAATATAAATCGTACGCTGGCGGAGTTACAGTTACAAGAGCTGCTGGAAAATGCGTTTGGATTAAGGGTTCGTATGATGGGTCTCCTTTTAATATAGGGGGCGGTGGCGGATTTCACTGTGGGTAATTAATAATCATGTTTACAACGGAAAAGCGATACATCTACCGCGGAGTATTATATTCTTTAGCTTTGTTTCTTGCCATGGGGTTGGTGCCCCAGGGGAAGGCGTTTGCTCAGTCAGTCAATTATCCATCGTTTTCTATGACTCGACCGGTTATCGCTTACACTCTTTCAAAGCTAAATGATACTCCTGTGTATCTGGGAAAATCAAGAAATACAAGAATTGGAACTATTTATGCCTCGGACGAAATTCGCATAAATGATATATCGAATGGCTGGGCGCATGTCACTTATCCCATCAGCGGCGGAAGGAAGAGTGGGTTCACCCAACTGTGGCGTTTGACGCGGTATGCGGATCCTACTGCAGTAATCCAAGCTAAAGCAGATATTTCAACATTCAAACGTTCGGATGGAATAGAACTGCTCGGCTCTATCTCTCGAGATGATTCCGTATGGATTATGGATTCTTCTCAAGATTTCACTCAGGTTATCTATCCAATCTCAGCTGGTTACAAAATGGGATGGATCAGTCGGTTGGATCTATCTCGTATCCGATATGGGAATTCCGATGATGAATCTACTAATAATCTGTTTACTCCTATAACTGGAATTGATGCTGGATACGTAGGAGATTCTGGTCTCGATATCTCTGCCCCAAAGGGAACTCCAGTTTACGCAGTTGGTGACGGGACTCTTGAGTACGCGGAGTACGGGCATACGCAGTGGGTTCCTACGGCAGAAAATCCATTCGATACACCGTACAGCATCAATATTAAGCTCGACTCGCCCGTCATGGTGAATGGAAAAACGTATCCCTATATATTCATGACTCATTTGAGTTCAACGGCTGTACATAAACAAGATAAATCTAGTGGTGCCATAAGAATTCGGAAGGGTCAATTAATTGGATACTCTGGGATAGGGAATGGGGCCCCACATTTGCACATTTCATTCTATGACAGTCGTGATGATGAGCAAAGATCTCTATGAGGCTTATTCATAATGGGTGGCGCGTGTCGCTGACGTGAAAGCGGTCGATCCCCTGAAAGAATATGAAGTGTTCAACCTAACATATTCTTCAAAGAATCGACCGCCACGATGTACG
>JAISHO010000002.1 GCA_031262485.1 Propionibacteriaceae bacterium
TCGACGTGGTCATGGAGGCGGCGCGCGCCGAGGCTGACGGCGCGCTCGGCTTGAGCAGGGAGATCGTCGACCTCGATGTCGAGATGGACGCGGTTCTTCGGGGAGCTCTTCTGCTCCGGCACGACCTGGAACAAGAGATACGACGAACCCGCGTCGACGACCCCGCCCGGCTCCGCGCTGTAACCCCAGGGGCATTCGAGCAGTCGCCCCCAGAACTCCGCCAGGAGCGCGCCGTCGGCACAGTCGAACGTCACCTCTTGGATGAATGGTCTTCGCGATGGCTCGGGGCTCGGCATGACGAAACCCTACCGTTGGGATCAGGCCTTGAATAGCCCCGGTTCATCCCTCTTGGGCGGATCGAGCGTCATCGTCTCCACATCGTCGGGCGCAGGGATCGGCGCCTCCTCACGAACGCGATGTGTGGCTCACTCAGCCTGTTCGATCAACCCACATTTGCCAGGAGAGGGATCCACCAACAGTTCGCCGCGATTCGAGGGATCGAGGACGCTGGCAATGAAGGTGTCCCAGGCGTTGTTCGGCTGGCAGACAAGGCAGAACTCGTTCTCCTCCGGGTCCCGGAAGACGATGAAACCGCCGCCCGACTCGTCGATGTGGTCGCACAGACGCGTCGCGCCGAGAGCGGCCACCCGAGCGGCCTCGGCCTCGAGATCGTCGACCTCGATATCGAGATGGAGACGGTTCTTGTAGGAACTCTTCGGCTCGGGAACGACTTGGAACAAGAGATACGAAGACCCGGTGTCGACGACCCCGCCCGGCTCTTGACTGTACCCCCAGGGCCGCTCGAGGAGGCGACCCCAGAACTCAGCCAGAAGAGCTCCGTCGGCGCAGTCGAACGTCACCTCTTGAATGTAGGGTTTTCTCGGGGACACAGAGTTCGACATACTTCCACCCTATCGCCGAAAACGTGGTCTTGAGGAACCTTTGGCGCACCCCTCCAACCCGCGCGAATCACCTTTTGTGACTCGCTGACAAGGCCCACTCCACACTCCTCGGATCGAGGATCTCGGAGCCGACACTGTCGATTCAAATGCATCTGTCGCGCACTCCCCGGACCACGCTTGGTCTGACGACGAACGTCGCTGTTCGACGGTGGACGAACGTCAGTTATAGGCGGCCACACCCACCGTCAAATAGGTGGCGAAGAGAAGCCACACAAGATAGGGCAGGAGCAGCCGAGAAGCCCACAGGCTGTGTGGACGGACGATGATGACGAGCGCGGCGACGGCAAGATCGAGGAGGATGATGACGACGAGGCCGACCCAATAGAGCCCACCAGCGAAGAAGATGATGCTCCACAGGAAGTTGAGGAACAACTGAATGGTGAAGAGAGAGATTCCCACTTGCTTGCGTCGGCGATTGACACCACACCCGATGTAAAGGGTGAGGCTGAGCGCCATGAGTGCATAGAGCAGCGGCCAGGCGATTCCGAAAACCCACGTCGGCGGCGAGAGCGGCGGCAACTCGAGAGCGAGGTATTTCCCCTTGATATCGCCGGCGAGATAGGCGGAGAGCGCCCCGATCCCCTCGGTCAGCACGAGTAGACCGAGAAAGGTCAAAACGAAACGGAGCTCTTTCTTCATGAAATGAGTATTTCACGAAACAAGCACATGGGGAATACAGGATGACGCAGCGGAGAGGGCGGTGCGAGGCGGCCCGGCGCCTCTCCTCGGGATCGCCGGCGGCAAGGCCACGACACGAAGAAGAAAAATGCGTGCGGGCGGCGTCGGCGGCGATGTCACACAACGCAGTCATCGACATGATCGACAGGCGTTGGTCTATGCTTTCTTGCCAGGAAGGGCCTCAGGGGGAGGCTCGTCGGGCCTTCGGCCCACGGGGAGGAATTTATGAGCAGCGTCAAGGCGTTTTTCCGTGAACTCGAGTCGAATCCGGATTTGCGCGGCCAGGTGCAGGAGTGCGACGGGCCTGACTGGCTCGATCAAATCATCGCCGTCGCGGCGGAAGCCGGTTACGACCTCGATCGCGACGACCTGGCCGATCACATCGACGATCTGCCGGACGGGGTGCTGCCGGTCGATGGGAACATCGACGACTACGGACGCCACGACGTCGAGCAAGCTGACGCGATGTACGCCTGAGGGGGACGGGGGCCTTTGAGGCGACGGGACCGTCGACTCGCGTCGGACGAAGGATAACTTCACTTCGGGACATTCGGCCCCGTCGTAGAGCGGGGTGAAGGGTGACCCCGTCGACTCAATAACAATTAATAAGTCTTATCGCTATGCGTGTGGCGAGGCACCCTAGAATGCCAGGGTGACGATCCCAGGGGAGACGATGACGCGGGACGGCAAGACCGCCCGCCGGATCATCCGTCAAGCCGAGGAGTTGTCTGCCCGCGTTCGTCGTGCTGATGTTCGCCTACGGGCCGTTCTCCAGGGCGTCTATGACGCTCACACGCGTCTCATCGACGCACAGGTCCGCCAGGAGCTTGAGCGGATGCCGTTGTCGGTCATGAGCACGGTGTCGACCGACCGCATCCCCGTCTCGCCCCTGCGCTCAGCCGGGATGACCTCGATGGCTGACGTGGCGTCGTGGACCCCGGGGATGCTCATGCGTCTGCACGGCATCGGGGAGGTCTCGGCGACCGCGATCACAGCGGCGGTGCGGACCCTCAAGGAATCCACCGCCGCCGAGGTGTCCGCGCGCATCCCCTTCACCCCGGGTGAGCCGGCCGCCACCGAGCTAGTGCTCGCGCTCGGACGCTATGAGCGCGCTCAGGTCGCCATGGGAGACGACGCCGCCGCCATCGCCGACCTGACGACACGGCTTCCCCAAGCGCTGAACCTTGTCGCTCCGCTGCGCCATCCTTTGCGCGCACTCATCGCCTTGCCGTCGACGAAACGACGAGCCTGGGACGCCGTGCTCACCCTCGGCGATCTGCTCAGCTGGGCCGAACGGCGCGGATTCACCGCCCGGCTCACCGCCATCGTCGAGGCGATTCGCGCCGATCCGATCGACCCCTGGGCGGATTTCGCCGCCCGGGCCTCCGATTACTACGCGCTCCTCAACCTCTTCGTCCCCACCACCGCGCCGCCCGACCTCGAACAAGGCCATCTCACCGCCGACCTCGTCACCGCCATCGAGGCCCAGCCCCTCGATCTCGCCTACGCACGTGTTCACCTACGCGGCTACCAAGCCTTCGGCGCTCGCTTCCTCCTCACCCAGCGCCGCGTCATCCTCGGCGACGAGATGGGCCTCGGCAAGACGATCGAGGCTCTCGCCGCGCTCTGTCACCTGCGTTTGAGTGACGCCGGCCCCGTGCTCGTCGTGTGCCCGGCCGCCGTCATCGTCAACTGGGAACGCGAGATTCTGGCCCGCACCTCCCTCGCAGCGGTCATCATCCATGGGCCCGATCGTCAGTCGGATATCGCACAATGGCTGACGGAAGGAGCAATCGGGATCACTAGTTATGACACCTTGCGGCGGCTCGACTTGCCGGTCGGTTTCCGGCTCAGCGTGCTCATCGCCGACGAGGCGCACTACGTCAAGAATCCCGAGGCCGCCCGGACGAAAGCGGTGGCGCGCTTGGCTGGACGTGCGGGATACGTTTGGTTCCTCACCGGCACCCCTATGGAGAATCGGGTCGACGAATTCGTCACGCTTATCACACATCTGCACACCGACGTCGTGCTTCCGTCGGTGTTGCCGCGCGGTCCGGAGGCCTTCCGTAAGGCGGTCGCACCGGTGTATCTGCGGCGCAACGCCAGCGACGTCCTCGTCGAACTGCCACCGCGGATCGAGAGCGAGGATTGGGTCGAACTCTCCCGCAGCGATCGTCAGTTTTACAACGCGGCTGTCGCTGAAGGCAACCTCATGGCGATGCGCATGGGCATCTTTCGCGGCGACGCCAAACTCGACCGCATCACCGACCTGCTCGAAGAGGCGCATGACAACGGGCTCAAAGTCGTCGTCTACTCGTACTTCCATGAGGTCATCAACCGGGTCCTCGCGGCGGCGGGGCAGGGCGAAGTCCCTTGTCTCGGGCCGATCGACGGGTCCGTGCCGCCGCCGCGCCGCCAGGAGATCATCGACTCTTTCAGCGGTGTCGTCGGGCCGGCCACCCTCGTGGCGCAAATCCAAGCCGGCGGCATCGGCGTCAACCTCCAAGCCGCCTCCGTCGTCATTCTGTGCGAACCTCAGCTGACGCCGACCTCCGAGGAACAAGCCATCGCCCGCACCCACCGGATGGGTCAAGTCCGCCCCGTCCAGGTGCATCGGATCCTGGCCGCGGGCACGATCGATGAGGCGATCGTCACCCTGCTCGCGCGCAAACGGACCGACTTCAGCGATTACGCCCGGCGCAGCGACCTGGCCGAGCGGACCGACGCGGCCGTCGACGTCGCCATCCCCGACCTCGCGCGACAGCTGGTCGCCACCGAACAGGCGCGCTTGGCGCGGGCGACGGCGCCTCAGGAAAGGGCCGCGCTGGAGGCTTGATCCGAAGAGGCGACGCGGGTGGCTCAGCTCAGCCGACCATCCCTGGGGGAGTGTCAAAAAGCGCGGTTTCTCATGGACAGAGAATCTTTGGAAGAATTCGCGTAACCATCCCCCGGGCCCGGACATGTTCTTGATGTGCGACCCTGTCACCCCGCGTCCGTGCTGCGGCGCCTAAGGAGCGATCGATGAATGAACCGGCCACCACCGTGGCGCCTGCGGTGAAAGACAAGGTCGCGCGCCTGTTCGCCGACCACGCCGACACCATCTACCGTTATTGCCGGGTCCGGCTCGGGCCGGGCGAGGCGCAGGACGCCGTCTCGGACGTCTTCGTCGTCGCTCTACGGCGGCCCGACGCGATCGGCGCGAACGAGATCGCCTGGTTGCTGGGGGTGGCGCGCAAGGTCGTCGCCAACCGAGCCCGCTCCCAGCGGCGCGGCTCCCGGCTCGTCGCGAAACTGACGGGATACGCCGCTGACGAGGCATTCTTCCCTGACCACGCGATCGGGGCGGCGGAACGCGACGCCATCAACTCTGCGCTGGGCTCCCTCAAATCAGCCGACCGCGAGGTCATCGCCCTCCTCGTTGCCGCGCCGCTGACGAGTGACGAGTTGGGCGAGGCGCTCGGGTGCTCGCCGGGCGCCGCCAAGGTCCGCCTCCACCGGGCGCGGACTCGGTTGCACGACGCCCTTGAGAAGAGCTCCGCACCGAGCGCATCAGTCGACGCCACCCGCGAACAACGAAGCTCCACGAAGGATCGCGGGGCATCCGCCGACGGAGGGGGAAACGGACCCAGCGATGGGCAGTCGCTTGGCGCCGGAGCCGATGATCACACCGCCGTCCCGAGCCCCATCGACTTCACACCTCCCACGACCACCCAGGCCAGCGCCATCGATAGCGCTCACGCCACCTCGAAGGGGACATCATGAACGAGAACGAATCCACACCTGAACTCGACCGCTTGCGCGCCGCCGCCGACTCGCGCGACGACCAGCTGCACCGCTCCGCCACATGGTCGGCGGCGATGCGGAAAGCCCGCGGCATCACACCGTCGGTCATCCGCGCCGACGGGTCGCTCGCGCCCACCGCCGATCAGAAACGCAACCGCTGGATCGCCGTCATCCTCGTCGTCATCATTCTGGCCGCGACGATCCCCGCGGTCATCGTCCAGCTCAACCGCTCCGGCGATGACTCAAGCAATGTCGCCAGCAACGGTGACGCCAACCATCAGGCGGAGCCAGGGGAGATGAAGGACGGCGTCCCGCCGCACGCCACCGAGGATCGGGCCGGGATTTGGATCACCGACGACGACGGACGCGGGGCCGTGGCCGGGTTGACCTCCGACCTGCCCCACCTCACCGTCTACATCGACCCGCAATGCCCCCACTGCGCCACCTGGGACGAGGCCTTCAGCCCTGTCATCGCCGAGGCCGTCAACGCGGGCACCGCCGTCGTCGACTACCGCTTACGCAGCTTCCTCGACGTCAACCTCCAAAACGACTCCTCCCACCGAGCCGGCGTCGCGGCCAGTTGCGCCGATGGCGCCGGGCCGGGGTTCTTCCAACGTTTCGTCGACGCCATGCTCGCCCACCAACCCGCCATGATGGGGATGGGTTTCACCGACGAGGTGCTGCGCGAGACGATCCCAGCTGAGATCGGGTTGACCGGAGCCGCGCTTGACACCTTCCAATCGTGCTTCGACACGATGGAGACGAGCGCTTTCGTCGACGGCGTCGAGGAGATCGCGCGGACGACCGCTTTCAACGGCACACCGACGTATGTCATGAACGACGCCTCGATCAACACTCAGATCACCGACGAGATGAGCGCTCCGGATCCGGACAAACTGCGCGCGCTGCTCGGCCTGTGAGCAGGGCGACGGGGCCAATCGTTTCGGTATGACAGCTCGACGAGTCGGGCTCCGTCTCCGACTACGGCCAAGCGAGAAGAGACAACAGATACCTCCTCACGATTCGTCCCTCCCCAACCTCGACCGCTGACCGGGCGTAAGGAGGGGTGACGACTGCATGGCCGCGTCAGCCTCCCACCCCTCGGGGCGATCAGGGGTGTCCCGGGGCCTGGGCGACCTGCTCGTCGAGCAACTCGAGGATGTGCCGGTAGGTCTTGCCCGTCGCCCGCGTCATCCCTAGTTCGCAAGTGCGGTTGCAGGAGGCGTGGGCTTGCGCGTCGAGGGCGGCCACGTTAGCCGCCTCCGGCCTGGTGGCGGCGTGGGTCAGCTCCGGGTGGAGCATCCCCCGGTCGCCCGCGAAAGCGCAGCACCCGTTGTCTACAGGGACGTGGACGGTGTCGGCGACGGCGGCCGCGACCGTCTCGAGGTCGGGGTTGAGGCCGATCTGGGTGGCGGAACAGGTCTCGTGGAGGGTGACGGAGGCGAGCTTCGGGTAGTCGCCGAGCCGAGGCAACACCCGCTGAGCGACGAAGGAGACGGCGTCGAGCACCTCGAGGGACATCCCCGGGTCGGATTGGACGAGGTGGAGGAGCCCTTCGGTGCAGCTGGAGGCGTCGCAGACGAGGGGGAGCTCGCCGTCGCGCGTGGCCCGACGGACGGCCGGCAACACCTTGGCCCGCATGCGCTGGTGGCCCTGGGTGACGGACTTCGACGACCACACCGTGCCGCAACACAACGACTCGATCTCCGGGGGCACGAGGAGGGTGATCCCAGCCCGAGCGCAAAGCCGCTCGAAGGCGGCCTGCACGCCGTCGCCGTCCCCGGCGGGGCCGAACATGCGGTTGACGCAGGCGGGAAAATACACCGCTTGTGCCGAGGTGGCCGGTCGGGGCAGGGGCCGGGCCCGCTTGACGCCGCCGCCCGGCAACTCGGCGGAGAGCAGGGGCATGACATCGTCGGAAAGCACCTTGCGGGCCAGTTTGTTGGCGCCGATGACGACGGGGCGGATCGGCTCGGCCGCTTTGACAGCGGACAGCGCGGCGCCGGCGACCGTCGTCACCGCGTCCCAATGGCGTGACGCCACCGACCACATCGCCGCCGCCGGGGCGGGGATCTGCTCGACGCGGAACTCCTTGACGAGCAAAGCAGTGTTGATCTTCATCGGGCAGGCGGTCGAACACATGCCGTCGACGGCGCAGGTCTCGACACCGGCGTAGGTGTACTCCTCCTCCAGGGCGTGGGCCAACTCGAGGTCGCCGGCGGCCACGGCCGATTCCATCTCGCGTCGCAAGGCGATGCGCTGACGCGGCGTCAAGGTGAGGTCGCGCGAGGGGCAGACCGGCTCGCAATACCCGCACTCGACGCAGCGGTCGACAAGAGTGTCGGCCAGAACCGGTTGTTTGATGTGTTTGAGGTGGAGCTCCGGGTCGTCGCTGATGACAATGGAGTCGTTGAGCAGCCCCGTCGGGTCGAAGAGGCGCTTGACCTCCTTCATGACCTCGTAGAGTTCCGTGCCCCACTGGCGTTCGACGAAGGGGGCCATGACCCGCCCGGTGCCATGTTCGGCCTTGAGGGAGCCCGAATAACCGAGGATCGAAGCGACCATGTCCTCGGTGAAAGCGCGGTAACGATCCATCGCCGCGTCGCCCTCGAAGCGATCCGTGATCATGAAGTGGATGTTGCCGTCCTTGGCGTGACCGAAGATGACGGAGTCGACGTAGCCGTGCTGGTCGAAGAGCTTGCCCAGATCGACGCAGGCGTCGGCCAGCGACGCCACCGGCACGACGACATCCTCCAACAATGCTGTCGTGCCCGGTTTGCGGGCGCCCGCCACCGAGGTGTAGAGCCCGTTGCGCAACGCCCACAGCCCCTGACGCACGACCGGGTCGGTCTCGAGCCCGACCGGCTGCTCGACCGGCAGGTCTGCCAAAGCGGCCGTCGCCGCCGGCATGAGCGAATCCAACTCGTCGGCGCTCGTCGCTTGATACTCGACGAGGAGGGCGGCCTGCTGGTCGACCGTGAGGCGCTTGATGACGTCGGGGGTGTCGTCGAAGGCTTGGCCGACCCGCAGCGACGTCGCGTCCATGAGCTCGAGGGTGGCCGCGCCCGAGGCGACAAGGGCCGGCAAGGCCGAATTGGCCTGGAGGAGGTTGTCGAAGACGACGAGGGCGGTCCGTGTGAAGGTGCGCAAGGGCACCGTGTTGAAGGTGGCCGAGGCGATGAACCCCAGCGTGCCCTCCGAGCCGATGAGGAGGTGGGTGAGGATGTCGATCGGCTCGTCGAAGTCGACGAAGGCGTTGACGCCGTAGCCCATCGTGTTCTTCATGGAGAATTGCTGGCGTATCTTCTCCACCGAAGCTGGGTTGGAGACGACGCGCTGACGCAGCTTGAGCAACCCTTCGTGCAGCTCCGGCTCAGTCGCCCGCAGTTTCTCGGCCGCGTCGGGCGCGCCGGTGTCGAGGACGGTGCCCGATGGCAAGACGACGACGAGCGAGTCGAGGGTGCGATAGGTGTTCTCGACGATGCCGCAGGCCATGCCAGATGAGTTGTTGGCGACGACGCCGCCGATCGTGCAGGCCGTCGAACTGGCCGGATCGGGGCCGAGTTTGCGCCCATAGGGGGCGAGGTGGGCGTTGAGTTTGTTGACCGTCACCCCCGGCTGCACCCGCACCCGGGCGCCGTCGTCGAGCACCTCGACGCCGAGGAAATGGTGGCGTGTGTCGACGAGGAGGCGGTCGGTGCCGCCCTGACCCGACAAGCTCGTCCCGCCGGAGCGGAAGGTGAGCGACGTGCCGGCCCGGGCGGCGGCGCGCAACACCTTCGCGACCTCGTCGGCGCTCTTCGGCGTCACCACCGCCGAGGGATAGAGGAGGAAGTGTGAGGCGTCATGGGCGCGGGCCCGGCGTGTGAACTCCCCGGAGCTGACCCGCTCGGGAGCGGTGGCGGAGCCCAGGGCCTTGAGGAGACGGGGGGAAGGGGTGGGAAGAGAGGTCATGGCGTCGGCACCATCCACATCAGAACAGTCGATTGTAAGAGAACTAAAATAGCGAAGATCGCGAGGAGGAGGAGAGACCACCCCACCGCTTTACGGAAGATGTCGCCCTCCCGGTTGACCATCCCGACGGCGGCGGCCGCCACACACAAGCTCTGGGGCGAGATCATCTTGCCCATGCAGCCACCGGTGGAGTTCGTCGTCGCCATGAGGACTTGGTGGGCGATGTCGCCGGGCCAGACCGATTGCGCGGCCGCCACCTGCATGCCGCCGAAGAGCGCGTTCGCGCTCGTGTCGGAGCCGGTGATGGCGACGCCGAGCCAGCCGAGCACCGGCGAGATGAGGGCGAAGGCGGAACCGGCTTGGGCCAGCGCCGAGCCGAGCGAGACCGTCATGCCGGAGCCGTTCATGAGATAGGCGACGGCCAAGACGGAGGCGATCGTGATGATCGTGTAGACGAGCGCCTTGACGGTGGAGCCGAAGACACGCGCCATGAGGGGCACGCTCATCTTGTAGACGACACCGGTGATGATGCCGCCGAGGAAGAGGATCGTCCCGGTCGAGAGGACGGAGTAGAGGTCGACTTGCCCGATCGAGCACGAGGTGACCGCCCCGGCCTCGGCTTGGCTGGCGGTGACGACGCCGCAGAAGTCGACGCTCTGCGCCATCGCCGCCCCCGACGCGTCCTTCGGGAACAATCCCTCCTGCAACCCAGGCCAGGCGAAGACCTTCGTCACCGTCGTCGACAACCATGTCTTCAAAGCGGGGATCTGGCTGATCGAGAACAGCACGGTGACGATGACATAGGGGGCGACCGCGCCCCAGACGCGGGCGGCGCCGGTGCTGTGGAGGGCGGCGAAGTCCTCGCCGTCGTGGGCGCTGCGCTCCGCCAGGACCGGATTCTTCGGCTGGATGAAACGCAACATGGCGAGAATGGCGAGGATGCAGACGATCGCCGCCAACACGTCGGTGATCTGGTAGCCGATGAAGTTCGCGGCGATGAACTTGGTCAACCCGAAGATGAAACCGGCGACGAGCGCGATATGCCAGGTGTCGCGCAGCCCGCGGCGTCCGTCGACGAGGAAGACGAGGAACAACGGGACGATGAGCGCGACGAACGGCGATTGGCGTCCGGCCATGGCGCCGAACGTCTCAGCCAACACTGTGGCGTCAAAACCACCGCCGCCGAAGGTCGGGGCGGCCGAGGCGGCCAAGCTCGTGATGGGCGCGCCCATGGCGCCGAAGGCCACCGGGGCGGTGTTGGCGAGGAGACAGACGACGGCCGATTTGAGCGGCTTCATCCCCGCGGCGACGAGCATGGCGGCCGTGATCGCCACCGGCGTGCCGAAACCGGCCAGGGCTTCCAACAAGGCGCCGAAGCAGAAGGCGATGAGGATGGACAAGACTCGCAGATCGTTCGTGATGCCGCTCAACAGGTCGCGCAGCACGAGATCCCAGCCCCGTTTGACGCTGAGGTTGTACATCCACACCGCGGCGATGAGAATCCACATGATCTGGCAGGCCCCGAAGAAAACCCCCTCGCCGGTGGCGCTCAACGCCGTGCCGACGGGCATCCCCCACCCGGCGATCGCGATGACGACCGTCAAAATGATCGTGACAAGCGAGGCGATCCAGGCGGGAACCTTGAACACCCCCAACATGACGAAGAGGGCGACGAGTGGGATCGCCGCCACGAGCGCCGACAGGACGAGAGAGCCGCCGACGGGGTCCAGCGGCTGCACAAAAGCCTCAAGCAGCACCATGAAAATCTCCTCACTGAGAAATGCGCTGACATCATTGTCAACCCATGAGGCGAAGAGTGTGGGATGTCACCACCGACTCGATGGCGATTCGCCGCTACGGTCTCACCGTCACGACAAATCTTTACCACTTTCGGTAAAGATTTGGCAGAGCACGAGCGCAAAACTGCGTGCACCAACCTTGGCTAGCTGGCATCCTCGTCTCTCTGGAGGCGGGAGAACAACTGATGCATTAACCTTGTCACGAGCCTGTCGCGGGTGGACGACGTCGTCGATCTAGAACGGGTTCGATCGCGCGACAGCCGAGGAGGGGCTCATGAAGTTCACCGATGGGTATTGGCTCACCCGGGAGGGGTTCGAGGCCTTGCACGCCGTTGAGGTCGACGAGGTGCGGGTCGACGAGGCGGCCGGAACGGTGACGGTGTTCGCGCCGACGGGGCGGGTGCGGGAGCGCGGCGACACGATCAACCTGCCGCTCATGACGATGACGTATTCCTCCCCGGCGGAAGGGGTCGTCCGGGTGCGGGTGCAGCATCACGCCGGCGGTGTCGAGCGGGGGCCGCGGTTCGCGCTGACGGGCGCGGAGGGGTTTCGGCCCACGATCAGCGACGTCGAGGACGAGGTGCGTCTGACGAGCGGGACGTTGACGGTGCGGGTGGGGCGATCGGGGCCCTGGCGGGTCGATTTTCTCCACCGCGACGAGGGGGAGAGCACGGAAGATATCCACGAGGCGACCGGTCACGGGGGGAACGCCGCCGAAACGCAGCCACCGGCAGGAGCACGCCATCACGACCAGATCGACGCTGAAAGACCGAGCACGGTGGGAGAAGGGCCGGCGACCGAACGTCTCCTCACGTCGAGCTTGACGAAGTCGATCGGCCATATGACGGAGACGGCGACCGGCCGCACGTGGGTGCACGAGCAGTTGTCGATCGCGCCAGGCGAGTTGGTCTACGGCCTGGGCGAGCGCTTCGGGCCCTTCGTCAAGAATGGGCAGACGGTCGAGATGTGGAACGCCGACGGAGGGACGTCGAGCGAGCAGACCTATATCAACGTTCCCTTCTATATGACGACGGGCGGCTACGGTGTCTTCGTCGACCATGCCGAGAAGGTGTCGTTCGAGGTGGCGTCGGAGGTCAACAGCCGGGTGCAGTTCTCCGTGCCGGGGGAGACGCTCGACTATCTCGTCATCGACGGCCCGACGCCGCGCGACGTCCTGCGCCGCTACACCGCCTTGACGGGGCGGCCGCCGCTGCTCCCCGAATGGTCGTATGGGTTGTGGTTGTCGACGTCGTTCTCGACCGATTATGACGAGGCGACGATCACCCAGTTCATCGACGGCATGGCCGAGCGGGATCTCCCCTTGTCGGTCTTCCATTTCGATTGTTTCTGGATGCGCCAGTTCCAATGGACGGATTTCACCTGGGACGAGCGCATGTTCGACGATCCGGCTGGGCTGTTAGCCCGTCTCCACGATCGCGGCCTCAAGGTGTGCGTCTGGATCAATCCGTATATCGCGCAGAAGGCGGCCGCCTTCGACGAGGCTCGCCGCCTCGGCTACCTCCTCCGCCGCGACGACGGCTCGGTGTGGCAATGGGATATGTGGCAGGCCGGCATGGGGATCGTCGACTTCACGAACCCCGACGCCGCCGCCTGGTACACCGATCACCTACGCCGCCTCCTCAAGCTGGGCGTCGACTGCTTCAAGACTGATTTCGGCGAGCGGATCCCGACCGACGGTGTCGTCTGGCACGACGGCTCCGACCCGGCAAAAATGCGCAACTATTACGCCCACATCTATAACAAGGCCGTCTTCGACCTCCTGCGCGAGGTCAAGGGCGAGGGGGAAGCCGTCGTCTTCGCTCGTTCGGGGACGGCCGGCGGGCAGACGATGCCGGTGCACTGGGGCGGCGACTGCTTCTCCACCTTCGCGTCGATGGCGGAGACGTTACGCGGCGGGCTCTCGCTCGCGCTGAGCGGCTACAGCTATTGGAGCCATGACATCGGCGGGTTCGAAGGCGCGCCCGACCCGGCGGTCTTCAAACGCTGGCTCGCTTTCGGCTTGCTGTCGTCGCACTCGCGTCTCCACGGCGGCACGTCGGTGCGGGTGCCGTGGGCTTTCGGCGACGAAGCCGTCGAGGTCGCCCGTCGGTTCATCACACTCAAGCTCTCCCTCCTGCCGTATCTCATGCGCCTCTCCGTCGACGCGCACGAGACCGGCGCTCCCGTGCTGCGCCCCATGGTGTTCGAGTTCCCCGACGACCGCGGGGCCTGGACGGCCGACACCCAGTACATGCTCGGCGACTCCCTCCTCGTCGCGCCGGTGTTCCGCGACGACGGGCAGGTGACGTACTACGTGCCCGAGGGCCGCTGGACGAGGCTCCTCGACGATGAGGCGTCGCCGCACCCGACGGTGGTCGAGGGGCCCGGTTGGGTGACCGAACAGCATGGCTTCCTCAGCTTGCCGCTGCTCGTCCGCCCCGGCGCCGTGCTGCCAGTCATCGACAAGTGAACGGGGCGTCAGCGGGCGTCAGGAGCACCCTCGATCTGACCTTCGACTAACACGGTCTCGACCCTCGCCTAGCGGTCTGTCGCGCCGTCAATCCCCTGTTCGTGGCGCCCGTTGGGGCTTCGCCGCGTTGTCGTCGTCGCCTGCATTGAGGCGTCGCTCGAGTCACCTTCTCACTGGAATGTCCCTGGTACACATGAATGGGTACGATCTTCAAATCGTCTTCATCGCTGTTCTAGTGTGAGCATGGTCGATGAACAGTTTCTAGGAGGGGTCAACAATGACTTATTCTTCGATGCCGAGTGCCTCCCGGGTCGCGGGCGGCGGCTCCGGAGAGACGATCTCCGGCAAACCGGCTCGCAACAATCTCGTCTTCTTCGGGGGGATCACGCTGCTCGCCTGCTCAGCCATCTGGTTCATCGGAGCGGCCATGCTCTTCACGAGCATTCAGCGGCTGGCCGAGACGAACGGGACGTCCGAGGCGGCGACGGCGAACGCGGTGCTGTGCTATCTCATCGCTTCGGTCGTCGGTATCGTCGCCGGTGTCATCGCTTTCCGTAACGCTTCAGGTCGGGCCAAGCCGGTGCTGCGGCTCGGGATCGCGGCGGCTGTCCTCGCGCTCATCGCCATCATCGTCAACCTCGTCGTCTTCAGCAGCGTGCCGCCGTTCGGCGCTCTCGCGCTTGTCGCTTCGGCGGTTGTCCTCGTCGGGGCTTTCCAAATGAAAAGCGCTGTGCGCTGATTCTTCTGTGACCTGAAGGCGCCACCGGCCCGGAAGCCTCTTTCTATCACCGGGCTGGTCGGCGCCTTCACTATCGGGCTGAACGCTAGTGGTCTGTCGCGTCTCAATGTTTAGGCGCGACAGACCACGAAAGCTCTGCGACTCCGCGGGACGGACGGGGGGACGGGTTTCCGTGAGGCGTTCACCGGGCGGCGTCCTCGAGCGCGGGGGCGCCGCCCTTTTTATACCCAGGTTCGGTCGCATCACCGTGTTCCGTCGCAGGGACGATGGACCTCGGATCGGCTGGGCGAGATCAAGGTGAGTGAGACTCTCTAACCCACTAGTGCTGCGTCACTCGTGGGTGTTGGGGTCGGCGGCGAGCCGATGCCCGGTGTCGAGGGCGTCGATCGCGGCCATCTCGTCGGCCGTCAATTCGAAATCGGCGATGTCGAGGTTCTCCCGCATGTGCACCGGGTTGATCGCCTTGGGAATGGCGACGATGCCGGTTTGGAGGTGCCAGCGCAGGATCACCTGGGCGACGCTCTTGCCGTGCGCCTGAGCCGCGTCGGAGAGGGCGGGGTAGGCGCCGAGGTCGAAACGGCCTTGGCCGAGCGGGGCCCAGGCTTCGATTTGGATGCCCTTCTCCTTGAGGAAAGCGCGCAATTCACGCTGCTGGAAGAGCGGGTGGAGCTCGACTTGGTCGACAGCGGGGATGATGGCCGTCTCGTCGATGAGCTTCTCGAGGTGGGGGATCTCGAAGTTGGAGACGCCGATCTCGCGGGCCAGCCCTTCGAGCTTGACCTTCTCGAGTTCCTTCCACGTGTCGACGTAGAGGCCGAGCCGCGGCAGGGGCCAGTGGATGAGGTAGAGGTCGACGGCGTCGAGGCCGAGCGCGGTGAGGCTGCGTTCGAAGGCGCCACGGACGTCGCCGGCCTTGTGATCGGGGTTGTAGAGCTTCGTCGTCACGAAGATCTCATCGCGCGGCAGGCCGGAGGCTTTGAGCGCGGCTCCGACCTGGGCCTCGTTGTTGTATCCCGTGGCGGTGTCGATGTGGCGATAGCCGAGGGCGAGGGCGGCCTCGACCGCTTCCTGAGTGATCTCCGGGTCGATCTTGAAGACGCCGAGCCCGATTTGGGGGATCGTGACGGAGTCACGCAACGTGAGCGAAGGGATGGAACGGGGATCGATGGACGGAAGTTGCTCTGCCATGGTGTCGCGGCGTGGCCGCGCTCCTTTCTCCGGTGGACGGTGTTGGGCCAGTCTAGAAGAAGAGAGCGGAGTGTTCAGCTGAGATCACACGGTGAAGACGGTCGTCATACCCATTCTGGGGTAGAGGCGCTAACCCAGGGAGGGCGGTGCGTCGAAACCTCAGCGGGGTGCGGAGCCGTCGCGCGGAACGCCGACTCGACGGAGAATGACCGACCCGGCGGCAGTCGTCGCCGTCAGGGCGACAGCGGCGGCCGTGGCGCCCCAGCCAGACGTGAGGAA
>JAISHO010000009.1 GCA_031262485.1 Propionibacteriaceae bacterium
GTGTTCGGTGGGGTGTCCAGCAAGGCGGAGGAGGAGCCGGTAGTGGACCTACCGGCGACGACGACAACGCGGCTGGGGGCCCCGCCGGGCGCCACGAACACGACGGTTAGACGCGACAGGCCACTAGGTGGGCGGTGTCGTCTCACCCTCAACCGACGGTGATCCGGTCGAGCGCGGCGGTGACCCGTTTCGGGGAGACCTTGACGGTGGTGCCGAGCCGTTGGGCGAAGAGGCTGACGCGCAGTTCCTCGAGCAGCCAGCGAACCTCGACCAGGGCGGCGGGCCACAGCGTCGGATCCTCCCCGGCTGATCGGGCCAGAGCCTCGAAACGTTCCTCCAAGGCGAGGATCGTCTCGGTTTCGGCGGCGCCCTTGCGCGGATCGGTGGTGACGGCGTCGATCCTCAGGTTGATCGCCTCGAGGTAACGCGGCAGGGAGAGCAGCCAGGGCGGCGGGGTGGCGGCGATGAAGCCGGGCCGGACGAGTTCGACCAGTTGATCGGCGATGTCAGAGCGGGTCGGCTCTGACATCTCGGGCAGTCTCCGCCGGGCGGTGGCGGCGCTCTCGATCGCCCGGGCGGCGATGTCGGTGATCCGGGCCGTCAGATCGGGGATGAGGGGGCGAGCCCGCTCGACGAGGGTCGACAGGGCGGCCTCGGAGCGGACCTCCCACCAGCGGGCGCCGGCCAAGGCCTGGGCGACGGCTTGGTCGCGGGCTTGGCGCAACAGATCGGGCACCGAGGGGTCGGGGCCTGATCCGAGGGCGACTTTGGCGCTGTTGGAGAGGTGGGAGACGACCCAGCGGGTCGGATCCGGGGTGGCGAGGACGACGAGCCGGATGATGCCGCGCCGGTGGAGCCGGCGGGCCTTGGCCTCGTCGACGACGACGGTGACCCCGACGCTCGCTCCCTCGTCGACGACAGCGGGATAGCCGAGGGAGGCGCCGTCGCGCGAGAGTTGGGGCGCGAGGTCGCCGAAGGTCCACGAGGTCTGACCGGTCGCGACAACGGCGTCGTGGACGACAGCGAGGCGGGTTTCGGCGGCCGGTTCGGCTTCGGCGACGAGATCCTCCCAGCGCTGTTCCCGGGCGACGACGTGGTCGGATTCGACGACGGTGAAGGTCATCCGCAAATGGGCGGGGATGGTCTCCGGTTGCCACAGCCCTGCGGTGTCGACGTCCCACAGTTCTTTGATGGCCCGATCGAGGGCGACGGTGAGGGCGGGTTCACTCGGAGCGGTGTCGCCGGTGGGCGCAGCGGCGACGTCGGGTCGGCTGCGCAACCAGGCGAGCGCGGCGGCGGCGTGGTCGGGGGCGGGCACAAGACGGGTGCGGACCTGTTTGGGCAGAGAACGGATCAGTTCGGTGACGAGTTCGCCGCGTAACCCCGGCACCTGCCAGGTGAAGGGGTCGCCGGTCAGGGAGGAGAGTTGGGCGACGTCGATGTCGACGCTGACGCCGTCGGTCTCGGCGCCGGGGTCGAAGGAGTAATGCAAGGGGAAGGCGCGCTCCCCGATCCGCCAGTGCGAGGGGAAGGCGTCCGGATCGGCCCACGGATCGTCGGCGACATCCTCGGCGGTGAGGTCGAGCAGGTCGGGATGACGACGCGATTCCTTCTTCCACCAGCGCAGGAATGTCGCCCCGGAGACGCATTCGGCGGGGATCCGCGCGTCGTAGAAGGCGAAGACGGCGAGATCGTCGACATCGGCGCCACGACGCGAGCGCTGCAATTGCTCACGGATCTCGGCGATGACGGCCCGGTTGTGCTCGCGGAAGGCGAGTTTCTCTCCCCAGCGCTCCTCGACGAGGGCGCTTTGGATGAAGATGGCCCGGGAGCCGGTCGGATCGACCGGCGCGAAGGCGACGGTGCGTCCGGACACGATCGGCACGCCGAGCAGGGTGACCGATTCGGTCGCGACGACGGTGGCCGTCTCGGCCACCCAGCGCGGCTCCCCATAGGAGCGTTTGACGAGGTGATCGGCCACGTCGATGACCTGGTCGGGTTCGATGGCGGCGACGGTGCGGGCCCACAGCCGGGTCGTCTCGACGAGTTCGAAGGCCATGACGAGGTCGGGGGCGGCATTCCGGGCCGCCGAACCGGGGCTGATGGCGAACCTCGCTCCGCGCGTGCCGGAGTATTCCCGCTGGGGGCGCCGCCCTCGCCGCACCGGGGTCGCCGGTGGCGGGTCGGCCAGGCCGACGTGGGTGACGATGCCGGACAGCACGGCGGTGTGGAGATGCCAGGCGTCGGCCGGATGAGAGTTTCGGCGCAGCCCGGCGTCACGGCAGACCTGTTTGAGCTGGGAGCGGAGGTCTTGCCATTCTCGGATCCGTAGATAGTTGAGGTACTCCTGGCGACACATCCGGCGGAAAGCCGAGGACGACAACTCATGGCGTCGATCTTTGAGGTAGATCCACAACCGCATGAGAGCGACGAGATCTGAGCTCGAGGTCTCCGGCCAGCGCTCGTCGGCGGCCCAGAAGCGCCGGTGGGCGGCCTCGGCCTGGGCTTGAGCTTCATGGGGATGCTCGCGCACGTCGGGGATGGCGAGCCCGGCGACGATGATCTCCATCTCGCGCAGGCAGTCCTGCCGTTCGGCTTCGATGAGCATGCGGCCGAGCCGAGGATCGACCGGCATCTGAGCCAGGGTGCGCCCGATCGGGGTGAGACGGGGCCGCTCGGAGCGTCCGTCGACGATGGCGCCGAGTTCGACCAGGGTTTTCAGCCCATCGGCGATCTGGGAGGAGTCGGGCGCCTCGACGAAGGGGAAATCACGGATGTCGCCGAGACGAGCGTCGGCCATCGTGAGGATGACACTGGCGAGATTGGTGCGCAGGATCTCCGGCGGGGTGAAGCGAGGGCGTGACTCGTAGTCCTCCTGGGAGTAGAGGCGGACGCACACCCCCGGCCCGATCCGCCCGCAGCGCCCGGCCCGTTGATCGGCGCTGGCCTGGGAGACCGGTTCGATGGGCAGCCGTTGGACCTTCGTCCTTCGGGAGTAGCGCGAGATCCGCGCTGTGCCGGGGTCGACGACATAGCGGATGCCGGGCACCGTCAGGGAGGTCTCAGCCACGTTCGTCGCCAAGACGATGCGGCGATGCTGGTGGGGTTGGAAGACCCGGTTCTGCTCGGCCAGGCCGAGGCGGGCGTATAGCGGGAGGATCTCGGTGCGGGGCCAGTCTCGAGCCTCGAGAGCGGCGGCGGTGTCGCGGATCTCACGTTCGCCGGAGAGGAAGACGAGGATGTCACCGAAGGGTTCGTCGATGAGTTCGTCGACCGCCTCAGCGATGGCGTCGACGGTGTCGCCCCCCTCCCCCGTCATCCCCTCGCCGGCCACCGGCCGATAACGGATCTCGACGGGATAGCCGCGCCCGGACACTTCGATGACGGGGGCATCGTCGAAGTGAGCGGAGAAACGCGCGGTGTCGATCGTCGCCGAGGTGACGATGACCTTGAGGTCGGGCCGCTTCGGCAGAAGTTGTTTGAGATAGCCAAGGAGGAAGTCGATGGTGAGGCTGCGCTCATGGGCTTCGTCGATGATGATCGTGTCGTAGCGGCGCAGGTGACGGTCGTGGCTGATCTCGGCTAAGAGGATGCCGTCGGTCATGATTTTGAGACGGGTCTGCCGGCCGGCTTCTTTGGTGAAACGGACTTGGTAGCCGACGAGATCACCCAACTCGCTGCCGGTCTCCTCGGCGACCCGGGCGGCGAGCGACCGGGCGGCGATCCGGCGGGGCTGGGTGTGGCCGATCCGGGAACGTCCAGCAGCCAAACAGATCTTCGGCAACTGGGTCGTCTTCCCGGAACCGGTCTCCCCCGCCACGATGACGACCTGGTGTTCCGCCAGCGCGGCGGCGATCTCCTCGGCGGCGGCCGCGATCGGCAGCGACGGGTCGACGGTGAGATCGAGGCGATCGTCGATCGGGCCGACCGGCGGCGCCCCGGCATCTCCGGTCGACGTCTCGTCGATGGTTCGAGGGGGACGCCGCCGACGCGGGCGTCGTCGCGCGGATCGGCCTGGCCTCGCGTCGGGTGAACTGTCGTCGCCGGGCGACGGGTCGGTGCCGCCGGGGGATGCGGGCGCGTCGTTCACCGGATGAGGGCGACGGGGCAGGCGGCGTGGGCGAGGACTCCGCGGATCGGCCCGCCCAGGGCGATGCCGGTGACGGGCCGGGCGCGCACGCTCAAGACGAGGAGGTCGACCTCGGCGGTTTCGCCGATGAGGCGGTCGATCGGCACGTCCCAGTGGCTGCGGGTCGTGATGGTGACGGAGGGAAACTCCTCACGCAACGGTTCAACCATGCGCTCGAGGTCGGCCCGGGTGCGATCGTCCCAGTCGGTCGCCTCGTCGGGGTGCTGGTTGATGACCGACAGGATGCCGCGCGGGCGGGTCGGGATGACGTGGACGACGTCGAGGGAGGAGTTCCGCGAGGCGGCCTCTTTCGCTCCCCAGCGCAAGGCTTTGTCGCTGCGCCCCGAGCCGACGGCGACGGCGACCTTGGCGAAACGCCCGGTCGGTTGCGGGGTCGAGGCGTCGGAGATGACGACGAGGGGGCAGGCCGAGCAGGAGGCCAGCGAGGTGCTCGTCGAGCCGACGAACATGCGCTCGATGCCGCTGGCGGAGCGACGGCCGACGATGAGGATCTCGGCTTGCTCGCTCAGTTCGGCCAACACGCTGGCGGGATGGCCGACCAGCACGCTCGTGATGATGTGGTCGTCGGCCACACCCGCCTCGAGGGCGACGGAGCGGGCTTGCTCGACGGCGGCGCGCCCGGCTTCTTCGAGCACGGTCGGATCATAGATGACCCCCCAGCCGCCGGCGGCGACGCCGTCGTCGAGGGCGTTGACGAGCCAAAGGTCCTCGTCGAGTCGCTTGGAGCGCCCGATGCCGTAACGGGTGGCGCGGATGCCGTCCTCGGATCCGTCGACGCCGATGAGGATACGGGGGCGAGCCGGTGTGTCTGTCGTCTCAGTCATGACAACCTCCTGAACATCATCATGCCAGCGCCGGGACGGATCGCCCTGGAATGACCACCGTTGGCATCCGATCGGTCCGCGACCTGCCATCCTCGAACCCACCATCGGCTCTGACGAGGGGCAACAGGCGGCAAACCGTCGGATCGCGCACGAGGCTCCATCCACAATGGGATCACTGTCCCGGAGGCGCTGTGAGCTATCTTTTCACGTGACTAACCGAACCGACCAGAACCGATCGGTGTTTTCGCCGCCGGACGCCACGTCCCCTTTGGAAGGATCACCCATGCACATGCGTACCGACGCCCAGTGGTCGCTCGTCGTCCCCACCTCGATGGGGGTGCGTCTGGCTCCGGAGAATCGTCAACCGGTGCATGTGGCCGACCGCTTCCGTCTCACCGTCACTTCGGCGGAGACGAACGTCGCGGCGATCTCGTCGTATCTCGGGCTGCCGACGCTCGTGTTGACGAATTTCGTGGCCGGCTCTCCCATCTCACAGATCATCAAGACGAATCTGCGCGCCCGGGGGATGAGCTATCTCGGCCCCGAGGTGCCCCAAGGCGGCCCCTGGGGCAACCGCCACCAGATCAATATCGCCGACGCCGGTTTCGGCGGGCGCGCCCCGCGGGTGTGGAACGACCGCTCCGGCGAGGTCGGGCGTCAGTTGAGCGTCGAGGACTTCGACCTCGAGGAGATCTTCGGCGCCCAAGGCGTCACGATCCTCCACCTGTCCGGTCTCATCGCCGCGTTGTCTGAAGACACGTCGCGTTTTTGCGTCGAGTTGGCGCGAGTGGCGAAGAAGCACGGCACGCTCGTCTCGATGGATATGAACTATCGGGCGACCTTCTGGAAGGGGCGTGAGGAGGAACTGCGGGCCGCTTTCAGTGAGATCGCCTCGCTCTCGGACATCCTCATCGGCAACGAGGAAGATTTCCAGCTCTGCCTCGGTATCGAGGGCCCAGCGGCCGGGGGCGAGGACATCGGCGACAAGATCGCCAGCTTCAAGGAGATGATCGCTCGCGTCCGGCAGGCTTATCCGCAGGCGTCGTTCATCGCGACGACGTTGCGCGAGGTCGTCTCGGCCAACACGCACCGCTGGGGGATGATCGTCTCCGGCGAGGACGGCGACCATGTCGTCGAGCCGCGTGAGATCGACATCCTCGACCGCATCGGCGGCGGCGACGGCTCGGTCGGCGGCATGCTCTACGGCATCCTTCAGGGGTGGACGGCGGAGAAGGCGATGCAGTTCGGCTGGGCCACCGGCGCGATGGCGGCCGGCGCCGAGACCGACTACGCCGTTCCGGCCGACGAGGCCCAGGTCTGGTCGGTCTGGAGCGGCAACGCCCGCGTCCAACGCTGAATGGGAGCTCTCACCGGTTTTGTCACGATCGGGCTCGTCATCGGGCTCGGCTGGTTGTTGGCGCATCTTCATGTTCTTGGGAGCGACGATCGACGGCTCATGAGCCGGATCGCCTTCCTCGTTGGATGCCCGGCGCTCATGGGCACGATGATGGCCCAGGCCGATTTGGAGCGGGTCTTCTCACTCAGCGTCGTCGCAAGTTACGGGGCGATCGTCTTGGCCGCGCTGCTCGGGTTACTCGCTTCCTTCACCGCTTTCCGCTCGACACAGCGGGGACGCGGACGTGTCATCACAGTTCTCCTGGCTTGCTATTCAAATGCCGGCAACATCGGGCTGCCGGTGGCAGCCTACGCGTTGGGCGATGTCACGTGGATCGCTCCGATTCTCATCATTCAGATGGCGTTCCTTCAGCCGGCGGCTTTGACGATCCTTGAGGCCAGTCGGGGGCAGGCGGCGGGCCAGGGGCTCCTGAGGGTGCTGTCGACGCCCTTCCGCAACCCGATGACGGTCGGTGTGCTCCTCGGGCTGGCTATCAATCTGGCCGGGTGGACGATTCCAAGCATTCTCCTCGAGCCGCTCACCCTCGTCGGGCAGACGGCCGTCCCGCTCATGTTGTTGGCCTTCGGCGTCTCCTTGCGGGCCGATCCGAGGCCCCAGCCCGGCCCGGAACAGGCGGAATCGTGGTTCCTCGCCTTGACGAAGGTGGCGATCCAGCCCTTGTTCGCCTTCGGGCTGGCCCACCTCCTCGGTCTGCCAGCGGAGACGATCCACGCCGTCACCGTCGTCGCCTGCCTGCCGCCGGCTCAGAACATCTTCATGATCGCCAGCCGCTACGACGTCCGCCTCCTCTTCGCCCGGGACACGATCTTCCGCGCCACGGGCTTGGCGGTTGTCACGATTCTGGCCGCGACGGCGTTGACGCATCCGTGAAGTTCGAGATTCGTCAGGCCGTTTCCGACCCGGTCGACTCTGGCTCGGCTGCGCCTCCATCTTTGTCGCTGAAGCGCGCCGAACCACGTGTCGCTGGATCAGAGGATCAGCTGCACCCGGAGGTGGCGCCGCAGCCCTCGCAGACGTAGCAGCTGCCGGAGGGGCGCATCTTGGTGCCACAGGTGAGGCAGAGGGGGGCGTCGATGGCTTGCCCGAGCGATTCCATGAGCTCGGCGGTCGTCCGTGGGACGGCGATGAGCGGGGGTTGGAGCGGGCCGGCCTCGTCGATGCGGAGGTTGTCCCCGTCGTCGTTGCGGAGGGTCTCCGATTCGAGCAGTTGGGCTTCGTCCTCCTCGGAGAGGTAGGAGCCGGTCTCGACGTAGCGGGCTCGTTCGGCGGCGGTGTAGATGCCGAGTTCGGCCCTCTCGTCGAAGCTGAGGTAGTCGAGGGCGAGACGACGGAAGATGTAGTCCATGATCGACTGGGCCATCCGCACGTCCGGATCGTCGGTCATGCCGGCCGGTTCGAACTTGAGGTTGGTCAGCTTCTGAACGTACGTCTCGAGCGGGACGCCGTATTGGAGGGCGATCGAGATGGCGATGGAGAAGGCGTCCATGACGCCGGCCAAGGTCGAGCCCTGCTTGCCGAGTTTGAGGAAGACCTCGCCGAGGCGCCCGTCGTCGTAGGTGTTGGCGGTGATGTAGCCCTCGGCGCCGGCGACGGAGAAGGAGATCGTCTGCCCGGCGCGCGTCTTGGGCAGACGCATCCGGCGCGGACGGTATTCGACACGGACTTCGGGCTCCGGCTTGGCGCCGGAGGCGTTCTCTGAGGCCGTCTTCTTCTTGCCCCCGGAGAGCGGTTGGGTGACTTTGCAGTTGTCGCGGTAGATGGCGAGGGCTTTGAGACCGAAGCGCCAGCCGGCCATGTAGACGTCGGCGATGTCGTCGACGGTGGCCGTCTCGGGCAGGTTGATCGTCTTCGAGATCGCCCCGGAGATGAAGGGTTGGACGGCCGCCATCATGCGGACGTGGCCCATCGGTTCGATGGCCCGTTCGCCGATGGCGCAGTCGAAGACGGCGTAGTCCGTCTCGCGCAGCCCGGGGGCGTCGACGACGTGCCCGTTCTCCGAGACGTAGGCGACGATCCCCTTGGCGACGTCTGGGGGGTAGCCGAGCGCGCTAAGGGCCCGTTCGACGGTGGAGTTGACGATCTGCATCGAGGAACCGTCGACCATCTTCTTGAACTTGACGAGGGAGAAGTCGGGTTCGATGCCGGTGGTGTCGCAATCCATCATGAAGCCGATCGTCCCGGTCGGGGCGAGGACGGAGGCTTGGGAGTTCCGGTAGCCGTGTTCGGCGCCGAGGGCGACGACCTGGGACCACTCCTCGCTGGCGGCTTCCTGAATCGGCCCGGCCATCGGCACGACCGCCGGGTCGATGAGGCGGTTGGCCTCCTGGTGTTTGCGCATGACATGGAACTGAGCTTGGGCGTTGGGCTCGTGCCCCTCATAGGGCCCGACGATCCCGGCCAGTTCGGCCGAGCGGCGGTAGGCGGTCGCCGTCATGAGGGAGGTGATCGAGGCGGCCAGGCGTCGACCGGGCTCGGAGTCGTAGCCGAGGCCGACGGCCATGAGCACGGCGCCGAGGTTGGCGTAGCCGATGCCGAGTTGGCGGAAGCGGCGGGTGTTGACCCCGATCGACTCGGTCGGGAAGGAGGCGAAACAGATCGAGATGTCCATCGCGGTGATGATGAGCTCGACGGCAGCGATGAACCGATCGACGTCGAAGGTGTCGTCGTCGCGAAGGAACTTCATGAGGTTGAGCGAAGCGAGATTACATGAGGAGTTGTCGATGCTCATGTATTCGCTGCAGGGGTTCGAGGCCATGATCCGCCCGGCCGCCGGGATGGTGTGCCAGGAGTTGATGGTGTCGTCGTATTGGATGCCCGGGTCGGCGCATTTCCAGGCCGCCTCGGCGACGAGACGGAAGAGGTCGCGGGCCCGGCGGGTGTCGGTGACGTGGTTGTCGGTGCGGGCCTTCAGCTCGACTTCGCCGTCGTTCTCGACCGCTTTCATGAAGGCGTCCGTCACCCGCACCGAGTTATTGGCGTTTTGATATTGGACCGACGAGATGTCGGCGCCGCCGAGGTCCATGTCGAACCCGGCGTCGCGCAGGGCGCGGATCTTGTCTTCCTCGCGCGCCTTCGTCTCGATGAACTCCTCGATGTCGGGGTGGTCGATGTCGAGGATGACCATCTTGGCCGCCCGGCGGGTCGCCCCGCCGGATTTGATGGTGCCGGCCGAGGCGTCCGCCCCGCGCATGAAGCTGACCGGCCCGGAGGCGGCGCCGCCGGAGCTGAGCAACTCCTTCGAGGAGCGGATTCGGGAGAGGTTGACCCCGGCGCCGGAACCGCCCTTGAAGATGAGCCCCTCCTCGCGATACCAGTTGAGGATCGAATCCATCGAGTCGTCGACCGAGAGGATGAAGCAGGCGCTGACTTGCTGGGGGGAACTGGTGCCGACGTTGAACCAGACCGGTGAATTGAAGCTGAACAGTTGGTGGACGAGCATCCAGGTCATCTCGTCGGCGAAGATCTGGGCGTCCTCCTCGGTGGCGAAGTAGCCCTCCTGCCAGCCGGTGCGGCGATAGACCTCGACGACCCGGTCGATGAGGGTCTTGAGGCTCCCCTCCCGCTGCGGCGTGTCGAGCGCCCCGCGGAAATACTTCGTCGTCACGATCGTCGACGCGTTGACGCTCCAAAAGTCCGGGAACTCGACGTCGCGCTGCTCGAAGACCGTCTCGCCCGTCTTCCAGTTGGTCTGGACGACGTCACGCTTCGACCATGTCACCTCGTCGTAAGGATGGACGCCCTCGGTCGTGAACACACGCGTGAGGGACAATCCTCCCCGCCCGGGGGCGGACGTGGTGGTCGACTGGGTCAGAGTCATGGGCGGGCCTTTCTCAAGACGCGGGGCGTGCCGCTAACAGGAATGGGGAGAGAAGTCGGGTCAGGCAGCGACAGGAATCTGGGAACGCTGGAGATCATCGATCGCGGCGACGAAATCGTCGACCGATTCGTAATTGTTGTAGACGGAGGCGAAACGTAGGTAGGCCACCGGATCGAGGTCGCTGAGAGGAGCCAAGATGGCCCGCCCGACCTGCACCGAGGGGACCTCGGCCATACCGGTCTGGCGGATGGCCTCCTCGACCTGCTGGCCGATCCGGGCGAGATCGTCATCGGAGACGGGCCGGCCCTTGCAAGCCTTGCGCACCCCCTGGACGACCTTGTCGCGTTGGAAGGGCTCGACGACTCCCGACCGTTTCACGACGGAGAGTTGAGTCTGCTCGACCGTCGTGAAACGACGATCACACGAGGGGCAATGGCGGCGGCGACGGATGATGGAACCATCCTCGGCCGACCGCGAATCGATGACGCGCGAATCACCGTGCTTGCAATAAGGACAGTGCATCCCCCGCCGCTCCTCAGATCGTAGAACGAGTAACCCCAAATCAGATCACATCCACAAGCTCTAGAAGAAACACACCGGTGTAACTACTAGATATAGTGATCCTATCCCGAGATCGCCCTATGTCAACTCAGGGAATGTCGGATCAGTCTCAGATATCCGGGCGACGCGTCGAGGGGCATCGAGGCCCTCGCTGTGCGGCTGTCGCCGGTGCGAGCTTAGGGCATCACCACTCCTTCCAACGAGAACCGGGGAGGGGTAATTCCCCGACTGAGAACACCCTCGAGAACAGTGCTCCCACCGTCGCCATCAAGCAGATGATCGAGCAGCACAACCGGTGAGAAAAAGAAGAAGAGAGGACGAATCGGCGCGCCCGGCCCAGCCCCGACGGGCAGATCAGTACAGCGGCGCATTGCTGACCGAGAAGAAAGCCCAGCCCGTGGCGAGCATCGAGGCGACCCCCACCGAACCGACGACGAGCAGAGCCAAGGCGTCGCGGCAATCGACCCACCAGGAAGAAAGAGGGAGGACGGCGACCGCCGAGGCGGACTCGACCGGCCGAGCACGACGCCGCAGAGCGATCGTCGCCTCCTCGCCCCGCGACAGGGTGGAGGATTCAGCGGTCGAGCGCCTCCCCGCCCGCTCCGAAGCCACCGACGGCGACGAAACGACCCGATCGGCCTCAGGCAAGCGCCGACCATCGACGGCGACGAGCCGCAAGTGGGGATGTCCCTGCCGATTCGACCTCCCACCCAGGGCGCCATCACGGGCGACCACCGGGCGATCCCAAGGCTCAGCCATCAACGCGCTCATCGCAACCTCCACTTCAGCCATGAGGCCTTCTCGGCGACCGCCAGAGAAGCCCTTGGACATCCTCGCTATCGAATGTGCGTTCGATCAGTGTGGCATGCGACCGCCCCGAAATCAAACGCCTGTTCGAATCAATGGCGACCGACACCTTCTCCGACCGAGAAGCTCTCGACGACGATCACTCCACCATCGAGGTCGGACATCCCCAGCGACACATTCGAACAGGTGTTTGATCTACGACGGATCCGCCGTTAGGCTGAGGCCATGTCACCCGCACCCGCCACTCCGTCCCCGGGCTCTGATGCCACGAGCGCCTCGCCCTGGCCGCTCGATTCCCCGCCCGACCGCGCCACGTTGACGCAACGCCAGAGCCTTGTCCTCGACGCGATCGCCCGGGGGGTGGCGGCCCGGGGTTACCCGCCGACAGTGCGTGAGATCTGCGAGGAGGTCGGCCTCACGAGTTCCTCGAGCGTCGCCCACCAACTCAAAGTGTTAGAGAACCGGGGGTGGCTGCGGCGCGATCCTCATCGTCCCCGGGCGCTCGAGGTGCACCCCTCGGCTCTGTTGGCCGACACCGCCGATGGCCGTTCGTCCGTGTCGAAGCCGCACCCCCACGAGATGGCTCCCGGGGCCGTTCCGGTTCCTCTCGTCGGCCGGATCGCCGCCGGCGCCCCCATCTTGGCCGAGGAGATGACGGAGGACACTTTCGCCCTCCCCGAGCAGTTGCTCGGCCAGGGGGTTTTCTTCATGCTCGAAGTGCGCGGCGATTCGATGGTCGACGCCGCGATCTGTGATCACGATTGGGTCGTCGTGCGTCAGCAATCCTCAGCCGAGAACGGTGATATCGTCGCCGCGCTGCTCGACGACGAGGCCACCGTCAAGGTTCTCAAGAAAACCCCCGATCAGGTCTGGCTCCTCCCCCGCAACCCCCTCTACTCCCCCATCGACGGCAACGACGCGACGATCCTCGGCAAGGTCGTCGCCGTCATGCGTCGGCTCTGAGCTTCGGTCTCACGTCTGGGTGAAAAGTCTCACGCCTTGGCGCACGTCTCAGGCCTGAGCGAACTCGTCGACGAGTGCTATCAGCTGCGAACCGTAACGGGACCGAGCCCGGGAGCTCAACCCGTCGATCGCCTCGAGAGCGGCCATGTCACGGGGCGACGCCTCGGCCACGGCGAGCAGCCCGGCGTCCGTCACAATGCAGAAAGCGGGCACGCCTTGGCGGCGCGCCTCGTCGGCCCGCCATCGCTCGAGGTGGGTGGCGAGAGCGGTGGCAGCCTCCGAGGCGCAATCACGATGGTGGCCGAGATTGCGTTCCGCCGCGCTCGACAATGGCTCGCCGCAACGAGAACAGTGAGTCGCCAAAGCCGTCGGCCGCCGGACCGCCTCAGCAGCCCCTGACCGATTCAACCCCAGCGACGCCAGGACATCGGCGCTCGACGAGGTCGCCGCCGAAGCGGCCACGCCCTCGGTCGCCTCACCTGTCCCCGCCCCGGCTTGGGCCAGTCCGGCGAGGAAGGGAGAGGGATCGCGAGGAGTGCCCCGGTCGGTGCGAGCCCACGAGATGCGAAGATCGGTCCGGGCTCTCGTCAACCCGACATAGAGGAGCCGGCGCTCCTCGGCGATCTGATCCTTCGTGGTCGCCCTCACGAAAGGGATGAGCCCATCATTGGCGCCGATGATGGCGACCACCTCCCATTCGAGTCCTTTGGCGGCGTGCAACGTCGTCAAGGTGACGCCGTCGCGCAGGGGGACGTCGTCTTCGCGCGCCCGTCGGGCCAATTCTCCCGAAGCGGCGCCGATCGTCAGCCGCGGATCGGCTTCGGCCAGTCCGGCGATGAGATCGGCGATCGTTTGGAACGACTCCCAGATCTCCCGGGCTCGTCCCGCCGTCGGTGGGGTCTCCTTCCACCCCAGAGAACGCAACTTCTCCTGAGTGACCCCGACCGCCGCGGCGCCGGGATCCTCCTGAGCGGCCGCGCCGAGCACCCGGAGCGCTTGGGCGACTTCGGCGCGTTCGAAGAACCGTTCCGAGCCGGCCAACCGGTAGGGAATGCCTCGCTCGGCCAAGGCCAGTTCGAGCAACCCGGCCTGGGCGTGGACACGATAGAGCACCGCCATCTCGCCCCAGGCCCTCCCCGCCTCGTAGCGGTCCGCCAGCCAGGTCGCCACCGCGGAGGCTTCCTGATGCGGGGTGCCGCTGTCGACGAAGGCGACCGGCGGCCCGGCCGGGCGTTGTGCGGTTAGGGTGAGCCCGCCATGCGAGCGCATCAAAGCATTGGCGCATCCGACGACCTGGGGGGTGGAGCGATAATCCCGGGTCAAGGTGACGACCTCGGCGCCGGGTTGGCGGTCGGCGAATTGAAGGAGGAACGAGGATCGGGCGCCGGCGTACCCGTGGATCGTCTGCGCCGGATCGCCGACGACGCAGATGTCGTGGCGGCCCGCCACCCACAAGTCGACGAGACGTTGTTGAACGGCGGTGACGTCTTGATACTCGTCGACAACGAAATGCCGGTAGGTTCGCCGCACTTCCGCGGCGACCTGGGGATGTTCGGCGAGCAGCGCGACGGCGCAGAGGAGGACATCGTCGAAGTCGATGACTTGAGCGGCCTGCTTCTCCCGCTCGTAGGCGACGAGGAGATCGGCCACCGCCGAGGGGGCGAGATCGGCGACGTGACGGTTCGCCCGCCGCGCCGTCGCCGGGTAATCCTCCGGAAGGACGCTCGCCTGCTTCGTCCAGGAGATCTCCGCCAGCAGTTCGCGCGCCACGACGGTGTCGGAGCTCAATCCGAGTCGACTCAAGGCCGCCATCGCCAACGGGAACGTCGAATCGGCCACCGTGGGCAGGGCGCAGCCGTAGGCCCGCGGCCAGAAATACCGGGCTTGGCGCAAGGCGGCGGAGTGGAAGGTCCTCGCCTGCACCCCGGTGACGGACAGATCGGACAGACGGTGGCGCAACGTCGCCGCCGCCCGCGTCGTGAACGTCACCGCCAAGGTCGCGGTCGGGTCGAGGGCCCCGGTAGCTGCCCCGTACGCGATGCGACCGGTGATCGCCCGGGTTTTGCCGGTGCCCGCTCCGGCGACGACGCTGAGAGGGCGCCCGACCGTCTCGGCGACACGACGCTGCTCCTCGTCGAGGAGGCCAAGGATGGCGGCGGGATCGGGGGCGGTCACGGCCCCCACTGTACGACGCCGACTCCCAACCTCATGGGAGTTGGGGATAACTCCCCTCGTCGCCTCAAGCCTGAGGATGGTCGATGAGGACGACGGCGATGTCCGAGCCATGGCCTAACGTGGACCCCATGCCTGCCACCCCGACCCTCGTCGTCTCTCACGACATCGCCCGCTTGGCCGATGCCGTGGCCGAGGTGTTGGCCGGCCCTCGGGAGGATCCCTTCGTCGACGACGTCATCTGCTGCCCGGCGGGTGGATTCCAACGCTGGTTGGGCCAACGGTTGAGCCGCCGGCTCGGCGCCAACGACGGATGCGCCGACGGGGTGGCCGCCGGGCTCGCTTTCCACACCCCGGCCGGCCTGATCCGCCATCTCAAAGCGGAACTCGTCGGCGAGGACCCCTTCACCCTCGACCGTCTCACCGACGAAGTCCTCGCCGTCTGCGAGGAGAACGAGGAGCCGTGGGCCGCTCTCCTGCGACGGCGGCTCGATCCGGCGGAGCCGCGGCCGGGACAGCGGGTCGAGACGGCCCGTCGCATCGCCGCCCGTCTTCAGGAGGCGATCACCTGGTATCCCACCATGGCTCAGGCCTGGCGCCACGGCGAGGCGGTCGATCCGTCAGGGCGGCCCCTGCCGGGCGATCTCGTGTGGCAAGCCACGCTGCTGGCCAGGATCGTCGAACGAGCCGGGGTGAGCCCGGGAGCGCTCGACGCGGATCTCGTCGACCGTCTCGCCTCGTCCAGCCTGCTCGGCCAAGGCCGTTGGGTGGTCGTCTGCCCGCGTGAGGTCGCCCCCGTCTTCCTTCAGACGATGGAGCGCGTCTCCTGCGAGCGCCCCGTTTTCCTCTTCCTGCGCCCCCAGCCGGCCTCAGCGGCGCCCATCGATCCTCGTGTTCGACGCTGGCGAAGCCGCGAATCAGCGGTGATGGAAGCGTTGTCACAGCTCCACCCCACGGTGCGCCCCCTCGACGAGCCTGCGCCGAGGCCGACGCTGCTGGGGAACCTTCACCGTCTTCTGCGGGGTGAATCGCCTCTCCCCCGCCCCATCGCGCCGTCGAATTCGGACGATTCGTCGGTCCAGATTCATTTGTGCGCTGGGGCGGAGCGACACGTCGATCTTCTGCGCGATCTTCTCGTGCGCCTCCTCGACGAGGACGAGACGCTCGAGCCCCGCGACATCGCCGTCCTCACTCCTGCGCCCGAACGGTTCCGCGCCCTCATCGACGCCGCCTTCGGGCCGTCGGGCGAGGAGGGCGACGCTCACCCGGCGAGGTCGTTGCGTGTCCGACCGGCCCGCTCGGTGATGAGCAATCCCTTCATCGACGTCATCCTCGACGTCGCCGCGATGGTGGCGGGGCGAGCGCGAGCGACGGATCTTCTTTCGCTGTGCTCATCGGCTCCGGTGCGCGCCGCGTTCGGGTTCAGCGCGACCGATCTCGATCGTCTGCGCGACATCACCGCCCAAGCCGGGATCCGCTGGGGGATCGACGGGCGAACCCGTGAGTCGTTCGGCCTGGGGCCCCTGCCCCATAACACGTGGCAGACTGGGCTGGCCCGGATGACCTTGGGCGTCGCGGTGAGCGAGGACGATCTCGCTTGGCGGGGGACGACGCTTCCCCTCGGCCAGGCGACGAGCGACCAGATCTCGCTCATCGCCGCTTTCAGCACGATCGTCACCCGATGCCGGGCTTTCGCCGACGAGGCCGTCGACGCCACCGCCGGGCAGTGGGCCGAGCGTTTCCACCGCCTCCTCGACGGGTTGACCGCCGCCACCGCCGATCAGACCGGAGCGCGGGCCGACGCCTTCGACCTCGTCGCCGAATGGGGGGAATCCAGCGGCACGACACCATGGACGCTGAGCGAGGCGGCGGCCTCCTTGGCCCGGGCGGCCGCCTCAAGGGGTCCGCGCAGCCGCTTGTTGAGCGGGGATCTCACGGTCGCCTCACTCGACGATCTTCGGCTCGTCCCCCACCGGGTGATCTGCCTCATCGGCCTCGACTCTTCCTTCCCGGCCCGTTCCAGTGTCGACGGCGACGATCCCGCCCGGCGGCAGCCCTCGCCGTTAGCCCCCCAGGCTCCAGCCGAGGATCGTCAGCGTTTCTACGACGCCGTGACGTCAGCCCAAGAGACCCTCATCGTCATCGCCGAGACGACCGATCCGCGCACCGGAGAGCAACGATCGGCGCCCGGGCCGGTGCGCGACCTCGTCGCCCTGCTCGCCCAGATCACCGGCGACAGCGACAAACCCTCTCCCACCGCCTCATCGAGTCGAGGAGAGGCGCCCGCTCACCCCTCATTGGGCAGCGCCCCATCCGCCACCGTGGGAGAGGCCAGTTTCATCCATCACCATCCCCTCCAGCGCCACGCTCGCGCCTGCGTGCCCCGGCTTGCCCGGGTCAGCGCCCTCCCCCGCGTCGAGACGGAGCCCCCCGAAGCTTTCGACCTGGCCGATCTTCACACTCTCTACGCCACTCCGGCGCGCGCCTTCCTTCGGCGGTGGACGGGCCTGACGCCCGGCGCCCTGGAACCCACCGACACCGCCACGGACGACACCCTTCCGCTGGAACCGGACGCTTTGGCCCGGTGGTCCATCACCGAACGTATGGTCCGCCTCCTTAGCTCCGGTGCGGATCCCGCCACCATCGTGCAAGCCGAGTTGAGGCGGGGCACCGTCCCCCCGGGAGCCCCGGGCATCGCCCTCGCCCAAGCCTGCCAAGGCGACGCCCTCGCCGTGACGGAAGCGGCAAGGCCTTATCAGGTCGATCCGCCGCAGTGGCGCGGGATCGAGTTCACCGATCCCGCCGGGCGCCACCTCAGCGGGGAGATCATGACACGCGGTTCGGTCCTCCTCGACGTGAGGGCTTCGAAGATCCGTGCCCCCCACCAGATCCCCGCCTGGATCTCCCTCCTCGCCCTGGCCGCTGTTCAGCCCGAGATCGACTGGCGAGCCGTCCTCATCGGGCGCGGAAGCAGGGTCACGCTCACCCCTCCGCCGCCGAAGACGGCTGCGGAGACGCTGGCCGCGATCCTCGAGGACGCCGCCTCCCACTGGGGCGAGATCCCCGCGCCTCCGCCCGGCGCGGCCATGCTGACCGCCTGGTTCCGCCGCCGCCAGCTCACGCCGGACTCCGCCGCCATCGAACGCGCCTGGCGTCAGGAATGGGAACGCGATCCGGCATGGCGGCTCCTCCTGCCCGAGCCCGCCGCCCTCGATCTCACCGACGACGATCGATCGGCACAAATCGACATTCTCCATGTTCCCCTGATCCGGGGAGGTGGGATGCGATGACCCCGTCGCCTTCGTCGATCCACGGCGTCGTCGCCGGATCGCCGACGAACGCGGATGAGCTGCCTCGCCCCGGTTCCGCTGATCCGCTCGGCCCCCTTCCCCACGGGGAGGTCGTCACCGTCGAGGCCAGCGCCGGCACCGGGAAGACCTGGCTCATCGCCGCCTGGGCGCTGCGCTACCTCGTCGAAGAGGGGCTACCGCTCAGCGCGCTCATGATCGTCACCTTCACCCGGGCCGCCACCGACGAGTTGCGCACCCGTGTCCGATCCCGTCTCGAGCTTTGTCGCCAGGCGATGGCCACGGCTCTGGCCGATCCCATGGCGCCGAGACCTTCAAGCGATGATCCCGTCATCGATCATCTGCTCCGCACCGATGAGGCGACGCTGCGGGCACGGCTCGGCCACGCCGAGGCCGCCCTGGCCGCGTTCGACGACGCGGCCATCTCGACGATCCACGGATTCTGCGAGGCGATGATGGCTCTCCTCGGCATCCTCGTCGACCATGACGCGGCCGACCGCCTCATCGCCGACACCGATCTCCTCGTCGCCGAGACCACGAGCGATCTGATCGTCGCCCGGCATTCGGCGCCTGGCGCCCCGCCGCCACCGGCTCCCATCGCCACGATCGAGGGCTGGGCCCGGCGCGCACTGTTCACCCCGGACACCGTCATCGATCGCGCGCCAGGAACCGACGAAGCGGCCGACCTCGTCGAAGCCATCAGGGACGGCGTCGAGGCGCGGAAACGTCGCTACGGCGTTCTCACCTTCGACGACCTCGTCGTCCGTCTGCGCGACGCCCTGGCCGATCCTGGGACCGGCCCGATCGCCCGGCGACGATTGCGCGAGACCTTCAGCCTCGTCCTCATCGACGAGTTCCAAGACACCGACGCCCTCCAGTGGGAGATCGTCCGCCGGGCCTTCGTCGACCCGGAGACGGCCTCGCCCTCAGCCAAACCACAGGCGGGCGATGTCGCTGCTTCCGATGTCGATACTGGTGAGGGCGACGCCGCGCAAGACCGCGGTGATCCCACCGTCATCCTCATCGGTGATCCGAAGCAGTCGATCTACGGGTTCCGCGGCACCGACGTGCAGGCCTATCTCGCGGCCGCGGAATCGGGCCGGCGCCTCACCGCCACGACGAACCACCGCAGCTCCCCGGCCCTCGTCCACGCTCTCAACCGACTCGTCGGCGGGATCGAACTGGGCGATCCCAGGATCGTCGCGCCTCCGGTCAGCGCCGCGGCCACCGGGCGCCTCCTCGGAGCCGACGATCTGCACTGGAGCGCCCCGGTGCGCGTGAGAACCTCCCCAAGCGACCAACCCCTCTTTGCGGCGCAGGCCCGCCGCCTCATCGACGCCGACCTCGTCGCCGACCTCACCAGGCTCCTCGGCAGCGGGTTACGCCTCCTCGAGCGCGACGGCCGAACCCGCCCGCTCCAGGCCGACGATGTCGCCATCATCGTGGTGACGAACGCCCGAGGCCGCCAGATCGCCGAACGATTGCGGGCCTGCCATCTCCCTGTCACGTTCACGGGGGCCGGTTCCGTGTTCGCCAGCGAGGCGGGCCAGGATTGGGCGCGCTTGCTGGCCGCTCTCGACCATCCGACGGCCGCTTTCATCCGGGCCAGCGGCTTGACGGCTTTCTTCGGGCTCACCGTCGACGACCTCATCGCCGCCGACGAAGATCGTTCCGCCGCGCTGGCAGCGCGGATCCGCACCCTCGACCCCATCATGGAGAACCACGGCCCCCTCGCCGTCTTCAGCCATCTGTGCGACGAGACCGATCTGGCCGACCGTCTCCTCAGCGATCCCGATGGGCGTCGCCGGTGGACGGATCTGCGCCACCTAGCCGGCCTGCTCCAGCAAGCCCGCGATCGCGAACGGTTGCAGGTGCGCGATCTGCGCCGATGGCTGGCCGAGGCGATCGCCCGACCACCGGCCACCGAGGATTTCCTGCGCCGCCGGGCCGACGACGCCACGGCTATCCGCATGCTGACGATCCACCAGGCCAAAGGTCTCGAGTTCCCCATCGTCTACCTGCCCCAGGCGGCCGACCGGTTCGTGCGCTTGCCCGAGCCGCAGGATCCCGTCGTCTTCCACGATGAGGCGGGCCGTCGCGTCGTCAACCTCTCGACGACCTCCCCGGCTGCCCGACGGCAAGCGATCGAACGGCATCTCGCCGACGCGGCCGGGGAATCCCTGCGCGGCCTCTACGTCGCCCTCACCCGGGCGTCCTGCCAGGTGACGACCTGGTGGGTCCCCTCGACGCGGACGACCCCGGAATCCCCCCTCCACCGCCTGTTGTGCCGAACGAGCCCCGCGCCGGCGGCCAGCTACCCGCTCAGCGCGCCCTTCCGCGCGGAGGTCGTCGCCGACCCGACGATCAGCCTGGAGGCGATCCCCCTCACCGAGGGCGAACCGTGGAACGAGAGGGGCGAGCCCACGGGCGTCGCCTCCCACCACCCCGGCGCGCCCGCCGACGACTCCCCCGAACCCGATGAAGCCGGTGGTCTCGCCGACCCCGACGCTCCCCGTTTCCCGACGTTCTCCCGTGTCATCGACACGACCTGGCGACGGACCTCGTATTCCGCCCTCACCGCCGACGCCCACCATCAACCACCCACCGGCGACGACGATCCCCCCGACGAGGACGACCCCGAGGCCGATCCCTCCGACGATCCCACCCCGGCGATCATCGGTCGGCCGGGCGAAGCGATGAGCCATCCCGGGAGCGCTCCGGTTCCCCCACCCCTCGCCGAGCCTGCGGCCACATCTGCCCCTTCGTCAGCCGACATCGCGACGGGATCACCCGGCGAACTCAGCCTGACGGCCCTCTCCCCGATGTCGGATCTCCCCGCCGGCACCGCCTTCGGCAGCCTCGTCCATGCGATCTACGAATACGGCGACCCCAGCGATCCGGATGGTCTCGTCGCCATCGCCGAGGAGGCCATCCGACGTGCCCCGGTGGCCGGTTTGAGCGGACGCCACCTCGTCGACGCGCTCTCCCCGGGCCTCGTCACCCCACTGGGAACGCTGCTCGACGATCACTCCCTGGCCGATATCCCCGCCCGCGACCGGCTGGCTGAATGGTCGTTCGACCTTCCCCTCAGCGATCCGCCCGCCACGATCGCCGACATCGCCGATCTCCTCGAGGAGCGTCTTCCGGCCGACGATCCGCTCCACACTTACCCGGCTCAGCTCCGTTCCCTCCCCAGGGCGGATGACCCTCTCCGAGGTTTCCTCACCGGCTCGATCGACGCCGTCGTGAGGATCGGCTCCCCCGCCCGCCATATCGTCGCCGACTACAAGACCAACCGGCTCGGCCCCCCACAGACCCCGCTCACCCTCGCCGCTTACACCCCGACCGCGTTGGCGGATGCGATGATGGCTTCCCACTACCCCCTTCAGGCCCTCCTTTACAGCGTCGCCCTTCACCGCTTCCTGAGATGGCGTCTGCGCGGCTACGATCCCAGCCTCCACCTCGGCGGCATCGCCTACCTTTTCGTGCGCGGCCTGGCCGGGCCCCACACACCGAGGATCGACGGGAGCCCCTGCGGAGTCTTCGCCTGGCGACCGCCCGACGACCTCGTCGACGACCTCTCCGCGCTCCTCGACGGACGGAGGCGGTGATGCTGAACCACCTTGTCGCCACCGGCGTCCTCACCGAGGGTGAGGCGATCCTCGGGCGCCACCTCGCCGCCCTCTACGGGGAATCGGACGATCTCCTCCTCGCCACCACCGCGTTGACGATCGCCTCGACCCGCGCCGGGTCGGTCTGCCTCGACCTCGCCCGGGCCGACGATCTGGCCGATCTCCTCGCCCCGGAGCCCGCCCCCGGCGCCCCGGCCGCCTCCACGCGCATCCCCTGGCCGACGCGGGATCTCTGGCGTGAGTCGATCCTCGCCAGCCCGATGGCGTTCAGCGATGGGCCGCCCGGCGACCACGCCTTACGCCTCGATGGCGATCAGGTGTATCTCACCCGCTCCTGGCAGGAACAAGAGAACGTCGCCGCCCACCTGAGCCGCCGGGCGACGCCGCGGATCGTCGACGAATCCCGTCTCGCCGAGATCGTCGACCGTCTCTTCCCCGCTGAGCCTGCCCCACCCGGATCCACCCCCGACGATCCTCAGCGCGCCGCCGCCCTCACCGCCGCGCGCTGGGGCCTCACCGTCGTCGCCGGCGGGCCCGGCACAGGAAAGACGACGACCGCGGCCCGGATCCTCGCCACGATCGCCTCCCTGGCCGCCAGCCCGCCTCGGATCGCCTTGACCGCCCCGACCGGGAAGGCCTCCGCCCGCCTCGACGCCGCCGTGCGCGGAGAACTGGCCGACTTGGGCGATGCTTTCCCCATCGCGCGCTGCCCGATCACGAGTGGGACCGTCCACCGCCTCATCGGGCTCAAACCTTGGGGCGCCGTCGACCACGACAGGGATCGTCCCTTGCCAGCCGACATCGTCGTCGTCGATGAGACGTCGATGCTGTCGCTTCACCACATGGCGCTCCTGCTCGACGCGTTGCGCGAGGACGCTCATCTCATCCTTATCGGGGATCCCGACCAGCTCGCCTCCGTCGACGCCGGGGCCGTCCTTTCCGACATCGTCGCCAGCGCCGACGACCACCCTCACCGGGCGGACCCGGCGTCGGCCGACCACGCGGAGCCCATCCCGCTCGTCCGTCTCACCCGCACCTATCGCTTCTCCGGGGCGTTGCAGGATCTCGCCACCGCGATTCGGCAGGGAGACCGGAGCCGCGCCGCCGAGGTGCTCGCCACCGACGATCCGATGATCGAGTTCATCGACACCGATGTCACCGCCCCCGGTTTCGCCACCGCCAAACTCACGAGATTGGCTGACGAGGTCCGCGCCCAAAGCCGGGCCATGATCGAAGCGGCCCTAGAGGGGGACGCCCCGGCGGCCTTGACCGCCTTGGGATCGCACCGTCTCCTCTGCGCGCACCGTCACGGTCCGGCGGGAGTCAGCCGGTGGAGCGCCCTAGCCGAGCAGTGGATCCGCCAGGACCACCCCAGCTATCACGCTGGATTGTCCACGGTGGGAACCCCGGTCTCTCTAACTCGTAACGACGATGTCCTCGGGGTCTCCAATGGCGACGCCGGCGTCATCGTCGCCACCGCCACCGGGCGCCGTCTCGCCGTCGAGACCCCGCACGCTCCCCGGCTCGTCGCCACCGCCCTCGTCCAATCCTGGGAGCCCCTCCACGCCTCGACCATCCACAAGGCGCAGGGCAGTCAATTCGACGCCGTCACCGTCGTCGTCCCCGGGCCACACGGCTATCCGTTGACCCGTGAGTTGCTCTACACTGCCATCACCCGGGCCCGATTCCACCTCCGTCTCATCGGCGACCGTGAGGCCATCCTCGACGCCGTCACCCGCCCCGCCCTGCGCGCCTCAGGCTTGGCCGCCCGCCTGCGCCGGACTCAGGGCATGCCTGTGGCAAGGTGAAAGACCAGCCATCACGACGTATCGAACGAGAGCAGCGGGGAGAAGGCGTCGCCGAGGCCCGAGCGGCGACCAAGTGGCCACCGCCCAGGGGCCGCCCAGGGAACCGAACGGCTCAGAACAACGCGGTGGCGAGATCGCGCCGCGCCGTCAACACAGCCGGATCGGCCGGATCCTGGGTGTCGAACAACTCGAGCAGGTGCTTGCGTAAGACATCGCGATCGTCTCCGGCGGATTCCCGGATCGCGGCGACGAGACGAGCGAAGCCCTCGGCCAGTTTGCCGGTGGCGACTTCGAGATCGGCCGCCAGGGTGATGGCCTGGGGGGAAGCGCCCGGTTGATCGGCGGCGGCGACGAGCGGCCCCGGGTCGAGCACCGTGCTGATCCGGCTCATCAACCCTGATTGGGCTTTGCCGGCTTTGGCGATCGCATCAGTCGGATCGGCTTCGAGAATCCGCATGAACTCCGTCAACGCCGTCGCGTAATCGCCCTGCCCCATGGCCTCGAAAGCGGCGTCGTACTTCGGATCGGCCGCCGGATCCTCCTCCGCCTCCGGGGCGGAAACGGGTTTGGCCTTGCCGATGACCCCGTTGGCGACCGCCAGTTTGAGCAGCTGGCCCAGGTAGGACTCCATCTCAGCCTTGCCCAAACTGCCTTGCCAGAGGGGAACGAGCTGCCCGGAGAGGACACCGATGACGGTCGGGACGGCGTTGATCTGAAGCGAGGCGGCGATCTGGGGGACGGTGTCGACGTTGATCCGCCCCAACAACCAGCCACCGGCGGCGCTCTGCGCCAATCCGGCCAGATCGGCGCTGGATCGCGCCTGTTCCGGCGCCCGGGGCGAATAGAACTCGAGGACGACCGGGTGTTGGATCGAGAGACGGACGACGCTCTCGAAGTTCTGCTCCGTCACCTCGACGACATAGCTTCCCGTCACAGCGGTGGAAGCCTCGGCGGAGGGCGGGACGGTGGCGGAGAGATCGACCGCGCCGTGCGCGCTCGGGCCAGAAACGTTCGGTTGTGTCATAGGTCTCATTCTTCCACGCTGTCGGAGGTGAGATCTCACTGTCGATCCCACGATCTCGGGTGTCTGTCGCGTCTCACGAGGTCAAGGGCGGGGCCCCACGTTGGTGGAGACCCCGCCCTTTCAGCTCAAACCGAGCTACGACGACGTAGCGCCTTATCAGTGCATCGTCACCCGGACTCCCCCGGATTCGGTCCAGCTCAAGGTCGCGTTCTCGAAGTTTTGGCTCACTCCCCCGCCGAGCCGGGGCACTTCAGCCGAGGTGGGGAACCCGTAGTTCCCTGGGCCACCGTTGTCTCGATAGACGATCCCGATCGCGCCGTGGGTGGGCTGGGCGGCGGTGTCCTCCGACCAGTAGATCCGACCACCGGCGAACTCTTGGTAAACGCCTTTATCCGTGGCGATCTCCTCGGTGGTGGGGAACCCGAGATAGCTCGGCGCTCCGCCCAAGGCGAGATAACGCACGAGGATGCCGCCGTGGATATGGTGGGCGCCGGTCTCGTCCGACCAGTAGATCCGCCCGCCCTGGAAGTCTTGGTGGACACCGATCATGTTGCGCGCTCCGTCCCGGACGGGAACCTCTTCGCTGACTGGATATCCGAGATAGCTCTGGGGCCCCTGATCGGCCTCGTAGGTCGTTCCGATCGCACCGTGGAGACGGTAGGAGCCGGTCGAGGGCGACCAGTAGATCCGTCCGCCTTCGAACTGCTGATAGACCCCTTCATCGGAATTGCCGTTGACGGCGATCTCTTGACTCGTGGGATACCCGAGGAAACTGGCGGTGCTGCCGAGCGAGACGTACGTCTGGAGGATCGCACCGTGGACGCTGTAGGCGCCGGTGTTCGCCGTCCAGTAGATCCGTCCGTTGACGAAGGTTTGGAAGACCCCGTCCGCGGTCGTCGTGATCTCCGAACTGGTCGGGAACCCCAGGAAACTCGTCGGTCCTCCCAAGCCCATGTAGATGTCGCCGATCGTTCCCCAGGCTGGGTAGGTGTCGGTCGACGGCGACCAGAAACCGTACCCGTTGGCGAAGATCGTGTAGTGGCCATCGCCGATCGGTTGTTCCAATTGGTAGGGAGAACCGAGGAAGCTCATGTCGGATCCGATGTTCTGCCAATTCTCCTCGATCTCGCTTCGGTCTGAGCTGGAGATGATGTCGGAGACACGGTTGCGCACGTTGCTCAATTGAGCGTCGAGGAATTCCCCGGCACAGTACGTGTCGCGGACCTGGCTGTGGCTGAAGATCACGGGAAGATCCACCTCGTTGAGCGTCACCTCGCCTAGAGGATCTCGATAGTTGTTCCCCAGTTTCCAGGCCAGGATCTGAGCCAGCCCTTCGAGGGCGCTCGCCGGAGGAGCTTCCGTGTTCCCGTTGACGAGGACGGCGATTCCGACCGTGTCGAGATCCCAGTCGATGGCGTGATACCCGTGCACCGGCAAGGCGATGCCACCGGCGCGACCTTCATAGATCGTCCCGAACCGGTCGACGAGGAAGTTATAGGCGATGTCGCACAACCCGAGCGACTGATGGTAGGCCTGCAAACCACGCACGATCCCCGGCGCATCTTCAGCGGCGTAGGAGTTGAACCCGGCCGTGTCGTGGACGACCGCGCCCCACACCGTCGCGTCGTACGCCTGGGCGGGATCGCAGTCTGCCGGCGCCGAGGCCCCCCAGTCGCTTCGCATCGTGATGGGAGGTTGATCGACATACCCTTCGACGGCCTTATGATCGTCGACGAGCCGGGTTCGAGCCGTCGCCGAGGTGTCGATGAGGGTGACGGTGAAACCTTGGACAGAACCTGTCGCCGAGACGACTTCGACCTCGATTCCGGTGGATGATCCGACCCATCCCGCCTCAGTGCCGTTGGTGACGCCGCTGATCTCCGCCTTGCCAGTCGTCGCATAACTGATCCACGGCGACCACCCCGATCCTTGGTAGACCCGCACCCACAGCTGGGTGTCCGGATCGGAGGCCTGCGCCCAGTTGACGGCGACCATGGTGAAAGACGCGATGTCGGGGACGCTCACCTGGGCGATCGTCTCTTGCCCGGGGACCGCCACCGAGGACTGAGTCACCGCTGGAACATCGACCGAGGTGACGGACGCCCCGTTCGCGTTCGTCGCCGCCTCGATATAAGGCGAGATCGCTCGTGTCGCCGGGGCGGACGACGTCAAGGGCGCGGCCTGTTCCGGGGCGGAATCGGATGCGCTGGGCGCCGGGTCGATCGGCTCGGCGGCCACCGGGGCCGCCGGTGTCTCCGGAGAGGGCGCCGGGGTCTCATCGGCCACCGAAGGGGTGGGCGTCGTCACCGTGTCGGAGTCGCTGTCGGCGACGACCGGATTCGGCGAGGTGGACGGTGGCGGCGACGCCGGGTCGGCGATCGCCGGAAGAGCGCTCGCTAGGACGAGAGCGAGACCAGCGACAGTAGCCCCGCAGGCACGACGAAAGAGAGTTCTCATGATCCATTCCCCCCGATCGGTCCGAACTGCTTCGGGAGTCTAGCGATTATGAGAGATTGCTAGTAGCGCTATTCTTATTTTTCCATGATGTGGGCATCCGGACATGACCGATGCGATCGTGCTAAATATCACACCGGTCGTGCCCGGATCGGCGAGACCTCTCGCCTGCCCGGTTCTCTCCCTCGCCGTGCGACCGTCTCAACTCTGCGAGACGATCCAGGCGTCTTTCTCCTCCGTCCAGGCGAAGACCGCCCGTTCGAAACGTTGCGTCACTCCCCCGCCTTGCCGGGCGGCCTCCGTGGAGATCGGGTAGCCGAATTTCGCGGCTCCCCCGGAACGCACGTACAGGCCACCGATCGCCCCGTGCACCGGGTAGGCGTCTGTCTTCTCCGACCAGTAGTAACGGCCATTTTGGAAAGTTTGGTGGACTCCGCCGTTGACATCGGCCGTCTCGGCGCCCGTGGGGTAGCCGAGGGCGCTTTCCGGGCCACCGGAACGGGCATAGCTGCCGCCGATCGCGCCGTGCACCGGCCAGGCGCCGGAGGCGTCCGACCAATAGAACCGTCCACCCTGGAAGTCCTGATAGACACCCTCGGGATCCTCGAGAGCGATCTCCTCGGTGATGGGATAGCCGAGATAGGAGGCCGGCCCGTCGTATTCCGGCGAGCTGTACACCGCGTTGATGCGTCCACCGGTGCGGTGGGCGTCCGTCGCCTCGGACCAGTAGATCCGTCCGCCTTCGAAGAATTGGACGATACCGCCGCCGGTTTGGGGAACCTCCCCGCTCGTCGGGTAGCCGAGGAAGCTCTCCGGTCCGTCGGTGCGCTCGTAGAGGATGCGCGCGGCGCCGTGGATCGCCTGAGCGTCCGTGGCCTGGGACCAATAGATCGCACCACCCTGGAAAGTCTGGTAGACCCCGCCCCCGGGCGCTTCGATCTCATCGCTCGTGGGGAAGCCGAGATAGCCGTCGGGGCCGCCGAGCGACTGATAACGGTTGACGATGGCGCCGTGGACGGGATGGGTTCCCGTGGCCGCCGACCAGTAGATCCAGCCGTTGGTGAACTGGGTGCCGCGTCCGCCGGCGTGGGGCGATTCGAGCCAATAGGGCTCGCCGAGATAGCTCGACTCGCCGCCGAGTTCGAGCCAGAGCTCGTGGATCGGGCTCGTCCCCGAGGCGTTGATGATCGCTGCCACGCGTTCACGGATATCGGTCATCCGGGCGTAGAGATACTGTCCGGGGCAGGCGGTGTTGAGCACATCGCGGTGGCCGAAGATGACGGGGAGGCGCTCGCCGACCAAGGTGACCCACCCCAGCGGGTCACGGTAATTGTTTCCGAGCTTCCAGGCGATGATCTGGCTCATCGATTCGATGAGGGCGGCCGAGGGTTGGGCGGTGGCGGCGTTCATCATGGCCGAGACGCCGACGGTGTCCTCGTTCCAGTCGAGCGCGTGGGCGCCATGGACGGGCAAGGCGATCCCACCAGTACGGCCCTCATAGATCGTGCCGTAGATGTCGACGAGGAAGTTGTAGCCGACATCGCACCACCCGAGCGACTGGTGGTAGGCCTGCACCCCGCGGACGATGCCCGGCGCCTGGGCGCGCGTGTAGTTGTTCGTCCCCACGGTGTGGTGGACGACCGCGGCTCGTACGCTCTCGTCAGGGCCTTCGCAATCCGGCGAGGGCGCGGCTCCCCAGCTGCCCCGAAAAACGATCGCGGGTTGAGCGACATACCCCCCGGCGAGGCTGCGGCCGGATTTGCGCACCGTGGGCGCCACGGCGTCTTCGGTGGTGGAGATGAGGCGTGCGGTGAGCCCGGTGATGGTCGATCCAGCGGGCCCGACCGCTTCGATGTCGATCCCGGTGGAGGCGCCGACCCAGCCGGCCTCGGTGCCGTGGAATGAGCCGGATTCCAAGGCGGCGTCGTCGGTGGAGACGAATTCCATCCACTCACCCCAGGCTCCGTCTTGGAAGAAACGAGCGTAGAGGGTGATTCCGGGGGTGGCCGATTGCCACGTCAGCGCGGTCAAGGTGAAGGTGGAGGCGCTAGTGGCGCCTTGGGCGAGGGTCGTGGCTCCGGGGACGGCGAGCGACTCCCGCTCGGCGGCCGGAACGGCGAACTCGGCGATGGCCGAGCCGTTGGCGGTCAGCGCGCTGGGCGGGGCCTCGGCGATCACACGACCGTCCGTCGTCGGGGTCGGCGATGGCGTCGCCTCCGGGGTTTCGGAAGGCATGGGCGTGGGGGTTGTTGAGGTCTCCGCTGCCTCTGGCGCCGTCGTCGTGGCGGTGGCCTCAGGCGAGGGCTCCGGATCGGCGGGCGTCTGCCCTGCGTCGGCTTCTTCCGTCGCCTCGGGCTCAGCCGGAACAACGCTCGGCGGCGCCGTCTCCTCGACGGTCGAGGGTGACGGTTGATCGGCCGCCGGTTCGCTCTCCCCCGAGCTTGGAGTGGCGTCAGGGGTGGTACGGATCTCGATCGGCGACGTTTCCGTCGTCGGATCAGGGGTGGGCTCAGCGGCAGCCAAGGGAGCGCCGAGGACGATCGCCGCCGCCGCGATGAGCGGTACGAGCGCTTGACGGATCAAGGGCTTCTTCACGAAATAATCTCTTCCCCGCTCACGAACGGTCCAGTTTCCGGGGGGACGCGCTGCGTGAGTCGAACGATGCGCCCCAAGGCGCGTCAACGGACGTGAACGGATCATAGATTACGCAACAAATCCACCTGCCGCGAATTCCATCGATTTATGAGATGACATTTGTTGTTTATTTCATAACCGCCATCCCGTGCCCTGCACAACCCTGACGAGCGAGGGTTCACCAGGGCCATCGACACGTCCATGAACTGAATCCTTCCCACGGGAGCCCTGGCTGGGCTCAGAAGCGCCGAGGTCGCACGGATCGACGAAAAGACGCGGATGGCGGCGGTGGCGCCTGCCCACAGCGGCAGCGCCCCCGCCACATCTAGGTGTCGTCGGTCTTCTCCGCGCGACCTCGTCAGCTGAGTCGAATCACTTCTTGGCGGGTTCGACGATCTCGAGAAGGATGCCGCCGGTGTCCTTGGGATGGGCGAACTGGATGCGCGAGCCGCCAGTGCCCGTCTTCGGGGCTTCGTAGAGCAGGCGCACGCCGCGCGACTTGAGAACCTCGGAGACGTGGTCGAGGTCGTCGACGCGATAGCAGACCTGCTGGATGCCGGGGCCGCGCTTGTCGATGAACTTGCCGATCGTCGATTCAGGGGTCAAGGGAGCGAGCAGCTGCACCTGAGCCGATTGGGGCAGTTGCTCACCGGTGCCGAGCATGACTTCCTCGACTCCCTGCTCCTCATTGACCTCCCGGTGCAGCAAGCGGAAACCGAGAACATCGCAGTGGAACTTGAGAGCGGCTTCGAGATCGGGGACGGCGTAGCCGACATGGTCGATACAAACGAAGAGATCAGTGTTTTCCATAGACCCAGCTTTCCACATCCGGCGCCGGTGTGGCATGACAGCCGAGCAGGTGTTCACGTCATCGAGGTCGCCCGGCCGCCACGATGAACATCTCTGAGGGGCGAAGACAGGGAACGCTGGGGAACCGTACCGGTGATCACCTGATCTGTCCGCGTGTCGGCCCTACGGCGCGCTCAACCTTTGGCAGGATGTGCCCAGGTGTCTCTGTTGGGGGTCCCGCGCCCGGGGCAGCCGGGACTGAAGTTCAAGGAGTGACGATGCCTAGTTGGTTGAAGAAAGTTCTCTTGAGTATTCTCGCCATCTTCCTGCTCTACTTCCTCGTCACCCGCCCTGACCAGATCATCGGCATCTTCCGCACCATCATCGACGCCTTCATCGCCTTCTCCAACGCCATCCTCGGCCTCTTCCGGAACATCTGACGACCCGCCATGACAATTTTGTCTTTGGATGTGTCACCGGCTTCCAGTCGACAAGAGGGATAAACGGTGGCCGCGTCGTTTAACGCTTCCCGTTTCCTCTCATGGTGGAACCAAACACGTTCCATCTCTCCCTCCGGGGCAGGGGTGATGCGGGTTTCCCAACGGCACAGCTTGTGGTCACCTCACGTCGAGCGTTTTCTCCTTGTCGACGAGGGGGAAGAGATCGTCGACGAGGTCGCCAAGCACCCCATCACCATGATCTGGCCCTTGACGAAAGTCTTCTTTGGAGTCGTCCTCGTCTTCAGTTCAATCGTTGTCGGGTCTTTCTGGCTCTTCTTCATCCTCGCCGGCCTCGTTCTCATCGGTTGGGGATTCTACGAGTACCACGACACGGATATGGACCGGTTCGTCGTGACGAATATGCGCGTGTTCCGAGTCCATGGGGTTTTCGATCGCTCCGTCGCGACGATCCCTCTCGCCCGGATCCTCGACATCTCCGTTAAGCAGAACCCCTTGGGCATGCTCTTCCACTATGGAACGCTCACCTTCGAATCGGCTGCCGCCGACCAAGGGCTCCACAAGATCACCTATGTCAGCCATCCGAACGACCGAGACCTGACAATTCAAAGCGTCATTCAACGTGCTGGTTTGCGTGCTGTCGCGCAAAAAAACGATCCGAACGAGGAAGAGGGCACGTGAGCCTCGTCGTCACTATTCTTGACCGAGCCGATCCCGTAGCGCGTCTGGCTCTCTGACGGATCGTCGGCGAGATGCCACGTCATCGGATTTTCTTTGACGTGCCGGGAGCGGCTGACACGACATCACAGACGACGTCGCCCGACCACCGAAGCGGCCGGGCGACGTGTCGAATGTTTCGATGATCAGGCGAGCACGCGGTTGACCAAATCCCGCGCTTCGTCTTGAACCTGGGCGAGGTGGTCGGCGCTGACGAGGGATTCCGCGTAGATCTTGTAGATGTTCTCAGTGCCGGAAGGGCGGGCAGCGAACCAGGCGTGTTCCGTCGTCACCTTGAGCCCGCCGATCGGCGCGTCGTTGCCGGGAGCGCGCGTCAAGGTTGCCGTGATCGGCTCGCCCGCTAGATCGGTCGCCGTGACGTCCTCAGGGCTGAGCTGAGCCAGCTTCGCTTTCTGTTCCCGTGTCGCCGGAGCGTCGACTCGGGCGTAACTCGAGACGCCATGCTTGGCTTCGAGATCGCGGTAGTGATCGGAGGGGGTGCGCCCGGTGACGGCGAGGATCTCGCTGGCCAAGAGGTCGAGGATGAGGCCGTCCTTGTCAGTCGTCCAGGTCGATCCGTCCATGGTCAAGAAAGAGGCTCCGGCCGATTCCTCGCCACCGAAGCCGAGGTTTCCGCTGATGAGCCCGGGGACGAACCACTTGAACCCGACTGGCACCTCGACGAGACGCCGACCGATGTCGTCGGCCACGCGATCGATGATCGAGCTGGAGACGAGGGTCTTGCCCACGCCGGCGTCGGCCGGCCAACCCGTCCGATGGGTGTAGAGGTAGCCGATCGCGACGGCGAGGTAGTGGTTCGGGTTCATGAGCCCGGCGTCCGGGGTGACGATGCCGTGGCGGTCGGAATCGGCGTCGTTGCCCGTGGCGATGTCGTACTTGTCCTTGTGCTTGATGAGCGAGGCCATGGCGTAGGGCGACGAGCAGTCCATGCGGATCTTGCCGTCGTGGTCGAGCGTCATGAAACGCCAGGTCGGATCGATCACCTCGTTGACGACGGTGAGATCGAGCTTGTAGCGCTCGGCGATGAACTGCCAATACTGCAGAGAGGCCCCGCCGAGCGGATCGGCGCCGATCCTCACCCCGGCCGAACGGATGGCGTCGATGTCGACGACGGAGGTGAGAGCGTCGCAGTAGGCGGTGCGGTAATCCCAGCGGATGACGGCGGAGACGTCGTCGGTGCGCTTGATCGACGCCGTGTCCCCGAGCAATTCATTGGCCCGAGCGGCGATCCACGAGGTCGCGTCGGTGTCGGCCGGCCCACCGTTGGGCGGGTTGTACTTGAAGCCGCCGTCGCGGGGCGGGTTGTGCGAGGGAGTCACGACGATGCCGTCGGCCAGATCCTTCGTGATCCCGGCGTTGTGGACGATGACGGCCCGCGACAGCGAAGGCGTCGGCGTGTATTCGTCCTCGCGTTCGGCGCGCACCTCGATCCCGTTGGCGACGAGCACGCTGATGGCCGTCTTCCACGCGGGAATCGACAGCCCGTGGGTGTCCTTGGCGATATAGAGGGGACCGGTCGTGCCCTGCTGGGCCCGATACTCGATGATCGCTTGAGTGATGGCGAGGATGTGATCCTCGTTGAAAGCGCCGTCGAAACTCGAGCCCCGATGCCCGGAGGTGCCGAAGACGACCTTCTGATCCGGGTTCGCCGGATCCGGCCGCACATCGTAATACGCGGCGATGAGCGCGTCGACGTCGATGAGATCTTCTGGAAGAGCCGGTTGTCCGGCGCGTGGGTGAACCATGGGTCTATCTTTCACCTAACCGTGCGGCAAGGGAAGTAACCAGCCAGAAGTGTCACCTAGGAACACGAAGATGATGTCAACATTTCAACGTTGGCGCTAACGATGGGCAGAAGAAGTATTATCTCTTCTCTCTACTGTTCTATTCCTCAGATGAAAGAATCTTTGGAGTCTTTGACATCATCCCTAGTCGAACCAAGTGAACCGTTGCACCCGCCAAAGGCCCGCCGATCAGTGCCGCGACCGCCCGAACTTCGAGAGACCACGGCAACGCCAAGAACATGATGGCAATGAGCACCGCAGTAACCCATCCTGCGAGATAGGAGCGGTAGGCCGTTTGAGATTGGCACAAGACGCCGGTGAGGGTCACTCCGGCCAAAGTCGTGGCTCCAAAGGTCAGTGCCGCCAGCAAGGCGCCTCCAAGTCTCTGCCCGGCCAGGAGGTCGAAAAGCCACGGGCCTATCAACCAGGCTGCGATCGCACCAATCACTCCTATGATGAGAATCACCGCAAGAATACGAAAAGCTCGAATCAAAGGGTGGTCATTACGACTTGTGAAGTATGAAACGGCGATACTCTGAAATGCTGTCAACGGCACCATCAGTGGAGCCCGGGTCAACGAGATCGCAAGAATAAGTCCAGCAGAAGCAGCAATCACACTCGGATCGCTAAAAATACTCAAGAGAACCGGGAATCCAACGACCAGTGCCGCACTCGCTCCTTGACCTAAAAGACCAGCTAACCCGCGACGCACATAAACGAGAAGACCTTCATCAAGTAATTGCTGAATCACTGCCCTCGTGCCAGGCAAGAAAAGAAAGAATACCCAGACAACTTCAGCAAGAGAAATCGAGAAGAACCATACTTCGACAGGCCAGCGAAAATAAACAGCTGCGAGAAGAAGAATAAGACGCACTGTAGACTCAAGCGTCAGAACAGCAAGATAGAGTCGCCACGCACCTGCCGCGACCATTGCCCCGAGAAGTGTCGCTTGACCCGCATACCCACTGATTCCAACGACGAGAGCCACCGCTACCGAAGGAAGTTCTTCGCTTCCCATCGAAGGCAGAGCAAATCTCAGAGTCGGACTAGCAGCTGCCGCAATGACAGCGGCGCCAACAATGACCCATCCCATTGCGATACGGGCACGAACAGCACGCGGCGTAATCGAAGAACTCGTTTCAGTAGCTGTGACCGATCGAGCCATCTCCAGGTTGAATCCGTTAGTGAGACCAAAACAGAAGAACGCCGCGGACCAGTACAGGAGAAAATCCGAAGCATCAGCCTCATCGAGGACTCGGACCGATAACGTCATCGCAATAAAACCAGTGAGAGCGGAGAAAATACTCACCACACCAACCAAAATACCTCCGCTTCGCGTGATCGTAGGTTTCTGGTTTTCTTCTGATCTCGTGACGGGGACGTCATCCCCCACTGATGGAACCGTCATTGTAGTTCTTCGATCCGACCTCATATCACTAGCAAGCGTCAATACGATAGAGCACAGCTTCGCCGACTCGAGCAACTTCAGTGAAACCTGGTTCAGTAGCGAAATCGATGAACCCGGGTGCTATGGCTGCGAAATCAGCGTTCCAGAGCGCCCTCGTTCCAAAATCGAGGGCATAGGTCACATCGAGACGTTCGACCGCCGGGCAGACCGCTGGATCGCTGGATGCTTCATCCAATTCACCCTGAATAGTGGAAAGGTCAGGGGTCTCTTCGTGGAAAATATGTGTAGTCGTAGTAAGCACACCAGCGAGCCCATAGGCCAACGAAGAACCATTCCAGGGGACCGTGGCCACCCGTTCGCCAGCTGGAACGATCTCCGGAAGTTGTTGAATGAGAGCGTACTCATCCGGGTCGACCAAGGCGGAATCCTCATTCATCACATAGGAAGGAGCCGCCCAGTTGATCGCAACGCTCATTTTACCCGTTTGGGTGGAAAGAAGAAGGAGGAGAAGTAGCATTAACGAATAAATTACCGTCATCCAAACCGGCAGAGGTCGGCCACGCCATGTCTCAATCTTTTGAGGAATCCAAGACACAACTGCCTTCCATCCAACCGCGGCTACCGGAATAGAGGTGACAGATAAAAGGGCGGCCAACCGGAAAGGATCGCAATACCACCCACCAGTCAGCCACCAACGCACCCCGGGATCTGGGTAGGTCGACTCCCACGATTCCACGACCATCCAGAGCCATACAGATAAAGCGAATGTTCCAACGACCCACCAATTCCGCCACGACTTAAGTAGTGAGACGAGGCCGATGATGATAAGGAGACCGAGGACCCAGAAGGGAGGGATCGTGAAGGGGCCGGCGAACACGGCTTGAGCTAACGCATCTTCAGGATCTGATCCTGGTCCCCAGTCTGCTGAATCAATCGGAGGACGGAGAACGATCCATACAGCCACGGTGCTGATCAATGCCGCGACAGCGACACCTCCATAAAGAAGAGAAGCCTTTCGACGCGACTCTTGCTTGGCATCAGCTATGCCGCGAGCAGCCCAGATCAGTCCCATCGGAACAACAGCGACAAGTAAACTTAGGATCGAGTTGGGGTGGCATAGCGCCAACCCAATGCCGGCAAGAATCATGGCAGCAAGGCTTTCCGGAAGGGGGATCCGGGAACTGTCGAACAAGCGCAAGATTGTTCCCGTCAAGCCGATCACTGCGGGTAACAGAATGAGCCCGATGATGTTGGGATAGATGATGCCAAAGCCAAGCAAATAGGTTGGAAAGATCGCGAACGAGGCCGTCAGGATGCCAGCGCCGATGAGCGCGACCGGTGAGAGCGGTCCAAGCAGACTGCGAATCAACCACAGACACCCTAAAGGCCACACTAAAGCTACTAGCACCCAAATGACAGCATTACAAGCAGCAGGAATATTGATGTCCCCTACAAGAAGACAGACAAGCGAAACGAGATCATGCCACGCAGCTGGATAAAATTCGACTGTCGTATTGAAAATACCAGTCATATCGAGGAGAGTCAGGCTTGATCCATCCAGATGATCAATGATCCAGCGCACGCCATTAAGATGAAAAAGGTTATCGAAGGTTTGAGAGAACGAATCGAAACGACCGATCACCTGCAACCATTGACGAGTCGCGAGTGCTAAAGCGATCGCGATCGCTGCAACCGAAGAGAGAAGATCTACGGTGACCGAGGGGACAGAAACTGAATCCTTTCTTCCCCTTCCGGCCTGCGATCGCAATGACCGATGAGATAATCCTTGCCGCAACCCTGAAATCGCTAAAAGAACAACCCCAATAATTAATGTCAAAACAAGAACGGGAATAATTCCCCAATCAATCCCTATCACACTGGCCATGATCGCTGATATCGCGATCATGGCGATAGACAGAACCGGAGCAAGCGCAAGAAGCGCCCAGCCGCGCAAACTAGCGCAAACTCCGAGAATAAGACCGGGAACAAAGATCAATATGGTCGCGACAGCGACAAAAGGGAGGAAAGCGACCCAGGTCATCTCCACCATCCGATCCTGAGGTTGGGGGAACAAAGGTTCCCAGACAAACCGGGAAACCTATTCATTGTAGCGTTTTCGTTTTGTCCTCGTGCGGGAAGGCGATCTGGCTCTCACAGCGTGGCGGACGTCCTACCCCCACTGGGTGATGAGGTCAGCGGCGTACCATCACTGTCTCTTCCCCTGAGTGGGATGGAGCGATCGATAGCTGCTTCGTTGGCTCGGGAGATCCGAGTTCGCCGGCCCCCTCATGCGCCGCAGGCAAAGACGCGGGATTAAGACGCCGTAAAGCACGGACACAGCGTTCTGTCTCTTCCCGTTGGATGGCGGCCTCTTCAGCCAACCGGCGGAGCCGCTCCTCTTGCCGGGAAACTTCGAGGGAGAGGTGGAGGCAGACGCTGAGGACGAGGAGGAGGGCTAGCGCGAAGAGAAGGTTGGAGGGGACTTCGATGCCGACGAAGCGAGCCGCCCAAAAGAGCAACCGTGGAAAACACGCGAGGATGACGCTGAGCACCCCGACGATGATCCACAACGCGGCGTATTTCTCCTTGAGTTTGCGACTGCGCAGAAGGAGGAGCACTCCGACGATGATGCCGATGGCGACGATGAGGAAGAAGATGGTCAGACGCATCAGTCGGCCTCCTGGTACGAGACTGGCCGTCTCGTCATCGCGATGAAGAGGGCGAAGAGCGAGCGGACGAGGTAGATGGCGGCTTTCGCCGGGTTGTTCGAGGGGACTCCCCCCTGGCGGGGCCGCATTTCGACTGGCACCTGGGTGACGCTCAGCCCGGAGCGAATGGCGACGACGAGAGAGTCGACGGTGTCGCCGAGATACTCCGCCGGGTAGTGGCGGCAATATTGCTCGATCGCCCGCCGGTTGGCGGCCCGGAACCCGCTCGTGATGTCGGTCAGCCGGGTGTGGGCGAGCCGCGAGATGATCCCCGACAAGAGCGACATCGCCCATTTGCGGGGGCCGCGAACTTTGTAGGTTCCCTTATCGGCGAAGCGGGCGCCGATCGAGATGTCGGCTCGTTCGAGGCCGTCGAGCACTGCAACGATGTCGCCGGGATCGTGCTGCCCATCAGCGTCGATCTGGATGGCTCGGTCATAACCGAAACGTCGGGCGTAATGATAACCGCAGCGCATCGCCCCGCCGACGCCCAGATTGAACGGAAGCCTCAACACTGTCGCCCCGGCGCGCTCGGCGATCTCCGGTGTGTCGTCGCGAGAACCATCGTCGACGACGAGCAAGTCGGCGTCGGGAACCTTCTCGGCCAATTCGGCCAGCGTCTGGCCGATCACCTCATGCTCGTTCCACGCCGGCATGATGACGAGTGTGGCCACCAGGCGATCCTCTCTGCTCCGACGAAGAAGGACGAGATGAGCTACCTCTGGCAACACTTCTCCGCCATCGGAGGGTCAGCCTATCCGACGAGGTGGAAAGCCAACCGTTTCACCGAGGCGATGTCGCCTTGTTTGATCGCTGCGGGAATGACAGTGGCGGCGTGGAGCCGACCAGTGATATGCCAGCGGGCAGCCCGGGCAGCCTTCTTCCATCCCAATTTGTCGAGTTGACGGGCGACCTCGGTGAAATATCGACGATCCTCATCGAAGCGATCCCCCTGAACGGCGTGGGCTGAGGAGAAAGAGTCGCGGTGGCGCCGATAACAAAATGTCGCGATGTCGTCGGTGAGGAGGGAGCCCCCCGCCATGACGATGTCGAGGACGAGCGCGAGATCGAGGATCGTATTGAGCCCGGGGTGGAAACCGACCGCTTGCGCCGTCTCTGTCCGCCACCCGATCGATGGGAAATAGAGCCAATTGCCCCGCAGAAGCGAGACCGCCAGGTCCTCACCCTTTAGCACACGTTGGCCTTGCCCCTTACCCCGGATGACGTCTTTGATCTGCTCGGTCAACGTGCGCGAGGGAGCGCCCCGATCGTCGATGACGAAGACGCCAGGCTGGAAGATCTGAGCCTCCGGATGCGCCTCGGCCGCTGCTGCCAGCCAGCTGAGATGATGAGGCAGCATGACATCGTCGCATCCCATGATCGTCATGAGGGGGTTGGTGGCGTAGCTGAGCGCTTTACGAAAGTTCCCATTGAGGCCAAGGTTGACGGTGTTCCGTTCGTAGACGACTCGTGGATCGCTCAGCCCGGCGAACCAACCGGGAACGGAGTCATCGGGATACCCGTCGTCGATGACGATGAGCCGGAAATCTTCATAGTGTTGATCGAGCACGCTCCGGACGGCTGTTCTCATCCGCCCGACATCACCGTAAAAAGGGAATAGAACATCGATCGTCATGGCCCGCAACCTTCTCCCCACCGGCCCCCATCCGGTTCCGGCACCACTGTAGCCATCGCCGGGTCACCCACAGCCAGGTGACCGAGGTGGAGACTACCTAGCAATGTGAAATGATTCAGCGAAACGTATATCTTCTCAACGCCAACTTAGCAAGACGACGCCTCGGCCGCCATATCGCTGAGAAAGTTCGATGAGACAGGGACTGTCAGCTCCATTGCCCGGACTGGGCGGCCCGCTTGAGATAATCGCCGTAACCGGATTTGCCCAGACGTTCGGCCTGCTCGAGAAGTTGCTCGGTGGTGATGAACCCCTGGCGCCAGGCCACCTCTTCAGGAGACCCGATGAGGAGGCCTTGCCGCTTCTGCACCGCTCGGACGAAATCGCCCGCCTCGGCCAAGGAGTCGAAGGTTCCGGTGTCGAGCCAGGCGGTCGCCCGGGGCAGGAGCGAGACCGCCAATTCGCCGCGCTCGAGATAGCAGCGGTTGAGATCGGTGATCTCCAACTCCCCGCGCGGTGACGGCTTCAACCCGGCCGCGAAATCGCAGACGCGTTCGTCGTAGAAATACAGACCGGGCACCGCCCAATGCGACTTCGGCTGGGTCGGCTTCTCCTCGATCGAGATCGCCTTGCCATCGTCGCCCACCTCGACGACGCCGTAGGCCGTCGGATCGGAGACCCATGTGCCGAACACGACCGCACCCTCGATCTCCGTCAACCCCCGCAACTGCGTGCCCATCCGCGGGCCGGAGAAGAGGTTGTCGCCCAAGATGAGGGCCGACTTCTCACCCGCCACATGGTCGCGCCCGAGGATGAAAGCCTGGGCCAACCCATCCGGGGAGAGCTGCACCGCATACGACAGTTCGATCCCGAACTGAGAGCCATCGCCCAACAGTCTTTGGAAGGCCGGGGCGTCCGTCGGCGTCGTGATGACGAGGATCTCTCGGATCCCGGCCAGCATCAAGGTCGACAGCGGATAGTAGATCATCGGCTTGTCGTAGACCGGCAGCAACTGCTTGCTCGAGCCGATCGTCAACGGATGCAACCGTGTGCCCGATCCACCCGCCAGAATGATCCCTTTCACCGTGCCTCCTCGTTCACGTCACAGCCGACTCCCTGGCGGCAAGATGACCAATGAATTCACTTCTCTTTATTTAGCCTTGCCAGACGGGGATTCTTCCGGCCCGGCCGACAGCCGTTACCATAGCGTGGAACGCCTACCCCGCCTAGTTGGCGGCGATGACGAGGGAGATAGAGATGAGTGTCACCGTTGAGACCACTGCGATTCCGGGGCTGCTCGTCTGTCGACTCGACGTCCATGGCGACAATCGAGGCTGGTTCAAGGAGAACTGGCAGCGAGCGACGATGGTGGCCGCCGGCCTGCCCGATTTTCAACCAGTTCAGAACAATATGTCCTTCAATGCGACTCGGGGGACGACACGCGGCATCCATGCCGAGCCGTGGGACAAGCTCGTCTCCTCGGCCCAAGGCCGCTACTTCGGCGCCTGGGTCGATCTACGCGAGGGCGAAAGCTACGGGACGGTCGTCACTCTCGAAGTCGACGAGTCCATCGCCGTCTTCGTGCCCCGGGGCGTCGGCAACTCGTATCAAACGTTGACGGACAATGTGACCTATTCCTACCTCGTCAACGATCACTGGTCAGCCGACAAGATCGATTCTTACGCCTACGTCAATCTGGCCGATCCGACGCTGGCGATCGCCTGGCCCATCCCCCTGGAGCAAGCTGAGCTCTCCGACAAGGACCGCGCCCATCCGCTCCTCGCCGACGCCAAGCGGGTCGCTAGGCCCCGGGTGCTCATCCTCGGCGCCCACGGGCAGTTGGGCCGGGCGTTGGTGGAGCTCTACCCCGACGCCGCTCAAGCCGACATCGACAGCCTCGATCTGACCGATCCCGCTCAAGTCGACGCCTGGCCCTGGAGCGATTTCGGCGTCGTCATCAACGCCGCCGCCTTCACCAACGTCGACGCCGCCGAGACGCCCGATGGGCGGATCGCGGCCTGGAAAGCCAACGCGACCGCTCCCGCGACGCTGGCCAAACTCGCTTTGGCCCACCGCTTCACTCTCGTCCACGTCTCGACCGACTACGTCTTCGACGGCACCCACGAGATCTGGCGTGAGGATGACGACCTCGCTCCTCTCAGCGTTTACGGGCAATCGAAAGCGGCTGGCGACCTCGCCGTCTCCGTCGTTCCGCACCACTACATTGTGCGCACGAGCTGGGTCGTCGGGCAGGGGAAGAATTTCATCGCCACGATGGAGTCCTTGGCCGCCAAGGGGGTCTCCCCCGCCGTCGTCGACGATCAGACCGGCCGGCTCACCCACACCGCCACCTTGGCTGGCGCCATCCGTCACCTCCTTGAGACGAACGCGCCCTATGGGCTTTACAACTGCACCGACGGCGGTGAGGCGGTCACCTGGGCCGATGTCGCCCAGGCCGTGTACGTGCGCTCGGGACGAGCGGCCACCGACGTCTCACGCGTCTCGACGGCTGAGTACTACGCCGGCAAGGAGAACATCGCCCCGCGCCCAGCCCACAGCCTCCTCGATCTCACCAAACTGGAAGCCACGGGCTATCAAACGGAAACCTACCCTCTCGGAACCTGAGCTCCGAGAGGGTAGGCGGGTGAGATGTCTGCCCGTCTCGCCCCGATCACGGGAATGAGGCTGAAGACGGGGGCCATGTCAGATTGTGATCCACGCTCCCCGGGCCGGGGTCCAGTGGATAGTCCCATGCTGGAAACTCTGAATGGTTTCCGTCGATCTCGTGTTCGACCCGTCGGTGGCTCCGCCGGAGACGCTCACGTTGCGTTCTTGGGTGACGGGATAGCCGAGCGATCCGCCTGGCCCCCCGTTGGCGAGGTAGAGCGATCCGATGGCGCCATGGATCGGCATCGCGCCGGTGGCGTCGCTCCAATAGATCTGCCCGTTCTGGAAGTTCTGGTAGATCCCACCGCTCGGCGCCGGGTTCTCCGCAGTCGTGGGATAACCCAAGTAGTTGTCGCCGCTGACGATGTCGTCATAGAGCCAGCGGACCGCTCCATGCACGGGCCAGGCGCCGGTCGCATCGCTCCAGAAGATCTGCCCGCCCTGGTAATCCTGAACCGATCCGCCACCGGGCGCCGGACGTTCCGCCGCCACCGGATAGCCGAGGTAACCGCTGGGGCCGCTGAGATCGCTGTACCGCCAGCCGATCGCACCATGCGTCGGCGCCGTTCCGGTCGCATCGTCCCAATAGATCCTCCCACCTTGGAACTCTTGCATCGCTCCGCCGTCAGCCCGGGATTGCTCCGAGGAGATGGGGTAACCGAGGTAGCTGCTCGGTCCGTCGAGATTGACGTAGGCCCAGCCGATCCCACCATGAAGCGGGTAGGCGTCGGTCTGCGGTCCCCAGACGACCCAGCCGCCCTGGAACGTCTGGATCACTCCTCCGCCATCGGTGGCTTTCTCGTCCGTGGTGGGATAACCCAGATAACCCGACGCCGCACCCAAGCGGTTGAAGAGGTACCAGACGGCGCCATGAAGAGCGTGGGCGCCCGAAGCGTCCGACCAGTAGATCCGGCCGTTCTGGAAGTTTTGATAAACGCCCCCGTTGCCGGCTGAGATCTCACCGCCAGTGGGATAGCCCAGATAACTCGTCGGTCCAGTCAACGATCCGTAGTACCAAGCGATGGCGCCGCCGACCCGCTGAGCTCCGGTGGCGTCCGACCAGAAGACCTGGCCGTTTTGGAAGTCTTGATAGACGCCGCCGGCGGCAGAAGAGATCTCATTGCTGACAGGCAGTCCATTGGCCTGTCGGAAGTTGTTGCTCGAACGATAGAGATCCCACACCGCTCCGTGGAGAGCGTGGTATCCGCTGGCCGGGCTGTAGATGATGGCGCCTCGGTCGAAGCTTTGGATCTGAGAGCCGGAGATCGGCCCCTCCATCGGGGCGCCGACCGCGAACGACAACGGCCCGCTGATGCCGCCGAGCGCTTGGTAGACCTGTTGCCACCCACCGGACAAGCTCAAGGCCGGGGCGGATACTGATGTGTTGTCGTATTGCTTGAGACCGTTGCTGTTCATGATCGAGATGAGCTTGCTGGCGTACGCCGGATCGGTCGCATAACCGGCGTTGGCGATGGCGCGGGCGAAATCATCCGCGTTCGTCGTCTTGAAGGCCGGCGCGTAGCGGCTGTTCTCCCTGAGGAAGAGCCCATGGTCGAGGAAGGCGTCGGTGACGGATTGGTAGGTCCGAAAACCGCTGATCTGCGAGACGAAGGCTCCGTCGTAGAACTCGTCCGAAGCCAGGTTGATGCACCCGGATTGGTAGCGGCTCATCGTCTTCGTGCACTTGATGCCGAAGTAGGCCTGGCCGTATTGGGAGAGATCGGATCCCCCCCACCCGGCTTCGAGAATCGATTGCGCCAAGCTCACCGAGGCCGGGACGCCGAACTCGATCTGTCCTTGCTGCGCGGCCGGCACGAGTGACTGGATATACCGTGACGACGACGTCGAGCGCATCGCCATGCTCTGGAACTCCTCCGGATCGATCTCCACCGGGAAATCGATGAGCGGGTCGAGCGACCGGGCGTCCTCGTCGACTGTAGGAGTCTCCTCGGCGCTTGGCTCAACAGTCGGCTCCGTCGTCTCTGTCGGCTCCGGTTCGTCAGATTCTTCCGGTTCCGGCGTCGGTTCACCCGATGGCGAAGCGGACGCCGAGGGCGACGGCGTGAGAAACTCGTCGGCCTTGGCTAGGCTCCCGACCGCGATCGTCAAGAGACAAGCAGAAATAAATAATATGAAAAAATAGCGAATTGATTTCGCGAATGTTGACATCACAACCCCCGATGTGTATCGACTGCATTCCTCACTGCTGGAAACAATCGTTCTCCGCGTTTTGGACTATAGCACCGGCAGGCAACATTTCCCAAAATTTCATTCCAATTTATAATTGCAAACAATGAGTTAGCTCCCTCACTATTCCGCATTTTTAGGCCAGATATTGATAGGGTCGGTAAAAGAGATGAGGGAACGATGAATCCGCCATGATTTTTTCCTACCAGGGGACGTCTCTCCGCTCAAGAGAGAAGGATTTCGACCTCATGTTCAATGATTTAGATAACAACTTGACTTATTAGTGTTGTTATGGTAGGAAAAGAAACATGGCTGTGGTGGTCGGCGCCAGCGAACGGGACTTTTGAGGAAAACAGTGAATATCAAACGTGCAATAATTAGCGTTTCATGCGTCATGGGCCTAGTCGCAGGCGGGATCGTGGGCTCAGCCGCTGTCGCCTCGGCCTCCCAGAGCGTCATCACTGACGCCGCCTTCCAGACCTGCCTCAACGAGCATCTAGAAATGCCTAGTGGGACGCCTCTGACGCCTGATTCCTTGGCCCTGCTGACCGACTGGGTCTCCTGCAACGATCGTGGGATCACCTCCCTCGAAGGGGCGAAATATCTGACGAACCTCGATCACCTCATGGTCGCGGGAAATAACATTCATGATCTCTCCCCCCTTTCCAGTCTCACCACTCTGACGGGATTGAACGCCTCCGATAATAAATTCACATCGATACAATCTTTGGCCTCCCTCACGGGATTGACCTGGCTTTCCTTGGGGCATAATTCCATCTCCGACATCAGTCCGCTCGCGGGGTTGACGAATCTCACCGATCTCGCTCTCATCGACATGAAGATCTCATCGATCTCACCGTTGAAAAATGTGAAAAATCTAACAAAACTCGATATCAGTGGAAACAATGTTTCAGACTTATCTCCCGTCTCGGGGATGACCTCGCTCACGGAGTTTTTCGCAGCTGACAACGCGATCACGTCGATCTCACCGCTGTCCTCCCTGTCCTCGGCGATCACCCTCGATCTGAGAAATAACACGATCAACGATCTGGCCCCCGCCGCGAAAATTTCGGGGTTGCAGACCTTGATGATCGACAATAATAATATTACAAGTGTAGCTGCTTTTGCAGGTCATCCGTCGATCACCGCATTCTGGGCCTCCGGCAACCACATCACCGATCTCAGCCCTCTGCCGGCCCGCATCGCGCAGAGCTACAACGACGAGCACGTCACCGGGACGTGGCAGTCGTACGAGCCCGGCTTCACCAACCGCGATCAAACCGTCAGCCTCAACGCCACCGTCGGAACCGCTGCGGTGCCGACGGTCAAGAATCTCTCCGGGGGGCGCACGATCATCTGGTTCGTCTCTTCCGGCAACGCGACCGTCGCATCGAACAACACTACGGTCACCTATCATGCTCCCGGCACGGTGACCCTCACCTGGAGCGATCGCGGCGAACGCGGCCCGGGCTCCTTCTCCGGCTCTGTCACCGTCACCGTCGCCGCATCCGGCCAAGCGGCCAATCAAGCTCCGGCGCCGAAGCCCCTCTACAGCGGCTATGTCGTCCAAGGAGGCATCGAGGTGCTCTACAACTCGCTCGGGGGCGGTTCGAGTTATCTGCGTCAGCCGACCAGCGGTGAGATCGCCTCCGCCAACGGCGGGGTGTACCAAACCTTCCAGGGCGGCATCGTCTATTGGTCGCCCACTTCGAGCGCCCACGCCGTCCACGGCGCCGTCCACGGCTACTACCACGCTCTCGACTCCGAGTGGGGCACGCTCGGTTATCCCCTGACGGAGGAACGCCTCGAGCTTTCCGACGGCACGGTGAGCCAGGAATTCCAAGGCGGCGTCATCTATTGGAGCCCGTACTACGGCGCCATCCACACCCAGGGCGCGATCCGGTGGCTCTATTCTTCCCTCGGCGGAGCGTCGGGTTTCCTTGGTTTCCCAACCAGCGGTGAGAACGTCTACACCCGCGGCCACGAGGGAGTCTCCCAGAGCTTCCTCGGGGGCGTCATCTACTGGAGCGAGGCCTCCGGCGCGCACACCGTCCACGGCGGCATCCGAACCCGCTTCGACGCGCTCAGCGGCGTCTTCGGGTATCTCGGATTCCCGACCAGCCAGGAGATCGGCGCCGCCAAGGGTGGAGCCTTCCAGCATTACCAGGGTGGGACGATCTATTGGAGTGAGGCGACCGGTTCCCAAGCCGTCCATGGAGCGATCGGCGGTCTGTACGCCCGTCGCGGTGGCCCGGCCTCCTCGCTTGGTTATCCCGTCACCGAGGAGATCGCGATGAACGGTGGCGTCTACCAACGCTTCCAGGGTGGGACGATCTCCTGGACGCCAGCCCGGGACGCCTGGGTCAGCTGATCCACGAGGCAGCTGCGGCGGGGAGGAGCTATTCCTCTCCCCGCATACGCCGGATGACGTCGCGCACCGGCCCGTCGAGGGTGAGGTTGCCGGATTCGAGGAGAAGGCCGCGGTCACAGATACCGGCCACCATGTCGAGGTCGTGGCTGACGATGACGAGGGTGAGGCCTTCGGATTTGAGTTCCCGAATGCGCTGGAGGCATTTCTTCTGGAAGGGCTCGTCGCCGACGGCAAGGATCTCGTCGACGAGGAAGACCTCCGGATCGGAGTGGACGGCGACGGAGAAGGCGAGCCGGAGGAACATCCCCGAGGAGTAGAACTTGACCTCGGTGTCGATGAAGCGTTCGATCTCACTGAACTCGACGATGCTGTCGAAGGCGTCGTCGATCTGTTTCTCCGACATCCCGAGGATGGCGCCGTTGAGGTAGACGTTCTCCCGCCCCGTCAGATCCGGGTGGAAACCGGCGCCGACTTCGATGAGCCCGGCCACTCGGCCGCGGGTGCGGACAGCGCCCTGATCGGGCCGCATGACACCGGAGATGAGTTTGAGCAGCGTCGATTTTCCGGATCCGTTGAATCCGAGGAGAGCGACGGCTTCTCCCTCGGTGATCTCGAAGGAGACGTCGTGAAGCGCATGGAAGGTGTCGGAGAGTTTCTTGTGCCGCGCCATGGCGATGAGCATCTCTTTGAGGGAATGGGTGTGGCGCAGGGTGAATTCCTTGGTCACCCCCACGGCTTCGACATAGGTGGTCGCCATGTCAGAGCTCCTGAGCGAAGCGGCCCTCGAGCCGGCGGAAGACGAGTTGGCCAATGGCGAGGATGCCGCAGGAGACGAGCAGGGCGATGAGCCCGACCGTCCACAAATGGTTCGGTTGGATCGGCAGCCCATCGTAGGCGGCCAACGCGGTGGCCACCTCCGCCTCGTTGAGCGCCCCGTACCAGAAAGCGTGGTGGAACAATTCGACGGCGGCTGTGAGGGGGTTCGCCTGGTAGATATACCAGAGCCAGCGCGGCGTCGACGTGAAGACCATCTGCCAGCTGTAGAGGACGGGCGAGCACCAGGTCGCGACCATGAGGATGAGATCGACGAAGTTCTCAGCGTCGCGGTAGAAGACGTTGATCGCCCCGAAGATGAGGCCGAGCCCGAGGGCGAGGATCGAGACGATGGCGAATCCGAGAACACCGGCCAGCAGTTCGGTGAAGCTCGGCCTCCACCCGCTGATGAGCGCGGCCAGGAGCAGGACGATGAACTGGGGCAGGAAGTGAATGATCGCCACCCACAGCGAGGCGACGGGGAAAAGCTCGCGCGGCAGGAAGATCTTATTGATGAGGGGGGCGTTCCACACGAGGCAGCGGGTGGCGTTGCCGAACGCCTCGGAGAAATAGTTGATGGTGACGATGCCGGCGAAGAGGTAGACGACGTAGTCCGGAATCGTCTCGCGCAACTTGAGGAAGACCCCCATGGCGAAGAAGAAGACGAGGAACTGCGTCAACGGTTTGACGTAGCTCCACACCATGCCGAGGATCGAGCCGCGGTAGCGCACCCGCAATTCCTTGCGCACGATGAGGCGCAGGAGGAAGCGGTCATGGAAGACGTCGAGCAATCCCTTGCTGTGGCCGGGGATTTTCAGTTCCGGTCGCCCGACCGTGGCGGGCGTCGTCACGATGCCGGCGCCTCCGAGGCGGTGGCTGCGTTGGTGGCGGATGTCGCCTCGGCCTCTTTCGCCGCCATGACGGCGTCCGTGCGCTCAAAGGTCTGTTTCCACGCCGCTTGGCCGACGATGACACGTTGGGCCTGCCGATATTGCTTGGCGAGCCGGGGCCATTCACGGAGCAACTGCTGGTGGAGTTCGAGGCTGCGAGCGAACAGGGCGCGGAACTGTTGCGGTTGGCGCTTGTACCAGGCGGCGCCGGAACCGTCGGCTGTCGAGACGACCGAGGAGTCGAAGCGGGCGAGCAGCCACCAGCGGGCGTCCATGGCGGCGATCTCCGCCTCGGGATGCTGCCGACTCAACTTCTTCGGCGGGAGCAGGGCTTTGACCGCCCCGAGGCCGGCCATGGCGATGATGCCGACGCGGTTGGTGGGAAGGCGAGCGGCGTCGCCGTGCTTGCTCACCTTCTTGCGACGCACCGGCGGAAAGGCGCCAGGGTCTTTCGTCACTCGGGCGTCGTCGTACTCGCTGCGCGTCGCGCGGATCCGAGCCAGGCGGGTGTCGAGTTCGGCGTGCATGTGCTCCGGGCCTCCGAGCAGATCCTCGAGGGCCTCATTGCGCAATTCGGCGACGGAATACTGAGCCGAGAGCAAGTGGCGGATCTGGTGGTAGAGGCTCTCACGCACGAGGCGTCCGCCGTAGTGGAAGGGCGAGTGGAGCAGCGCGGAGACGAACCGGTTGCGCTCGTGATAGTAGGCCTGCCAGTCGAGCGAATCGTCCTTATCCGTCCACGGCACGTGCCAGGCCGCTACCCCGGGCAGGGAGACGGTGGGAATGTCGGCCGTTTTGGCGCGCAGCCCGTATTCGGCGTCGTCCCACTTGATAAAGAAGGGCAGGGAGAGGCCGAGTTGGCGCAGCACGGTGACGGGGATGAGCTCCATCCACCAGCCGTTGTAGTCGACATCGATGCGCCGGTGCAATTCCGGCGTCGAGCGCAAGGAGTGGAGGTCGAGGTGGTGCCCGTCGGGGAAATCCTCCATGACGGGGCCCCACCAGAAGCGCCAGGGCTGGATCTTCTCCCCCATCGAGTGAAGGTGGCAACGGTCGAACATCGAGAACATGTGGCCGCCGACGACGGTCGGGCGGCGGGCCAAGTCGGCGAAGGCGACAGCCCGCAGGATGCCCTCAGGCTCGGTGCGAACGTCGTCGTCGGAGACGAGGTGATAGGTGCTGACGCCCTCGTCGATCGTCTCGCTCATACCCCGGGAGAACCCGCCCGAGCCGCCGAGGTTGGCCTGGCGGATCATGCGCAACCGGCCGCCGAGAGCGGCTTCGGCCTCATCGAACCCCTCGGCGTCGTCAGGGTGCTTCGTGCCTTGGTCTACGATGGTGACGCGATCGACGATGTCGAGGAGGTGGTCGTCGGCGGCGATCTGCTTGAGGAGGGCGACGACGTCGTCGGGCCGATTGAGCGTCGTCACACCGATCGTCACCGTGCCCTGGGGGCGTTCGCTCGGAGCCTCCCACTGGGCTCGTTCGAGGATGATGTCGTCGTCGCCGGCGACGATGTCGAACCAATACCACCCGCCGTCGGCGAAGGTCGACAACGGCAAGGTGAAGACGAGTTCCTGGGCGGCGGCGTCAGTGAAACGCTCCGATTCGATCCGGTAGAGGTTGCCACGGGCGTTGGAGCGGTAGACGAACAAGGAGCCCGATCCGGTCACCGTGACGCTGAGGCGCACCTGGGTCACCGTCGTCCATTTGCGCCAGTAGGCGGCGGGGAAGGCGTTGAAATAGGTGCCGAAGGAGGTCCGCGAGAGCGCCTTGATCTTGTAACAGCGCCGCGAGAGGACCTGGCTATTGCCTTGCCGCAGCGCTGAGGTCGGCGCCGGAGAGCTGTTCGAAGCCGAGGTCGGCCCGGCGCTCGCGCCCTGCCGCCCCTCGGCGTAGAGCGGCATGATGTCTTGATCGGGTTGGAGTGGGAAGACGACTCGCTGGAGAACCCGCATCGGCTTCGTCGCCGTGCTCGTCGTGGTCATGCTGAAGCTCCTCCGCTCACGATCGCGGCGCCAGTCTGATAATTCGGCGCCAGTTTCTCGTCGACCATCGTCAACGCCGAGGCGATCGCCATGTGCATGTCGAGATATTTGTAGGTGCCGAGGCGCCCGCCGAAGATGACGCCAGGCTCGGCCGCCATCCGGGTGCGGTACTCCTCGAGGCGGGCGCGATCCGATTCGGTGTTGATCGGGTAGTAGGGCTCGTCCTCGTCGGCGGCGAAACGGCTGAACTCGCGCACGATGACGGTCGCGTCACGGGTGTACTGACGTTCCGGGTGGAAGTGGCGGAACTCGTGGATGCGAGTGTAAGGCACGTCGAGGTCGGCGTAGTTCATGACAGGGCAGCCTTGGAAATCCTCGATCTCCAAGACTTCCTGCTCGAGGTCGATGGTGCGCCAGCCGAGGCGGCCGGAAGCGTAGTCGAAGTAGCGGTCGACCGGCCCGGTGTAGACGACCGGGATCTTCCCGACGATGGCGGACTTATTGATCGGCTGGCTCTCGTCGAAGAAGTCGACGCCGAGGCGCACCTCGATGTTCGGGTGGTCGACCATGCGCTCGAACCAGGCTCCGTACCCGTCGACCGGGAGCCCCTCATAGGTGTCATTGAAATACCGATTGTCATAGGTGTAGCGCACTGGCAGGCGGGAGACGATCGAAGCGGGGAGATCCTCCGGCGCCGTCTGCCACTGCTTGGCCGTGTAATTCATGAAGAAGGCCTCGTAGAGGGGGCGGCCGACGAGGCTGACGCCCTTCTCGACGAAGTTGCGCGGCTCGGCGCCCTTGAGCTCCTGGGCCTGCTCCTTGATGAGCGCCTTGGCCTCACCGGGGCCCATGGCGGCTTTGAAGAATTGGTTGATCGTGCCGAGGTTGACCGGCATCGGGTAGACCACGCCCTCATGGGTTGTGTAGACGTGGTGGACGTAGTTCGTGAACGCGGTGAACTGGGAGACGTACTGCCAGACCCGCTCGTTCGAGGTATGGAAGAGGTGGGCGCCGTAGCGGTGCACCTCGATGCCGGTTCGCTCCTCCGGCGCGGAGTAGGCGTTGCCACCGAGATGGTCGCGACGGTCGATGACGAGCACCTTGCGCCCCCATTGGGAGGCGACCCGTTCGGCCACCGTCAGGCCGAACAGCCCGGCTCCTACAACGACGAGATCGGCTTCCACAAAGGCCTCCTTGTGCGGGGGACACGCATGACAGCACAGACATTATCAGCGATTCCCTTTTCCGTACCGCTGAGACGGCAAGTCTGATCCGTCCTTATCTTTGGGCGAGGAAATGAATCGTTCCGGGGCACAGTTGCCCGTGATCGTGACGTGTTCTCTCGCTCGTGATCTTAACGTTCCGTCAGATCTGCTTCTCCGAAGCGCTTTCACGTTCTAGACTTTCCCCATGGAGAAACTGCTTGTGACGGGTGGGGCCGGGTTCATCGGGTCGAATTTCACGCGTTGGGTCATCGATCACACGGATGCCTCGGTCGTCGTGCTCGACAAGTTGACTTATGCCGGGAACCGGGATTCGCTGGTGGGGCTGCCCAGGGATCGCGTCGAGTTGGTCGTCGGGGACGTCGCGGACGCCTCGTTGGTCGGCGATCTCGTCGCGTCGGTCGACGCGGTGGTGCATTTCGCCGCTGAGTCGCACAATGACAACTCGTTGGCTGATCCTCAGCCGTTCCTCATGACGAACATCGTCGGCACGTACACCCTGCTTCAGGCGGTGCGCGAGCATGATGTGCGGTATCACCACATCTCCACCGACGAGGTCTACGGCGATCTGGAGTTGGATGATCCAGCCAGGTTCACCGAGCACACGCCGTATAACCCGTCGAGCCCATACTCATCGACGAAGGCGTCGTCTGATCTGCTCGTGCGGGCGTGGGTGCGCAGTTTCGGGGTTCAGGCGACGTTGTCGAATTGCTCGAACAACTATGGGCCGTATCAGCATGTCGAGAAGTTCATTCCCCGCCAGATCACCAATGTGTTGACGGGGCGGCGGCCCAAGCTTTACGGCGCCGGCCAGAATGTGCGCGATTGGATCCATGTCGACGATCACAACGCGGCGGTGTGGACGATCTTGCAGAAAGGCGCGATCGGCGAGACGTATTTGATCGGCGCCGACGGGGAGAAGTCCAACCGTGAGGTCGTCGAGGAGATCCTTCGTCTGCTCGGACAGCCTGAGGACGCTTACGACCTCGTCACCGATCGGCCCGGCCATGATCTGCGGTACGCCATCGATTCGTCGAAGCTGCGCACCGAGTTGGGCTGGGAGCCGCAGTATTCGTCGTTCCATGACGGTTTGGCCGCCACGATCGCCTGGTACGAGGCCAACGAGGCGTGGTGGAAGCCCGCCAAGGACGCCACTGAGAATAAATACGCCGCCACCGGCCAGTGATTTAGTTTTCGGTCGTCTCGCCCGGATCAGCGACAGTTTCCTCGGGCTCGGCGGTTTCCACCGTCACGGTTTCCACCGTCTCGATCTCTTCGGGCGCCGTGTCAGGCGCCTCCGCTGTTGTCGTCCCCGGAGAAGCGTGAGCGGGTGACGGCGCGGCGGGAGGGGTCCGTTCCATCCGCTCGACTTGGGCGAGACGCAGACGCAGACGCATGAGATCCGCCGTGACACGACCATGCTGGTCGAGGTCGTCGAGGTTGAGGGTGAGACGCCCGCCGTGGGATCGTTTCGACGCCCCGGACGGGGAGAGATTCTCGAGTTGATGTTCGAGACGAGCGATCTCGGCGCGGATCGAGGCGGCGTCGGTGAACCGGAGCAGGTCATACGACGAGCTGAGCGCGCTCGACCGACCGGAGACGCCCTGGTCGCTCGACCATGAGCTGGGTCCGCTGCCGCGGCGGGGAGCTCCCCGGCCGCCACCGCGTGAACCGCCCCGCTCCCCCGCGTTGGAACCGCGGTCGCCGCCTGATCCTCCGCCCTGAGGACCACGACTGCCACCGGCTTCGCGCAGCGTGGTGTAGAAGGCGTCTTGGGCTTGACGGAACTCGTTGGCCAGTACCCGGTTCTGTTCCCGCCCGGCGTAGCCGAGGGCATGGAACTCCTCGTTGATGCGGCGCATCTCCTCGCGGGCCCGCCCCCGGTCGCGCAGAGCGGTCAAGCCTTTCGCCTCGTCGATGAGCTGGCGTTTGGCCGCCGCGGCCGCCCGTAAAGCCTCGCCCGAGGCTTGGCGTTCGGCTGAGAATTTCTGGTAGACGGTGTCGTGGGCCGCCTTGAAGCGTTTCCACAGCGCTTCGTCGACCGGCCGGGGAGCCCGCGGAGCTTTCTTCCACTGGGCCAGCAGCGCTGTCATCGACTCTTGGGCTTGGCGCAGGTCGGAGCGTTGGGTCAACTCCTCGGCGGCGGCGATGAGTTCTTCCTTGACTCGTTTCGCTTCGGCCGTCTCCGTCTGGCGGGCTTTGCGCTCCAGATCGAGGCGGGCATAGAAGAGGTCGCGGGCGGCTTTGAAGCGCTCCCACAGCCGCTTGTCTTCGCCTTTGCTTGCGTGGCCGGCTTGGCGCCACTGCTCCATGAGCTTGTTCATCTCCGGCACCGAGGTGCGGGCCTCCCCCGCCATAGCGATGAGCTCGGCCTGGGTGATGAGCGCTTCCTTCGTGCGCTTGGCGCTCTCCCGCTCCTGAGCCCGGGCCGATGCGGCGACGCCGTCGGATTGATCCTCCGGTGATTCGTCCTCGGATTCCGTCGTGGATGCGGCATCTGATTCCACCGGTTGATCGTCGTGGATCGCCGTGGCCGGTTCGGTCGGTTCCCTCTCAGCGGCGCCATCTGCGTCAGCCGCGGGCTCCTCAGCGGGCTCAGAACTCGCCTCGGCGGGTGCGTCCTGTGACTCTCCCTCGGAGGAGTTTTCTTCGGATGAGGCCTGCGGAAGTTGCGGCTCAGGCGCATCTCGCACCGGCTTCTCTTCAAGATTCTCTTCAGGCGGCTCGGGCGATGGCGTAAGAGACGATGGTTCGGCTGGTTTGTCAGGGACGACGTCGTCGTCGCCTAGCCCGATGATCCGGCGCGGGGCAGCGGTCGTGACGGGATCGTCGGGAACCGGTGAGGGGACGTCGTCGGCGACGACGGCGTCCTGCGCTGGTTCCAGAGGTTCGGCCACCGGGTTCTCCGGCAGCGTCGCCTCCGACATTTCGTCCGACATCGTGGACCCCCATCCTCGTGTCGCGTGGACCGCGAGCCCCACCCTCACGAGCGCGACCCGAAGCCTTGAACAACAATTGGTCTCGGGCATTCTACCCGCTCGCCGGGTGTCGCTAAAGCCACACCGTGGCGAATCACCCGTGAGTTCAGGGGCGACGACGGGTGGATAAGAGGTTCAGGCTTCCGTCAACGGTGGGAATCGACGCAACCGCAAACTGTTCGTGACGACAAAGACGGAGGAGAAAGCCATCGCCGCACCGGCGATGAGAGGGTTGAGGAAGCCGAGGGCGGCTAAGGGAATGGCGGCGACGTTGTAAGCGAAGGCCCAGAAGAGGTTGCCTTTGATGGTGGTCAGCGTGCGGCGAGAGAGCCGCACAGCGTCGGCGGCCAGGCGAAGGTCGCCCCGGGCCAGGGTGATGTCGCCGGCCTCGATGGCGACGTCGGTCCCGGTGGCGAGCGCGATGCCGAGATCGGCTTGGGCCAAGGCGATGGCGTCGTTGACTCCGTCTCCGATCATGGCGACGACGGCCCCCTCTTTCTGACGGGATGCCACGATCTCTGCTTTGCCGGCGGGGAGGACTCCGGCGACGACGTCTCGGATGCCGACCTGGTCTGCCACCGTCTGAGCGGCCCGCTCGTTGTCTCCGGTGACGAGAACCGGGGTGAGCCCCAACTCTCGTAAGGCCGCGACGGCGGCCGAGCTCGTCTCCTTGACCGTGTCGGCGACGACAAGGAATCCCCGCACCTGCCCGTCCCAGCCGACGGCGAGGACGGTGCCTCCAGCCGATTCGGCGTCGGTGAATGAGGTGGCCGTTTCCTCTGATGTGGTGACGCCGAGCGTCTCCGTCACCCAGGCCATCCGGCCCGCCGCGACCAACGTCCCCTCGACGATTCCAGTGACTCCGTATCCGGCGGCGGCCTGGAAGTCGGTCGCTTCGGCGAGCGGGTCCCAAGAGATGGGGTCATGCGCAACCTGAAGATCGACTCCGATGCGGGAAAGCGCCTCAGGGCCTCCCTCGATCGCGGCGACGATGGCGTGGCCGATGGGGTGCTCAGAGCCATGTTCGACGGCCCCGGCGCGACGCACCAGAGTCGCGATGTCGCATCCGTCCACCGGATGGACGGCGATGAGACGCATCTCGCCTGTGGTGACGGTGCCGGTTTTGTCGAGGAGAACGGTGTCGATCCGGCGCGTCTCCTCGAGCGCCTCGGGGCCCTTGATGAGGATGCCGAGTTGGGCGCCTCGCCCGGTGCCGACGAGGATGGCCGTCGGCGTGGCGAGCCCGAGCGCGCACGGGCAGGCGACGATGAGGACGGCGATGGCAGCGGTGAAAGCCTGTTCGACGGTTCCCCCGGCGATGAGCCAGCCGATGAGGGTGACGAGCGCGATCCCGATGACGACGGGCACGAACACGGCGGAGATCCGATCGGCTAGCCGTTGGGCCGGGGCCTTGCCCTGCTGGGCCGCCTCGACCATCCGGGCCATCTGCGCCAACTGGGTGTCAGCCCCCACGCTCCGCGCCTCGACGATGAGCCGGCCCCCGGCGTTGACCATCCCCCCGACGACAGCGTCTCCCGGACCGACCTCCCGGGGAACCGACTCCCCCGTCAGCATCGACGTGTCGAGCGCCGAGGCCCCCTCGGTGACGACTCCATCGGCGGCGATCTTCTCCCCCGGGCGGACGACGAAACGCTCCCCCACCCTCAACCGGGCCGCCGGGATCCGGCGCTCCTGGCCGTCGCGCAGCACCGCCACGTCTTTCGCGCCGACTTCGAGCAGGGCTCGCAGCGCTTCGGAGGAGCGACGCTTGGCGCGCGCCTCGAGGTAGCGCCCGAGCAAGATGAGGACGGTCACCCCGGCCGCGACTTCGAGGTAGATATGCCCGCTCGCCTCGTCCCGGCTCGGCACGAGCGTCATGTGCATCCGCATCCCCTCGTCGCCGGCCGCCCCGAAGAACAAGGCGTACAGCGACCACAGGAACGCGGCGGAGACGCCGACACTGATGAGCGTGTCCATGGTGACGGCGCCATGGCGCAGGTTGACCCAGCACGCGCGGTGGAAGGGGTAGGCGCCCCACACCGCCACCGGCGCCGCCAACGTCAAGCACAACCATTGCCAGTGAGGGAATTGCAGGGGAGTGATCATGGAGAGCAGCAGCACCGGCGCGGCGAGCAACGCACAAATGACGACGCGGCGCCGCAGATCCGCCGTCGGGTCGCCCGCCGGAGAGACGGCCGCACCCTCCGCGCTCTCCCCCGCCTCGTCATCCGGCAGCTCAGCGAAAGGATCGGCGTGAAGCTGGGCGCCATACCCGGCCGCCTCGACCGTGGCGATGGTCGCCTCGGGCGTCACCTCGGGCGGCGCCTCGATCGTCGCCCGCTCCGTCGCATAGTTGACCGTGGCCGTGACCCCGGGCATCTTGTTGAGTTTCTTCTCGATCCGCGCCGCGCACGAAGCGCACGTCATCCCCTCGACATCGAGTTCGATGAGGCGCGGTGACGTGAGCATCGGTGTCCTTTAACGATGAGACGGGGAGATCAGCGTAGTTCAATGACAACGCGTTCCCGGGGACGAGTATTCCCCATCCACTTCAGTCTTGGCGCAGTTGGAGCGCCTCAATACGCAACAACATGGCGGCCGAAGGCATGACCTTGCCGGTGGCGTAGGTGGAGAGTCGCGAAGCGCTCGTCCCCAACTCGGCGGCGATGTCTTGCAGCGAACGCCCCGTCCGATCGATCGCGTCCCGGATGCGCCGGGCGACCCGGGCCGGCTCGCCGCCCTGAAACTCGGTGGTGAGGATGTCGAGACGGGCCGCGACCGGGTGATCCGTGCACGCCGCCGCCTCATGGACCCACCGCGCCACCTCGCCGTGAGGATCCCGCCGAACCGACCGCATGATCCGCTGAATGTGCTGGATCCCCCCACGCTCGATCGCCGTGAGGATCCCCTCCACGCCCCACTCCTCGACCGGATCGTCCGGCGTGACCGTGAGATTGCGGAACTGAAGCGCCATCCCCATCTCCCTCGCGAAGGATTATCTGATATGACAATACTATGACGACTTCAGCGAGCGACATCCCCGCACTCGACGACCTGCTCACCAGCGCCGCCCGTCTTCAAGAACTCGTCCCCGACACCGTCCTCGTCGGTGGCGCCGCCGTCGCGTACCGGGTTCGCCATCGCCTGTCCGTCGACCACGACCATGTTCTCAGCGACCTGCGAGACCACTTCGACATCGTCCTCGACGCCTTGGAACAGGAGAGCGACTGGGTGACGAACCGCGCCGCCTACGGAAAGCTCATCCTCGGCGAACTCGGCGGCATCGAAACCGGAGTTCGCCAACTGATCCGTCGCCACCCGCTCGAGGTCGAAGAAGTGACGCTTCCTGGCGGGCAAACCCTCCGCGTCCCCACCGTCGACGAGACCCTCCGTGTGAAAGCTTTCCTCATCGTCAAACGCAACCAGACGCGCGACTACCTCGACGTCGCCGCTCTCGCCGACCGATACGGCATCGCCCATGCCGCCGAAGTGCTGAGCGGCATTGACGAGTTCTACGCCGACCAAGCCCCCGAAGGCGGAACTGTCGCCGCCCAGGTGCTCGCCCAACTGGCCGACCCCCGCCCCCGAGACGAGGCGACAACGAAGCGGTTATCTGGTTACAAAGGCCTTGCCGCCCGCTGGCACGACTGGAACCAAGTCGTCTCCGTGTGCCATGCCGTAGCCGACGCCATGGCGGTCGATTGATATGGCATCGATATCGTCAGAAGCCGACGCCTCAATGGCCCATGAACGAACAACGGTCAGAGGGTCACCTGAACCGTTATACCGAACATATTCTCCAGAAGAAGTTGCGCGCCTCGTAGGGACCTCCAAAGCCACCGTTCATCGCCGGATCGAGGACGGAACGATCAGCGCTTCGCGGGTCGGGGATCGTTACAAAATCAGTGAATCAGAGGTCGAACGCTATCGGAACTGGATGATGGATCAGACGGCGGCGGCGCTGGCCAATGATTTCTAACGCGCTGATCTCGCCTCAACCGTCTGTGTTCGGCGGCTGACGCCGCCTATCACAAGCTTCAATCGGCTCGGCATTGAAAGAACAAGTTCTTTCAATGCTCTCGCCTCAATCGCTTGTGGACGCAACCGGGCTCGAACCGATGACCCCTTCCTTGTAAGGGAAGTGCTCTACCAACTGAGCTATGCGTCCCTGAGGCCCCGCTCCGGATCGGAGGGGGCGGGTGGCTTCAGCGCCGGGAGCCGCCTTTGGGGCGGACGATCTTGTGGGCGGCCCAGTCTTTCGAGACGGTGGCGGTGGAGGTGAGGGAGAGCCCGGCGGTGACGGCGCCTTCGGAGACGTCGGCTTGGGAGACGTGCCCGGCTTGACCGAACTTCGGAGTGAGGAGCCAGATGTAACCGGTGTCGGTGAGGTCGCGCAGCCCGTCGACGAGCGCGTCGACGACGTCGCCGTCTTCGAAACGCCACCAGACGAGGACGACGTCGACCCCGTGGTCTGATTCCTCGACGAGGTCGCCGTCGATGGCGTCCATGATCTGGGAACGCAACTCCTCGTCGACGTCTTCGTCCCAACCCAGCTCTTCGACGACGAGACCTGGCGTCAAGCCCATCTGCACGATGCCTACCGCCGTTCGGTCCTCGGCCTGACTCGCCCCGGCCACAGTCACTCCTTACCTTCCCTTGCACTCGCTGTGCGTTCCGGCCACCCCTCATCGTGATGGGAAGCGACCGGAACGATCGTTATCGACAGTTCTGGATGACGTCGGATCACATCGTCCCGCTCATCCGATGTCGTGAAGCCAGCGTAAGGGATGATCCCCTCCGGTCAAGAATCCTCACCGTGCGCCGCCGGGGCGCTGGTGACGATCTCGTCGAGACGATAGCGACGGAAGGCGTCCTGAGCGGCCTCGGGGCTGATCTCCCCCCGTTGGCCGAGCAACTGGAGCGTCTTGACGGCGACGGAGGGACCGTCGATCTTGAACCAGCGCCTCGCCGCCGGGCGGGTATCGGAGAAACCGAACCCGTCGGAGCCGAGGGAGGCGAAGGTCTGCGGCACCCAGGGGGCGATCTGATCCTGGACGGCGCGCAAGAAGTCGGAGACCGCCACGACGGGCCCGGGACGCCCGGCCAGCTTCTCGGTCACATACGGCGTGCGGGCCTGGCCACCGTGCATCGCCGGAGCTTCGGCCTCGAGCGCGTCACGACGCAACTCGTTCCAGCTCGTCACGCTCCACACGTCGGCGGCAACGCCGTAATCCTGACGCAACAGCTTCTGCGCCTCGAGGATCCACGGCACCCCGACGCCGGAGGCCAACAGTTGGGCCCGCGGGGCGTCGCCCGGATCGGCCGCCTCGTTGAGGAGGTAGAGACCACGCTTGAGCCCTTCGACGTCGAGGCCTTCCGGCTCCGGCGGCTGAATCATCGGCTCGTTGTAAAGCGTGATGTAGAACATGACGTCGTGCGGATCGTCCCCATACATCGTCTCGAGGCCATGACGCATGATGTGGGCGATTTCGTAAGCGTAGGCCGGATCCCAGGCTCGGACCGCCGGGTTGGTCGAGGCCAGCAGGTGGCTGTGGCCGTCGGCGTGCTGGAGGCCCTCGCCGGTCAGCGTCGTGCGCCCGGCGGTGCCGCCGAGGAGGAAGCCGCGCGCCATCTGGTCGCCGGCGGCGTAGAGGCCGTCGCCGGTGCGCTGGAAGCCGAACATCGAGTAGAAGATGTACATCGGCACCATGGGCAGCCCGTGGGTGGCGTACGAGGTGCCGGCGGCGGTGAAGGCCGCCACCGAGCCGGCCTCGTTGATGCCGGTGTGGATGATCTGCCCCGAGGTCGCCTCGCGGTAGGCCAGCATGAGGTCGTCGTCGACGGGCGTGTAGCGCTGCCCGTGCGGGTTGTAGATCTTGATCGTCGAGAAGAACGAGTCCATGCCGAAGGTGCGCGCCTCGTCGGGGATGATCGGCACGACGTGGGCGCCGAAGTCGCGGTGGCGCAGCATGTCCTTGAGGATGCGCACCCACGCCATCGTCGTCGCGACGGCCTGGTGGCCCGAGCCCTTCTTAGCCGACTCGTAAGCCGAATCCGGCGGCAACGACAGCGCGACCGGCTTGTTGCGCCGTTCGGGGACGAAGCCGCCGAGCGTGCGGCGACGCTCCAGCATGTACTGGATGCCCGGATCGTCGAATCCGGGGTGGTAGTAGGGCGGCAGATACGGATCGTCTTCCAACGTCTTGTCAGAGATCGGGATGTGGAGACGGTCGCGGAAGCTCTTGAGGTCGTCGAGGGCGAGCTTCTTCATCTGGTGGGTGGCGTTGCGCCCGGCGAAGTGGGTGCCGAGGAAGTAACCCTTGATGGTGTGGGCGAGCACGACGGTCGGCGCGCCGCTCGTCTCGGTGGCCCGGCGGTAGGCGGCGTAAACCTTGCGGTAGTCGTGGCCGCCACGGGTGAGGTGCCAAATGTCGTCGTCCGACCAATCCTTGACCATGGCGGCGGTGCGCGGGTCGCGGCCGAAGAAATGCTCACGGACGAAGGCGCCGTCGTTGGCCTTGAAAGCCTGGAAGTCGCCGTCCGGCACGCTGTTCATGAGATCGACGAGCACCCCGTCGGTGTCGTTGTCGAGGAGCGGATCCCAGCCGGAGCCCCAGACGACCTTGATGACGTTCCAGCCGGCGCCGCGGAAGAAGCCCTCGAGCTCTTGGACGATCTTGCCGTTGCCGCGCACCGGGCCGTCAAGACGCTGCAAATTGCAGTTGACGACGAAGACGAGATTGTCGAGCCCCTCGTAGGCGGCGAACTCGATGAGGCCGCGCGACTCCGGCTCGTCCATCTCACCGTCACCGAGGAAGGCCCACACCCGCTGATCGGAGGTGTCCTTGAGGCCGCGATTGTGCAGGTAGCGGTTGAAGGAGGCCTGATAGATGGCGTTCATCGGCCCGAGTCCCATGGAGACGGTCGGGAACTGCCAGAAATCAGGCTTGAGACGCGGGTGCGGATACGACGGCAATCCGCGCCGTTGGCCGTCGACGATGTGGCTTTGTTCTTGACGGAAGCCGTCGAGGTCGTCGGCCGTCAAACGCCCCTCGAGGAAGGCGCGGGCGTACATGCCGGGCGAGGTGTGGCCCTGGAAGTAGACCTGGTCGCCGCCGCCGGCGTGGTCTTGGCCGCGGAAGAAATGGTTGAGACCGACCTCGTAGAGAGTGGCCGAGGAGGCGTAGGAGGAGATGTGCCCGCCGACGCCGATGCCAGGGCGCTGGGCCCGGTGCACAGTGATGGCGGCGTTCCACCGCAACAGACGGCGATAGCCGCGCTCCAGGTCGACGTCGCCGGGGTAGGCCGGCTCCTCCTCATGGGGGATCGTGTTGACGAAGTCCGTCGTCGTCAGGTTCGGCACGCCGATCGAGCGCTCACGGGCCCGCTCGAGGAGACGGAAGAGGACGTAGCGGGCGCGGTCACGCCCTTCGTCGCGGATCAGCCCGTCCAATGATTCCAGCCACTCGGAGGTCTCCTCACTGTCGCTGTCCGCCAGGTTCGCCGGGATGCCGCCGATGATCGGTTCGGTCTCCTCACGTGGAATCACTGCGCGTCCTTTCTAGATCCAACCGCTTGGAAGGGCTGTCATGAGAATAGTCGTTAGCTATTCTGCCCTGTATGACTTCCACCGCACCAGTGCCACGACCATTGCGGGGAAGAAGTTTGCTCCCATCCGACGCCGAACGGCGCGCCATCGCCGCCCGGTTGGGTGCGAAATCCTCCGACATGGGGCGGGCGACGATGGCGGAGATCGCGCGGCGCCACGACTGGTTCTCGGCCTTGGGCCCGGAACACCGCAGTTGGGTCGCGCTCGTCGCTCAGGCCGGCATCGCCCAGTTCATCGCCTGGTTCGCCGACGAGTCCGACGAGCCGGTCTCGGCCACCGATCTCTTCGACGCCGCCCCGCGCCGGGCGATGCGACGGATCGCCCTCTTCCAAACCGTCGAATTGCTGCGCACGACGACGGACGTGGTCGAGGATTGGATCGGACGGATGCCGCCCGACGACCAGCCCGTCCTCACGATCGCGATCAACCATTTCAGCCGGGAGGCCGCCTTCGCCGCAGCCGATCTCTACGCCCGGGTCGCCGACACGCGCTCGTCGTGGGACAGCCGGCTCGAGGCTCTCGTCGTCGACGGGGTCGTGCGCGGGGAGATCGACGAGGAGATCACCGCGCGGGCCACCGCCTTGGGCTGGAGCGGGCGCGGCGGCGTCGTCGTCGTGGCCGGGCGCATCGACCATGACGCCGACGAGACGATCGAACGAGTGCGGGATCTCGCCTACGACCACGAGATCGACGTCTTGGCCGCGCCGCGTGGCTCACGGCTCGTCGTCATCCTCGGCGGAGCCGGTGAGTCACCCGACGAGGGCCGCGCCGTCATCGAGGAGATGACCGCGAATTTTGCCGAAGGCCCCGTCGTCTTCGGTCCAGCGGTGGCCGGCTTGAGCGCCGCCGCCGTCTCGGCCCACGCCGCCTTGGCCGGGCTGCGCGCCGCGCCGGCCTGGCCGGAGGCGCCCCGACCCGTCTCAAGCGACGATCTTCTCCCCGAACGAGTCGTCTCCGGTGACGCTGCTGCCCGGCGCCGCTTGGCCGAACGGGTCTACGAGCCTCTCGAGCAGGCCGGCCACGACCTCATCGCCACCCTCGACGCCTATGTCAACGGCGGGGCCTCGATCGAGGCGACGGCGAGGACTTTGTTCATTCACCCCAACACGGTGCGTTACCGCCTCGGACGGATCAGCGACCTGACCGGATTCAACCCGGCCCAGCCCCGTGGCGGCCTGACCCTGCGCTTGGGGTTGGCGGTGGGGCGCCTCGATCAGGCCGGATCTACTGTCGGACATCGCTGAGGATCGAGCACCGTCTCTCACCTGCCGGCGATGACGACAACGCGACTGGTGGTCTCACGGGCGTCACGAACACGACAGGCGTGGCGGGAAAGACCATGAGGGAGACACTCCATCCACGGGTCCACAACGTGGGGAGCATCGGGCGGCCATGGATGCCCCCAATGAACCCGAATGACGATGAGAAGAATTCCACTGGCCCGCCCCCAAACCGCTGATTTATCCCCTCTGACGAGGAGTTTTAGAGGATTCCTCCAAGGAATCCAGGGCGATTTCAGCGCGTCGGACAGAGGTCTTGCCGAAACCGCGCGGCATGATGGACAATGTGACAGGCGTGGCGAATCCTCAGTCCGGTGGAGCGAGGCGATCCCTCCTTCGCCGGTCCGGTCCAGCGGGGGCGCAGATCCTCGGCGTGGGCTCGTATCAGCCCGAGCGCGTCGTCACCAACGACGAGATGTGCACGATGATCGACTCCTCCGACGAGTGGATCCGCCAACGCACCGGCATCGCCGAGCGCCACTGGGCCGGGGAGGACGAATCGCTCCTCACGATGATGGAGCGGGCTTCCCGCCGTGCCCTCGAGCACGCCCAGGTCGAGGCCTCCCAGATCGACACCATCGTCGTCTCGACGGTCACCTGGCTCAAGCAGACCCCGGCGATCGCCCCGCTGCTCGGCGCCGCGCTGGGCTGCCCGACGGCCGCCGCCTATGACATCTCCGCCGCCTGCGCCGGGTTCGAGTACGCCTTGGCCCAGGCCGATGGGCTCGTGCGGGCCGGTGCGGCCGGGCATGTTCTCATCGTCGCGGCCGACAAACTGACTGATCTGACGGACCTGACCGATCGGTCGACCGCTTTCCTCTTCGCCGACGGGGCGGGCGCCGCCGTCGTCGGGCCGAGCGACGTGCCGCGGATCGGGCCGGTCGTGTGGGGGGCGGACGGCGAGCAGGGCGACGTCATCACGATGTCGTCGGATTGGTTGACGGCGATGCGCACCGGCGTGCCCTCGACGATCACGATGGAGGGCCGCAAGGTGTTCCGCTGGGCGACGACGACGATCGCCGACGTCGCCCAGAAGGTCCTCGACGTCTCCGGCGTCTCAGCCGACGAGTTGGACCTCTTCATCCCCCACCAGGCCAACAACCGGATCACTGATTCGATGTTGCGCCACCTCACTCTTCCCGATTCGGTCCTCGTCGCCCGGACGATCGAGCGGACCGGGAACACGTCGGCGTCATCGATTCCGATGGCGATCGACACCCTTTATCACTCAGGCGACATTCGGCCTGACGCGACGGCGCTCCTCATCGGATTCGGCGCCGGGCTCGTCTACGCCGGGCAGGTCGTCATCCTTCCCTGAGGAGAACCCACCATGGCCACCACTGAAGAAATCCGCGCCGACCTCGCTGTCATCGTCAACGAGGTGGCCGGGGTCGCCGCCGACGACGCCCAACTCGACAAGTCGTTCGTCGACGATCTCAACGTCGACTCCCTCTCGATGGTCGAGATCATCTACGCCGCTGAGGACAAGTTCGGCGTCTCGATCCCCGACGAGGACTCCAAGAACCTGCGCACCGTCGGCGACGCCGTCTCCTACATCGAGAAGGCCCTCGTCTCGGCCAACGCCTGAGCCTCCCCATGAGCACACGCGCGAACACCGGCCCCGCGGGGGCGCAGATCGTCATCACCGGGCTCGGCGCCAGCACCCCGCTCGGCGGCGACCTCCCCTCGACGTGGGAGGGCTTGCGCTCCGGACGCAGCGGCATCTCACGGATCGAACAAGACTGGGACGACGAGCTGTCCGTCCACATCGCCGCCCAGGCGAAGGTCGACCCGGCCTCGACGATGGAACGCTCCGAGGCCCGCCATCTCGACCGTTCCAGCCAGTTCGCGCTCGTGGCGGCGACGGAAGCCTGGGCCGACGCCGGCTTGGCGCCCGAACGTTCCGACGGCACGGCGGGAGACGACCGGATCGACCCGGATCGTCTCCTCGTCTCCCTGGCTAGCGGCATCGGCGGGCTCCAGTCGCTCGTCGGCAGCTGGGACGTGTTGCAGAGCAAAGGTCAGCGCCGGGTCTCGCCCTTCACGATCCCCATGCTCATGACGAACGCGCCGGCAGCCAACGTCGGGTTGCGTTTCGGCGCGAAGGCCGGTGTGCACGCGCCGGTGTCGGCTTGCGCCTCCTCGAGCGAGGCGATCGCCATCGCACTCGACCAGTTGCGGTGGGGGCGGGCTGACATCGCCATCGTCGGAGGGACGGAGGCGGTCATCCATCCGCTGCCGATCGCCGCCTTCGCCCAGATGCAAGCCCTCTCGCGCCGCAACGACGAGCCGGAGCGCGCCTCGCGACCGTGGGACCAAGATCGCGACGGTTTCGTCCTCGGCGAGGGCGGCGCCTGCCTCATCCTTGAGACTTTGGAGCACGCCCAAGCGCGCGGCGCGCGGATCTACGGGACGCTGGCCGGGGCGGGCATCACCGCCGACAGCCACGATCTCGTCCAGCCCGATCCGAGCGGGGCGGGCCAACGCAAGGCGATGGTCAAAGCGTTAGCCGACGCCGATCTCAGCGCCGCCGACATCGCCCACGTCAACGCCCACGCCACGTCCACGCCGCAGGGCGACGCCACCGAGGCTCAGTCGATCGCCGCGGTGCTGGGCGAGGGTTCGTCGGCCGTCGCCACCGGCACGAAGTCGATGACGGGCCACCTCCTCGGCGCGGCCGGCGCCTTGGAGACGATCGCCGCTCTGCTTGCTTTGCATGAGCGGGTCGTCCCTCCGACGATCAACCTCGAGCGTCCCGACGAGGGGTTGACGATCGACATCGCCGCCCTTGCCACACGCGACTTGCCGACCGGTGATCTGGCCGCCCTCAACAACTCCTTCGGCTTCGGTGGGCACAATGTCGCCATTGTTGTGACGAACGCCCATCGCACGGGTTAAGGTTGACCCGGCCACGTCCTGTGGAGGAGTCGTCGGAAGGGCTGGCCGGGGAGTGTTATGAACTGGATTGAAGCGATCGTTCTCGGCATCGTCGAGGGGGTCACCGAGTTCCTGCCGGTCTCCTCGACCGGGCATTTGACGATCGTCGAGAAGCTCTTCGGCCTCGACATCGCCTCACGGGATGTCACCGCGTTCACCGCCATCATCCAGATCGGCGCCATCGTCGCGGCCATCGTCTATTTCTGGAAAGACATCGTCCGTCTCGTCGTGGCCTGGTTCTCTGGGCTCGCCAACAAGGCGAAACGCTCGACGGATTATCGGTTGGGCTGGGCTGTCATCGTCGGTTCCCTGCCGATCGGGTTCGTCGGTTTGGCCTTGCAGAACGTCATCGAGGGGCCGCTGCGCAGCTTGTGGGTGGTGGCCGGGGCGTTGATCCTGTGGAGCGGCGTGCTCTTCGCGGCCGACCTGTTCGCCAGCCGGCGTCACGCTGCGGCGCTGCGCGGTTCCGGCCCGGGGTTGCGTCAAGAGAAGGATCTCACCGTCCTCGACGGGCTCATCATCGGTTTGTGCCAGTGCATCGCTTTGGTGCCGGGCGTCTCTCGTTCCGGGGCGACGATTTCGGCGGCTCTGTTTCGCGGTATCGATCGCACGACGGCCACACGGTGGAGCTTCTTCCTCGGCATTCCCGCATTAACGGCCTCAGGCGTCCTCCAGGCCGTCTCCGCTTTCGACGAAGTCTCCGTCGGGGTGGGCTGGGGGCCGACGATCGTCGCTGGCGTCGTCTCCTTCGTCGTCGCCTACATCTCGATCGCCTGGTTGCTCAAGTTCGTCTCGTCGAACCGCTTCACCGCTTTCGTCGTCTATCGCGTCGTCATCGGGCTCGTCATCGTGGCCTTGCTCGTTTTCGGCGTCATCACCGCTGTCTGATCCCATCTCGCCCCCCAAGGAGACTGCGATGCGCACCCGTTCCGTCGGCTCGTCGGATCTCACCGTCTCCGCCCTCGGCTTGGGCACGATGACCTGGGGCCACGGCACTGCGGTGACCGATGTCGTCGCCATGCTCAAACGCTTCCTCGACGCCGGGGGCAATCTCCTCGACACCGCCGCCTCCTATGGCTATGGCGAGGTGGAGGAGTTGATCGGCCATCTGACCCGGCGCACCGTCGACCGGAGCGATCTCGTGCTCGCCACCAAAGCGGGCTATGTCGTTCACAACGGAGTGCGCGTCGTCGACACCTCGGCGAAAGCCTTGCTGGCCGATCTCGAGGGGTCGCTGCGTCGTTTGCGCACCGATGTCATCGACCTGTGGCAGATCCACGCGTGGAGCGACACGCCCCTGGAGGAAACGCTCGGCGCCGCCGATGCCGCGGTGCGTTCGGGCAAGGTCCGCCACGTCGGCGTCTCGAATTTCATCGGCTGGCAGTTGGGGGCCGCCTCGGCCTGGCAGGCCGCCCTCCAACAGGCGCCTATCGTCTCGACCCAGGCGGAGTACTCCCTCCTCTCGCGAGGTTGCGAGTTCGAGATCCTGCCCTGCGCCGAGGCGCTCGGGATCGGGTTCTTCCCGTGGTCCCCGCTCGGCCGCGGGGTGTTGACGGGGAAATATCGTGAGGGCACGCCGCCCCAGTCGCGCGGCGCGTCTCACAATCTCAGCTGGTTCGTCGAGCCCTATCTCAACCCCGGGCCGCGCCGGATCGTCAACGCGGTCGCCACCGCGGCGGAGGGGTTGCGCCTGACGCCGGCCCAGGTGGCCTACCTGTGGGTACGCGACGCCCCCGGCGTCACCGCGCCGATCGTGGGGTGCCGCACCGTGGAGCAGTTGGAGCCGTTGCTGTCGATCGATACGATGGAGTTGCCCGCGATCGTCACCTCCGCCCTCGACGATGTCACCGGAGGCCCGAATCCGGCGCGCCAGCCGGCCGAGGAGAAGTGAGACGGTCACACGCTGGCCGTTGGCCCGTGTCCGTCCTCCTGTCGGAACCGGGGGTTTCTCCGGTCGTCGTGGTCCAAGGGGATGGTTCGCGCTTGACGCCTTTGGCCCCTCCGTAGGATTCATGAGAGAGTGGCAACGCTTAAGATGATCGTTCCGAGGAGGGCAGATGAAGGCAGACCCAGCGGTTCAACGTCGTCTGGTTGAGACCCAGCGGCTTGATTCCGCGATCGCCCAACTCAAACATCGCGCCCAAACCTTGCCCATTCACGCGACGATCGCGCAGTTGACGGCGGAGCGCTCCCAGGTGGCCGACGCCCTCGTCGCCGCGCGGAGCAGGGTCGGCGACGCCGAGGAGGCGAACCGAAAAGCCGAAGCCGATGTCGTCCCCGTCCGTGAGCGTCTGAACCGCGACGAGAAGCGGCGCGACGACGGCGCCCTCGACCACAAAGCGCTCCAGGGGGTCATGGAGGAGATCGAGAGCCTCAAACGTCGGCTCTCGGATTTAGAAGACGTCGAGTTGGAGGCGATGGAGTCCCTCGAGGAGGCCCAAGGGTCGCTCACGGCGGCGACGGAGCGGACAGGCACCGTCGAGGAAGACCTCAAAGCCGCGGTGGCCGAACGCGACGCCGCGGTGCGGGAGTTGGCGACGGAGGCGAAGAAGGATTCCCAGGCCCGCCAGGACGTCGCCGCCGCGATCCCGGCCGATCTGCTCGCTCTCTACGACAAGCTGCGCGCCCGCTACGGCGGGGTCGGGGTGGCCGAGTTGGAGGGACGCCGGTGCACCGGCTGCGGACTCGAGGCGACGACGGCCGATTACAACGCGTATATCGAGGCCCCGGCCGACGAGGTGTTGCGCTGCGCCGAGTGCGACCGCATCCTCGTCCGTAAAGAAAAGGTGTAGCCAAGCGGATCCCTCACCCGCATGCCGCTCAGGGCAGGAGCGCGGATCGGCGTCGATGCGGCAGGATGAGGGGACACACCCACTTGATCGCCGAGGAGATATCCCATGCCCGTTCGTTCCGTCACGTTGCCCGATGGCGTCCCCGCTCCTCTGCGCGACGGGCTGACCGACCTCATGACGCGGTTGAAGATCGCGACTGATTTTTCTTCTGAGGTTCTGGCCGAGGCGAAGGCGGCGCGGCCGGCGGAGGCGAAGCGGGTCGATCTGACGGATCTTCCCTTCGTCACCCTCGATCCGGAGGGGTCGACGGATCTCGACCAGGCGATCCATCTCAGCAAACAGGGCTCGGGTTTTCGTTTGCGGTACGCCATCGCCGATGTGGCGGCCTTCGTCGCTCCGAACGGGGCGGTGGCTCAAGAGTCGTTCGAGCGCGGGCAGACGGTGTACGCCCCCGGAGCCCGGTACCCCCTCCACCCGCCGGTGTTGAGCGAGGGCGCCGCCTCACTGTTGGCTGATGGGAAGGATCGTCCGGCGGCGGTGTGGACGATCGATCTCGACGCTGACGGCGCGGTCGTCGAGGGTCGAGTCGAGCGGGCCTGGGTGCGCAACCGGGCTCAGCTCTCGTACACCGGCGCTCAGGCCGATCTCGACGCGGGCCGGACCGACGAGATGATCCGTCTCATCGCCGAGGTGGGCCGTTTGCGCCAGGAGCAGGAGGCGGCCCGGGGCGGCGCCAGCCTCAATTTGCCCGATCAGGAGATCGTCTCCACCGATCGGGGCTGGGAGCTCGATTTCCGCCAGATGGAGCCGATCGAGAATTGGAACGCCCAGATCTCTCTGCTGACGGGCCATGTCGCGGCTCTGCTCATGCTGGAGGCGGGCACCGGAGTTTTGCGGACGTTGCCGCCGGCCGAGGAGGAGGGCGTCGAACGTTTGCGCCGGGTCGCCCAGGGGCTGGGCATCTCGTGGCCGCAGAAGCGTTCGTATCCGGAGTTCTTGCGCACGCTCGACATCACGAAACCGACCCACCTGGCGATGATGACGAGTTGCACGACGTTGTTCCGTGGCGCCGATTATGAGGTGTTCAGCGGCGGCGCCCCGGCGGATCCGCCGCTCCATGGCGCGCTGGCGATGCCGTACGCCCATGTCACGGCGCCGTTGCGCCGCTTGGTCGACCGTTTCGGAACGGAGATCTGCCTGAGCCACTGCGCCGAGGTTCCGGTTCCGGAGTGGATCGGCGAGAAGCTAGAGAGCTTGCCGGAGACGATGCGGAGATGTGATAGCCGGACAGGCCAGTTCGAGCGCGGCGTCATCAGTTTGACGGAGGCGCTCGTCCTTTCGACAAGGGTCGGGGATGTCTTCGAGGGGGTCGTGACGTCGAAGTTCGAGAACCGGGTGCGCGTCCAGTTGGCCGACCCGGCCGTCGAGATCGACGCCTACGGTCGCTCGGCCCTCGGCCGCATGGCAAAAATCCGGATCGAATCGGTCGATCTGAAAACGGGCAAAGTGCGCGCCGAAGTCGAACGCGACTGAGTCACCGGCGGACCAGCGCTTCGGCGGGGTGGATGGTTGGACGAGTCGGCCTATAAGCCGGATTCTGTCACCGGCGCGAACGCCGATGGGTGATCATCCATCTGCGACCCGTGTCGCCACGGGCCTTCGCCTCAACAGGTGAACCTGTCGGGGCGTGCGGCCTACCCGTCGACTAGGCGAGCAGCCCTCATCGCCGACGCGACCCGAAGGTCTTCTTGGCCTTGCTCCCAGTGGGGTTTACCGAGCCGTCCTGGTCACCCAGGACGCTGGTGGTCTCTTACACCACCGTTTCACCCTGACCCCCGCCCGCCGCGAAGCGGTGGAGGCGGTCTGTTCTCTGTGGCACTGTCCCGTGGGTCGCCCCAGGTGGGTGTTACCCACCACCGTGCTCTTAGGAGTCCGGACTTTCCTCAGCAGCACACAAGTGCCGCCGCGATCACCCAGCCGACTCGTCCGCAGAAGAGTGTAGCCCGATCCCCCCGATGCGAGCGAAGCAAGCAAACCGGCCAGATCCACCCCGCCAGCGTTTGACCTCCAACTGCGAGCAAAGCAAGCAAAGCTCCCACTCACACGTGACGAGCACTCGGAAGATGACGGAAATGAATAACTCCCACAGGTGCCTCCGCAATGAAACCACGGTGATCGGGAACCCCCCTCGGGGCTCCGGGGGCTAGGCCCCCGGACCGGCATGCGAAGCGAGGCCGTGGGAGCGAATGAAATGAAATGGAATGAGCGAACACAGTTCGCCGCCGAGCGAGCCACCTAAGGGAATCGAACCCTTGACCTGCTCATTACGAGTGAGCCGCTCTACCGACTGAGCTAAGGTGGCACGACCAAGTGATTCCCCCTCCGGATGGGACAGGCCCTTCCTGTGGGGTTCGGGGGTTCGACCCCCGTATCACTCAACGCGAGGGCCAATGGTTCGCTATGCGAACATTAGACCCCCGCCATCGCGTGTCCGAGAGAGGACTTGAACCTCCATGCCCTTTAACGGGCACTAGCACCTCAAGCTAGCGCGTCTACCTATTCCGCCACCCGGACTGGTGCGGTTTCACTTTCCGTGAAGCCGAAGAGAACTATACCAACTGGATGCCAATTGCGCGATTCCGTAGGGCGTGTCTCGTCTTCGGCGGATGGGTGCGGCATGATCGGGTTTATGACGACAGCGACGACAGGGATCATGGCGGCCGACGAGGTGGTGGGCATCGCCCGGGATCTCATCCGGATCGACACGTCGAATTACGGGCCGGGCGGGGATGGCCCTGGGGAGAGGGTGGCGGCTGAGTACGTCGCGGGTTTGCTCGACGAGGTGGGCATCGCTTCGACGACGGTGGAATCAGAATCGCGCCGGGCCAACGTCATCGCGCCGTGGGAACCGGAGGGTTGTGACAAGTCTCTTCCTCCGCTGCTCATCCATGGGCATCTCGATGTCGTTCCGGCTCAGGCGTCGGATTGGTCGGTCGATCCGTTCTCCGGTGAGATTCGCGACGGCGCGGTCTGGGGCCGGGGGGCCGTCGATATGAAGGATTTCGATGCGATGCTGTTGGCGGTGGTGCGTCAGCGGGTGCGCGAGAACCGCCCGCCGCGTCGACCGATCCGGCTCGTGTTCACGGCTGACGAGGAGTCGGGCGGTCGCCAGGGGGCGGTGTGGTTGGTGCGGAATCATCCGGATCTCGTCGCGGATTGCACGGAGGCGGTCGGCGAGGTTGGCGGGTTCTCGTTGACGGTCGGCGATCAGCGTCTTTATCTCATTCAGACGGCGGAGAAGGGGTTGGCGTGGCTTCGCCTCATCGCCGACGGGATGGCCGGGCATGGTTCGATGCGCAACGCGGACAACGCGGTGACGGAGTTGGCGGAGGCGGTCGCCATGCTCGGCCGCTATGAGTGGCCGTATCAGATCCACGAGGCGCAGCAGGGTTTCCTCGACGCGGTCGGCGAGATGCTCGGAGTGAAGATCGGTCCTGGGTCGGTTGAGGAGACGTTGGCCCGGCTCGGTTCGATTTCCCGCATGGTCGGGGCGACGATGAGCCACACGGTCAATCCGTCGATGCTGGAGGCGGGTTACAAGGTCAATGTCATCCCCGGTCAGGCGACGGCTGGGGCGGATGGCCGTTTCATCCCGGGGCGACGCGACGAGTTCATCGCCCAGGTCGAGGAGATCGTCGGCCCGAAGGTGCGCGTCGAGATCACCCACGAACAGACCGGCGTTGAAGCGCCCTTCGGAACTGATCTCGTCGAGGCGATGCGCCGCAGCCTCGCCGCCGAGGACCCAGGAGCCCGGATCGCCCCCTATCTCCTCTCCGCCGGCACCGACGCGAAGGCATGGAGCGAGCTCGGCATGAACTGCTACGGCTTCGTGCCACTGCGTCTGCCGGCTGACCTCGACTTCGTCGGCATGTTCCACGGCGTCGACGAGCGTGTGCCCGTCGACTCCCTGGAGTTCGGCTGCCGGGTGCTCGATCGGTTCCTCGACCTCGCCTGAGAGGCATGTTCGTGCGCTTTTGGAAAAGTGCACGAACGTGCCTACTCTTTGAACGAGTCATGCGTGCCCCGGTTCACTGACCGGCTGCCAATCTCACCCCACTCGCGCCCGACGCATCATCACCGCACCGGTTCCGACGCAGACCAACGCCAGCAGGAGGAACCAGGCGGCCGTGTTCGCCCCGGTGCCGGGGATGACGATGTCGCCGATCCCGCCGAGGCCGGTCGACGGCGGTTCGGGCAGTTCGAGGACGACGCTGGCCGCCTCGGAGCTGATCTCGCCTTCGCCGTCGCTGACGGGTTCCTCGGTGTCGGTGACGCCGGGGATGTCGAAGCGGGCGACGGCGGTGTTGACGATGCGCCCGAGCCGGCTGTCGGCTTCGGTGATGCGGTAGGTGGCGGCGGCGCTGATCGACTCGCCGGGGCGTAGCCTGCCGGTGACCTCGGAGGGCCACTGGCCGTAGGTGAGCTCGCTCAGCCCGGGCATGTCGTCGTTGATGGTGACGTCGGTCAGCGTGACGTCGCCGGTGTTCGTCGTCGTGAAGCGGAAGATGACGATGTCGCCGGGCAGGCCAGCAGCCCCTTCGGCCAGTTCGCCGGTTTTGGCCAACGAGACCGCGGGATGGATCTGCAGGGGCGTTTGCATCGTCGAGTCGGCTTCGACGATGCGTGGCTCGTCGTTGTCGTCGAGGATGTTGATGTAGTTCCCGTCGAGGTCGACGAGCGGCTGTCCGTCGGAGTCGGTGGCGACTTCGGCGCCGGTGGTGCGCACCTGGTTGTACACCGATCCGGAATCGACGTCCGTTTGGCTGAGTCGATATTCGGCGGTGGCCGTGACGGTCTCCTGCGGCAGGAGGACGCCGTCGCCGGTAGGCCATTCGCCCCAGACGATCTCGTCGGTGTCGAGGATGTCGTCAAGGGTGATGTCGGTGAGCACCGTCGAGCCGACGTTCGTCACCTCGTAGGTGAAGATCATCGTGTCGCCGACTTGCCCGGAGGCCCCGTCGAGGTCGCCTTCGAGGAAGACGGCGATGCGCGGCATCGTCGAGACAGTGCACTGGTCGCCCTCGCAGCTGGCGGGCACGCGCTCCCCGGTCGGCACGAGGTAGTTGACGATGCGGTTGTTGGCGCTGTCGAGGCGTCGGGCCGATTCGGGTTTGACGGTCACCTCGTAGGTGATGGTCGCGACCTCGTGGGCGGGCACGTAGCCGGCGATCTGGAAGGAGTCGTCGACCTCGGCGACGGTGAGGCTGTCGTGGGAGACGACGGGCATCGCGGTGATCGTCGCGTCGTCGAGCACGTCGGCCAGCGCGTCGGTGTGGCCGACGATCGCCTCGCCGGCGCCCTTGGCGTTGTCGAAGGTGAGCGTGTAGGCGACGACGTCGCCGCTGGTGACGGCGCGCCCGGCCAGATCGTTGGTCTTGATGGCGACGAGCGCGTCGACGAGGTTCTCCGAGCAGGCCGGGTCGATCGTGCCGCTGCGCAAAGCGCGTCCGGCGGGCATCGGCAGCGGGCACCGGTCGGGTTCGGCGGGCGCTTCCGAGCCGGTGATGAGCCGGTTGGTGAGGATGGCGTCGCCCAGATCCTGGACGGCGTCGATTTCGACGAGGTAGGTGACGGTGACGCTCATTCGGGCGGGCACTGTGCCGGTGACGTGGAAGATCCCGTCGGCGCCGATGGGGCTGGCGGTCAGCCCCTGATACGAGCTGATCGGCTGGCTGACGATCGTGGCGTCGTCGAGCACGGCGCGGGCGTCGTCGGTGTGCTCCACCGGAGCGGGCACCGTGCCTTGGGAGTTGTCGAAGGTGAGCGTGTAGGTGATGGTCTGCCCGGGCGTCACAAGACCGGTGACCCCGGAGGTCTTCGACGGGATGAGCCCGGAGACCCCGGCGCTCGTGCACCGTGGATCGTCGCCTTCACGGCAGTTCGGTGTCGTCGGATGATCCGGATCCGGGTTCGACGGCGTGGCCGGCTGGTTCGGATCGCCCGGATCGGTCGGGTTGTTCGGGTTCTGCCCGGTGCGGAAGAGGAAGTTGACGGCGGCATGGTCGCCCTGTTGGGCGATCGGCTTGGCGACCGCCGTGTAAACGAGCGCACGGGTCTGACCGGCCGGCACCTCGCCGGTGACGCTGAAGGAGGCCCCGTCGTTGGCCGGCGTGACGGTCAATCCATCGGCGGAGGCGGGCATGGTGACGACGGCGTCGTCGACGAGGGCGGCGAGGTCATCGGTATGGTCGACAGTCGCGGTCTCAACTCCGGCGGTGTTGTCGAAGGTGAGGGTGATCGTCATCTCGTCGCCCGGGTTGAGCGTCTCGTGCGGCGCTGTCGTCGTCTTCGTGGCGACGAGGTCCCCCGCTGGGTGGGTGGAGCATTGCGTCTCCCCCACCGCGCAGTCGGGCACGCCGGGCGCGTTCGGATCGTTCGGATCGGGATCCGGATAGTTCGGGCTGGCCGGATTGTCCGGGTTGTACGGGTGTTGCCCATTCTTGAAGAGGACGTTGACGAGGTCGTCGTCGCCCCGTTCGGCGGCCGGCAGGACGCGCACCCGGTAGCTGACGGTGACGATCTGCCCAGCTGGGACCTCCCCGGCGAAGCGGAGGGCCTGCGCCAAGCGGGCCGTCGAGAGCACCCGGGAGGAGAGCACGGGGCCGTCCCACCATTCGGCGTCGTCGAGGACGCCCTTGAGATCGTCGGTGTGGTCGACCCGCGCCGGCGTGGCGCTGCGGCTGTTGTCGAAGGTGAGCGTGAATTGGAGCACGTCGCCCTCGTTGACGATCGATCCGGCGGCCGGGTCGGAGGTCTTCGTGACGACGAGGTCGCCGACCGGGTTGCTGGCGCACTCCCCCGAGCTGGTGTCGCAGTCCGGCAGTCGTCCGCCGGGATAGTTCGGGTTCGTCGGGTCGTCCGGGTTGTTCGGATTCGCCCCCGTCGGGAAGATGAAGTTGCGCAGCGTCTCGTCGCCGCGAACGTTCTCCGGCAGGATCCGCATCCGGTAGGTGACGGTGGCGGTGGCGCCGACAGGCAGCTCACCGGTGATCCGCAGCGAGAGGTCGCTCTTCTCCACCGCGAGAGTCCCGCCGCCGTCGATGGCGACGACCGGGTCGTTCCACCACTCGGCGTCGTCGAGGACGCCCTTGAGATCGTCGGTCTCGTCGACGACCGCGGTCACGACGTTGCGTGTGTTGTCGAAGGTGAGGCGGTACTGGACGATGTCGCCGGTGTTGACAGTGACGCCGTTGGCCGGATCGACGCTCTTGACGACGCGCAGCGGGTTCGCCCCGATGCCATGCTCGACGCAGGAGGGGTCGCCCTCGGCGCATTCGGGATGGTTCTGCGTCGGGTCGTTCGGATCATACGGGTCAGACGGATCGTTGTCGGCGAAGTTCGGATTCGTCGGATCATCCGGGTTGTTCGGGTTCTGCCCGGTGCGGAACAGCAGGTTGACGAGATCGCCATCGCCGCCGTCGTTGTCACGACGGACATCTTGCTTGACGATGGCGTCGTAGACGACAGTGCGAACCTCCCCGGCCGGCACAGAGCCGGTGACGCGGAAGGAGGCTCCGTCGTCGGCCAAGGCGAGGAGGAGCCCGTCGATGGCGGTCAGTCCGGTGATGTCGGCGTCGTCGACGACGGCTTTGAGGTCGTCGGTGTGGTCCACCTCGGCTGCCACGTCTGAGGTGGAGTTGTCGAAGGTGAGGGTGTAGGAGACGGTCTGGCCGGGCACGAGGACGGTCGCGACATCCGGGTCGGCCGTCTTGGTGACGACGAGCCCGCCGACGGGGTTGGCCGCGCAGGACGCGTCGTCGGCGCAGTCGTCGGAACCGGGACGGTTCGGATCGTCCGGGTCGAGCGGCGCGTTCGGGTTGGCCGGGTCTTCCGGATTGAAGGGGTGCTGCCCGGTGCGGAAGACGGTGTTGACGAGTTCGTCGTCGCCTCGTTCCTCCGCCGCGGAGACGCGCACCCGGTAGGTGACGGTCGCGCTCGCGCCGGCGGCGATCTCGCCGGTGACGACGAGGGCTTGATCGGCGAGGATGGCGGTGACGCCCGATCCTGAGATCACGGGGCCGTCCCACCAGTCGGCGTCGTCGAGGACGCCGATGAGATCGTCGGTGTGGGCGATCGCGGCGGCGGTCGTGCCGGCGGTGTTGTCGAAGGTGAGGGTGTAGGCGACGACGTCGTCGGCGTTGACGGTCACGCCCTCGCCGGGGTCGGCCGTCTTCGTGACGACGAGCGCGCCGGCCGGGTTGGCCGTGCAGGGCCCGTCGGCCGGGTCGCAGCTAGGAACGACGTCCGTGTTGTCCGGATCGTTCGGGTCCCCAGGCTCGTCGTCGTGGTTCGGGTTCGACGGATCGCCCGGGTTGTACGGGTTTTGACCGTCACGGAAGACGAAGTTGGCGATCACATCGTCGCCGCGTTCGGCTTCAGGCAGAACGCGCACCCGGTAGGTGACGGTCGCGCTGGCGCCGGCCGGCAACTCGCCGGTGAGGTGGAGCGCTTGGCCGACCAACTCAGCGGCGATGATCGTCGGGTCGCTGACGACGGCGTCGTTCCACCACGTGGCGTCGTCGAGGACGCCCTTGAGGTCGTCGATGTGGTCGATCGTGGCCGCCTCAGCTCCCTGCGTGTTGTCGAAGGCGAGGGTGTACTGGAGCACGTCTCCCTCGTTCACCTCCGTGCCCGCAGCCGGGTCGACGGTCTTGGTGACGGTCAACGCGCCGACGCTGTGCTCGGTGCACGGCCCGGCCGCCGGATCGCAAGCCGGAAGCTCGTCACCGGGATAATTCGGGTTCGTCGGGTCGTCCGGGTTGTTCGGGTTCGACCCCGTCGGGAAGACGAAGTTGCGCAGGGTGTCGTCGCCGCGTTCAGCGGCGGGCAGGACGCGCACCCGGTAGGTGATGCTCGTGCTCGTGCCGGCGGCCACCTCCCCGGTGATCCGCAGCGACGCGTCGGCTCGTTCGACGGCGAGCGCGCCGCCGGAGACGGTCGGCCCGTCCCACCACTGGGCGTCGTCGAGGACGCCCTTGAGGTCGTCCGTCTCGTCGACGACGACGGACGTGGCGCCCGTGCTGTTGTCGAAGGTGAGCGTGTAGGCGATGACGTCGCCCGCGTTGACGGCGCCACTGGCCGGGCTGGCCGTCTTCGTCACCTCGAGCGCGGCGACCTCGGCGACCGTGCACTGGGCGTCGTCGGCCGGGCACACCGGATGCCCCTCGGAGCCGTCCGAGGGGATCGGGATCCCGCCGTCGGGGTCGCCCCCGGCGGGCGCGTCGCTGAAGTTCGGGTCGGCCGGATCAGCCGCGTTGTTCGGGTTGTTGCCCGTGGTGAAGGCGAAGTTCGCCGCCGAGCGGTCGCCCAGCTGATCGAACGGTTTGATCCACGCGACGTAGGTGAGTTCGTAGGTCGTCTTCGCCGGAACTTCACCGGTGACGGTGAAGGAGGCGCCGTCGGCGGCCGGAGCCACGGTGAGATCGGCGGTCGAAGAGGGCATCTCGACGTCCGCGTCATCGACGAGGGCGGAGAGGTCGTCGGTGTAGCTGACGGGCGCGGGAACGGAATCGTCGTTGACGATCGTCAAGGTGAACTCGACCCGCTGGCCAGGCACGACGACACCGCCGTCATGGTCGGCCGTCTTCGTGAGGGTGACGCGCGCGACGTGGCTCTCGACGCAGGTGACGGTCGAAGGATCGCACGGCGGCAACGTGCCCTCCCCGCCGTCGGCGGGATCGCTGGGATCGCCGCTCGGGTCGTCGGTGGGGCCACCAGTGGAACCGTCCGAGGGGCCGCCGCTGGGATCGCCCGTGGAACCGTCTCCGGGATCACTCCCCTCCGAAGGCCCACTCGTCGGTCCGTCCGACGGTTCGCCGGTCGGGCCATCGCTGGGGTCGGTCGGGCCGTCATTCGGTCCGTCTGAGGGGTCCTCGGAAGACGGATCGTCGGAATAGTTCGGATCCGACGGATCGGCCGTGTTGTTCGGGTTCTCCCCCGTCGGGAAGACGAAGTTGCCGACGCGCTGGTCGCCGAGTTGGTCGGCTGGTTTGACGACGGCGTCGTAGCTGAGCGTGACGATCTGGCCGGCCGAGATCGTCCCGGTGACAGCGAAGGACGCGCCATCGGCCGCCGGGGTGACGGTCAGCCCGTCAACCGAGCCGGGCATGGTGACGATCGCATCGTCGACGACACCCTTGAGGTCGTCGGTCATCTCAATCGTCGCGTCCACCGCGTTGGTGGAGTTGTCGAAAATGAGCGTGAAGGTGAGCCGCTCCCCCGGGATGAGCGGGGTGGAGTTGTCGGGCGTCACCGTCTTCGTCACGGCGACGACAGGCGTGACCGTGCACAACGTCCCCTCAGGGCAGAGCTCGCACTCCCCCGCCGCCGGATCGCACGGCGCAGCGCAAGTCGCGTCCCCCTCAGGGCACGGCGGCACGACGCAAGCCTCGTCGGCCGGGTCGCAGACGGCGCCGATGAGCCGGTTGCCGATGGAGCGGTCGCCCAGGGTGGCAGGGCCATCGACGACGGCAGTGTAGGTGACGATCGTCTGTTGGCCGGCCGGCACGAAGCCGGTGATCTCGTAGACGCCGGTGGTGGTCTCGGTGATGGTGAGCCCCTCGGCCGAGGCGGTGGGCGCGCCGGTGATCGTGGCGTCGTCGATGAGGGCGCGAGCGTCGTCGGTATAGGCGACGGGCGCTTGAGCGGTGCCTTGCCGGTTATCGAAAGTGAGCGTGTAGGTCAGCTTCGATCCGGTCTCAACGACGACCCCGCTTGCCGGGTCGACCGTCTTAGAGACGTGCAGGTCGGGGATCGCCTCGATCCGCGTCAGCGCGCAGAGCGGCGAATCCGGGTCGCATTCCGGGTAGGCCTGCTCCGGGTCGCCCGGGTCATACGGGTTCTCCGGGTCGTTGTCGGCGAAGGTCGGACTGGCCGGGTCGTCGGGGTTGTTCGGGTTCTCCCCGGTGATGAAGACGTAGGCCGCTGCGGCTTTGTCGCCCAGTTCGGTGTCGGGTTTGACGGTCGCCTCCCACGTGATCGTCGCGACGGCGTCGGGCGGCAGGGTTCCGGTGACCGTCCAGGAGTCGCCATTGGGCGTCACCGTGAGGCGGTCGTCGTTCGTCGTCGGCGCGCTCGTGATCGTCGCGTCGTCGATCACAGCTTTGATGTCGCCGGTGTAGTCGATCGGCACGTCGATGGTGGAACCGGCCGTGTCGAGGGTGACGGTATAGGTGATGGTGTCGCCAGGAACGGGCGGCTCTTCGCCGGAGACGACGGCGTCGAGGCTGACGTCGACGCGGGCTAGGGCGTGCGTCGTGCACTGGTCCCCCTCACAGGGCGGAGTCGTCCCGCCGTCGTTCGGATCGTTCGGGTCGGAGCCGTCGTCGTGATTCGGGTTCGTCGGATCGTCCGGGTTGTTCGGGTTCTGTCCGGTGCGGAAGAGGAAGTTGACGAGGGTGTCGTCGCCGGCCGGCTCACGGTGGAGCGTGGCGGTGTAGGTGACGGTGGCGATCTCTCCAGGCGCGACGGTTCCGTTGACGCGGATGGCGTCGCCGGAGCGGACGGCCACGACTCCCCCGGCGGCGACGGGCGCGCCGATCTCGGCGTCGTCGGTCAAGCCCTTGAGGTCGTCGGTGTGGGCGACGTTCGCCGCCACCTCACCAGCAGAGTTGTCGAAGGTGAGGGTGTAGACGATGATCTGACCGGGCACGACGACCGAGCCCGGGGCCGGGTCGGAGGTCTTCGTCGCGACGAGGTCGCCGATCGGGTTGGTGGCGCACGTCGTCACCGCCGGGTCGCAGGCCGGCAGGTCGTCGCCCGGATAGTTCGGATTCGCCGGGTCGTCCAGATTGTTCGGGTTCGCGCCGGTCGGGAAGAGGAAGTTGGCGAGCGCGCTGTCGCCGCGTTCGGCCTCATCGAGGACGCGGACGCGGTACGTGACGGTCGCGGTGGCGCCGGCGGGCAGGTCGCCGGTGACGCGCAGCGAGAGGTCGGCTCGTTCGACGGTGATGAGGTCGGCGGGCAGCGCGCCCGTTCCCTCACCGGAGTTGTCGGAGCCGGAGGCGTCGGTGGTCTCCGTGCCCGTGGGCGTCGTCGCGCCGTCGTCCGTGCCGCTTCCGTCACCCGATCCGCTGTCGCCAGCGCCACTCCCCTCGTCGGTGGCGGCGGGGCCGGTGATGGCGACGACAGGCCCATCCCACCACGTGGCGTCGTCGAGGACTCCCTTGAGATCGTCGGTGCGGTCGATGGCCGCCTCTGCGGTCGAGGCGGAGTTGTCGAAGGTGAGGGTGTACTGGAGCACGTCTCCCGCGTTGACCTCGGTGCCCGCGGTCGGGTCGGCGGTCTTGGTGACGACGAGCCCGCCGATCGGGCTGACGACGCACTCCGGATCATCGTCGCACTCGCCGGCCGGTCCGTTCGGGTCGTCCGGGTCGATGGGCGCGTTCGGGTCATCCGGGTTCTCTGGGTTGAACGGATGCTGCCCGGTGCGGAAGACGGTGTTGACGAGCGTGTCGTCGCCCCGGTTCGCGGCCTCGGAGACGCGCACGCGGTAGATGACGGTCTCGGTGGCGCCGGCGGCGATGCTGCCGGTGATGTCGAGGGCTTCGTCGACGAGGTTGACCGTCATCATCGAGTCGGTCGCCAACGGGCCGTCCCACCAGTCGGCGTCGTCGAGGACGCCGGAGAGGTCGTCGGTGTGGGCAACGGTCGCAACGGCTGTTCCGGCGCTGTTGTCGAAGGTGAGGGTGTAGGTGACGATGTCGGCGGCGTTGACGACGGCGCCCTCGCCCGGGTTGACGGATTTCGTGACGACGAGTGCGCCGGCCGGGTTGACGGTGCAGGGCCCGTCGGCCGGGTCGCACTCCGGCAGGACGCCGGGGTTGTTCGGGTCGTCCGGATCGCCAGAATCGTCATGGTTCGGATTCGACGGATCGCCCGGGTTGTTCGGGTTCTGCCCGTCGCGGAAGAGGAAGTTGGCGATCGTCGCGTCGCCGCGCTCGTCGATCGGCTTGACGCGCACCCGGTAGACGACAGTCGCGCTCGCCCCCGCCGGAAGCTCGCCAGTGATAGCGAGGGCTTGGCCGTTCAAGGTCGCCGTGACGGCAGAGGCGTCCACCCCGGTGGCGGTGACGACGGCGTCGTCCCACCACTCGGCGTCGTCGAGGACGCCCTTGAGGTCGTCAATGTGATCGAGGGTCGCCGTAGCGGTGCCCGCCGTGTTGTCGAAGGTCACCGTGTACTGAAGCACGTCGCCCGCGTTGACCTCCGTGCCCGCCGCCGGGTCGACCGACTTGCTGGTGACGAGCGCGCCCGTCGTGTGCTCCGTGCAGGGCCCCGCGGCCGGGTCGCACGCCGGAAGCTCGTCGCCCGGATAGTTCGGGTTCGCCGGGTCGTCCGGGCTGTTCGGGTTCGACCCTGTCGGGAAGACGAAGTTGCGCAGGGTCCCATCGCCCGCGCCCGCAGCGCTGTCGGCCGCCGGGGCGAGAACGCGCACCCGGTAGGTGACGGTCGCCGTCTCCCCCGCCGGCACCGTGCCGGTGACGCGCAGCGAGGCCTCGGCCCGTTCCACAGCGAGCGTGCCGCCGATGATCGTCGGCCCGTCCCACCACTGGGTGTCGTCGAGGACGCCCTTGAGGTCGTCCGTCTGGTCGACAGCCGCTGGACCTGTGCCAGCGGTGTTGTCGAAGGTGAGGGTGTAGGCGATGACATCGCCCGCGTTGACGACGCCGCCCGACGGGCTGGCCGTCTTCGTCATCTCGAGAGCGGCGACGTCGGCGACGGTGCACTGGGCGTCGTTCGCCGCGCATTCGGGGTGCCCGCCGTCGTCCGAACCGTCGGTCGGGCTCGTCGTCGAGCCAGTCGGCCCATCGCTCGGGTCTCCACCATCGCTCGGGTCGCCGGTAGATCCGCCCGAAGGATCGCTTGTGGAACCATCGGAGGGGCCGTCCGTGGGATCCGCCCCGTCGCTGGGCCCATCAGAGGGATCGCCGCCCGAACCGTCACTCGGGCCGTCCGTGGGCTCACCGGTGGAGCCGTCCGAAGGGTCGGTCGGCCCATCGCTCGGCTCCCCCGAGGGGTCGCCGGAGCCGTCGTCGAAGTTCGGGTCGGTCGGGTCAGCCGGGTTGTTCGGATTGTTGCCCGTCGTGAAGGCGAAGTTCGCCGCCGAACGATCGCCCAGTTGGTCGAACGGCTTGATCCACGCGACATAGGTCAACTTGTACGTCGTCTGCGCCGGAACCGTGCCAGAAACCGTGAACGATGCGCCATCGCCAGCCGGTGTCACAGTGAGATTGGCCGTCGAAGCCGGCATGGTGACGTCCGCGTCGTCGACGAGGGCGGAGAGGTCGTCGGTGTAGCTGACGGTCGCCGGGATCGTGTCGTCGTTGCTGATCGTCAGGGTGAATTCGACGCGCTGTCCAGCCACGACAACATCGCCGTCGTGGTCAGCGGTCTTCCTGATAGTGACGCGCGCCACGTCGTTCTCGGCGCACGCGGTGACGGCAGGATCGCACGCAGGCAAACCACCCTCACCGGAGGGATCGCTGGGATCACCCGTGGAACCGTCCGACGGGTCGCCTGTGGGATCGGTCCCGTCCGAGGGCCCGGTCGTCGGCCCCTCCGAGGGGTCGCCGGAAGACGGATCGTCGGCGTAATTCGGATCAGTCGGATCGGCTGGGTTGTTCGGGTTCTCCCCTGTCGGGAAGACGAAGTTGCGCACGTGCCGGTCGCCGAGTTGGGTAGCCGGTTTGACGACGGCGTCGTAAGTGAGCGTCGTGACACCCCCGGCCGGAATCGTCCCGGTGACGGCGAAGGATGCGCCATCGTCGGCTGGCGTGACGGTGAGCCCGTCAGCCGAGGCGGGCATCGTGATGGTCGCGTCGTCGACGGCGCCCTTGAGGTCGTCCGTCATCGCGATCGTCGCGTCCACCGCATCGGTGGAGTTGTCGAAGGTGAGCGTGAAGGTGAGTCGCTCCCCAGGGATGAGCGGCGTGGCCGGGTCGTGCGACATCGTCTTCGTCACGACGACGACCGGGCTAGCAGTGCACAATGTTCCTTCGGGGCAAGGGGCGCACTCACCCGCTGTCGGATCGCACGGCGGAGCGCAAGTCGCGTCCCCTTCCGGGCACGGCGGCACGACGCAGCTCTCGTCTGCCGGGTCGCAGACGGCAGCGATGAGTCGGTTGCCGAGTGAGCGGTCACCGATGCCGGCGGGCCCGTCGACGGTGGCGGTGTAGGTGACGGTCGTCTGCCGACCGGCGGGCACGTGGCCGGTGATCTCGTAGACCCCGTCGGCGGTGCGTGTGACGGTCAGTCCGCTGCCGGTGACGATGGGCGAGGCGGTGATCGTGGCGTCGTCGATGACCCCCCGGGCGTCGTCGGTGTAGGCGACGGGCGCTTGGGCTGTTCCTTGCCGGTTGTCGAAGGTGAGGGTGTAGGTGAGGGTCGAGCCGGTCTCGACGGCCACGCCGCTGGACGGATCGACCGTCTTGGAGACGTGCAGGTCGGGGATCGCCTCGAGGTGGACGACGGAGCATAACCCGCTGGACGGGTCGCATTCCGGGTAGGCCTGCGCTGGGTCGGTCGGATCATACGGATCAGTCGGGTCGTTGTCGGCGAAGGTGGGCGAGTCGGGGTCGGCCGGGTTGTTCGGATTCTCCCCGGTGATGAACACATAAGCGCCGGCGGCCTTGTCGCCGAGTTCGGTGTCGGGTTTGACGGTCGCCTCCCAGGTGACGGTGGCGATGGTGTCGGGCGGGAGCACGCCGGTGGCGATCCAGGCCTCCTCGCCGAGGATGGCGACGAGGTCGGGGTCCGAGGAGGTCGGCCCGCTCGTGATGGTCGCGTCGTCGAGGAGGGCTTTGAGGTCGCCGGTGTAGTCGACGGGCACGTCGATGTCGGATCCGGTCGTGTCGAAAGTGACGGTGTAGGTGATGGTATCGCCGGGCACGGGCGGCTCATCACCGGAGAAGGTGACCTCGAGGGTGACGTCGAGCTTGCCCAGCTGGTGGGTCGTGCACTGGTCGCCCTCACAGGGCGGCGTCGTGCCGCCGTCGGGATCCGACGGGTCAGTGACGTCGGCGTGGTTCGGGTCGGTCGGATCCTCCGGGTTGTACGGGTTTTGCCCGTCGTGGAAGAGGAAGTTGGCAAGCGTCCCATCGCCGCCAGCGAGAGCTTCACGTGGCAATGTAGCGGTGTAGGTGACGGTGGCGGTCCGCCCCGCCTCGACGGTTCCAGTGATGCGCAGGGCGTCGCCGTCGCGGGTGGCGGTGAGCCCGGTGGAGGCGGCGATGTCGGCGATGACGGCGTCGTCGACGAGCCCCTTGAGATCGTCGATGTGGTCGACGACCTCCGCAGCGTCGCTGGCGGAGTTGTCGAAGGTGAGGGTATAGGCGATCCGCTGGCCGGGCACGACGGTCGAGCCGGCGGCCGGGTCGGAGGTCTTCGTCGCGACGAGGTCGCCGATCGGGTTGGCCGCGCACGAGGCCACCGGAAGGTCTGCGCCGGTGGCGGAGCCTGTGCCCGTGCCGGTGTCGCCCCCGGTCGATCCGCCGTCGCCGCCCGTGCCGGAGTTGTCTCCGGAACCAGTCTCCGTACCGGAACCACTGCCCTCGCCGGATCCACTACCAGAGCCGCCACCAGAAACCGGGCCGGTCGAGACACCGGTGGTGGTGTCGCAGCCGGGCACCGTGTCGCCGGCGTAGTTCGGGTTCGTCGGGTCGTCCGGGTTGTTCGGGTTGAGCCCCGTCGGGAAGATGAAGTTGCCGAGCGCGTCGTCGCCGCGGTCGGCGGCGTCAAGGACGCGCACCCGGTAGGTGATCGTGGCGGTGGCGCCGATGGGCAGCGTCCCAGTGATGCGCAAGGATGCGGCTGCCCGTTCGACGGCGATGGCCCCGGCGGCCAGCGGGTCTCCGTCGATATCGGTGGCGGTGATGACGGGCCCGTCCCACCATTGGGCATCGTCGAGGACGCCCTTGAGATCGTCGGTGAGGTCGACCTGCGCGGCCACCACATTGGCGGTGTTGTCGAGCAGGATCGTGTACTGGAGCACATCGCCGGCGTTGACGGTCGTCCCGGCGGCCGGGTCGACGGTCTTGACGACACGCAGCGGCGAGGGCGAAGCGGAGTGGCTCGTGCACGTCACATCGGCCGGGTCGCACTCCGGGTGGCGCTGGGTCGGGTCGGCCGGATCATACGGATCAGCCGGGTCGTTGTCGGCGAAGTTCGGGTTCGTCGGGTCGTCCGGATTGTTCGGGTTCTCGCCGGTGCGGAAGACGAAGTTGACGATGGAGCCGTCGCCGCCGTCGGTGATCCGCTGGGCGTCTTGTTTGACGGTGGCGCTGTACGTGACGGTCGCGGAGTCGCCGGCCTCGAGGCTGCCGGTGACGCGGATCGAGCGGCCGTCCTCAGCCAGGGTCGCGGTCAAGCCGCCGGTGGCGGTGAGGTCGGCGATCGAGGCATCGTCGACGACGGCTTTGAGGTCGTCGGTGTGGTCGATCGGCGCGGCCACCTCGCCTTCGGTGTTGTCGAAGTCGAGGGTGTAGTCGACGGTTTGGCCGGGCACGAGCGCCCCGCTGGCCGGGTCGGCGGTTTTCGTGACGACGAGCGCGCTGACGGCGTTGACGGTGCACGGCGTCCCCGTGGCGCACCCGGGCACGGCCGGCGCGTCCGGATCTGAGGGATCCGGGTCGGCGAAGTTCGGATCGGTCGGGTCGTCGGGATTGTTCGGGTTCTCCCCCGTGGGGAAGAGGAAGTTGGCGAGGTGATCGTCGCCGGCCGGCTCACCGGCGGCGCGTTCGGCGACAGTGCGAACAGTGGCGGTGTAGGTGACGGTGGCGGTCGTCCCGGCGGCGAGCAGGCCGGTGACGCGGATCGAGTTCCCGTCAGTCGCGATAGCGGGCAGCAGCCCGCCGGTGGCGGTAAGGGAGCCGATGACGGCGTCGTCGGTGACGGCCTTGAGGTCGTCGGTCCAATCGAGCGGCACGGGCTGCGTGCCGTCGGCGTTGGAGAAGGTGAGCCGATAGGTGAGCACGTCGCCGGCTTCGACTTCGACCCCGACGGCCGAGACGCCGTTGAGCGTCGCTTCCTTGGTCACCTGGAGGATCGGGTAGGTCACGCAGGTCGCGCCCGTGCCGGTGGTGGCGTTGCCGCCGTTCCCATCGGCGGAACCGGATCCGTCGCCGTTCGCGGAACCGGATTCCCCGGAACCGTCGCCTGTTCCGGAGCCAGTCCCCGAGCCCGCTCCCCCGCTCGTGCCGACGGTGCAAGCGTCGGCGGGCAGTTCGGGCGCGGTCGCCGGCGTCGTCGTGCCGGGCACGGCGACGAGATAGTTGGCGATCGTCTCGTCCCCGCGCGTGCCGTCGCCGCGGATGGTGGCGGTGTAGGTGACGGTCGTCGTCGCCCCGGCGGGAACGCTGCCGGTGATGGCGAGCCAGTCGCTGCCCGGCTGGGTCACGGTGAGGTCAGCGGCCCCCGCACCGGCGATCGTGATCGATGAAGCGTCGAGGTCAGCGTCATCGACAAGCCGGGCCAGCAGGTCAGCACGATTGACGCTCGCCGGGGCGGTCCCGCGGCTGTTGTCGAAGGTCAAGGTGAAGGTGATCTCTTGCCCAGCGCGCACCGTCGTGCCGCTGGCCGGGTCGGCCGTCTTCGTCGAACGCAACGCGGGCAGCGGGTTGCTCGTGCACAGCGCCGAGGCCGGGTCGCACGTGATGGTGACAATGCCGGTCGTTGGGTCAGCAGGCGCGTTGGGGCTCGCCGGGTCGGCCGGATTGTTCGGGTTGGCCCCAGCGGGGAAGGCGACGGCGACGAGCTCATGGTCGCCCCCACGATCGTCGGCGGGCAGCACGGTGCTACCGAAGCCGACGACGATGGTGCGCCCGGCGGGCACGGTGCCGCTGATCGTCAGGGAACGCCCGTCGGCGGCGAATCCGCCTGTCCAGCCGATGGCAGGCTCCCCGCCCGGGGAGGTGATGGTGATCGATCCGCGGTCGAGGGTGGCGTCGTCGGCGAGGCTGGCGAGGTCGATCGTCCACGTGCCGGTCGCGTCGGCGGCGCCTGTCGCGTTGTCGAGGGTGAGGGCGGTCGTCACCGTCTCCCCGGCGTCGAGCGGCTGTCCATCGACGGAGTCCCCCGATTCGTCGAGGACGTCGAGGCTGAGCGTGAGGTCGGGCAGCGTGTTGCGCACGCAGACGGATGATCCGGCGGCGCAGGCGGGCACACTCGTCCCGTCGGCCGGGGCGTCGAAGGTGGCGTTGGCCGGGTTGGCGGCGTTGGGGTTGTGCCCCGTCTCGAACATGAACGCGACGAGCTGGTTGTCGCCGGTGCGCTGGGCGTCGGCCAAGGCTGTGCCTGGGATGGTGATAGTGACTTCGTCGCCGACGGGCAGGGTGCCAGTGGCGCGCAGGGAGAGCCCATCGCTGGCCGGGGTGAGCACCCACGTGTCATCTGAGGCCACGGCGTCGCCGAGGCGGAGCGTGGCGTCGTCGGCCACACCCTTGAGGTCGATGGTGACGTCGACGGTGGCGGCCATGGCGGAGCCGGCCGGGTTGGTGAGGGTGGCGACGTAGTCGAGCGGGTCGCCGGCGGCGATCGCCTCCCCGTCGATCGAGGTTCCATTCTCGTCGAGCACGTCGAGGGCCAGCGCGGCGGTCGGCACAGGGTTGTAGGTGCACAGGGTGTCGCTGGCGTCGCACGTGGGCGCGCTGTCGCCGTCGTGAACGGGCGAGGATGGGTCGGCAGCGTTCGGGTTCGCCCCGGTCGGGAAGGCGACGGTGACGATGGTGTTGTCAGCCCCGTCGGCGACGCGTTCGTCGGTCGTCTTGACGGTGGCGGTGTAGAGGACGGTCGTCTCAACGTTGCCGGGGACGGTTCCGGTGACGCGCACGGAGTTCCCGTCGGCAGCGGGGGTGAGCACCCAGCTCTCGTCGGTGGCGGCGATGCGGTCGAGGTAGACTGCGGCGTCGTCGGTCAAGCCCTTGAGGTCGAGGGTCTCGTCGACGGTCGCCACACTGGGCCCTTCGTTGGTGAAGGTGACGACGAAGGTGAGCGCGTCGCCGTCGGCCACAGGCTCGCCGTCGATGCTCGTCGTCAGCCCGGTGCGCACGTCGTTGGCGACGACGAGCCAGGGGCCGAGCAGCCCGGTGTCGATGTCGTCGATCGTCTCCCCCGCTGCCACGATGAGCCCGGTGAGTTGGGAGGTGGCAGGGTCGAGGTCGGAGTCGGTAGCGGAGTCGACGGGGATCTCCACCCCGTCCTCGTCGGTCGTCGTCGTGTCGCCGACGCCTTGCTGGCTGAGCGCGACGCCGTCGGGGCCGTCGAGGGCGACGGTGTATCCGGCGGCGTCAGAAGGCCGCAGGTCGCCGATGGTGTAGCGCCCGGCGCTGTTGGTGGTTCCGGAGACGCTGACGGGGTTGCCGAGGTCGTCGGTTCCCGTGACGGTGACGGTCAATCCAGCCCAGCCGGGTTCGCTGTCGTTTTCGACGCCGTCGGAATCGTGGTCGTTGAAGACGCGCCCCGAGATCGTCGATCCGAGGACTTCGACGGGGGTTTGCACGGGCCCGAGGGTGAGGATGGAGTCGACGGAGCCGTCGCTCAGTAGCGCGGCGACGGTGGCGGAAGTCGTGTTGACGTAGAGGTCGCCGCCTTCGTTGCCGCGGGGCGCCATGGTGACGCGGTAGGAGAAGGCGTCGGAGACGGAGAACTCGCCGTCGATCTTGAGGCGTAGGGCCGTCGCGTTCGCCGGAATGTCCGCCAGGTCGGTGGCTTCAATCCAGCGGGCGGTCACCGCGTGCGGGTCGGAGCCCGGGTCGGCGCCGTTCGTGGAGTTCGACGGATCGCCCGGGTCGAGGGAGAGTTGGCTGGCCGGGGTCGTCGTGTAGTAGACGACGAGGTTGTCGGGGCCTTGTTCTTTGACGACGCTGACGAGCTCGAGGCTGCCGGCATAGGACGAGGCCGGGTGGTTTCCGGCGTCGCCGGGCGCGGGGTCGATGCCGGTGGCGGGCAGCAGGTCGATGAGGTCGACGTTGACCATGCCGGGACGCGGCCCGATGTTGGCGCCCATGATCGTCCAGGCGATGTCGTCGTTGTTCTCTTGGCCCGTCCGGTTGACGATCGTCGTCGGCGAGTCGGCCAGTTTGTCGATGTAGAGCCCGGCGGGGCTGAGGGCTTGGAGCTCTTGGGTGTCGGTGCGCAGGGCCTCGCTCGTGGCGTCGCCGGCGGCGGTGACGCGCGGGTCGAGCTGGTAGTGCCCGTCGGCGGCCAACGGCGTGACGCGCAGTTCGAGGATGATCGGTTCGATCGTGGCGGGGTTGCCGTCGGCGTCGCTGACGGCACGCTCCCCCAGATCCCACTGCACATAGGTGGCTCCCGTGGGGCAGGTGAGCGGTTCGGCGCTGTTGGGCAGCGGTTCGAGCTCAGCCGGGTCGGTGACATAGGGGTGGTCGGAGGAGAGGAGGGCGAGCCCGGCGGGCACACACGTCTCGACGCGCATCGACGAGGTCACGGCGTTCGGGTTGTTCGACGTCAACGTCGGTTGCAGGCGGATGGTGCGGGTCTGCCCGACGGCCACTTGGGTGAGGGCGCTCGTGAACGGCTGGGCCGGGTCTTGGGTGGTGGAGAGTTGGACTTCGGCGTCGACACCGGCGGTGACGGCGGAGACGGTGACGCGGTCGCCCCAGGGCGTGCCGGAGTTCGTCTCGACGACGTACGGGGAGGTGTTCCAGGTCGATGAGTTGTTGGAGACGTAGTCGTTGATCCAGGTCGTAGCGCCGCCGAAGGCGGGGAAGCCGGATTGGTCGGGTTGGATGGTGAAGGAGCCCCACAGACCGATCTGCTCACCGGCGGTGAGGGTGTCGGCGACTTTGAGGCCGACGAGCACGTCGACGGCTCCGTAGGGCACAGCGGGAGGGATCGTCGAGGCGACGCGCACCATGTCGACGGCGGTGTAAATCCCCTGGGCGGCGAGCGTGGCGTCGTTTCCGGGTACGAGGCTGGGCGAGTTATACCAGGAGACCGTCTGCCCGTTCTGATCGCGGTTGCCGCAGCCCTGCCCGGCGGTGGCAGTCGAACCGTTGGAATACCAGACTTGCAGATTAGGCACGGTGCTGGTGACGCCGGAACCGTCGGAGACGCCAGCGATCCACACAGCCTCGCCGCCAGAGGCGAGTTGGTAGGCGGTGTCGAGGCCGGTCGTAGGGTCGAGCGGCTGGTCCGGGTAGTCGCGGGCGTGCAGATACATCTGGGAGTTGTCCCAGTAGTCGCAGGCGATGAAGGCGCCGGTGTTGGCGGTGGAGGTGTCGGCGACTTCGTTGATGGGCCGGATGACGGCGAGCGTGTCGGATCCGGCAGAAACGTACCCGGCACCCGACATGTAGGCGCCGTGGAGTGGGCCGTAGAGGAAGTCGGCGAAGGCGAAGTCGGAGGGCGAGGAGGTCGCAGCGTCGCCCGGGATGCCGACGAATTGGGTCGAGAAGCCGATCTGCGTGATCCCCGGGTCGAGCGTGCGTGTGTTGTTCGAGGCGAGGTCGGCGCCAGCGGCGTTCGATTCCCCGGTGATGCTCGTGGCTTGGAAGTTGCGGACGGTGTTGGTGGTGTGGAGGCTCCACATGCCGTCGTTGGCAGCGCCGGAATCGTAATCCTGGAAGGTGTCGAAGGGAATGTCGACGCGCACAGCGAAGGAGGCGACGGCGCGCCGGTTAGCCGGCAGCACGTTGCCCATGGAATCGCGCGTCGGAGCAGTCCACGAGGAGTAATCCCCGCCGGTGACGGTGCACGTGGCCGTCGTGCCGGGGCCGCCGGCTTGCGTGCAGGTGACGGTTCCGGTGTCGCGCACCGAGTTCTCCGCCGTGAAGCCGAGGGCTGGGTCGATGGCGCTATTGGCCATGCCAGAAGCGGCGGCGCGGGCGGCGTCGGCGATCTCTTCGTTGAGTCGGGCGCCATAAGTCTCAAGATCGGTGATTCTCGCGTCGCTGTAAAGGGATCCGGGGGTGAGGTCGAGGTCGAAGCTGAAGGATTCCGCCGGGGCGGTGCCCTTGTCGTTGGTGGCGAAGATCGTCACCGGGTAGATGATCGGCTTACAGGCGCGCGTCTCATCCCAGGGGCACTGCGTCTCGTAGTTGAGACGGACGGGCTGCTGATCGGCGACCTCGTAGAACCCGTTGAGGGAGATGTCGTAGCTCGGCACCGCCGAGACGGTCACTGTGCGAGTCTGTGCCGCAGCGGCGGTTTGATCGGAGGCCACAGCGATCGTCGCCGTCAACTCGGTTCCCTGCGGAACCTCCGGGCGCACCCGAGCCGCCAACGGAAAACTCCACGCCGAGGCGGAGGGAGCGAGATAAGAGTCAGGAATGCCACACACCAGGGTTTGCTCTGGCAGGGATTCCCAGGTGGAGGAGTCGATCCCAGCTGTGGGAGCGGCGACCTCAGCGGCTGCGGGGTTGAGCGAGGAGGTCTCAGCCGAGCACCCCTGGGGGATCTCCGTGAAATAGACGCCACCTGGCAGATCGACAGTGATGGTGGCGTTCGTCTGAGCGTCGCCCGAGAAGGTCGGCGTCACCGTCCACGTGACAGTGTCGTTCGTGCGGACGATGCCGTTGTCCCCAGCGGAGTCGTGCCCAGCCGCGTCGCCGGCGTCGAAAGCGGCGGTGCCATCGGTTTGCGCGATAGAGACGGAGATGCCCGAATCAGCGTGTGCGAAGCCCATCGGCGAGAGCACCAACCCCGAGCTGAGCAGCCCGAACGCGGCCACCCCCGCGATCACCCGCCGAGCCCGCTCCCGAGGGCGCGACATAGCCTCAGAACCGCGCTCCATCGGTTGATCCGGCCCGGCCGGCCCCTCCAGTGAATGGGCACCCCACGTAGAACTGTGAATCATCATCCCCCCTAGCCGTGGGGCACCCCCATGCCCCACGTCGTGGCGGCCGCCCCCACGGCCCGGCCACGCGCAGCCCTTGCCCTAGCGCCTAGTGACGCGTGTTGAGAACTGCGATAACTTTCACGATTCTACCGGCAAGTCTTGGATGCTTCAACATGGTGATGATTACAGCGGTGAGACAGCAGGTTCGAATCCAAAACCATGCGTCAAATCTCGCAGGAGTTCTGTCCCATCCCGAGGAGATGCCTGTCATGGTAGTAACCGCCCGACGCAAAGCGAAAGAGTAGATATGTTGCCAATCAACAGCACTACAACAAACATCTCGTCTCCTACCGCCTGCAAAGAGAGACCTCCCGAGCGACCCGGGGTGGCCGCCGACACTCTGGAATTTTGTAGTACACTTGACTGCGTGAGGGTGTCCATCCATGCATCTGCCTTCAAGCATGGCAATTTTACTCGTCGGCAGATCGCGGACGCTTGGACCTCGGGCGAGGATCGACGATGCTGGCTCGATGGAGCAGAACCTAGCCGCCAGCTGCGAATCGGCTTCACCGCAGACGGTGTTGAACTGGAACTAGTAGGTCTCGTTTTTGACGAGTCTCGTGTCCTCATTATTCACGTCATGCTGGCTCGACCCGCATCCCGTCGCACCATCGAAAGGGTTCAGAGGAGAAGATCATGAGTGATGTTTTCGTCCCACTAGAAGTCCCAGCCGACGGCGTTTGGGGAACCATCGATGGAGTCCCCATCACCGATGAAGTAATTGAACGGCTTGTTGCCGATGCCGAGGCTGGGTTTCCGGGAGCAAGGGCCAGACCCGTTGGGAGACCCCGAGAACTTGGCCAAGAGAAATCAGTAGTCGTGCAATTCAGGTTGGATCCAGACCGGACACGGAAGCTAGACGAACGCGCTGCGAAAGCCCACACCAGCAGAAGCCAGATCATTCGCGAGGCTATTGACCACGAACTCGCCATCGCTGCGGCATGAATAACCAGCCAGGTTTCTCGGCCAGCTGGTAGCCGTTTTTCAGGTCGCGTTCCGCGAGCAGGTCGGTGTGGTCCAGAGGTGACTCAAGAGCCGTGACATCCAGCACCGCCTCGCCTCGACGATCGGCACCGAGTTGTCCAGGGAGGCGATCAGCAAGATCACCGACGAGGTCGCCGAGGAGGTCTTAGCCTGGAAGCACCGGCCCTTGGAAGCGTTGTATCCGGTGATCTATCTCGACGCGATCATGGTCAAGATCCGCGACGGCGGCCACGTGGCGAACAAGGCCGCCCATATCGCCGTCGGCGTCGACATGGACGGCATCAAACACGTGTTGGGCATGTGGGTCCAATCCAGCGAGGGAGCGAAGTTCTGGGCGTCGATCTGCGCCGAATTGGCCAACCGGGGCGTCCGAGACGTGTTGATCGTGTGTTGCGACGGGCTGGCGGGGTTCCCGGAAGCGATCGCTGCGACTTGGCCGAAAGTGAGGCACGTCGTGTAGTCGTTTGTGCGGGGTGCGCCGTCGTATGATGAGCTCGTCGAGATGGTCGGAGTGTTGCGTTCTGCGTTGGAGTCGCAGCAAGCGTTGAACGCCGAGCAGCAGGTGTTGAACGAAGGACTCCAGGCTCAGAATGAGGCGTTGCGTCAGCGGGTGTTGGAGTTGAAGGCTCGGGTCAACGCTGATTCGTCGAACTGGTCGCGTCCATTGTCTACTGATGGGCCGGATAAGCCGGTTTGTCAGCGCTCTTCGCGAGCCTATCAAGTTTCTGTGTAAGCACAGGGATAGTTAATATTCATTGTTTTAGTGGAGGTGGGGGGCGACGCGGTCGGGGTAGGCGAGGACGAGTTGTTCGAGGGCGCGTTTCCAGTTCGTCGTCACCGCTCCTTCCACGAGTCTCGGGCCGGCTCGGCGCTTCGACGGGTCGGAGACCGCGTTCAGCGATGCGTTGACGGGCTCGTTTGTCTTCGATGTCACAGATCGCCAACCACAGTAGTTTGACCGCTGCCTGGTCGTTGGGGAAATGCACCCTATTCTTCGTGACCTTGCGTAACTGATAGTTCATCGATTCGATCGTGTTAGTCGTATAGATCACCCGATGCAGCTCCGGAGGGAACGCGAGGAACGGAGTGAACCGATCCCACGCGGTTTGGAACGTCTTGACCGTCGAGGGATACTTCACCCCCCACGCTCCGGCCTCGAAATCGAGGAACGCCTCCAACGCGGCTTCCTCGCATGTGACGGCCTGGTAGATCGGCTTCAGCGCGGCGGCGACTTGTTTGCGGTCTTTTGTAGTTCACGAACCGCATCGAGGCGCGCAGGAGATGGACCACGCAGGTCTGCACCGTCGCGGTAGCCAAGTGTTTTGCGGGGTCTGTTGTTCAGGTGGCTGCCACGGCTTCCAGGTCGTGGGCGCTGTAGCGGTGCATGTCGGTGCCTTTGGGGAAGTACTGCCGCAACAAGCCATTGGTGTTCTCGTTAGATGGGCGCTGCCAAGGTGAGAGCGGGTCTGCGAAATAAACCTGGATGCCGGTGTCCAGTCGCAACTGGACGTGCTCGGCCATGACGGCGCTCACTGAAATTCCCCACTTCTGCTCATCGAAATTCCCCACCCCGGGTCGCTTCCGCTCATGAGGGCGGGCCTCCTTCGATGCTGATGGTCTTCGACCACACACCAGCAC